>NZ_JBIAUR010000030.1:0-77430 GCF_042893105.1 Streptomyces sp. NPDC001663 | reverse complement strand
CACGGCACGCAGCCCCGCCAGAGAGGCACCTACGACGACCAGTCGCCGGGATTCACTCATGACAGTCACTCCCCCACCAGCCGGAGGGCCTCGGTCCGCAGGACGAGAGCACCGTCACCGGGGGCCATGGACTCGCGGATGCCGAGGCCGGTGCACTTGCCCCGGTCGAGCAGGATCTTCATGTCTGGGTCGCCTCCTCGGGCGTCAGTGGTCTTGCGCGTCCGGGCCGGGGTGGACCGGACGCCTTCGTGTTCCGTTGACGGAGTCGGAGCGGAACCGCTCGGGTCCGCCGTCGGTCTCAACGTGGACGGTGGTGCTCCACACGTCTCCGGTGGGGTGTGCGCTCGGCACGGGTCTGCTGGGTGGCGTACGCGAGCATTTCGGTGCGGGCCGAGAGGCACGTCGGATCAAGCCGGACGCGTTTGCGTCATGGCAGTGAGTGCCTCGCGTACCTCGGGCCCCAGCTTCTGGGACGGCAGGGCGAATCCGAACAGGCGGGAGTAGAACCAGCCGTCGGCCGCCAGCCGTACCAGCGTGGCCTGCGCCGGATCGATGCCGTCGGTCTCGATCCGGTGCTGGAGCCGCGCGTAGTAGTCCCGGATGGGCGTCAGCAGGTCCGGCCCCAGGGTGGCCGCGGCGAGTACCGCGGCGGCCAGACGCTCGTGGCGGCGCCCCGTCTCCGAGGCCGGCGACTGCGTACTGCCGGTGAGGAAAGCGCGTACAGCAGCCCCGGGCTCCTCGTCCTGATGCTCCTCGTAGTCTTCGGCGAAGTGCCGCATCAACCGCTCCACCATCCCGGCGATCAAGGCGTGCTTGGTGCGGAAGTGATACAGCAGCCCGCCCTTGCTCACCCCGGCCGCCACCGCGACGCGCTCCAGCGTCAGGTTCACCGCTCCTTCGTCCAGGAGAACGTCCTCGGCCGCGTCGAGGATCTTGTCGCGTGCACCGGTCATGGGGAGCCCTCCATCGTGATGTACCGGATCGTCATGTACCGGTTGGGCGGTACAGCCCCGGCAGCCGTTCGCCAGTCGGGGTCGGCGATGTCGCCGACCGGCGGGCGGGTGCCCGCGCTGTATGGAATCCCCTGGTCATCGGCTCAGGTAGACCGACTTGTACGCGACGTAGGACGCGAGGCCCTCGGGGCCCAGCTCGCGTCCCAGGCCGCTGGCCTTGACGCCGCCGAAGGGGGCGCCGAGATCGATGTCGTAGAAGTTCACGCCGACCGTGCCCGTGCGGACCCTGCGGGCGATCTCGATGCCCTTGTCCTCGTCGGAGGTCCAGACGGTGCCGGCGAGGCCGTAGGGGGAGTCGTCGGCGATCGCCACGGCGTCGTCGATGTCGTCGTAGGGGATGACCGTGAGGACGGGGCCGAAGATCTCCTCACGGGCGACGGTGTGGGAGTTGTCGAGGTCGGCGAAGACCGTGGGTTCGATGAACCAGCCTCGCTCGAACGCCGCGGGCCGTCGGCCGCCGGTGACCACCCTTGCTCCGCCGGCCCTGCCCGCGGCGATGGCGGACTCCACCCGCTCACGCTGCCGGGAGGAGACCAGGGGGCCCAGCTGGGTGGCGGGATCGGAGGGATCTCCGATCTGCAGGGAGGCGGCGAGGTCGGCGATGGCGTCGACGACCTCGTCGTACCGCGAACGGGGTGCGAGGATACGGGAGTTGGTGTAGCAGGTCTGGCCGCTGTGGGCGAGGCAGACCCAGGTGAGTCCGCGTACCGTCCGGCCGAGGTCGGCGTCGTCCAGGACGATGGCCGCGCTCTTGCCGCCGAGTTCCAGGGTGACGGGTCGCAGCAGGCGGCCGCACACCTCGCCGATGGCGCGTCCGGCCTCGGTGGAACCGGTGAAGGCGACCTTGTCCACGCCCGGGTGGCTGACGAGGTACGCGCCGGCGTCGCGTCCGCCGGTGACGATGTTGATCACGCCGTCCGGGAGACCGGCCTCCTGTGCGGCGTCGGCGAACTGGAAGGCGTCGAGCACCGTCTCGGGCGCCGGTTTCACCACGACCGTGCAGCCTGCGGCGAGCGCGGGCGCGATCTTGAAGACGGCGAGGGACTGGGGATAGTTCCAGGGGACGACGGCGGCGACCACACCGACCGGTTCACGCCGGACCAGGGTGGTTCCGGTGCCGGAGGCGGCGGGGCGGCGCTCTTCCTGTGGGGTGGTGCGCGCCAGTTGGGCGAAGTGGCGCAGGACACGGGCCGGGTCCGGGCCCTCGACCGCGCTGGACCCCCAGATCGGCATGCCGTTCTCGGCGGTGACGATGCGGGCGGTTTCGTCGGCCCTGCGCTCCAGGGCGTCGGCGAAGCGGTCGATGGCCGCGGCCCTGGTCTCCACGTCCCAGGTCGCCCACGCCGACCTGGTCAGCGCGTGCCGGGCCGCGGCGACAGCGGCGTCGATGTCCGCGGGGGAGGTGTCCGGCGCGCGGCCCACCGGCTGTTCGGTGAAGGGCGAGATCACGGTGATGGTGTCCGGTGAGGTGCTCGGCCGCCACTCGCCTCCGATGAAGAGGTGCTCGCGCTGATACTGCAGCTCTGTTTGGTGTGACATGGGTCAGCTCCCAGGTAGTACGGGCTTGACACGCGAACCGACACCGGTTTCGCGCATACAGAGGTGGGACTTGCCGGGCGGACGGCTCCGATGAGGTCGCCCGGGGGGATCGGCCTCGGCGGGGAAGGGGAATCAGGGCCGCTCGTGCCGTTCCCTCACTGGTCCGGCGGCCGTCGTGGCGGTCATGAGGCGAGGGTGTCGGGCCGTCCGGAGAAGGGGCATCCAAGGGCGGCGCCGCCGGTCATCGCGTGACTCGCCGGGCCGACCTCCTCGATCTTGTAGCCGTCCGGGTAACTGCGCTCGGCGTAGACGGCCAGGGAGGCGGGCTCGGTGGAGGGCGGGAGGTGGCGCACCAGGGCCTTGCGTGCCTTGAGGATCGTCTCGACGGCGAACAGCGCGGTGTGGCTGGGGCGGGGCAGGCCGAGGGGACGCCGGATGTGCTCGGGAATCAGGGCGTCGACGATCTGGCGGGCCAGCTTCTTCGGGGTGCCGGGCAGCAGGTCGGCGGCCATGCGGTCGCGGTTGGCCATGGCCACCTGGTGTCCGCCCTCGCTGTAGGCGAAGTGCTGTGCCTCGTAGTCGTCCATGAACGCGGCCAGTTCGTCGTAGGAACCGGGGATGTCCTTGATGGCCATGTGGTTGCCCATGCCGCGGAAGAAGTAGTAGACGGCGGTGCGCTCGTGGCGGGTCAGGGGCCGCCAGCCGTACTGCTCGATGAAGCGGACGGGCGGGACGGCGAAGGTGGCCAGCACGTAGCGGAAGTCGTCGTTGGAGATGTCGTACGGCTTGTGGGCGCGGTTGATCTGCCGGACGGCCGCCCTGCCCCGGTCGGTGCCGAGCCCGTTGGCGAAGACCTCGCCGAGCAGGATCGTGGTGTCGTCGTTGCGCTTCTGCCCGCGCTCGGTGAACTCGCCGGTGGCGGCCAGCAGGTTGCCGATGCTCGGCACCGCGAAATCGGACAACTGCGCCAGCTCGATACCCAGGCCGTACTCGACCGGGAACTCGTGCAGGGCGATCAGCCGGAAGATGCGCTCACAGTCCTTCTCCGCGTCCAGCGACTCGATCTCCCTGAGCCGTGCATAGGGGTCCATGGTGCCCTCCAAGGGTGGTGATGTCTCCGTCTGCTTTGCACTGTACCGTCTAGACGGTACAGTAAGTCAAGCCTCGAAGCTCTCACCACTCGGGGCCCCGGAGAAAGGACGTCTCATGACCACCCATCCGCAGCCGTACTCATCTGCCAGGCGATGGCTGATCCTGGGGGTGCTGTGCCTGCCCCTGCTGGTGACCGTGATCGCGGCCACCGTGCTCAACGTCGCCCTGCCGGAACTGACCGAGCGGCTGGGCTCCTCCGCCGTGCAGTCCCTCTGGATCGTCGACAGCTATTCGCTGGTCCTGGCCGGCCTGCTCGTCGCGGGCGGCACCCTGGCGGACCGGGTGGGCCGCAAGCGCGCGCTGCTCATCGGCTGCGCGCTGTTCGGCGCCGTCTCGGTCGCCGCGGCCTTCGCCGGCTCGGCCCCCGAACTCATCGCGGCCCGCGTCGCGCTGGGCGCCAGTGCCGCCCTGATCATGCCGTCCACGCTCTCGGTCCTGCGCAACGTCTTCACCGACCAGCGCGAACTGGGCAGGGCGGTGGCGGTCTGGACCGCCGTGGGAGCCGCGGGCGCGGCGGCGGGACCGGTCGCCGGCGGACTGCTTGTCGAGCACTTCGGCTGGCAGGCGGCGTTCTGGTCGGCGGCGCCCGCAGCCGCCCTGTGCCTGCTCTTCGTCGCGATGTTCGTGCCCGAGTCCCGCGGCTACCGTGAGGGCAAGTGGGACGTGCTGAGCGCGCTGCTGTCGCTGGGCGGCATCGTCGGCGTGGTCTACGCCGTCAAGGAGGCCAAGGAGGGGATGTCCGCGGTCACCTTCGCCGCGCTCGCCGCCGGCGTCGTCCTGCTGGTCGTCTTCGTCCGCCGCCAGCGGCGTCTGCCCCATCCGCTGCTCGACCTGACGCTGTTCGCCGACCGCCGCTTCACGGTCGGCGCGGTGTGCGTCCTGCTGGGAATGTTCGTCCAGTTCGGTCCGATGTACTTCCTCAGCCAGCGCTTCCAGCTCATCCAGGGCTACGGCCCCATGGCCGCGGGCGCCGCCCTCGCTCCGATGATGCTCGCCGTCCTGCTCGCCACCCCCGTGTCGACACGGCTGATGGCCCGCTTCGGCCTGCGCTCCACATTGGTGGCCGGATTCGGGACGGCGATCGCCGGCCTGCTCGTGCTGGCGGCAGCACCCGCCTCGGCGGGCTACTGGCCGCTGGGCCTGGGCCTGGCGGTGCTGGGACTGGGTGCCGGAATCGCCGTGATCGCCGCGACCACCACCCTCATGCAGGTGGCCCCGCCCGAGCGGGCCGGAGGCGCCGCCGCCGTCCAGGAGACCGGCTACGAACTCGGCGCCGCCCTCGGCGTCGCGATCCTCGGCAGCCTCATGAACCTCGCCTACCAGGCCGGCATGCCCGACCTCACCGGCGTCCCGACGGCCGTGCAGCACGCCGCCCGCGATTCACTGGCCGCGGCCACCCACGCCGCCGACTCCCTGGGCGGAACGCCGGGGGCGGACCTGCTGAGCCACGCCCACCACGCCTTCCTCGACGGACTCACCGTCATCCACCTGGCCTGCGCCGGCCTCCTCGCCCTCGCCGCGATAGCGGCCCACGCCCTGCTGCGTACGTCACCGGAGACCAAGTCGACCGACACCCCGGTGTCAACGCACTGAGCTCCTCACCAACCCCGTTCTCCACACCCCGTCCGACGGCGCCACATTCCCAGCAGTCGCAGACAGAACCAGCAGTCGGCCATCGACCGCACCAGGACGGCTCGCGCAGGATCGGCCCCGTCGGCCCCGATCCTGCGCCGCAACCCCGCGCGGTGCCGGGCACGGTCGGCCCGCCGCTGCCCGGCCAGGAGATCGGCGTCATCTCCGCGGACGGCGGTCTGCTCCCGCCCGGCACCACCGGCGAGGTCGTCGTCCGCGGCCCGAACGTCATGCGCGGCTACCGACGTGGGACGCGTCGACGACGACGGCTACCTCACTCTCGTCGACCGGGTGAAGAACATGATCATCAAGGGCGGGGAGAACCTCTACCCCAAGGAGATCTAGTCGATGCTGTACGGCCATCCGGCCGTTTTGGAAACCGCCGTCGTCGGCGTGCCGGACCCTGTCTACGGCGAGGTCCCCGGCGCCTACGTCGTCACCTATCCCCACGTGCCGGTCACCGCCGACGACCTGTTCGACCAATGCCGGCAGCACCTCACCAAGATCAAGCTGCCGGTCGAGATCCATCTGACGGGAGCGCTGCCGAAGAACCCGGTCGGGAAGATCGACAAGCCCTTTCCCCGGAAGTCGCTCCAGAGGGGCCCCTTCCGCACCAGAAGACCGGCTGCTGAGCGTTCGCGCCCCGCCTCTCCCGCCGCCCCGCGAACAGTCGCCGGGCGGATAGTTCCCCCTTGCCGCAAAGGAGCCGCATCATGGGGTTCAAAACGGGTATTTCCCTCCTGTCGATCCGGAGTCGTTCCTTCGCAGACCCCTGCTCGAACGCATGAGGACACTCGCGCTCCACTGAGTACGGCTTCGGCACGCCCAAGATGATCCACGCGACCTACGCCGTGAAAGTCCTCGTCCTCCACGTCCTCGTCGGTACTGCGGCTGCGACCGCGAGTTGCGGGGCCGGTCCGTTCTGGGACGCCGGCTCTGGTGGAACGTGCTCATCGTGTACGAGAAGCCGGTGCTGTGGACGGTGCTCCTGGAGGTGGTCGGAGTGGCCGGGTCCTGGGGGCCGCTCGCCGGAAAGTTCAAGCCGATGACCGGGGGCATCCTGTTCTGGGTGCAGCCCGGGAGGATCCCGCTGCGGCCGTGGCGCCGGGTGCCGTTCACGAACGGCGACACCCGGACGGTCCTCGACGTCGCGCTCTATCTCGCCCTGCTCGGCTGCCTGGCCGCCGCGATCGCGTTGCCCGGCGACGACGTGTCGGGCCTTGTCGAGCCGGCGCTGCCCATCCCGGTGATGACGCTCCTGGTGCTGTGCGGGCTACGGGACAATACGCTCTTCCTCGCCGTCCGGGGGGGGGAGCAGTACCTGCCCGCGATGTACTTCTTCGCGTTCCTGCCGTTCACCGACATGATCGTCGCGCTCAAGCTGCTGATCGTGGTCGTCTGGATCGGCGCGGGTGTGTCGAAGATGGGCCTGCGCTTCTCCAACGTCGTCGCACCGATGGTCTCCAACTCCCCGTGCGTGCCCGCCAGGTGGTTCAAGCGCGCCCACTACCGGGACTTCCCGCGCGACGTCCGCCCCTCAAAGACGGCCAGCAGCCATGGCGCATGCGGGCGGCACGTTGGTGGAGATCTCCAGCCCGCTGGTCCTGCTGTTCTCCACCGACCGGGCGGTGACGCTGGCGGCCGTCGGGCTGATGGTGGCCTTCCATCTGTTCATCATCACGACCTTCCCGCTAGCGGTACCGCTTGAATGGAACCTGCTGTTCGCCTACGCCACGGTCTTCCTGTTCTGGGCTTTCCCCACCTGGGACGGCTGCAGGGTCGGTGACATGGCGTCACCCTTGCTGACAGCGGCCGTGATTGCCGGACTCGCCTTCCTCCCGGTCCTCGGCAATCTCCGGCCGGACCTGGTGTCCTTCCTGCCCTCGATGCGGCAATACGCCGGGAGTGGGTCGTGGAAGGCGACATCAAAGCCTGCTTCGACGAGATCTCGCACGCCGCCCTGATGGACCGGGTGTGAGCTCGCGTCGGGGATAAACGCCTCCTGCCCCTGGTGAAGGCGTTCCTGAAGTCCGGCATCCTCGGTGAGGACCGGGCGTTCAGGGAAACCAGCGCCGGAACCCGGCAAGGATCAATCCTCTCCCCGTTGCTCAGCAACGGGCCCTCTCCGTTCTTGACAAGCACTTCGCCCAGGGGCCGGGAGATCCGGCGAGCACCTTCAACGACTGCCGCAAGCGCCGCCGTCGCGGACTGCCGAAGTACCGGCTGATCCGTTACGCCGATCTATGCCGAGTTCGGCATAGGTCCGCTTATGCCGCTTGCCGGGTTATGCCGACTGCGGGGGCGGGAGCATGATGAGCTCGGAGTCTGGCCCGAAGCGGTCGGCATAACCTGTGCTGTTGTTCAGAGTCCTTCGAGGAACGCGAGCAGGGTGTCCGGGGCGGTGTAGCGTCCGGGTGGGCTGCCGGATGGGGCCGTGCGGGCGAGCGCGCGTTCTTTGATGCGCATGTCGGCGTGCAGATAGATTTGTGTGGTTTCGGTCGATTCATGGCCGAGCCAAAGCGCGATCACCGATATGTCAACTCCAGCGTGCAGAAGAGCCATCGCGGTGCTGTGCCGCAGCGTGTGCGGGGTGACGTGCTTGCTGGCCAACGACGGGCAGGTGGCCGCGGCGGTGCGGGTGTGCTTGGCGACGAGGTGTTCGACGGCATCCCGGCTGAGCGGGGTGCCGCGGCGGGTCGGAAACAGCGGGTCGCCCTGCTCGCCGCCGTGCTCCTTCAGCCAGGTCTTGAGCACCTTGACGGTTGCGCCGGTCAGCGGTGTGCACCGGTCCTTGCGCCCCTTGCCGTGACAGCGCAGGTGAGGGCCGGTGCCGAGGTGGACGTCCTGGAGGGTGAGGCGGGTCAGCTCGCTGACGCGCAGCCCGGTGTGGACGGCGGTCAGCAGCAGGGCGTGATCGCGCCGTCCGGTCCAGGTGGTGCGGTCCGGGGCGGCGACCAGGGCGTCGGTCTCCGTGGTGGTCAGGTAGTTGACGATGGCCCGGTCGAAGCGTTTGGGCGGGATCGCCAGCACCCGTTGGATGACCGCCGCGTGCTCGGGGGCTCGCAGGGCCGCGTAGCGGAAGAACGAACGGATGGCGGCCAGGCGGGCGTTGCGGGTCGCGGCGGTGTTGCCGCGGACGGTTTCCAGGTGCTGGAGGAACGCGCCGATCGCCGGTGCGTCCAGGTCGGCGATGCTCAAGCGGGCCGGCCGGCGGCCGGTGCGCTGTTCTGTGAAGCCGAGCAGGAGGGTGAAGGTGTCCCGGTAGGCGGCGATCGTATGCGTGCTGGCCTGGCGCTGGAGCATCAGCTTGTCGGTGAAGAAGCCCTGCAGCAGGGGTGCGAGGTCGCTCATGGCCGGCCTCCGAGGCTGTGCTCCAGGCGGGCGGCGGCCAGCGCGAGGAGTTCGGGCGAGCCGGAGAGATACCAGTAGGTGGACTTCGGGTCGGCGTGACCGAGGTAGGTGGTCAGCAGCGGCAGCCTCGCCTGCACGTCAGCGCCGTCCGCGTACCAGTTCAGCAAGGTGGTGGTCGCGAAGGTGTGGCGAAGATCGTGCAGGCGGGGCCTGCGGCGCCCCTCACCTGCGGTGATTCCCGCGGTGTCGAGGAGGAGGGGGAAGGTGTGCGGGAGGTTGTGGGCATCGAGCCGGGTACCGCGAGTGGAGATGAGGAAGGCCACGGTGCTCGGGACGGGCCGTCGGCGGTCACGTTCGCGGGCGTATGCCCGCAGTGCGGCGGTGGTGCTGGCGTGCACGGGAACCTGCCGGGACTTGCCGAACTTCGTATCCCTCACGGTCAAAAGGCCGTCGGCGAGATCGACGTCGGTGCGGTCCAGGCCGCAGGCTTCGGAAGTGCGTAGTCCCGTGACGGCCAGCAGGCCGATCAGGGTGTGCCAGGTGCGAGCCCGAAAGGCCGGTTGGAGCAGGCCCGTTGCCTCCAGCAGGGCGGACAGCTCGGCCGGGGTGAACAGGTGCGGGGTGATGCGCCGGTAGTGGTGGGGCAGGGCGTCATCGGGAGGGACCTCGGTGGCCGGTTCCAGGGTCTTCAGGTGCCGGGCGAAGATCCGCACGACCATGAGGCGGCGGCTCCAGTGCACTTGATCGGTGCTGTGGGGCGTGTCCGTTGCCCAGGCGAGCGCCGCCTCGGTGGTGAGGACGGTGACGCCGGTGTGTTCCAGGTAGCTGACGAAGCTCATCAGCTTCTCGCCGAAGGTGGTCAGCTTGAACCCCAGTCGGCGGCGCATGGCCAGGTACTCTTCCGCGTGCTGCCGGATCGTGGTCATCGCCCGCCGCCTTCCGGCCAGGGCTGGGCCAGGGTCCGCAGGGCCGCGTGGTCGACCTTGGCGTAGACCGTGGTACTCAACTGGCTGCGGTGCCGCAGCACTTGTCCTACTTCGGGCAGCGGGGCCCCGGCCCGCAAGATGGTGGTGGCCAGCGTGTGACGGAGCCGGTGGGCTCCGAGCCTCGGCAGGCCGGCCCTCGCGCAGGCCCGTCCCATGATCGCCCGGATGCACGACGCATCCAGCGCCTGGTAGGGAGCCCGGGACGTGACGAACACGGCCGTGGCCGAACAGCGAGGGCGTGCGCCGGTGATGTAGTCGGCCAGCACCTCACCGGCCTCGGCCGTCAGCGGCAGCCGCTCGACGCGAGAACCCTTGCCCCGCACCGCTACTTCTCCCGCATGCCAGTCGATGTCGGCCATCTGGAGCGCGGCGACTTCCGCACCACGCAACCCCAGCCGCGCGAGCACCGTCAGCACCGCCCGATCCCGCCGTCCCGTCCCAGTCCGCGGGTCCGGGGCGGCCAGCAGCGCGGTCACCTGCTGCGACGCCAGGCCGCGGGGCAGGGAATCCAGCCGCCAGCCCGCCACCGCGGGGACCGCCCCGGTCAGCGGAGCCGGGATCCGGCCATCCACATGCAGGTAGCGCAGCAGCGAACGGACCGCGGTCACCAGGGCCTTCGCCGACCAGACGCTCTCGGACTCCGCGGTGTGCCGGACCATGAACGCGGTGACCCGCGCGGCATCCAGCCGGGCCAGTGACTCCTCCAGCGGTGCCGGCAAGGCGGTGAGGAACTTGCGTGCCTGGCTGCAGTAGCAGCGGACGGACTCGCCCGCCAGACCCCGCTCTCCGTGCAGGTAGGCGGCGTAATCCGTCAGGAGTTCGTGCACCTCATCGTCGGCGGGCGCGGCCGGGACCGGCACCACATCGGCGTTCCGCAACACCTTGACCACCGCGCCCAGAGACCGCCGGGGCACCGACTCCGAGTGGCACACTGCCCGCCGGAAGACCAGGAACTCCTCCGCCCTCGGCGGCGTCAGCCCGGCCGCAGTGATCTCCCGCCGGTCCATCCAGGTGCTCAGGCGCCTCATCATGCGTACCGCGTCCGTCACCGACGCCGCCGCGTAGCCCAGGGACGTCAACTCCGTACGCAGCAACGGCTCGTACGGCGCCAACGGCCCCGTCATCACCAACGGCACCGGTCCACGGCGCCGCTCTCTGCTCACGTTCATGATCTTCTCCCGTCTGCAGGCAACTCGCCTACACAGACAGGGATATGGGTCCTCGCGAGCGGCGGCCGCTGGTTATGCTGAAGCTTTCGAGACCGGACACCCGGTCCGTCATGCTCCCGCCCCCGCAGTCGGCATAACCCGGCAAGCGGCATAAGCGGACGACTGGAGCCTGGTGGTGTTCGCCACCAGGGCCGGCGCGGAGGCGCTCAAGGAAGAGGCGGCCGATGTCCTCTCCACGATGGGCTTGCGCCTACCGCCGGAGAAGACACTGGTCACACACTTCGACGAGGGCCTCGACTTCCTCGGCTGGCGCATCCAGCGCCACCGTAAACGAGGCGCCAACGAGTACTACGTCTACACCTGCCCGTCCCGCAAGGCCCTCGCGACCGTGATGGCCAGGTCAAGACGCAGTGCCGCAAAACAGGCACCGACCTGCCGTTGACGCCCTGCTCATCTGCCTCAACCGGATACTGCGGGGCTAGTGCGCCTGCTTCCGGCCGAGAGTGTCCAGCGCCACTTTCCAGTACCTGAGCTCCTACGAAAGTGCGCACGACGCGCTACTGCTACCGGGGCTCAGTCATCTCTTCGCCATGGCTGACCGCGGGATGAGGGCAACACCCTTGGAATTCATGGGCCTTGTGGAGCACCCGTTGCGTTGAGAGGCGCACGGCGGGTGCGGAAAGCGGTCCAGAGAAGCGGCCCGGTCGAGGGGCCGGGACCGCGCTCCGGGCCGACTTCACGGCCTGGAGCTGGACGATCCGGGCTTCGACTACTCGGTTAATCGGTGCTCAGCGAGTTCCGCGACCGCATGGCCAGGGTGACCGTGCAGACCGGCTGCTCACCGTGATGGTCGAGCGGCTCGCGGCCGCGGGCCTGCTCAAACGGCGCGGTCTGCTACGTACCAATTCCACACACATGCTTGCCGCGGTACGTCGGCTCAACCGCGGCGAACTGGTCGCTGAGACCCTGAGGCTGGCCCTGGAAGAACTCGCGGTGCACGCCGAGGACTGCCTCGCCTGCCTCATCACACCGCAGTGGGCCGACCGGTACGGCCGTCCGGTCCGCTACGACCGGCTGCCGCGTGGAGGACCTGCCCGACGACACCTACCTGTCGATGTCCACCGGGACCAATTAACACGACCGGCTGCGCCGGTGGAGCCGGCACCAGCGCACGGTCCCGCCGCAGATCGCTGGCCGTCACCATCCGCACCGCCCGCCACACCGTGATCACCGCGACCGGCACAGGGGTAGGCCAGAGGTGCCAGGCCCGCTCCTGTGATCTACCGGGCCATCCCGCATCCCCGCGAACTGGCCCCGCCGCACAGCCCGACCAAAATCCAGCGCCGACGCGTCAAACGCCTGATCTCGACCTTCGCCTACAACCCGACAAGGAAGAACACTCCGATCCCCCACGCGAAATTCACCATCACGATCACCACAGCCACGGATCGAACATTGCGATGGAGGCCCTAAACTTCCGCCACTCCACGGCGACCCCACCGAACCGCTTGACAGCTGCCCCGAACCGCCAAACTTCCCGGTCATGTGCCAAAATCTACGTCCAGCACATGTTGACCGCAGCCGGAATAACATCGTCCGCCTCAGCGAATGCTTCCCGCCGGGCACCACACCCGAGCATCCCTTACACCCAACGAGTCAACTGCAGCAGCTCTCCCAAAGGTTGACGAGCTGAAGATCGCCAACAGCATCCGGAGCTGCGGACAGAGCCAAATTCAAAGATCTCCATCACCGGAGGAGTCTCCACCGCACCGGTGCCAGAGGCGCCGACCGTCCCCGTGGAAGTTCATGGCGACCTCGTCAACTCCATACTCCCCACCGCCGGAACGCGGCTCGAGAAGGAGACGAGCCAGGAATGGTGCGAGGAGATGACCGGGCCCGCCCACCCGGACGAGGCCATCCTGGCACCCACCCATCGCCCCTCCTACTCACACCCGTCGTCGTCTACCTCAAGGGCGAGCAGAACACCGCCACCCACGGTGACACACGGCCAGCTCCGCCCGGTGACCGCGGAGGAGGGCGAGGCCCGCCCGGTACTGGAGCGCAGGCTCCAGAGGACCGGCTTGTCATCCGTCGACCATGGGTCCGCAACCCACCCGCCCCACTCTTCGTCACCCGGGAAGAAGCCTGCTGCTCGGCAACTCAGCCGGCAAGTAGGCGACTCCCAGGGCTCCGTCGAGCTGGTCTGTGTGGGAGAACGGTCGTCGGGAACGGCTCGACATCCCGCACCCTTCTCTTGACGCGGGAGGTCCGCGCAAGGCATTCAGGCGGGCTCGGTGGGGGGCTCGCTCATGGCGAGCCGTCGCCGCATGATCTTGCCCGTCGAGGTTGTCGGCAATTCCTCGACGAAGTGGACGGCACGGGGCACCTTGTAGGCGGCGAGCTGTGCCCGACAGTGCGCGAGCAGTTCGTCCGCGCCGGCGCCCTGGCCGGGGCGGAGCACGACATACGCCTCCGCGAGTTCACCCTTCACGTCGTCCGCGCGCTTGCCGACGGCGACCATCGAGACGGCGGGATGGGCGCTGAGTACCCGCTCGATCTCCGCCGGATACACGTTGTAGCCGGCGGTGAGAATCATGTCCTTGCGGCGGTCTACGACGAAGAGGTGGTTCGTGGCGGAGCGATGGGCGATGTCACCGGTGCGGAGCCAGCCGTCGGGGAGCAGCACCTCGCGGGTCGCCTCCTCACGCCCCCAGTAGCCGGACATGACGATGGGGCCGCGGACCATCAGTTCACCCTCCTCACCCGGAGGAAGCCGGCGCCCCGGGTCGTCGAGGTCGAACACGTCGACGTCGACACCTGGGAGGGCGACGCCTATCGAGCCGTGGACAGGCGGCACCACGACGGGGTGGGTGGTGCCCAGACCGGCGAGTTCGGTCATCCCCCAGAGTTCGACGAGCGGCGCATGGGTGCGCTCCTCCCATTCACGCATGGACTCGATCGCCATCGTCTGACCGCCCACGGT
Organism: Streptomyces sp. NPDC001663; assembly: GCF_042893105.1. NCBI lineage: Bacteria > Bacillati > Actinomycetota > Actinomycetes > Kitasatosporales > Streptomycetaceae > Streptomyces > Streptomyces sp. NPDC001663. Next base: position 63,605 of record NZ_JBIAUR010000030.1, on the reverse strand, counting down.
CGACCGCGTCAGCGACTTCAGGGCGCGCCGGCCGACGTCCTCGTGCGCGAGCAGCGCCGCGTACATCGCCGGCACCCCCTCGAAGAGTTGTGCGTCGTGCCGTTCGATGAGCTCCAGCGCCTCGCCTGCCTCGAACCGCGGTTGCAGCACGACGGTTCCGCCGGTGAGGAGGGTCGCGTGCACCGCGACGTTGCCGTACACGTGGGGAAGCGGGAGCGCCGTGACCATCGTCTCGCCGGCCTGGCGTCCGTGCATCGTCGCGGTCGACACGACGTTCGTCACGATCGCCACGCTCGGCTGGACGGCGCCCTTCGGGTGTCCTGTCGTCCCGGAGGTATAGGCGATCGCGCCGATCTCCGCCGGCTCGATCCCCAGCGGCTGGGCGGGTCCGTCATCCGTGAGCAGCTCGTCGAACGCCTCGCACCCGGGCGGCGGATCGTCGAAGGCGATCACCGCGTCGAGCTGCGGGCAGCGCTCCCGCACAGCCCCGAGCCGGTCGCCCGCGCCGATGATCGCGGTGACGCCCGCGTCGGCGACGACGTACGCGACCTCGTCGGCGGTCAGAAGTACGTTGAGCGGGTTGACGACGAACCCGGCTTTGAGAATCCCGTGGTACGCGACAAGCCATTCCCATCGGTTGCCCGCGTACAGCGTGATCCGTGCCCCGTGCTCCCAGCCGCGCCCGGCGAGGCCTGTGGCGACCCTCGCGCTGAGGTCGTCGAGCTCGCGGAAGGTGAGCGAACGACCAGCGGTGACAAGAGCGGTGCGCTCACCGTACCGGTGCGCGAGAAGCGGGAGAAGGCTGGCGAGACTACGCATCGGAACTCCTGCGATCGGCTCGGGTGGTTGCCTTGACGCTACGAGCCCGGCGCACCCACCACCACCTCCGAACGGAGGTGCCGGAGTCCGAGACGGCTCGGTAGTGTGCTCGTCGGATGAGCAGCGAAAGTCCTCGCGAAATCCATCCTGCCCACGTGCCAGATCTGCGAGGTGGACTGTGATCGAGCATGAAAACCTCGACCTGGGAAACCGCCGTCTCGTGAGTTTCGCCGACGTACTTCATGCAGCTCGTGTGGCAGAACTCTCGGTGACGTCACCGGTGTCCCTCGACCGCCGTCGAAATGCATTGATCGAGAGCGTTCTCTGCTTTGTGCAGTCGCGCGGTGACGTGGTCTGGTTCGCCGGCGCAGGCGAGGCGGACCACCTTCTGCTTCGCCACGTCGTGGGCAATACCACCGATGAGCTCCACAACCTTCAGGTCGTCCATGGAACGGGAATTACCGGACGCGCTTTCACTACCGGCGCGCCCGCCGTCGCCCTCGACTACTTCGGGGACAGCACCATCACCCACGAATACGATTCGACCGTGGCGGCCGAGAAGATCAACAGAATGATCGCCGCACCGGTACGCGCCGGTCATGGGCTTCACGGCGTCGTCACGCTGGCCATGCGTGGTGACGGGACAGTGGGTGATCGTGCGATCGATCGCGTCACCGCCGCGGCCGTGGAGTTGGGTTCCGCGCTCGACGTGATGCTGTCGAACGAGCAACTGGTGGTCGCCTCGGTGAATCAGGAGCGTCGACGTGTGGCGGCCGAACTGCACGATCGGGTGGGGGCACTGCTGTTCGCGCTCGGTGCCAAGTTGCAGGGGCTGAGTGCTCGCCTCGAAGACGACCCGGACCTCTTCAGGGAAATACAAGGCATGCAGCAGGACGCCGCCGCCGCTGGTCTTGCGCTGCGAGAGGCCGTTGAGAGGTTCGACTCCCCACCTGACGCGGCGGCGTTGACGACGGCGCTGGCCGACGACTGCACCCGTTTCGAGGAACGCACCGGTATCGGCACTCAACTCATGGTGCTGTCCCATGTCGAAGCACTGGACAGTGTGCGTCGGCATGTCGTCGTCGGCGCGATTCGTGAGGCGCTGCGGAATGTGGAGAAACACTCGGACGCCACGCTGGTCGTGGTCACCGTGACCGACAATCCTCGGGGCCTGTCCGTCACGGTCAACGACAACGGGGATTTCAAGGCCATGCCCATGAGTGACCAGGCGACTCCCGAAGGCCGCGGACTGTGCATGCACCGGTCGCGCGTCGAGCAGTTGGGAGGCACCCTCCGGGCCGGCACCACGGACGAGGACGAGGACTCGACCTACTCCTTCCGAGTCTGGATCCCCAGGTGAGCCGAATGCCGACCTCCTCACCGACGGGGAAGACCCCGAGCGTCCTGATCGTCGACGACCACCCCATCGTCGTCGACGGGGTCAGGGCTCTGCTCGGCGAACGCTTCCGCATCGTGGGCTCGGCGCACGACGGGCGGGCGGCCATCACCCAGGCGCGAGAGAGTCGGCCGGACCTCGTGGTTCTCGACGTCCGCCTTCCGGATCTGAGCGCCGGCGAAATCGTGCGCGGTATCCGCGACATGTGCCCCACGACGTCGATCCTGCTGTTCACCGCGCACGCTTCGAGCCTCGCGGCGATGGACGCACTCACCGCCGGCGCCGACGCCTCGCTGCCGAAGGACGCCGGTTCCACGCACCTGGTCCAGGCCTTGCAGGCTCTGGCCGCAGGCAGGCCACCACAGCCTCCGGCGGTGATCAGGTCCTCCGTCGGCATCAGACCGCTCGGCGTCGAACTCACCCCCCGACAGCGGGAGATCCTTCGGCACGTCGCCGCCGGTGAGACCAATCGGGAAATCGCGGAAGCTCTCGGGCTCACCCCCAACACGGTGAAGTCCTACTGGCAGCAGGTCCTCCAGAAGCTCGGTGCCCGCAACCGTGTCGAAGCGCTCCTGCTGGCACAGGACCTTCTCGTGCACTGAGTGCCTCCGGCACTCCGCACTCCGCACAACGCGCGGCACCCGACACATCCCAGTGCAAGGAGACAGCCATGTCCGAAGTGCCCAGCGGGCAGAGCACGAGATGCCCGGAACAGGGCGAGGCCGAGAAGGGCGCGGTGAGGAACGTCGACCGCGCAGGCACCGTCGAGACCCGCGGAGTCGACTTCGTACCGGACGACGAGCGACACGGACGCCCGACGGAAATGTTCTTCGTGTTCCTCGGCGCCAACGTCAGTTACGTCTACCTCCTGATCGGAGGCACGCTCGTTCTCCTCGGCCTGAGCGTCGTGCAGTCGCTGGCGATCGTTTTCACCGCGAACGTGATGTGGCTGCTCGTCGGCCTGCTCGGGGTGAGCGGCACCGCGTCCGGAACTCCGAGCGTCATCGTCACCAGGGCCCAGTACGGCGTCAAGGGGAACCGGATCAGCTTCGCCGGTCTCAACTGGCTCACCACCGTCGGTTACGAGGGCGTCAACGTGGCCATCTCGTCGTTGGCCTGTTATGCGCTGCTGTCGACCCTCGGGATCAGCGTCTCGGTTGTCCTGAAAGTCGTCATCGCGGTGGGGCTGGGTCTCATCAGTTTCGTCGTGAGCTTCTACGGCCACGCGACCATCGTTCGCTTCAGCGGAGTTCTCTGTATCGCCTTCGGGGCGGTACTCCTGACTCTCGGGATATTCGTGGCCGTCAAGGCACACGGCGCGGCCGACGGGTTCGTCCCCTTGAGCGGCTCGGACAAATGGATTGCCGTCCTGCTGGGAATCACCGTCGTCAGCGCCGGCCCGTACTCGTGGGGCACGGCAGCCGACTACAGCCGCTACCTGCCGAAGAGCACCTCCCCCGCGTCGATCATCGGCTGGACGGCCCTGGGTGGCTACCTGCCGGTGGTGGGCCTCGAAGTCATCGGAATCTACGCGGGCACCCTGGTCGACATGAGCGATCCGCTGACGTCACTGGGACAGGTCCTCCCGATGTGGTTCTACCGGGTGTTCCTCATCGTGGCCGTCCTCGGCCTGACCGCGAACAACGTGTTGAACATCTACTCGTCCGGGCTCGCACTCCAGGCCATAGGGGTACCGCTGAAGCGGACGAAAACCGTCCTGATCGACGCCGCTCTCGGTGGCGTTCTGTGCTACATCCTCCTGACGACGACGTTCCTTTCCACGTTCAGCAACCTCCTGGTCCTGAGCGTCACCTACCTCGGGCCGCTCCTGGTCGTCTACGCGGCAGACCTTCTGCTCCGACGGTCGAGGTACGACGGACTGCTCCTCAACGACGAAAACTCCAGTTCGCGCTACTGGTATCGCGCGGGATTCAATCCGGTCGGTATGGCGGCGCTGGTGGCCGGAACCGCGACTTCGCTGCTCTGCCTGAACACCACCATGTGGGTCGGCCCGGTCGCTCACGCCTTGGGAGGTGCGGACATCTCGTTCGCCGCCGGCCCAGGAGTGAGCCTGGTGATCTATTCCCTTGGAATGCGCAAGAACATCCGAGTCCACAACAACTTCGGGGCGGTGTAGGTCGTGGACCTTCCAGTTGCGGAAAAGTGGTTCGACGTGTCGGTCGTCGACGACGGTCTGACGTGGATTCAGGAGCCGCACACGTACTTCCTGGGAAACATCTGGTGGTTGCGTGGCCAGGAACGCGATCTCGTGGTGGACTCCGGTCTGGGAATCACCTCGCTTCGCGCGGCCGTACCGCAGATGTTCGAGAACGATCCGATCCTCGTGCTCACCCATTCGCATCTGGACCACGTCGGCGGTGCTCACGAGTTCGCGACGCGCGTCGGCCATGTCTCCGAGGCCGGCGCGCTCGCGGACCCTCCGCCCGTGAGCCTGTTCGGCGCCGAACTGGCGACGCACATGCACGTGGCGCCGGCCGACATCCTCGTGCCGGAACCCACTCCCGAGCAGCCAAGAGGCGAACTGCTCCTGGACGCGGTCCCGGACGCGGAGTACGACGTCACGGCGTACCGGCTTGAGCCCGCCGCGCTGACTCGGGAACTCCAGGGCGGCGAGGTGATCGACATCGGAGATCGCGCGTTCGACGTTCTGCACTTTCCCGGACACACCTCGGGCAGCATCGCGTTGTTCGAGAAGGGCACAGGGGTCCTGTTCTCAGGCGACATCATCTACGACGGGACCCTGGTCGATCAGCTCGTCGACTCGGACCGGGACGCCTACCTGCGGAGCTTCCGCCTGCTGCGCGAGCTGCCGGTCGAGGTGGTGTACGCCGGACACGACGCGCCGTTCGGCAGGCAGAGGCTCCACCAGCTGATCGACGACTACGTCGACTCCCGTACCCGCGGCTGAGGGCCTGAGAACCGACGCGGGAGCCCTGTCACCACCTGGTCACAGGGTGGCCCGCAGGTGGCTGACGGTCACGAAGTGGTAGCCGCGGGCGGAGAGGGTGCGCAGGATCTCGGGGACGGCCCCCACGGAGGTGGGGTGGATGTCATGCAGCAGCACGACGTCGTTGCGGCCGGCCTTCGAGATCACGTACTGGGCGACGCGGGAGGCATTGGGGTACTTCCAGTCCTCGGTGTCCACGTCCCACAGGACGGGCGAGAGGGTGGTGGCCGACCGCACCTTGCCGTTGATCGCTCCGTACGGCGGCCGGAAGAGGGTCGGCTCCTTGCCCGTGGCGGCCTTGATCGCCGCACTGGTGCGCTCCAGCTGGGAGCGGATCTCACCCGTGGCGAGGCGGGTCAGATCGGGGTGGTTCCAGGAGTGGTTGCCGACCTCGTGTCCGGCCCGCACCTCGGCACGCACCAGCTCCGGGTGCGCGGCGACGTTCTGGCCGACGGTGAAGAAGGTGACGCGGGCGTCGTACTTCGCGAGGTACGTCAGCAGGGTGGCGGTGTACGGCGCGGCCGGGCCGTCGTCGAAGGTCAGGGCGATGCACTTGACCTCGGCGCAGTTGGTCGTGTCGTCACCGTCCGCGGTCTGCGTCGGCATGGTGGCGCTGGGGGTGCTGGTGGCGCCGAGGTCCAGGCCGGCGCTGGGGCTGGCCGTCTGCTGCTGGACACGCTTGCCGAAGTCGGACAGCCAGGGGGTGACGGTGGCCTTGGGGAAGGTCACGGTGTAGCGGCCTCCCGCGGGGACGCCGACGGTGCCGCGGTCGAAGTCCACCCGCAGACCGCCGTCGGCGGTGAAGGCCATGTCGTCGAGGGAGGCGGTGCGGTTCTCCGTGTCGTCGAGGGAGGCCGGGTCGGCGCCCTCCTTCCCCTTGAGCTGCTTCTGCAGGGCGGCGACGAAGGCGTCCTGGGACCCGTCGGCTATCAGTGCGTACGCGGATTCGGCCGTCCCGTTCTTGCCGTCGTACCAGTAGGTCCGGGTGTCCAGGCCGTCTCCGGCCGCCGGGCGGTTGAGCGTGGTCAGCCGTACGCCCACCACGTCTCCGGACGCCACCAGGAACGAGTAGCTGATGTTCAGCTCTGCGCCGTTCGGGGACGCACCGGTGGAGTCGGCGCCGCATGTGACGGCCGAGCCGCCGTCGTCCCCGCGGAAGCCCGCGATCCGTGTCGCCACGTACTTCTTCATGGCGGCCGTCATCCCGCTCGCGCCCGGGACGTCCGGGTAGCTGGAGGCCCAGGGGCAGGATCGGTCGTCGCTGTTGTCGCTGACGATCCTGATGCCCTTGATCTTGGCCGGGTTCACGCTTCCGCCCGGGTCCGTGCCCTCGGCCGTGCCGCCGGTCGGCGTGGAGCCGGTCTTGGCAGGGGCCGAGTCGATGGATGACGTGTCGGTCGAGCACGAGGTCGTCAGGGCCAGGGAGCCCAGCAACGCAAGGACGGGGACGAGGGTGCTTTTGCGCATGGCGGACCTTATATCGAAGGGGTGGGGAGACAGGCTCGGCCTGGGGTCGGGCCCATCCTCACAAGTCAGTACGTTGTTCAGCGACGCTCTGTTGCCTCCTGAACAATCACGACCGGGCGGTCATCCTCCGCAGACGGGGCGGTACGGCGCGTCGGGGATGTAGGCGTGCCACTGGGCCTCGGTGAGACCGCCGATGGTCCGTCGGCAGACGAGGGCCACAGCCCGGTCCGGGTCGACGGGGTAGCTCTGCACCGGGGTGTGGGCGCCGGCCACGAACAGCGTCTCCCCGTCCGCGCTGAAGGCGATCGAGTCGATCCCGTCGTCCGGGGCGGGCAGCCGGGTGCCCAGTGGGCGCTGGGAGGCGGTGTCCCACAGCTGCACGGTGCCGTCCGCGCCCCCGACCGCGAGCGTGTCCCCGTCGGGAGAGAAGGAGAGCGCGCTCACCCCGCGCACGTCGTTCTGCGAGGTACCGGCGATCACACCCATCCGGTGGGCGAGGTCGCCGTCCCACAGCGTGATCCGGCCCGAGGAATCGCCCACCGCGAGCCGCTCGCCGTCGGGGCTGAAGGCCAGCGCGGTGACGTCCCGTCCCGCGGCGAGGGCACGGTCGGTCGCCCGGCCGGACTCCATGTCGAGGAACCGGTCCCGGGAGTCCACGAGCAGCCGCCGGTCCGGGCGTACGGCCATGGAGTCGCCGGTGACACCGGGCAGTGTGCGCGTGAGGCGCCCACGGCCGGTGTCCCACACCTCTGTCACGGGAGTGCCCCCCGTACGGCGCGCGGCCAGCAGGGTGCGGCCGTCCGCTCCCAGGGCGACGGGACCGGCCGGGTTGTCGGCGGAGCCGGACAGGGTGAAGGAGGAGAGCGCCTTGTGGGTCCGTACGTCCCACACGGTGAAGCGCTGGTCCGTGGAGCCGCTCGCGGGGTCGGTGTCGCCGACGACGAGGGCGCGGGCGTCCGGGCTGAAGGCCAGCAGGGGTGTCGGGTCGTATCCGCCGCTCAGCGCGCCGAGGGTCGCGTGGGCGAGGACCCCGCGCGTCTTGGTGGAGCGCAGTTCGAAGCGGTAGCCCCGGCCGGAGCGGGTCACCGTGGCCAGGGTGGCGCCGTCGGGGCTGAGCACTGCGCTACCTCGACGGCGACTCCTCCACGAGCACGACGAAGCTCCGCGTTCCCAAGGGCCCGTACCTGATCTCGGCTCATCTCACCCGTGACTCGGACCCCTCCGCGGAGGAGACCAATCTGGTCGCACCGCGCGTGACGGTGGACAGGGCCACCACGCTCACGCTGGACGCGCGCGCGGGCAAGCCGATGAAGCTCACGGCGCCCGACAGCCGAGCCCGACTGGTCGCCGGCGGGGTCCTCGTCGGAGCGCGCGGGGACGTACCCGCCCACGACTACGCCGAGTTCATGGGACTGGGCGACAACACGGACATGCGCCGCTCCTACTACGCCCAGGTCGGACCCTCCGTCCCGGCCGAGAGCTTCATCTCCCAGGCGGGCGGCCTCTGGCAGCGCGGCAACGGCGAGGTGTACAACCTCGTCACCACCCGCAAGGGCGGCTTCTTCACCGGCCTGACCCACACCTTCACCACCCGCGGTCTGGCCAAGGTCGTCACCCCGGTCGGCTCCAACGCCAAGGGCAGCACGGCGGCGCCGGGCTCCTCCTGGAGCACGCCCGGATGGCCCGGTCCCACCAGCGTCCTCATCGGCGCCCAGGCCGCCTACCGCACGGTACCCAACGGCTCCCTCACCCAATACATGTCCACCGAAGGCGGCTTGCGCTGGAACCTGAGCATGGCCGTCGGCACCGCCGACGACATGTTCCTGAGCCTGTTCTACTCGCCCGAGTCCCGCCGCTACGAGCCCGGCCGCACCTACCACGAGCCGTTCAACACCGCCGTCTTCGGTCCGGCCACCTCGAATTCCACCCGCCCCGGCGACGTGGGCGCCGTCCGCCAGGGTTCCGACTACCTGGTGTGCCTCCCGCTGCTCTCCGACGCGGCCGGTCATGGCAACAGCTCCGACGCCAAGACCCGCTTCCGCCTCACCTCGGGTGCCACCACCATCATCGACCTGGACCGCGAGTCGTGCTCGATCCCGCTGACCGGGCTGCTGCCGCGGAAGGCCGGGTACCGTCTCGCCGTCGACGCCTCCCGTCCGGCCGGGACCGTCACCGTCGGCAGCCGCGCCTCGGCGGTGTGGACCTTCACCTCGGCCCCCGCGGCCGACAACCGGGTCCAGCGCCTTCCCCTGTCCGTCGTCCGTTTCACCCCCAAGCTGAGCCTGACCGGCACGGCGAAGGCGGGCACCCGGATCACCGTACCGGTCAGGCTCCAGGGCCCGGCGGCGGCGAAGGGGGCGGTCAAATCCCTGAAGGTGCAGGTGTCGTACGACGGCGGGCGCACGTGGAAGACCGCCACGGTGCACACCGCGGCCGACGGCTCCCGACAGCTGACCCTCACTCACCCGGCGCGAGCCACCACGATCGGCTTCAAGGCCACGCTGGTGGACCGTGACGGCAACACGGTGTCGGAGACCCTGCCGACCGCGTACCGGACGGTGAACTGACCCATCGGCCAAGACCGACAAGGCGCCTGCGGCACGTCATCTATTGACGTGCCGCAGGCTCGGCCATAGCCTCCCGCTACCGTTCGCACCGCGGACGATATTTCGCAGAGCGCACACACTCTCTCAGGAGGGCCCATGCAACGACGCATGGTCGGGCTTGGCATTGCAGCGGTGATGGTCACGACAGTAGCCGGATGCGGATCCTCGTCCTCGGGGGCCGCGGGTTCGACGTCCTCGGGCGGAAACAAGACAGTGCAGGTCAAGGTGGGCGTCATTCCCATCGTGGACGTGGCACCGCTCTATCTGGGAGAGAAGAAGGGCTTCTTCAGCAGCCGTGGCATAGAACTGAAGACCGTGACCGCGCAGGGCGGGGCGGCGATCATCCCCGGTGTCGTGAGCGGCGAGTTCCAGTTCGGCTTCAGCAACGTCACCTCGCTGATGATCGCGCAGTCCAAGGGCGTGCCGATCAAGTCCGTGGTCAACGGAGTCGCCGCCACCGGCGTCGTCGGGAAGGACGTCACGGGAGTCGCGGTCAAGAAGGACAGCCCGGTCAAGTCCGCGAAGGACCTCGCCGGGAAGACGGTGGCCGTCAACACCCTCCAGAACATCGGCGACACCACGGTGCGCGAGTCGGTGCGCAAGGACGGCGGTGACCCCTCGAAGGTCAAGTTCGTCGAGCTGCCCTTCGACCAGATGCCGGCCGCGCTGGCGGGCGGCCGGGTCGACGCCGCCTGGATGGCGGAGCCGGCGCTGACCATCGCCAAGGGCCAGGGCGCCCGGGTCGTGGCGTCCCCGTTCACCGACACCGACCCGAAGCTCACCGTGGCGTCGTACTTCGCCTCCACCAAGCTGGTGAAGGAGAACCCCGCCCTGGTGAAGAAGTTCACCGAGGCGATGACCGAGTCCCTCACGTACGCGTCCGCGCACCCCGACGAGGCCCGCCGGATCCTCACCAGCTACACCAAGATCAGCGGAGACGCGCTGAAGAACCTGACGCTGCCCGCCTGGCCGGCGACGTACGACATGGCATCCCTGGAGAAGCTGGCCGGTCTCGGGGAGAAGGACGGCATCTTCGGCGACAAGAAGCCCGACCTGGACGCCCTGTTCTCATGAGCACGTCGCAAAGCGCCCCGGTGCTGACGAAGAGCGCCGGGCTCACCTGGGAGAAGGCCGCCACCCCGGTACGCGGGGCGGCCGGCCTGGTGGGGCTGGTGCTGCTGCTCCAGGTACTGCCCCACACCGGACTGGTCTCCGCCGCCTACCTCCCGCCCGCGTCGGAGATGGGCCGGGCCCTGTGGCACGTGCTCGGCGAGAACGCGTTCTGGACCGCGCTCGGCGACACCCTGACCGGCTGGGGCATCGGGCTGGCCATCGCCGTCGTCGCGGGTGTGGTGGCGGGCATCGCGATCGGCTCGGTGCCGCTGCTGCGGGCGGCCACCGCGTCGACCATCGAGTTCCTGCGACCCATCCCGTCGGTGGCGCTGATCCCGGTGGCCGTGCTGATGTACGGCACGGACCTGAGATCGAAACTGCTGCTGGTGGTCTACGCCTCCTTCTGGCAGGTACTGGTCCAGGTGCTGGCCGGCATGCAGGACGTCGACCCGGTCGCCGACGACACCGCCCGCAGCTACCGGCTCGGTACCTGGGGCCGGGTGCGCCATGTGATGTGGCCGACCGCGCTGCCGTACGTGATGACGGGGGTGCGGCTGGCCGCCACCGTGGCGCTGGTCCTGGCGATCACCGCCGAACTCGTCATCGGGGCGCCGGGTCTGGGCAACCAGATCGCCGTCGCCCAGACCTCCGGGGCGGTCTCCGACGTCTACGCCCTGGTCCTGATCACGGGGCTGCTGGGCATCGCGATCAACCTGGTGGCGCGGGCCGTCGAGCGGCGGGCGCTGCACTGGCACCAGTCCGTCCGCGGGGAGGGGTAGCGCAATGATCCGGACGACTCTCCTGGGCGTGGCCCGTCGCACTCTGCTGGTCCTGGGCCTGCCCCTGGTGCTGTTCGGGGTGTGGTGGTTCGCCAGTGCCGGCAGCACCGACTTCTACAATCCCCCGCTCGCCACCATCCTGGGCAGGTTCCCGGACGTCTGGACCGGTGAGCGGCTGGCCTCCGATGTCGTGCCCAGTCTGGTCCGGCTCGGGGCCGGCTACTTGCTGGCCGTCGCCGCCGGAGTCGGGCTGGGACTGCTGATCGGCGTGAGCCGCGTCGTGCGTGACGTCCTGGAGCCGGTGATGGAACTCTTCAGGGCCATCCCGCCACCGGTGCTGGTACCGATCATCATGCTCTTCGCGGGCATCGGCGACGGCATGAAGGTCATCGTCATCGTCAGCGGGTGCGTGTGGCCGATCCTGCTCAACACGGTCGAGGGTGTCCGCGCCGTCGACGAGGTGCTCAGCGACACCTGCCGCTCGTACGGCATAGGCGGTGTCTCCCGGCTGTGGCACCTGGTGCTGCGCTCGGCGAGCCCGCAGATCGTCACGGGCATGCGCCAGTCGCTGTCGATCGGGATCATCCTCATGGTCATCAGTGAGATGTTCGCCGCGAGCAACGGACTCGGGTTCGCCGTCGTGCAGTTCCAACGGTCCTTCGCCATCCCCGAGATGTGGAGCGGGGTCCTGCTGCTCGGCCTGCTCGGTTTCGTCCTGTCGCTGCTCTTCCGGTTCGCGGAGAACCGGTTCCTCGCCTGGTACCACGGCTTGCGCCGGGCTCAGCGCAATCCCTGACAAGGAGACGTCGATGCTCGACGTACGCAATCTTCAGAAGGTCTACACCGGACGCAACCGCAGCGTCGAGGCCCTGCGGAACCTGACCTTTCACATCGCGGCCGGAGAACTGGTGTGTCTGGTCGGCCCGTCCGGGTGCGGCAAGACGACTCTGCTGAAGTGCATGGCCGGACTGCTCGACCCCACCGGCGGCGAGGTCAGCCTGGAGGGCCGGCCCATCGACGGCCCGCCACCCGGCATGGCCGTCGTGTTCCAGGAGTACGGCCGGTCCCTGTTCGCCTGGATGAACGTACGCGACAACGTGGCCCTGCCGCTGCGCCGCAAGAAGCTGGGCAAGGCCAGGGAGAGGGAACTGGTCGACCACGCGCTGGAGGTGGTCGGCCTCGCCGACGCCCACCAGGCCTACCCCTGGCAGCTCTCGGGCGGCATGCAGCAGCGCGTCGCGATCGCCCGCGCCGTCGCCTTCGAACCGAAGGTGCTGCTGATGGACGAGCCGTTCGCGGCCGTCGACGCCCAGACCCGTGCCGAACTGGAGGACCTCATCAGGCACCTGTGGCACGAGCTGGGTGTCACCGTCCTGTTCGTCACCCATGACATCGACGAGGCGGTGTACCTCGGCCAGCGGACCATCATCCTGTCCAAGTCCCCGACGGTCGTGCAGGAGGACCTGACCATCGACCTGCCCGATGAGCGCGACCAGTTGCACACTCGCTCCAGCCCCCGCTTCGCCGAACTGCGTGCGCACGTCTACGAGCAGATCCAGCGGGCCAAGCACATGAGCGGTGACACCGACATGAGGGCGGGCGACCGCGATGAGGAGGCGGTCGCACAGAAGACGGGGGCCTGACATGTCGCCCCGCGCCGTCGCGTCCCGCCAGGAGGCGATCCCCCAGGTCACCCACAGTTCGATCGGTTACCGTGGTCCGCACTGGAGCGAGGAGTGTGAACATGGCGGCCGAGGTCGCGGCCCATGAGGCGGGAGAGGCCGCGCCGGAGTCGGTGCCCGACGAGGCGGTGGGGCCTCTCATGCGCGGGATCGCCGTCCTGAGGGCGCTCGCGGACGGTGGCGGGCAGGAGGACCTCCAGGAGCTCGCGCACCGCACGGGTCTGGCGCGAGCGACCCTCGACCGCATCATCGTGACCCTCAAGGCCCTCGGCCACCTCCACGTCGAGGGACGCACGGCCGCGCTGGCTCCCGCCCTCATGGAACTCGGCAACGCCTACCTGGCGGCGGTCAGGATTCCGGAGCTCCTGGGGCCGCGGGCCCACGCCCTGGCCGAGGAGTTGGACGAGGGGGTCACGCTGACCGTCCCGGACCGGCACGGCGCTCATTTCGTCCACTCCGCCGAGCGTGACCGGCGCGTGGGAATCGTCTGCGCCGTCGGCGACAGGCTTCCGCTCGACGCCTCGGCGCCCGGCGCGCTGCTGGCCGCCACGTGGAGTCCCGCCGAGTGGGAACACCACCGCGCGCACCATCCCTGTGTGCGCGGCCCGGAACTCGCTCAGGCCTGCACGGACGACCTCCGCGAACGAGCGGCCGCCGCGAAGGCCGACGGATGGTCCCTGGACGACCAGTGGCTGGAAGCCGGCCTGATCGCCCTCGGTCTCCCTGTGCACGGTCCGGACGGGGAGCTGGTGTGCGTGGTGAACGTGGTCAGCCACATCGGCCGTTATCCGAGCGCCGAAGCACTCGCCCGCAGCGCGCTGCCCGCGGTGCGGAGCGCTGCCGCGGACATGGAGCGGGAACTGCGCACGCGGGGGCCGGCTCCGGCGCTCAAGACCGGTGCCGGGCCTTCGCCGGACGCCGAACTCACCAGGCCCGGACGCGACTTCATCGAGTCACTCGCCCGCGGCCTCAGTGTGCTGACCGCCTTCGGTCCGGGCCGGTACACCCTGACGAACGCCGAGATCGCCCACCTCACCGGCCTGCCACGCGCGACGGTTCGGCGCGCGCTCATCACCCTGGACCACCTCGGGTACATCACCGGCAGGGACGGGCTCTACCGACCGAACGCGGCGGTGCTGACCCTGGGTTACGCCCCCTTGTCCCGTCTGTCGCCGGCGCAGTTGGCCCAGCCCCACCTCACGGCTCTGTCCCGCGCGCTCTCCGACTCGGCGTCCATGACGGTTCTGAGCGGTTCGGAGATCCTCTACGTCGCGCGCGCCGCCACCGCCCGCTGGATGACGGTCAACGCCACGGTGGGCGGACGGCTGCCCGCCTACGCCACCGCGATGGGCCGCGTCCTGCTCGCGGGACTGCGCCCGGACGAACGCGCCACGGTGCTCGCCGCCTCCTCCCTGGACGCGCTCACGCCGCACACGGTGACGGACACCGGAGAGCTCCTTCGGCTCGTGGAGCGGGCGGCCGACGAGGGGTACGCGCTGGTCGAGGGAGAACTCGAAGTCGGTCTGCGTTCCATGGCCGTGCCGGTCCGCGGCCGGGACGGTCGGGTACGGGCGGCGATCAACGTCGCCATGCACTCCAGTCGGCGGTCGGTCGCCGAATGCGTCGAACAGGTCCTGCCCGCGCTCCGGGCCGCCGCGGCCGGCATCGAACGCGACCTGGGCCCCGTCGCCTCGGCCGATTTCTGACGGTCGTCGCCCGGTCTGCCTTCACCGCCATTGACACGCGCTGAGCGCGGCTCCACACTCATGCCACTCGCCGACCGAAACATTTTTCGCCAGGCGAACATCAGAACGGATCCAACAGTTCCGCCACGACATCCGCCTCACCCACTCGACGAGGAGTGAGTATGACGTTTCGGCATCGGCAAGGAGCAAGACTGCATGTCAAGCGGGTTCTCATGGCGCTGACGGGCGCCACCGCAGCTGCGGTGGTCGCCGCGGCCTCCGCCTTCGCAACACCGTCGGCGACCTCCTCGACGGCCTCCTCCTCGGCCATGAACACCACGGTCCGCGTGAAGGCCACCAAGGACATCGCCTACGCGCCCGCCCAGCCGGCCGGCAGCCAGGGCCATCTGCTGGACCTCTACGTACCCCGGTCCGAGCGGCCGGTTCCGCTGGTGATCTTCACGAGCGGCTCGGCATGGATGGCCGACAGCGGGCGGCAGGGCGGCGACGCCGTCGCCGCACAGCTCAACCCGCACGGTTTCGCGGTCGCGGGTGTCTCGGTACGTTCCAGCTCACAGGCCCAGTTCCCGGCCCAGCTCTACGACATCAAGGGCGCCATACGCTGGTTGCGGGCCCACGCCAGGGAGTACAACCTCGACTCCCGGCGCTTCGCCATCATGGGCGACTCCTCGGGCGGCTGGGCCACGGCGATG
This sequence comes from Streptomyces sp. NPDC001663, assembly GCF_042893105.1. Lineage (NCBI taxonomy): Bacteria > Bacillati > Actinomycetota > Actinomycetes > Kitasatosporales > Streptomycetaceae > Streptomyces > Streptomyces sp. NPDC001663. The sequence continues at coordinate 48,377 of NZ_JBIAUR010000030.1, read as the reverse complement.
GCCGCGGTCACCGGAGACATCCCGCGGCTGGAGGGGAACGTCGGCGTGAGCGGTCCGTCCAGCGCGGTGCAGGCGGCCCTGCCGTTCTACCCGCCGACCGACTTCTCCCAGATGGACGCGCACATGCTGGACAACTGCACGGTGTTCAACGCCGTGCTGGGGCTGACCGACTGTCACTCCGACGCGCGCTCGCCGGAGTCACTGCTGCTCGGCTGCCCCATCAAGACCTGCCCCGACAAGGTCGCGGCCGCGAACCCGCTGACCTACGTCAGCGACCGGCCGCTGCCCCCGACGCTGATCTTCCACGGCAAGCAGGACCCCCTGGTCCCCTATCACCAGGGCCGGCTGCTCCGTGACGCCCTGGCCTCCGCCGGTGCCGACGTACGGATGATCTCCCTCCCGAACGCCGGTCACGGTCCGATCTCCGGCATGCTGGGCGACACCGACACCCGTCGGGACGCCTACGAGGAATCGGCGAAGAACGGCCACACCACACCGCCCCGTCCCGTGACGCCGTCGTGGCAGACCATCGTCTCCTTCCTCGAGTCCGAACTCCGTCCCGCGCCCAGGTAGGCCGCGGCCGGCAGCGAGGAGCCAAGGAATCGCTCGGCCTCGTGTGTTCGTTCCGCGCTGATCGCGAGAACCACGGAACTCCGGGTGGCGGGACGAACGCCGGTGCCGCCCGGCTCTGTCGAGCCGGGCGGCACCGGACGGGATCGGGCTAGAAGTGCCACTGCTGGTTGGTGCCGCCGTTGCAGGCCCACAGGTCGGTGAGGACGCCGTTGGCCTTGTTGAAGTAGGGGTCGTCGAGGCACAGCCCCGAAGCCTGGTTGACGATCAGGTAGTTGCTTCCGTTGACCGGGATGAAGGACCAGTTCTGGTTGGTGCCGCCGTTGCAGGTCCACAGGTCGACCTTCGACCCGTTCGCGGTGCCGAACTGGTAGTCGTCCAGGCAGGTGCCCGAGTTGACGTTCTTGAGCGTGTACTGGCCGTTGCCGACGCTGGTGACGGTGAACTGCTGCAGCGTGCTGCCGGTGCACGACCACAGGTCCACGCTCGCGCCGTTGGCCTTGTTCCCGTTGTAGTCGTCCAGGCATGTGCCGGTGTTCACGTTGGTCAGGGTGCGCGCGCTGCCGGTGATGGTGCCGCCGTTGGCCGGCACGAGCTGCCACTCCTGGGAGCCGTCGGTCGTGGCGGTCTGCAACGTCAGGTTCGCGCCGCCCGAGGCGCCGGTCAGGTACAGGCTCGTGTTGTCCGTGGACCTGAACTGGTAGTTGCCGTCCGCGAGCTGGACCATGTTCCACAGCCCCGCGGACTTGTTGTCGACCCACTGGCCGATCTGCGCGCCCGCTACCGCATTGTTGCCCCAGATCGCCGCGGCCCGGCCGCCGGACGCGTTGAGCAGGGTGACGCCGCTCGGCTTGGTGGTGACGTGCCAGTACTCGGTCTCCGCGTTGGACGCCGAACCGGCGTTCTCCAGGCCGACGTCGGGGGTGTTGCTGTGGCCGATGTTCGCGTCGGTGGTGTTGTTGTGGGTGCCGATGACCTGGCCGGTCAGCTTATTTACGATCTGGTAGAGGGTGCCCTGGGAGTGACCGAAGTCGATGTCGGCGTTGATGATCGTCGACGTGCCCTGGTTCGCCAGGATCACCACACGGCCGGTGTTGGCGTCGTAGGTGAGGTTGCGGCTGTAGGCACCCGGGAGGGTGGTCTGGTACTGGGTCCAGGCTCCGGTGCTGCTTCCGGTCGAGTTGATCCAGACGCTGCCGCTTCCCGCGGCGTTGTAGACCAGGCGGCCGTCCGGCATGCGGATGATGACAGGGCTGCCGCCCCGCGCCACGGTGCCGGAGCCGGCGGAGACGGGAAGGCCCGAGACGCCGGTCCCGGCGGTTCCGCCGACGGAGAAGAAGTGCAGCGGGTCGCTGGCCAGCTTGTAGCGGACGTTGTCGCCGCCGCCCCAGTACTCGTAGGTCAGCATCCACATGCCGTCAGAGGTCTGGACGACGTTCGCCATACCCGGCCGACCACCGCCGATCTCCGTCTTGGTGCCGCCTATGGTGACGGTGGTCCCGGTCACGTCCACCACGGCGCTGCTCCAGCCCGAGCCGGACGACCCGTTCCAGGTCCGGTGGGCGAGGATCTGCCCGAGCGAGTCGGTGGCCGTGTCGTTGGCGGGATCCGTGGTCAGCGCACCGGTGCTGCTGTCGTAGGCCGTGAAGTCGTTCTCGTCGGAGTAGTACGCGACGAGCTGGCCGTTGTAGACCATCAGGTACGGCTCCCACACCGGGTCCACCTGGTGGTTGGTGTTGGCGTTCGCGATGTTGGCACCGAGATTGCCCGCGCTGCCTCCCTGCCAGCCGCCGCCGGTGATGATGTTGAGGAAGCTCCATGTGGTGCCCTGGTCGGTGCTGGAGTAGAGCGCGATCGCCATGTCCTTGCGGTCGCCGTCACCGGTCGGCGTCCAGCTGGAGTCGGCCGCCTTGTGCTCCAGGTAGTAGGAGTCGTCGCCGGACACCACCGCGGCCATGACCAGCGTGCCCGCCGACAGCGAGCCGACGGTCTGGGGCATGACGTACAGGTAGGGGTTGGTCCAGGCGCTGGTGTACTTCGCGTACTGCGGATCGCTCGACAGGTAGGCCGGGGCCTGGACCTGCGAGACCAGCTGCCAGCTCGTGCCGTCGTCGCTGCTGCGGTAGACCGGCAGGGTCTCACCGACCGCCGACCCGGACGAGGGGACCGTGGCCTGCTCGAAGGAGGCGACCAGTTGGCCGTTCGCCAGCTGCGCGGCCTTCGGGTAGATGGCGCAGTTGCCCCGACCCTTCAGGCACGCCTGGTTCGAGGGGAGCTGGTAGATGGTCCCGGGGGTGGGCGAGTACGCGCTGGCCGGCGGCGCCGCCACGAGCGATACGATGACGGCACAGACGCCGGCCAGCGCCGCGCCGAGCTTTGTCAGTCTGCTTCTTATGCGCATGTTCATCCTGCTCACGGTTGGGCCGAGGCCTGGCGGACCGCGCGATCGCGGTCCGCGGGTGCGCGAGTGCTCGCGTCGCCGCGTTGGCGGGTTCGGCCAGAGGTGGGGCCGCCGTCGTCCGGACGGCCCTTCGCCACCCGACGGCGGCGAAGACTTTTCGACCTGGGAAGGTCGGACCACGGGGTCAGGTAATCGTGCTGGAGCTGTCGGCTCTTGTTACCGGTACTTCCTGCCTTCCGAGGACGGGCCGACCGCGCGATGCCACAGGGTGGCGTGCCCGGCCGACCGTCGGAGAGTTCGGCTCAGGGTGAGGCGGGACTGTCGTCACCGGTGGTGACGAACACCCGGACGTCCCAGGCGCCGAGGTCGACCACCGTGCCGGCGGGGACGAGGGCGTTGTCCAGGACGTCCGTGAACTTCTGGGGGGCCGTGACCCGGACGGGCTCCCAGCCCCAGTTGTGGACCACATGGACCCGGCGGCCGTCCGTCGCCGTCCCGGTGGTGGCGGTGACGGAGTCCGGGAGGTTCTGCCATCCGCTGCGTGCGGCGGGCGCCAGCCAGTGGGCCAGGGCCCGGGCGAGGTTCCGTCCGGGGATCGTGCCGACGCAGGTGACCCGGCCCGCGCCGTGGCGGCGGGTGGTGACGGCCGGCCAGCGGCCGAAGTGCGGGTGGTCGTAGCCTGCGAGCACCTCGGCGTCGGTGACGGCGAGGTGTTCGAGCCAGCGGGTCGCCGTCGCGTCCTCGGCCAGTCGCAGCGGGCTGCCCTCGGTCGCGTGGACCGGCACCTCGTGCACCAGGTTGCCGAACTCCTCGTACGCCGCTCCCGCCGCCTCCGTCAGACGGCCGGGAGCGGGCTCGTGCCGCGCCCTGGCCTCGTGGTCGGCGTAGGCAGTACGGGGGCCGAGGACGAGGTGGCCGCCTGCGCGGGCGTAGGCGGCCAACCAGTCCGCGGTGGTGTCGTGGGCGAGGTACAGGGCGGGGACGACCAGGACCGGGTGGCGGTGTGCGGCCTCTTCCGGCGCCATGCCGTCCCGGTCACCGTTCGGATCGTGCAGCTGCCGGGCGTGGACGATGCGCACCTGGCGGCCCGTCTCGAAGGCGCCGCGGTAGAACGGGTCGAAGATCCGGTGGTAGGCGGCCGGGTCCGGCTCGCCGTCCGGCTTCGACAGGGGCGGGTACTTCTGCATCAGCCACTTGCTGGGCGTCGAGTAGACCATCGTGATGTCGGCGTCCGGTTCGAGACCGGCGACGACCGGGCCGGCCGCGTCGAACTCGGCGCCCAGGCGGGCTATTTCGGCGTAGGTGCGGCCGGGTCTGCCGCTGTGCGGGAGGACTCCGCCCCAGTAGGTCTCCGCGCCGAAGCGCAGGGTCTGCCACTGCCAGTACTCGATCATCCGGGCACCGCGTGCCACGTGCGCCCAGGCGGCCTGGCGCCACTGGCCGTCGTAGCCGGGCCGGTTGTCCCAGGCGAAGCCGATGCTCTGGGCGTTGGTCTCGGTGACGAGGAAGGGCTCCTGGCGGGAGGAGAACATCCAGTCCGCGGTCTGGTACATCGACCACACCCCGGTGGTCTTCCACTTCTGCTCATGGGTGTCCGGGGTGGGGTCGGGCAGCAGCAGGCCGTCCTGCATGTCGTAGTACGGGTTGCCGGAGGCGATGTCGAGCCGGGCAGCGAGCTCGTCGTCCGCGACTCCCTGGCGGGTGTACGAGATGCAGGTGGTGACGAACTGCCCGTCGTGCGCGTACTCGCGGACGATGTCGGCCTGCCAGCCGATGAACTCGGTGACCTGGCGGGCCTGGAACTCCCGCCAGGCGACGTCGTACTGGGGCTGTTCGTTGCCGTCCGGGGTCCACAGGTCGGACCAGTCGGACAGCCGGTGGGACCAGTACACCAGTCCCCACTCGCGGTTGAGGGTCTCGACATCGCCGTACTTCTCGCGCAGATGGTCGACGAACCGCTGGAAGACACCGCGGTTGTGGAAGAGGTGCAGGCCCGGTTCGTTGTCGACCTGCCAGCCGATGACCGCCGGGTGGTCGGCGTAGCGTGCCGCGATCCTGCGGATGACCCGCTCGGCGTGGAAGCGGAACGCGGGGTGGGTGAAGTCGATCTCCTGCCGGGTGCCCCAGCCCATCCGCTGCCCGGTGGCGCGCTCGGCGGTGATCTCCGGGTACTGGCGGGCCAGCCACTGCGGTGCCGCGTACGTCGGGGTGCCGAGGATGACGGAGATACCGCGCTCGTGGGCGCCGTCGAGCACCGGTTGGAGCCAGTCGAGGTCGAAACTGCCGTTGCTGGGCTCCCAGGTCGACCACACCGACTCGCCCACGCGGATCACGGTGAAGTGGGCGTCGGCCATGAGATCGAGGTCGGCCTTGAGTTGTTCGTCGGACCGTATGCCGCCGTATTCGGGCGTGTACTCGTGGTAGTACGCGGCACCGAACAGGACGCGGGCGGGCAGGACCGCCATGGAGGGACCTCCGGGAGAGTGGGTGGGGGTTACTGCTTGACGCCGCCGGCGGACAGGCCGCTCTGCCAGTACCGCTGGAGCATCAGGAAGGCCACGACGAGCGGGACGACCGAGATCAGCGAACCGGTCACGACCAGCGGGAGCATGTCGCTGCTGGCACCGGCTCCGCCGTTCTGCGCCTGGGCGGCCCATGAGGAGAGGCCGACGGTGACGGGGTACAGCTTCGGGTCGTTCAGCATGATCAGTGGCAGGAAGTAGTTGTTCCAGGTCGCCACCAGGGTGAAGAGGACCACGGTCACCAGGCCCGGGGCCAGGAGCCGCAGGGCGATCCGGAAGAAGATCCGGACCTCTCCGGCACCGTCGATCCGGGCGGCCTCCAGGAGGCTGTCGGGAATGGCGTCGGCGGCGTAGATGCGCATCAGGTAGAGGCCGAAGGGACTGACCAGGGAAGGCAGGACGATCGCCCACGGGGTGTTGACCAGCCCGACCTTCGCGAAGAGCAGGTAGGTCGGGATCGCCAGCGCCGTGGTCGGGATCATGATGGCGCCGAGGACGAGGTTGAAGGCGGCGCCGTTGCCGCGGAAGCGGAACTTGGCGAATCCGTAGCCGGCCGCGGTCGCCAGGACCGCCGCGCCGAGCGCGCTGCCGACGGAGTACAGGACCGTGTTGAGCAGCCAGTGCAGGAAGACGCCGTCGTCGAAGGTGAGGGTCTGCCCGATGTTCGCCAGCAGGCGCGGACTGTGCGAGAACCACAGACCGAAGCTGGTGAACAGGTCCTGGGTGCTCTTGGTCGAGGCCACCAGCAGCCACAGCAGGGGCAGGAGGAAATAGGCGAGGACGGCCAGCATGACGATCGTCAGTGGTGTGCTGTGGCGCCGGGTCGACCGGCGCCGGGGCCGTGTGCGGGCGGGGGTGGGCGCTCGCCGCAATCGGGTGGCGTCCACAGGGGTGGGAGTGGTCGTCGTCACGAGGCCCTCCTGCGGTTCGCGGTCAGCAGGACGGCGTAGGAGAAGATCACGATGACCAGCCCGAGGAGAAAGGAGACCGCGGCCGCGTAGTTGACCTGTTGGCCGGTGAAGGCGAGGGAGAAGGCGTAGAGGTTGGCGGTGTACGAGCTGTCGATGACGTCCGGAGCGATGGTCTGGAGCAGCTTCGGCTCGTTGAACAGCTGGAAGCTGCCGATCACCGAGAACAGCAGGGTCAGCAACAGAGCCGGGCGTAGCGCGGGCAGTTTGACCGACCAGGCGATGCGCCAGGCACCCGCCCCGTCCATCGCGGCCGCCTCGTACAGCTCCTGCGGGATGGTCCGCAGGGCCGCGTACAGGATGATCATGTTGTAGCCGACGAACTCCCAGGTCACCACGTTCGCCAGGCTGCCCAGCATCCAGCCGTCGCTGAGGAAGTCCGGCGCCGACAGGCCGATCTTCCTGCCGAGCTGGGCGAAGGGGCCGAAGTCGGGGCCGTAGAGGTAGCCCCACATGAGGGTGGCGACGACGCTGGGGACGGCGTACGGCACGAAGATGCCGAGGCGGATCACGCGGGCGAGACGCAGCAGGCCGCTGTCGAGCGCGAGCGCGAACAGCAGGGCCAGCAGCATCATCACCGGGACCTGGATCGCGAAGAAGGCCGCGACCCGGAGCACGCCCTCCCTCAGGAGAGGGTCCTTGAGGGCGGTCAGGTAGTTGTCCAGACCGACGAAGGTGTTCCCGCCGACGAGCCGGTTCTGGAACAGGCTGAGGTAGGCGGCGTAGCCGAGCGGGGTCAGGAACAGCAGCAGGAACAGCACCATGAAGGGTGCGATGAACAGTGGGCCTGCCGCACCGTGGCGCAGGCCACCGAGGCGGCGGCGCTTGGGCCTCGCTCGGCGAAAGTCCTCGGTGGAGGCCGCGGTCATGGCAGTCATCGACGGGCCTTTCTTGGGGGCGGGTGGTGTGTCAGGTGCGGGGCCCGGGTCGTGGCCGTGGATCGCGGTGACCCGGGCCCGTCCGTCTCGGCTAGGCCTTGACGGTGAAGCCCTGCTTCTTGGCGTAGGTGGTCAGCCGCTGCTGCCAGGCGTCCAGGGCGGCACCGGTGTCGGCCTTGTCCGCCAGGGACTTGCCGACGGTCTCGGTCCAGTCGGTCGCCGCCTGGTCGAGGAACGGCGGCCACTGGAAGGAGGTGCTCACCGTGTCGCCGATTCCGGCGAAGAGTTCGTTCACCTTCTGTCCGCCGTAGAAGGACGGCGTGGCGCCGGTGAACGAGGAGTCGGCGAGCAGGGCCTTGGTGGCGGGGAAGAAGGACTGCTCGGTGGCGAACATCCTGGCGCTGGCCTGGTCGCTGTTGAGGAACTGAGCGAACTGCGCGGCCGCGATCGCGTTCTTGGTCGACCTGATGACCGCGCTGGTCGAGCCGCCCCAGTTGCCGGAGCTGGGCTGGGACGCGTCCCACTGCGGCAGCGGCGCGGCCCGCCACTTGCCTGCGGTGGCCTTGGCCGAGCCGGACAGGAACGCGGGGCCCCAGGCGGCGGTGATCCAGGTGGCGTACCTGCCCTTGTTGAGGCCCGCGTACCAGGCGTCGGTGAAGTCGGGGTCGGTGCTGATGACGCCTTCCTTGGCGAGGCCGCCCCAGTACGTGCCGAGCTTCTTGGAGATCGTGTCGTCGACGTCGATGGCGATGTCGCTCTTGCCGGAGAGGGCGTAGGGCTTGGCGCCCGCCTGCCACAGCAGGCCGTGCCAGGCGGCGGCCTCGTTCGCCGCGAGGTTGGTCAGGTAGATGTCGGGGTCGGCCTTGTGCAGCTTGCGGGCCGCGGCGGCGAACTCGTCCCAGGTCTTCGGCGGCTGGATGCCGTGCTTGTCGAAGATGTCCTGCCGGTACAGCATGCCCATCGGGCCGGTGTCCTGCGGGATCGCCCAGATCTCCCCGCCCGAGCCGCTGACCTGCGCCCACGTCCAGTCCACGAACGTGTCCTTCAGTGCGGAGGCACCGTAGGGGCTCAGGTCGAGCAGGCTGTCCGTGATGGTGAACGTCGGGATGGCCTGGTACTCCAACTGCGCGATGTCCGGGGCACCGCTGCCGGCCTTGATCGCCGTGCGCAGCTTGGTGTAGTGGGCCACGCCCTGACCGGCGTTGACGACCTTGACCTTGATGGCGGGGTACTTCTTCTCGAAGAGGGTGACCTCCTTGTCGATGTTCGGGACCCAGGTCCAGAACGTCAGGGTGGTCGGCGTCTTCATCGCCTTGTCGATGTCGGCCTGGCTGGCCGGCTTGGCGGACGCGCCGCCGCTGTTCCCGCTGCTCCCGCTGCCGCCGCAGGCGGACAGCGCGGCGCCGAGGGACACGGCCCCCGTGGCGGTGAGGAACAACCGGCGGCTCATGGGAGAGGAGGCGAATGATCTGGACATGGTGAACTCCCACCAGTGGGCGAGGACGAGGGCATGCCCGGAGCGGCATGCGGGACAGGGGAATGCGTGGAGGTGGTGATCAGAAGACCGAGGTCGGCGTGAGGGGAGGGAGCACGTCCTCGTGAGGGGCTCGCGGCGTACGGCGCTGGTGTGGCCGCTTCACCGTGAGCGTGGCAGACGCCCGGCGTCGCGCGGCGACCGGATGGGTGGAGGGGAGGTCGCGCGGTGCCTGCGTCCTGGGGGATGGACACCCCGGAGTGCGCGGGAGGGGACGGAACCGGGCAGCGGCCGTTCGCCGGACTGCCTCGGGGCCGGGGCGGGCCGCACATCCGTCATGTGCGACCGGTCGGTGTCGGTCAGGAACGGTCGGATAAGTCCTCACTGGACGGGAGCGGAGCCTGCGGGCCACCGCGGGACCGGCTCCCGGTGCCCCTCCCCCGTTTCGGAACGGGCCGGGCCGGCGCGGGCGCCGTCGAGGCACGCAGGATCAGGTCGACGGGCGGGTCGTGCGCCAGGGGCAGGTTCACCCCGGGCTTCTCGATGGCGTGCACGAGAAGCCGGAGCCCTTCCTGTGCCACGGCGTCGAACGGCTGGCGCACCGTGGTCAGGGGCGGGGTGATGTAGGCGGCGACGGGAATGTCGTCGAACCCGACGACACTGACGTCGTCCGGCACGCGGCGGCCGGCTTCCGTCAACGCGCGGATCAGGCCGATGGCCATGTCGTCGTTGGCGGCGAACACCGCCGTCACCTCGTGGTCGGCGGCGAGTTCACGGCCCACCGCGTATCCGGAGGCCGCCGACCAGTCGCCCTGCACCAGCGGCGGCTCGTCGCAGCCCCGGGCCGCCAGCGCCGACCGCCATCCCTGGACGCGGTCCCGAGCGGCGTACCACTGCTGCGGACCCGCGAGATGGTGGACCGTCGTATGGCCTAGATCCAGCAGATGCGTGGTGGCGGCGCGGGCCAGCAGGTCGGCGCCGACCCCCGTGGTGACGGTGCGAGCGGCCGCGGAGGCGGCGGGGGCGCCGAGGACCAGGACCGGTACGTCGACGTCGCCGGTGACCGCTCCGCCCGTCGCCTCCTCGTCGATGGGCTCGGAGATGACGATGCCGTCCACGCCCTGTTCGAGAAGTGAGTCGACGGCTCCGGCGATGCCGCCGGGGTCGCCTTCCAGCGTGTTGACGACTCGGAGCGCGTAGCCGGTGTCGCGGGCGGCCCGCTCGATTCCGATGAGGAGTGACGCGGGTCCGTACAGGGCGGTCCCGAGTGCCACCACACCGATGGACCGGGTCCGCCCCGAGGCCAGTGCGCGGGCCGCGTTGTTCCGTCGGTAGCCGAGTTCCCCGGCCGCCTCCAGGACACGTCTTCGCACGTCGGCGGAGACGTACGCTTCCTTGTTGAAGACCCTCGACACCGTCTTCTGGGAGACCCCGGCCAGTCGTGCCACATCCACGCTTCGGGGCGCTCCGGGTCCTCCGGCCCGTCCTGGTGATCGTGTCATGAGGTCTCCCGATGGCCGCGCCCCCGTCGAGGGGGCCGTGACTGTGACTGCGCAGACATGTCTACGCAGTCATAAGACACCCGTCAAGAGTCCGGAACATATCCGTAACGTCACGGGAGCCGGGATCGTCCCGTGCACCGCGGGCTACGATCTACCGCGCGAGCAGCCGCACCGTCTGTCGTACGCCTACGCGTCTGCGCTCTTTCCCGCACCGATCCCACCCCCACGAACCGCGGCGAGGCGCATCCGTGGCGGCGTCCTCCGGCGCAGCCGGTCGCGACTCGGCCGCTTCCTCGCGGAGCCCGGGAAGACCGTCTTCCCCACAGCTCCCGCTCGGCGCCCGCCCTCACGCGGCGATCCCGTTCGCCGACGTCTCGTCACCCGAAGGAACAGGTAGCCCATGACCGTGTCCGTCACCAACTGGGCCAGGAACATCAGATTCAGCGCCAGTCGATTCCACGAGCCCGAGTCAGTCACTCAGCTGCGGCGGGTCGTAGCCGGGAGCAGCGCGGTCAGAGTGCTCGGTACGGGCCACTCGTTCAACGCCATAGCCGACACCAGCGGCGACTTGGTGTCCCTGGCCCGCCTGCCACGGCTGGTCGACGTGGACGAGCACTCCGCGACCGTCACCGTCGGCGCGGCGACGAGATTCGGAGAGCTCACCGAAGCGCTGCATCGGTCCGGCTTCGCGCTGCACAACCTCGGCTCACTGCCGCACATCTCCGTCGCGGGGGCCTGCGCCACCGGCACCCACGGCTCCGGAGTCGGCAACGGCTGCCTGGCTTCGGCGGTCAGGGCGATGGAGTTCGTGACCGCCGAGGGCGAACTGGTGACCGTCGACCGGAACACCCCGGACTTCGCCGGCATGGTCGTCTCCCTGGGCGCCCTGGGAGTGGTCACCCGCATCACCCTGAATCTCGTACCGACGTTCACCGTACGGCAGTGGGTCTACGAAGGACTGCCGGGGGCGGCACTGCGAGAACGGTTCGACGAGGTCATGGCCTCGGCGTACAGCGTCAGCCTCTTCACGGACTGGCGCGACGATCGCATCGACCAGGTCTGGGTCAAGCGGGCCACCCTCGCCAACGCGCCCCGGAACTTGCTCGGCGCCACGCTCGCCGACGGCCCACGCCACCCCGTACCGGGAATGCCCGCCGAGCAGTGCACTCGCCAACTCGGCATCCCTGGCCCCTGGTACGCCCGACTGCCGCACTTCCGGATGGACTTCACCCCCAGCAGCGGCGACGAGCTCCAGTCCGAGTACTTCGTGGACCGCGCGGACGCCGTGGCGGCCTTCGAGTCCCTGGACGCGATCCGGGCGCGGATCTCGCCCGCCCTTCAGATCGGTGAGATCCGCACGGTCGCGGCCGACCAGCTCTGGCTGAGCCCCGCCTACGAGCGGAACGCCGTCGCCTTCCACTTCACCTGGCACCCCGACGCGGTGCACGCGACGGACGCGGTGCGGGTCGTCGAGGAGGCACTGTCCCCCTTCGCCGCGAGGCCGCACTGGGGCAAGGTATTCACTACCGGCCCGGAGGGCGTGCGGACGTCATACCCACGCCACGACGACTTCCGCCGGCTGCTGACGCGGCTCGACCCCGGGGGCAAGTTCCGCAACGCATTCATCGAGCGCTATTTCCCCACCGTGTAGAGCTCGGTACCGCCCCTTCCCCGAGAGACAAGAAACGCAGGACTGAACCCTTGACGCCCTCCGGCCTGACTGCGTAGACATGACTGCGCAGTCAGGCCGTATCCGGCCACGCGGGAGTGCGCCGCCCCAGGTTCCACCCCGGTAGACCGGTCACGGAGACCGCCGGGGAGCCGTTTGCACGAGATATCGACCATGAGTCGACCTATCGAACAGAAGGGTGTCATCGTGATGACCGCCGAACACAGCGACCATCAGCAGCCCGAGCGCTATGTCGTGGGAGTCGACTTCGGGACGTTGTCCGGACGTGCCGTGGTCGTCCGCGTCGGCGACGGCGCCGAACTGGGGACGGCCGAGCACGCGTACCGGCACGGTGTACTCGACCGTGAGCTGCCGGACGGCGCCCCCCTGCCACCGGACTGGGCCCTTCAGGTCCCCGCGGACTACGTCGACGTGCTGCGCCACGCCGTACCCGAGGCTCTCGCCCGCGCCGGAGTGCGGCCCGAGCAGGTGATCGGCATCGGCACTGACTTCACCGCCTGCACGGTCCTGCCCGTCCTCTCGGACGGCACTCCTCTGTGCGAACTCCCTGGTCTCGACAAGCGCCCGCACGCCTATGTGAAGCTGTGGCGGCACCACGCGGCGCAGCGCCAGGCCGACCGGATCAACGCGCTCGCGACCGAGAGAGAAGAGCCGTGGCTGGAGCGGTACGGCGGGAAGATCTCCTCGGAATGGGAGTTCGCCAAGGCGTTGCAGCTGCTGGAGGAGGACCCCGAGCTCTACGACCGCATGGAGCGGTGGGTGGAGGCGGCGGACTGGATCGTGTGGCGGCTGTGCGGCACGTACGTCCGCAACGCCTGCACCGCCGGCTACAAGGGCCAGTACCAGGACGGGAGTTACCCGTCCCGCGAATACCTCGTCGCTCTCGACCCGGGCTTCGCCTCGTTCGTCACCGACAAACTGGATCAGCCGATCGCCGAACTGGGCGCCCCCGCAGGGCGGTTGACGGCCGAGGCAGCCGCCTGGACCGGGCTGCCGGAAGGCATCACCGTCTGCGTCGGCAACGTCGACGCCCATGTCACGGCACCGGCGGCGGTGGCCGTGGAGCCCGGCCAGATGGTCGCCATCATGGGCACGTCCACCTGCCATGTCATGAGCTCCGACCGGCTCGGCACGGTGTCCGGGATGTGCGGAGTCGTCGACGGTGGCATCCTGCCCGGACTGTGGGGCTACGAGGCCGGGCAGAGCGGCGTCGGCGACATCTTCGCCTGGTTCCTGCGCAGTTCCCTGCCCGCCGAGTACGCCGAACACGCCAAGGCGCTGGGGCAGAGTCCCCACGAGTACCTGACGGGACTCGCGGCGCGGCAGAGGGTGGGCGAGCACGGGTTGGTCGCGCTGGACTGGCACAGCGGCAACCGCTCCGTCCTGGTCGACCACGACCTCAGCGGTGTGGTGGTGGGCCTCACCCTGTCGACCCGGCCCGAGGAGGTGTACCGGGCGCTGCTGGAGGCCACCGCCTTCGGCACGCGCACCATCATCGAAGCGTTCGAGACCGCCGGCGTGCCGGTCGGGGAGCTCATCATCGCGGGCGGCCTGACGAAGAACGCGCTGCTCATGCAGATCTACGCCGACGTCACCCGCCGCCCGCTCAGCGTCATCGATTCCGCTCAGGGGCCCGCCCTCGGCGCGGCGATGCACGCGGCGGTCGCCGCGGGCGCCTACCCGGACATCCGGGCCGCCGCCCAGGCAATGGGCAGGGCCCGCCCGGCCGCTCACCAGCCCGACCCCGCCCGCGCCGAGGCGTACGACCGTCTCTACGCCGAGTACCGGCTGCTCCACGACCACTTCGGGCTCGGCGGCAACGACGTCATGCACCGACTGCGCGCTCTGCGCGCCGAGGCCTCCGCCTCCTCCTGAAAGGACAACACCCTCATGGAAACCGATACCACGCCCTACCCCGGCCACGAGATCTGGTTCTTCACCGGCAGTCAGGGCCTGTACGGCGACGATGTGCTGCGGCAGGTGGCCGAGCAGTCCCGGAGCATCTCCGAGACCCTCGGCCGCCCCGGCAAGGTCCCGGTGCGGATCGTGTGGAAGCCGGTGCTCACCGACGCCGACGCGATCCGGCGGATCTGTCTGGAGGCCAACGCCTCCGACACCTGCGTGGGCGTGATCGTGTGGATGCACACCTTCTCCCCGGCGAAGATGTGGATCGCCGGTCTGAGCGCGCTGGACCGGCCGGTGCTGCATCTGCATACGCAGTACAACCTGTCGCTGCCGTGGTCGAGCATCGACATGGACTTCATGAACCTCAACCAGGCCGCCCACGGCGACCGGGAGTTCGCCCACATCGAATCCCGCCTCGGCATCGACCGCAAGATCGTCGCCGGGCACGCCACCGACCCGCGCGTGACGCGACGGATCGCCACATGGGCCCGCGCCACGGCAGGACGTCACGCCTCACGCACCCTGCGTCTGGCCCGTTTCGGTGACAACATGCGCGACGTCGCCGTCACCGAGGGCGACAAGGTCGAGGCGCAGCTCAGGTTCGGGTTCTCCGTCAACACCTACGCGGTCAACGACCTGGTGACGGTGGTCGACGAGATCGAGGACAAGGCGGCCGCCGAACTCGCCTCCGAGTACTGCGAGTTGTACGACGTCGTCCCGGCCCTGCGTCCGGACGGCATCCGCCACGACGCCCTCCTCTACGCCGCCCGGCAGGAACTGGGCCTGCGCACCTTCCTCACCGAGGGCGGCTTCACCGCCTTCACCACCAACTTCGAGGACCTGGGCGGCCTGCGCCAGCTTCCCGGTCTGGCCGTGCAGCGGCTGATGGCGGACGGCTACGGCTTCGGCGGCGAGGGCGACTGGAAGACCTCCGCGCTGCTGCGCACGATGAAGGTCATGGGCCTCGGACAGCCCGGCGGCACAACGTTCATGGAGGACTACACCTACCACCTGGGCCCCGGCACGCCCCGCGTCCTCGGCGCCCACATGCTGGAGGTCTGCCCCTCGGTGGCCGCCGACCGGCCGCGTTGTGAGATCCATCCGCTGTCCATCGGCGGCCGCGAGGACCCGGTCCGCCTGGTCTTCGACGCCGCCAAGGGGCCGGCCGTGGTCGTGGGCCTCTCCGACCTGGGCGACCGCTTCCGGCTCACCGCCAACACCGTTGACGTCGTCGGCCCGAAGGAGCGGCTACCCAGGCTCCCGGTGGCCCGCGCCGTATGGCAACCGCATCCCTCCCTGGCCGAGTCGGCCGAGGGCTGGCTGCTGGCCGGCGCCCCGCACCACACCGTGCTCAGCTCCGCCGTCGACGTCGCCACCCTCGACGACTACGCCGCGATGACCGGCGTCGAACTGGTGACGATTGACGAGCACACGACGTCCGACCGGCTCGCGAAGGAGCTTCGTTGGAACGCGGCGTACCACCGGCTCGCGCAGGCTCTGTGACAAACGACCGGCACGAAGGGGAAACACGATGAGCACCACCGTCCGAGACGGTCTGCGCCGCGAGGTCCTGGAGGCGAACCTCGCCATCCCCCAGGTCGGCCTCGCCACGTTGACCTGGGGCAATGTCAGCGGAGTCGACCGGGAGGCAGGGGCCTTCGTCATCAAGCCGTCCGGAGTGCGCTACGAAGATCTGACGATCGACGACCTGGTGACCGTACGGCTGTCCGACGGCGCCGTGGTCGACGGCCGTCTGCGCCCCTCCACCGACACCGAGACCCACCGGTGCCTCTACTTGGCGTTCCCGTCGATCGGCGGGGTGACCCACACCCACTCCACCCACGCCGTGGCCTTCGCCCAGGCGGGCCGGGAGATCCCGGTGCTCGGCACCACCCACGCGGACACCTTCAACGGCCCCATACCCTGCACCCCCGACCTGACCGCCGAACAGTGTGCGCGGGACTACGAGTACAACACCGGCCGCGTCATCGTGGACCTCCTCGGTCAGGACGACCGGCGTGCCGAGGAGATCCCCGGCGCTCTGGTGGCCAACCACGGCCCCTTCACCTGGGGCCTCTCGGCCCGCGAGTCCCTGGAGCACGCCATCATCTGCGAGGCCGTGGCCGACATCGCGATCCACACCCTGTCCCTCTCCCCCGTGGGCCCGCCTCCTCCGCATCTCCTCGAGCGCCACTACACCCGCAAGCACGGCCCCGACGCCTACTACGGCAACCCCGGGAGGGCGTCGTCGATGTGACGGCGCACAGGATGGGTCCGACGGGCCGGACCACGAAAAGTCAGGGTGTCGGCCCGGACAGCAGGGTGGTGTCCCGCTGGGGCGTGCAGCCGGTCGCTCCGGGCGGCGGCGACACCTCCGCACGTTCTAGGGGCGGCGGACCAACTGGGGTGAGTAGCCGGACAGGATGGGCTGAACGGCTCGGTCGACCACATCGGACAGCGGCTCCGTGGAACCGGTCCTGACCCAGTGGACCGTCGCCGCGGTCGCGGCGGAGACGAGGGCGCAGCCCAGCACCTCGGGGACGAGCGCGTCGCCGGTGGCGCCGAGCTGCTCGGAGATGGCGTCGGCGACGATGCGCTCTCCGGCCTGCATACCCGCCGCTGACAGCGCACGCAGTTCGGGGCTCTCCCCCGCGATCGTCCAGATGTCGATCACGACGTCACGGGGGATCGTCGAATCGTCCAACGCGGCGCGGAACGCAGCCGCCACCGAGTCGGCGATCGAGCCGCCGGACGGCCGGGTGGCGAGGGCGTCGGACAAGCAGGTGATCACGGGCTCGTACGGTGCCCAGATCAGGTCGGACTTCGCCGGGAAGTAGGCGAACAGGGAGGTTCGAGCGATGCCCGCGTTGCGGGCGACCATGTCCAACGACGTCTTGGTATAGCCCTGTTCACGGAACAGCCTCCGCGCCACCCGCAGGATCTCCTCGCGTGTGGTCGCCGGCGGCCGGCCGGTCTTCTGGGCACCCATGACGGCTCCTCCCTTGTGCGTCTCGCATCCGAACCCTAGACGACCGTGACCCTGGCATGGTTCGAGCCATCAAGCGTCGGGCGGCCGGGCCGCCGGACCGTCACGATCCTCCGTCTGAACGAAACCCTGTCGGTGTACGACGCCGACGCCGACCGCGGCAACGGCCTTCTCGGTGTCCGCACCCCGACAGGGCTTCCTCACTACGGCTACGAGACCTCAGTCACCGGAGACTCCGGGCGTCAGGGCCAGCGCCAGTTGGTTGGCGGCGGCCGTGATCGTCGTCAGGACGAGCGCCTGGCCGACCTGGAAGCGGAACTGTCCTCCCGTGTTGAGGTGCTGGTAGACGTACGTGGACAGCGCCCCCCACGCGTTCTCCCAGTCGATCCCGGTGACGAGGCTGGTGGGCCCCACCTCGTTGGAGGGCCCGCCGTCCCCGCGCACCGGTATCTGGGTACCGGCGGTGAAGGTCTGCCCGTTGCGGGCGTGCTCGCCGATGTTGGCGGACATGAAGTCGAAGCGTGCGCCCTCGGCGATCATCTGAATGACCGCGGTGATGGCCTGTGACTGGGCGGCGAGCTGGGTGATCGGCACGGAGCCGAGCGCACTCCTCTGGCTGAGCGTGGTGATGGCACCGTCCAGCAAACCCATGCCGAGCTGCTGATTGCTTCGCTCGAAGTGGCCCTGGCGTTCGAGGTAGGTGTAGTCGCCCTGCCGGATGAAGTCGTCCCTGACCGAGCCGGCGCCGACGGGGTTCTCCGGACAGATGTCGGCCCACCGTCGCGGATCCGGCGTGTCGAAGTTCGCGGAGATGTTGTCGGTGATCGTCTGCGCGCCCACGGTCTGGATCTGGCCGAGGCTGGTCGTGTGTTCGCCCGTCCCGCTCGAGCCCGAATGGAGGGCCGGCAGCGCGACGGCTCCCACCAGAGCGGCTGGGAGGAGCAGAGAAGTGGTCATGCGGCGGCTGAGAGTGGAGAACACGGTAGCTCCGTTTCTTGCGCCTGTGACGACCGCAAAGAAATCAGCGGAGTGTAGCGGTGGCCCATTCGCCGGCATCACAGCCCTTCGACGGAAATGACGTCTGACTGTTACTCAGGTCCACACGCTCGGCGCTTGCTCCTGCTCACCCTTCCGGACTTTCCGAACAGAGTTCGGAAAGTGGAGTATGGTGAAGCCGGAACACCGCACGGACGGGTCCACGTCCGACGACGCCGGCTCGGGGCCGGAACACCGGAAGAGAAGAGAGAGCGACCATGAGCGTGCTGGATGGCAAGGCGGCGATCGTCACCGGAGCCGGCCAGGGCATCGGCCGAGGGATCGCCCTGGCGTTCGCGAAGGAGAACGCCCACGTGGTCATCGCCGACATCAACCAGCCCAAGGCCGCCGAAGTGGCCAAGGAGATCGCCGACCTGGGGAAGAGCGCGATCGCGATCGGCTGTGACGTCGGGGACGAGAACCAGGTCAAGAGCCTCGTCCAGCAGACCGTGGACGCGTTCGGGACGGTCGACATCCTGGTCAACAACGCCCAGAGTTGGGGCCCGGTCGGCGGCAAGCGGTTCGCCGCGCCGCAGCCCACCCCGCTGGAGGACTTCCCGGAGGACTGGTGGGACAACACCTTCCAGACCGGCCTCAAGGCCACCTTCTACGCCTGCAAGGCGGTCTTCCCGCACATGAAGGACCACGGCGGCAAGATCATCAACTTCGGCTCGGCCTACGGGATGGTCGGCAACTGGGGCACCGCGGACTACAACGCCTGCAAGGAGGGCATCCGCGCACTCAGCAGGACGGCGGCGCGCGAGTGGGGCCAGTACAAGATCAACGTCAACGTGATCAACCCCTCGTCGGAGACCGCGGCCCTGAAGGCCTGGGAGGAGGCCTTCCCCGAGGAGTCGGCGGCGGTCCGCAAGCAGGTGCCGCTGGGGCGCTGGGGGCACCCGGAGAACGACCTGGGCCGTGTCGCCGTCTTCCTGGCCGGCCCCGACTCCGACTTCATCACCGGCAAGACGTTCGAACTGGACGGCGGCCACCTCATGAAGCCGTAGTCGCGCGATCGGCTGCGCCTGCCTGCCCGCGGGGGCTCACATGTCCGGCGGGCGCGGCCATGACCGCCCGGAGACCGGCACGCCCAGGGCGGCGTGGCCTCCCTTGCCGACTCACGCCCTACAGCCTGCGCACCGACCGGGCCGACGCCGACGCCATGGTCGCGTGGATCGGCCGCCTCACCGGTCACCGCCTTGCGCAGCCCCCCGGGACCGCCACGCCTGCCCGCCGTCCCGCCGGAAGACAGCCGAACTGGTGGCGCAGGGGCTCGGTTTCGGGTCCCCGATGCGGATCGCCGCGCGGTGGACGGTGACCCAGTCCTCCGCCAGTGAGACGGCCAATGCCACGAGGGAGGGGCCCGAGCGATTCGGGCCCCTCCCTGTCATCACGGTGACCGGCGTGTCAGAAGACGGGGTTCCAGCCGTCGGTGCCGGCCAGGTACTTCTGGGCGGTGTGGTCGGCGGCCTCGGAGTCCGTCATCTGGTGACTGTTGGTGCCCCCCGGAGCGTCGGTCGAGGCACACAGCCCCTGCGAGCAGGATGTGACGGTGTTGTGGTAGCCCTTGAGCCTGGCCTGGGTCCACGAGTAGTCCGTGGTCATGTCGGTCCACGGGTGCGCGGCGATGACACCGGAGTGGATCTTGGTGTCACGGACCACGGCCTGCGGTGAGGCGGCCGACGTGTTGTGCCAGGGGCGGCCGAGGTACATCGTGTTGTCCGGCACGCCGTTGGTGAAGATCTCGCTGCCTGTGATCAGGATGCCGTACTTCTGGCTCGCGTCGGTGTTCGGCGCCAGCACCGTGCCGCCGGCCCAGTTGCGCATGGCGATGCTGTCCCGGTCGAAGACAGCGGTGGCGTTGCCGAAGATGAAGTCGATCGCGCCCTCGATGTAGCTGCCGACGAAGTACTGGCGGTACTGGCCGGTCGCCACCGGCGCCTTGGCGAGAACGGTGTCCTGGCGGGCGATGATCCGGTCCTGGGTGAAGACCTGCCGGTCTCCCTCGGCGGCCACCGCGACGGCCTGGGTCGAGAACGCGTCGACCTCAGGGTGCTTGGCCGGGTCGAACGTGTTCTGGATGGTGATGCCTCCGACGGTGACGCCGGGCGCCTTGACAGTCAGAACGGCGCTGCCCTCCGTGCCGTACGGCTGTCCCGTCGCGGGGTTGGTCATCCCGTGCGCCCGGTCCGCGGTGATGACGACGTCGGCGGCGTTGGTGCTGTCACCCTTGATGATCAGGTTGCGCTTGTTCGCGGGCACGACGACGGCCTCGTGGTAGGTGCCGGGCTCGACGAGGATCGTGTACTGGATCCCGTCGTCGGGGATGGCGTCGACCGCGGCCTGCACGGTGGTGTACTGCCCTGAGCCGTCGGCCGCCACCACCACGGTGTCGGTATCGGTGAGCTGACGTCGCTTGACGTACCCGTAGTAGCCGTTGGCGAGCAGGAGGACGCGCGCGTAGTCACGGGCGGTTTGGAGTGACTGCTCGACGATGTCGCCGAAACCCCTGCGGAACCATCCGGTCAGCGGAATGGGAGTCCGGTCGCTGCCGGCACTCTGCACCTGCTGCAGCCGGTCGCTCAGCTGACCCCAGTCGGTCTCCTGTTCGACGAGACGGCTGTCGAGCGTGGTGGAGACGGCATACGAGTCCGTGGCGCTGGCGGCGAACCCGTCCTGGGCGATCGAGTCCTGGATGCCGCGGAACCGGGCCGCCTCGGCGACGAACTGCGCGAAGTACACGACCGCGGCGGCCATCGCCTGCGTGCTGGAGGCCTTCCACAGGCTCAGGGCGTGAGCCTCTGTCTGGATCCGGCCGAAGACCATGGTCGTACGGTCCACGTTGCCCAGGCGCTCCAGGGCGCCGTAGTCCGCCCCGGTGGTCAACTGCTGGGCATGTTCCCGGTCCTCGGCGGTGATCCGCGCCTCACTGGCCGGACCGACGTAGTGGTAGTAGCCGGCGTTGTCGAACCAGCCCACCAGGTACATGTCGCTCGTCCGGAACCGCATACGGACGACATGCCCGTCCTCGGTCTGGATAGCGGCCTCGGTGTAGCCGAGGGCTTCGGGGTTGGTGTGGTCGATCAGATCGGTGGTGCCGACGACCGAGTTGCTGACGTCCTGGGCCTCGTAGTCCACGTTGGCGCGGATGGCGTTGAGGAACTGGAGGTACTGGCCCCGGGTAGCGCCGTCTTCGTCGTCGGTGAGCCGGAAGATCGGTGTGGTCTGGGCGGCTGCGGGTGAGGCGCTGACCAGAGCGCCACCCAGCACTCCTGCCAGGATCGCGGCGGAAGTCACGGCGGAAACTAGGGCCTTGGCCCATCTAGGTCGGCTGCGCGAATGGTCATGGACTGCGGTCGTCACTGGAAACCCTTGCTGGTGTCGGCGCGTAAGGGGAGTGCTGTCAGGCGACGATTCCGTTGTCCGCCGCTGCTGATCCCCGCGGGAAAGTCCTGCTGTTCCCCCGCCGCAGAGCATGACCGCCAGGGCTTCGGATGCCATGCGCACAACTACCCATGGGCACTACCCAAGATGTGCCGGGGTGGACGACCGATCCTCGGCATGATCCGGTCCACGCGACCCCACACATCCACTCAAGATCGCAAGCATCTCGCCAAATTACGACATTTTCCGTATGGTTACTCCGTCATCAGAACGTGCCAGGCGAAGGGTCGGCACGAGAGCGGCCGCGAGGCAGAAGAACGGTGAGGTCGAGTGGGGTCGAGGACACCCAGCCTGCCGACGGCGCTGACCACCTTCGTCGGCAGACAGTCGGAGATCAGCGAGGCCGCTTCCCTGCTGGAGACCGCGCGGTTGCTGACACTCACCGGTGCCGGTGGGATCGGCAAGACCAGACTGGCCCTGGAGGCGGCCGCAGTGTCGGCGAGGCGCTTCCCGGGCGGTGTATGGCTCGTCGATCTGACCGCCGTCCAGGAGCCGAGCGCGGTGCCGAGCGTCACGGCGAAAGTTCTCGGGGTACCGGATCTTGGCACCCGGAACCTCTCGGAGCAGATGGTCGAATTCCTCCGGGAGCGGCGCGCGTTGATCCTCCTCGACAACTGCGAGCACGTGTCCGAAGCCTGTGCCGAACTGGTGACGGCCATCCTCTCCACGGCTCCTGATGTGCGCGTCCTCGCGACGAGCCGCCGCACTCTGGGGCTCACCGGCGAACACGTCTTCACCGTCCCTCCCCTCCCCCCGGAGGAAGCGGTCGATCTGCTCCGCGACCGGGCGACCGCCGTGCGACCCGCCTTCCAGGCCGACGATCGCAACAGGCGGCAGATGGCGCGGCTCTGCGCCGATCTCGACGGACTTCCGCTGGCGATCGAGCTGGCGGCGTCCCGTCTGCGCGCCTTCACCGTGAAGCAGGTCGCCGAGCGCCTG
This sequence comes from Streptomyces sp. NPDC001663, assembly GCF_042893105.1. Classification (NCBI taxonomy): domain Bacteria; kingdom Bacillati; phylum Actinomycetota; class Actinomycetes; order Kitasatosporales; family Streptomycetaceae; genus Streptomyces; species Streptomyces sp. NPDC001663. The sequence continues at coordinate 26,063 of NZ_JBIAUR010000030.1, read as the reverse complement.
GAGGACCGCTTCGCGCTGCTAGCCGGCGGGTGCTCGACCAGACAGCCCCACCAGCGGACACTTCGCGGGACGCTCGACTGGAGCCACGACCTGTGCACACCGGCCGAGCGGCTCCTGTGGAGCCGACTCTCGGTCTTCGTCGGCGGATTCGATCTGGAGGCCGCCGAAACCGTCTGCGCGAGAGAGGGGATCGAGGGGCACGAGGTACTGGACCTTCTTGACCAGCTCGTCGCGCAGTCCGTCGTACTGACCTACGAAGTCGACGACATGCCGCGCTACCGGCTGCTGGAGACCATCCGGCAGTACGGCCGGGAGCGACTCGCAGAGTCCGGCGAGGAGGAGCGACGGCTCCTGCGGCATCGTGCCTTCTTCCTCGACCTCGCGCAGCGTGTGAAGAGGCACTGGGCAGGCCCTGATCAGGTGGAGTACCTCGCCCACCTGCGTGCCGAACACGCCAACCTGCTGGCGGCACTGGACTGCGACGCCGACCCCCAGACCCGACTCCTACTGGCCACGGCGCTGACCTGGCACTGGTCCGCCGGCGGTTTCCTCAGCGAGGGTCGCCAGCAGTTCGAGCGGGCGCTGGCCGCCGCGCCGGAGCCCACGACAGCTCGTGCCCATGCACTCATCACCGCCACCAGGCTGGCGCAGACGCAGGGCGATCTGGCGGCGGCCGACCGATGGCTGGAGGAGGCCGAGGCTCTCAGCGAGCAGCTTCAGGACCCCGTACTACAGGCCCAGGTGCACGGCTTCGGCGGGATCTCGGCGCACTATCGGGGGCGCCACGCGGAAGGCATCCTCCGCTACGAACAGGCCGAGGCCCGCCTGATGGCGCTCGGGGACGCGTACCAGGCCAGCGGTTGGCTGTTGGCCCTCGCCTGCACCCAGGCCTACGCCGGTGACCCGCGAGCGGCGGAGACGGGCAGGCGGGTGATCAGCGCCTGCGAGGCCCAGGGTGAGCGCTGGAACCGTGCGCAGGTGCTGCTGGCACTGGGGCACAACTCCTGGGTGCGAGGGGACCGACAGGCGACCAGGACGCTGGCCGTGTCAGCCCTGAAGAGCATGCGCGGCTTCAACGATCACGCGATGGTGGCGAGAATGGTGGAGTTGCTCGCCTGGATCACCGCCGCGGACGGCGACCACGAACGGGCCGCCCGACTGCTGGGCACGGCCGACGCCCTGTGGCGGAGGGCGGGTACGAACATCCAGGCGTTCGGCCCTGACATCGCCGAGCAGCACGCGCGGTGCAAGGCCGCATCCCTCGGCTTCCTGGGCCCGGAGGCCTACACGCGGGCGCTGGACGAGGGCGCCCGCCACGACACCCCCGCCCTTGCCATTCGGCACGCTCTGGAGCCCTGCCCCGAGACACCGGTGGCGCCCGCCCACCCGAGCCCGCTGACCCAGCGGGAGCAGGAGGTCGCCGCCCTGATCGCGCGAGGCCTGACGAACCGCCAGATCGCGACCGAGATGGTCGTGTCGCCCCGTACGGTCGACCGCCACGTCGAGAACATCAGGGCGAAGCTCGATCTCACCCGCCGCACCCGGATCGCGACCTGGTGGCTGGCGAACCAGGAGCTTCCCGTGGCAGCCGGGTAGACCCTGGTCCGGGACAGGCCCGGAAGCACCGATTCGGGTCCTGCGGCCTGAAGCGATCCGGCGCACATACCGGTGACTGACCTGACCGGCCGGGCGCGCCGGAAGGGACCTGCCGTAGCCAGCAGGGGCGACGTCAGGCCCCCCCGACGAACCCCTACGCCGTCTCGGCCGCGGACGGAGCGGGAGTGTCACCCTCGCTCGGGGCCGCCGGCCACTCGCGGTGCCCCTCGTCGTGCCACAGCGGGCGCTGGTCGACCTTCAGGCCCAGGATCTCGGGTCGGGCGTAGTGGCCGCGGGAGTCGACCCAGACCTTGACGGCGTTGATGTCCGCGAGGTCGATCTCGGCGGTGACGAGCTTCTCCTCGGGGCCGGTGTGGGGGCTGGCGAGGTACTGGTTGAAGGGGTGGATCACGGCCGACCAGCCGCCGCCCGCGGTGATGTGCTTCTGCGGTCCGATGGTGGACTCCATCCACTGCAGGCACGTTTCGTCCACCGGGTTGCCGGCCGAGATGACGAAGGTCTGCGCGGTGAGGGCGTGGGTCTTCATCATGGCGTCGATCTGGATGTCCGCGACGGCCTCGAAGCCGGCCATGGTGGACAGGCCGGGCCACGCGGCGGCGTGAATCTGCTGCCCCTGGGCGATCAGGGACTGGCGGGCCAGGTTCATGGTGTGTTCCCAGCAGGCCAGTCCACCGATGCGGCCCAGCGCGCTGTCGAAGACGCTGAGCGTGGCGCCGCCGCCCTGGGCCCACACGATCCGCTCGACATAGGTGGGCTGAAGCTTGCGGTGCACGCCGAGCAGGCTGCCGTCGGGGTCGATGTAGACCTGGGTGTTGAAACAGGTACGGGTGCCGGCGAGCCGTTCGCTGACCCCGAGCACCGTGCCGACTCCGGCACGGGCGCAGGCGGCCTGAACTCGGGCGATCTCGGGGCCGGGTACCTCGACGGACGCCTCGGCGTAGGCCGCGTTGGCGCCCTGCTGGTCCAGCGGGGCGTAGGCCTCGATCCAGTAGGGGTAGCCGGGTACGAAGGTCTCGGGGAAGACCAGCAGGTCGATGCCGTCACGGCCGGCCTGTTCGACGAAGCCGACGACCTTGTCGATGGTGGCGTCGGTGTCCATGAACACCGGGGCGGCGTGCACCGCGGCGACGGTTCGCTTGGTGGATGCGGGAGACAACATCGGAGTCCTCCTCAAGGCGGAGTGAGCCGGCTGGAATCAGCCATCGCGAGAGATCCACGGCACGGTAGTCCGGGGGCGGATCGATACGATCCGAGCACGTACGACCTCGCCCACGCAAGCTTCCATGCCCCCTGCATTCATCCTCCGTTCCAGAAAGCCTTCGGTGCCGACGCGAGAGATGTGCCGAAACTCCCTGGTCAGACCAGCCTAACGGCGTCACGACTGACGAGATCCCGAAAGTCCCGCCCACGAAATCCGCGCCAACCCCTTGCCAGAACGAGATAGTACGTGCTCGGATTAATTCCGTCGCCGACGCCCCTCGGGCATCGCGACGAGGGCGTTCGGCTTCGCTCACGTGGCCGATTCATGCCCGTCCACGCACGCACTGACCGTGCGCCTCCCCGTCTGTCCCCTCCCCTCCCTAGGAGCGAGACATGCTCGACCTCACCTCAGTCGACCTGCTCGACGCGTTCACCCAGGAGCTGAAGCTGTGCAAGCTCCGGCCCGACGAGCACGTCGTCGTCCTGTCCGAGCCCAGCAGCCGCGGTGACTACGTCGCCGCCGCCTTCGGCGCGGCCAAGTCGTGCGGCGCGCACGTCGTCGCGGCCACCGTGCCGGGCGGCAACCCCTCCCCCACCGACAGCACCCACACCGGCGCCGGACCCGGCCTGACCGCGGTGCTCAACGACACCACCGCGCAGGACCTGCTCAAGTCGGCCGACCTGGTCGTGGACCTCACGCGGGAGGGCTTCATCCACGCGCCCCTCCAGCAGGAGATCCTGCGCACCGGCACCCGCATCCTCTTCGTCTGCGACGCCCCCGACGTCCTCATCCGCAACCTGCCCAAGCAGTCCGACAAGGCCGAGGTGATCAAGGGTGTCGACCTGCTGAAGAGCGCGTCCCTGATGCGCGTGACCTCCGAGGCCGGCACCAACCTGACCATCGAACTCCCGGGCTCCAAGCCGGAGTTCCAGGTGGGCTTCGCCGACGACCCGGGCCGCTGGGACCACTGGCCGAGCACCATGGTGCTGTGCTGGCCGCAGCTCTCCGACGGCCGGATCGTGCTCGCCGAGAACGACATCCTGCTGCCGTTCAAGGAGTACGTGCGCCAGCCGGTCACCCTGGAGATCGCGGGCGGCACCATCGAGAAGGTGTCCGGCGGTGCCGAGGCCAAGCTCCTGGAGACCTTCTTCGAGGACGCCGACGACCAGTGGGCGCGCAGCCTCTCGCACATGGGCTGGGGCCTGATGAAGAGCGCCGACTGGTTCGCCACCGCCCTGTACGGCAAGGACGACCTGATGGGCATGGACGCCCGGGCCTTCGCCGGGAACTTCCTGTGGTCCACCGGTCCGCACCCCCACCTCGGCCGCGAGTCCTACGCGCACCTCGACATCGCCATGCGCGGCTGCACCGTCTCCGTCGACGGCCGGGACGTCGTCACCGCAGGGCGACTCGTCGAGTCCTGATCCCGCCCGCCGCACCCGCAACTGGAGTTATTCATGGCATCCACTCAATCTCTCGAAGTCGTCATCGTCGGCGGCGGACTCGGCGGGATGACCGCCGCTCTCTCTCTTCGGCAGCGCGGGCTCAAGGTCACCGTGCTGGAGCAGGCCCCGCAGATCGGCGAGATCGGGGCGGGCATCCAGACAGCGCCCAACGCCAGCCGCATCCTGTTCGGACTGGGTCTGCGCAAGCAGCTGGAGGCCATCCACACCGAGCCCCAGGACCAGGTGCGGCGCCGGTGGAAGGACGGCAGCGTCATCGGGATGACCCAGCTCGGCGACCGCTGCAAGCAGGAGTACAACGCCCCGTACTGGCACTACCACCGCGCCGACCTGCACCAGGTCCTCATGGACGCCTGTGTCGACCCTGCCGGTCCGGGACCGGTCGTCGAACTGTGCACCGCGAGCCGCGTCACCGAACTGGACCGCAGCGACCCCCGCCGCCCGGTCGCGGTGACCGAGGACGGCCGACGCTTCGAAGCGGACATGCTGATCGGCGCCGACGGCATCCGCTCCCGGGTCCGGGACCTGATGGGCCTGCCGGACACCCTGGAGTTCTCCGGGGAGATGGCCTTCCGTGCCCTGATCCCGGGCGAGCTGATCGCCGCGGACCCGGCGACCCGTTTCCTGATGGACCGTTTCCAGAGCACCATCTGGTACGGCCCCGACCGGCACCTGGTCCACTACATGATCCGCGGCGGGGAGTTCCTCAACGTCGTCGGCTGCGTCCCCTGCACCGACGAGGTCGCCGAGAAGTGGACCGCCACCACCACCGCGGACGACCTCGTGAGCGCCTACTCCGAGTGGGACGACCGGGTCGCGGCGATGCTGTCCAAGGCCAAGGACGACGTCATGACCTTCGCGCTCTACCACCGGCGCCGGGACCCGGTGTGGATGGACGGCCGGGTCGCGCTGCTCGGCGACTCCTGCCACGCCATGCTCCCGTACCAGGCCCAGGGCGCCTCCCAGGCCATGGAGGACGCGGCCGTACTCGCCGAGGAACTCGGCCGGGTCGACGCCGACGGTGTGATCCTCGCGCTGCGCCGCTACGTCGACCGCCGCGCCAAGCACGCCGGCATGGTCCAGGACGCGTCGTTGCAGAACAAGTCCTTCTACCACTACCCGGACGGCCCCCAGCAGGAGGCCCGCGACGAGCTGCTCAGGCGCGGCTTCGACGGAGAGTCCGACGTGTCCTACGACTGGCTGTGGAGCGGCACCCCGCTCAACGACCCGGATCTGGGCGCCTACGACTACAGCTTCGCCCGCTGACGAGTCCCCCCTCGTCCCCTGCCCGCGCCCCCTCCCCGCTCTTCCCCCCCCCATTACCCCCCCGCTCACCCCGGTGTCCGCCCCCACGCGGGCGCGTCCCCCTCGAACACCCGTGGAGCACACATGAAAACAGGCGACCAGATCGTCCAGGACCTCCCATGGAGATGGGGGGTCCAGGGCAAGATCTTCATCATCGGCGGCCTCGGTTACCTTTTCGACGCCTACGACATCGCCCTCAACGGCTTTCTGATGCCGCTGCTGGGCGAGCACTTCCACCTCACGCTCTCGGAGCGCGGTCTCGTGGCCACCGCGAACCTCATCGGTATGGCCCTGGGCGCCGTCGCCTGGGGCGCGGTCGCGGACCGCATCGGCCGCAAGAAGGCCTTCAGCGTCACGCTGCTGATCTTCGCGGTGTTCTCGGTGCTGGGCGCCCTCTCCCCCAGCTACCCCGTCTTCCTGGCCCTGCGCTTCGTGGCCGGCGTCGGACTCGGCGGCTGTATTCCGGTCGACTACGCGCTGGTGGCGGAGTTCTCCCCGAAGAAGTACCGCGGCCGTGTCCTGACCGCGCTGGACGTGTGGTGGCCGATCGGCGTCACGCTGTGCGGTGTCGTGTCGACGGCCATGCTGACGCTCGACGACAACTGGCGGTGGATGCTCACCGTCATGAGCGTCCCGGCACTGCTGCTGTTCTGGGTGCGCCGGGGTATCCCGGAGTCACCGGTCTTCCTCAGCAAGAAGGGCCGCGAGACCGAGGCGCGCGCGGTCATCGACGACCTGGTCGCCCGCACCGGGGCGCCCGTGCAGCCGTACGTCATCCCCGAACCCGCCAAGCACGCGAAGTCGAAGGGGCCGAGGGTCGCCCTGGAACAGCTGCGGGACGTCTGGAAGTTCAGCGCGCGCATCACCTCCGCCGCCTGGCTGCTGTTCGCCAGCGTCATGCTGGTGTACTACGCCGCGCTGAGCTGGATGCCGTCCATTCTCAAGGAGCAGGGCCTCGGCGACCGGGTGGCCTTCATGAGCACCACCCTGATGAGCGGCGTCGGCATCGTCGCCGTCCTGGCCTCCACCGTGCTGGTGGACCTGGTGGGCCGCAAGTGGCTCATCGGTGTCACGGCCCCGCTCGCCTCGCTGGCTCTGGTGGTGTTCACGAAGCTGCTGCACATGCCCACGGGGGCCGTGATCGCCCTCGCCGTCTTCGGTTTCCTGATGCAGCTGACCATCCCCGCGATGTACGCCTACGTCTCGGAGCTGTACCCGACGCTGCTGCGCGCCAGCGGTTTCGGCTGGGCGTCCTCCTTCAGCCGGGTGCTGACCGGCTTCGCCCCGCTGCTGTTCGGATCGGTGATGTGGCCGGTGCTGGGGCTGCCGCTGACGTTCGGGGTGCTGGCCGTGGCCGTCGTCGGATCCGTCGTGTGGACCGCGATCGCCGCTCCCGAGACCAAGGGACGGTCACTCGACGAGGAGGCCGAGGCCGCCGCGGAGGTCGTGCTCACCCCGGCGCCCGGACAAGCGCTGCTCTGAGGGTCCACCTCGCCTGCGCAGGCATCCCACCTGGTCAGGCTCCGTACTACAGGAGAGACATGAAGCCCGCTCCCTTCCGCTATCACAGGGCGCGCGACGTCGAGGGCGCCACGGCGCTCCTCGCCGAGCTGGGCGACGACGCCAAGGTCATCGCCGGCGGCCAGAGCCTGGTCGCGATGATGAACTACCGACTGGCCCGCCCGGCCCACCTGGTCGACATCGGCGGCCTGCGCGAACTCGACCACCTCGGCGTCGGTGCCGACGGCGGACTGCGCATCGGGGCCCTCACCACCCACCACACGGTGGAGATCGCCCCGCCGCACGAGCTGGGGGCGGGCTTCGACGTCATCCGCGACGCCATGGCGTGGATCGGCCACCTGCCGATCCGCACCCGCGGGACCGTCGGCGGCAGCATGGCCCACGGCGACTCCACCGCCGAGTGGTGCCTGCTCGCGGTCCTGCTGGACGCCGAGTTCGTGGCCCGCAGCCCGCGGGGTCAACGTCGTATCCCTGCCGGGGAGTTCTTCTTCGGCTACTACACGACCGCCCTGGAACCCGACGAGATCCTCGTCGAGATCGTGTTTCCGCGGCCCGCACCGCACGCGGCGCTCACCGAGTTCGCCGAGCGTCGCGGGGACTTCGCGATCGTGTCCGCCGCCGTCGACCTGGACACGGACGGCCGCGCCGTCCGCGGCGGCGGGGTCGCCCTCGGTGGGGTGGCCGCGCTGCCGGTCCGGGTGCCCGAGGCGGAGGCCGTGCTCGCCGCCGGCGGCACGTTCCGCGAGTGCGCCGAAGCGGCGGCGGCCGCGGTGGATCCGCCCGGCGACGCCAACGGCAGCACCCCTTACCGCAAGCACCTCATCCGCACCCTGGTCGAACGCGCCTGTGAGGAGGCGATGTCCCGATGAAGTCCACCGATGACGGTCCGCTGGTCGGCAGGTCCGTGCGCCGCCGTGAGGATCCCCGGCTGCTGGCCGGACACGGCCGGTTCGTCGACGACATCGAACTGCCGGGCATGCTCCACGCGCAGTTCGTCCGCAGCACGGTCGCCCACGGGGTGATCACCTCCGTCGACCTCACGGCCGTACGCCAAGTGCCCGGTGTGGTCGCCGCGTTCACCGCGGAGGACCTCGACCTGGGCGACATCACGGCCCGGCTCGACCGTCCGCTCTCGGAGTACGTACCGACCGCGATGCCCGTCCTCGCCCGGGACCGGGTCCGGTATGTCGGTGAGCCCATCGCGGTGGTCGTCGCCCGTGACGCGTACACCGCCGAGGACGGCCTGGAGGCCGCCAAGGTGACGTACGAGACGATCCCTGCCGTCATGGGCGAGGAGCAGGCCTTCGCCGCCGACGCTCCGCTGGTGCACGAGGAGGCCGCGCTCAACACCCTCGTCGACGTCACCCTGTTCGCCACCCGGGGCATCGACCGGGTCTTCGCCAAGGCCGCCTGCGTGGTCGAGGTGGAGGCCCGGACCGGCCGGCAGAACGCGCTGCCGCTGGAGACGCGTGGCGCGGTCGCGCAGTGGGACGACCGGGAGGAACAGCTCGTCCTGCACACGTGCACGCAGGTCCCGCACCAGGTGCGCACCGTCGCCTCGCGCTGTCTCGGCCTGCACGAGCGCGCCGTACGCGTGATCGTGCCGGACATGGGCGGCGGCTTCGGCCTCAAGTGCGCGGTCGGGCGCGAGGAGATCGCCGCCGCGGCGGCGGCGCTGCGGCTGCGTCGGCCCGTCAAGTGGATCGAGGACCGCAAGGACGCCCTGACCGCGTCCTTCCTCTCCCGCGAACAGCACTACACCGCACGTGCCGCGTTCGACGCCGACGGCCGGATCCTCGCCCTCGACGCCGACGTGGTCTGCGACATGGGCGCCTACTCCTGCTACCCCTTCACCGCCGGCATCGAGCCCCTGATGGCCGCCGGCGAGATGCCCGGCGTCTACAAGGTCCCCGCCTACCGGGCACGTGGTCGGGCCATCACCACCAACAAGGCCCCCACCGCCCCCTACCGAGGCGTGAGCCGACCCCAGTACGTCATGGTCGTCGAGCGGCTCATGGAACGCGCCGCCCGCGAACTGGGCCTGGACCCGGTCGAGATCCGGCGCCGAAACGTCATCACCGAGTTCCCGTACACCGGCGTCAACAACATCACGTACGACCCGGGTTCCTACCGGGAATCCCTCGATCTGTGCGAGGCGGCGCTCAAGGAGGCGGGCTGGTACAGGCGGCAGGCCGCCGCCCGCTCCGAGGGACGGCACATCGGGATCGGCTACAGCTGTTTCAGCGAGCGCACGGGCTACGGCTCCACCGCCTTCGCCGCCCGCAAGATGGAGGTCGTCCCGGGCTTCGACCTCTCCGAGGTCCGCATGGACACCAGCGGCGCGGTCACCGTCACCACCGGCACCATGAGCCACGGCCAGAGCCACGAGACGACCATGGCGCAGATCGTCGCCGACGCGTTGGGCCTCGACATCGCCAAGGTCCGCCTCCACCAGGGCGACACCGACCGCATCGCCTACGGCTGGGGCACCTTCGCCAGCCGCTCGATCACCGTCGGCGGCAGTGCCGTACGGCGCGCGGCGGTCAAGCTCGGCGACAAGCTCCGCGCGATCGCCGCCGCCGAGTGGGGTGTCCCCGTGGAGAAGACGGAGCTGGGCCGTGGCCGGATCCGTCGCCTGGACGAGCCGGACAGGGAGCTCACGTACGAGCACCTGGCCGACATCGCCTACCTCCGGTCCCATCTGCTGCCGGACGACATCGAGCCCGGTCTCACCGCGACCGCCGCCTTCGACGTGGCCACCGACGGCACCTTCTCCAACGCCACCCACGGAGTCGTCGTCGAACTCCACGAGGGCACCGGCCAGGTGGAGATCCTCGCCTACGTCTGTGTCGAGGACTGCGGGGTGGCGATCAACCCGCAGGTCGTGGAGGGCCAGTGCCGCGGTGGCATCGCCCAGGGCATCGCGGGAGCCCTCTTCGAGCAGGTGACCTACGACGCCGGGGGCGAGCCGGCAGTCACCGGGTTCATGGACTACAAGGTGCCCACCGCGCACGAGATCCCCGAGGTGGAGATCCACCACCTGGAGACCCCGTGCGCCTTCACCGAGACCGGGGCCAAGGGCGCCGGGGAGGGCGGCACCATCGGCGCCCCCGCCGCCGTGCTCAACGCCGTCAACGACGCCCTGCGCCCCACGCGCGTCGAACTCGACAACACCCCCATCACACCGGAGACCGTCCACCGTGCCCTGACCGCACCCGTACCGGAGCGAACCCCATGAACGACACCACCGGCCTGGGCGACGACGTCCAGCTCCTCACCCTCGACGTCAACGGCACGTCGTACGAAGTGATCACGGCGCCGCGCCGCACCCTCGTGGACGTGCTCCGCCACGACCTGCGGCTGACCGGCACCCACGTCGGCTGCGAGCACGGCATCTGCGGAGCCTGCACCCTACTCGTCGACGGTCTGCCGGTGCGGGCCTGTCTGATGTTCGCCGCCCAGGCGGAGGGGGCCCGGATCGCCACCGTCGAGTCCCTCGCCGACTCCGGCACCGGCGAACTCTCCGACCTGCAGCGGTCCTTCAGCGAGCACCACGGCCTGCAGTGCGGCTTCTGCACCCCGGGCTTCCTGATGCTCGCCGAAGGTTTCCTCGCGGAGCGGCCGGAGGCGACCAAGGAGGAGATCAAGGAGACCGTGGCCGCCAACATGTGCCGGTGCACCGGCTACCAGACCATCGTCGAGGCGATCGACGCCTGCGCGACCGCCCGCCGCGCCCAGTGCGGCAAGCGCACCGAGGAGACATCATGCAACTGATCAACGCCATTCCCGTCAAGGCCGCGCCCGACGCGGTGTTCGCCCTCATCAACGACGTCGAGCGGGTGGCGTCCTGCATGCCGGGCGCCGCTCTCGACGGCCGTGACGGCGATGCCTGGCGAGGCGCCGTCAAGATCAAGGTGGGTCCGATCGCGGCCGCCTACGCCGGCACCGTGCGCTTCCTGGAGGTCGACACCGACAAGCGACAGCTGCGGGTCCACGCCAGCGGAGCCGACACGCACGGCAGCGGAGACGCCGAGGCCGAGGTCTTCCTGGAAGTCGTGCCGACCTCGGACGGCGCGCAGCTGAACCTCACCACGGACCTGGTGATCCGCGGCAAGATCGCCCAGTTCGGCAAGGGCGCCATCGCCACGGTGTCGGACCGGATCCTCCAGCAGTTCGCCCAGAACCTCGGGAACCTGCTCCTGGCCCAGGGCGGCCAGGCCGGGGGCACGGCGGCCCCTTCCGCGTACACCCCCCTGTCCGCGGCTCCCGCCGCCTCCGCCTCCGCCTCCGCCGAGCTCAACGGGCTGTCGCTGGTCGCCGTACCGCTGCTCAAGAAGTACGGCCCGGTGGTCGTGGCGTTCCTGCTCGGGCTCCTCCAGGGCCGGCTCCTGGGACGGCGACGATGAAGGGCGGGCTCTACGGTGTCGGCACCGACCGCACCTACAAGGAGGCCGGCTTCGGTGCTCCGGTCCGGCGCGGCAGCCGACCGGCGATCGTGGTGGTCGACCTGACCCGGGGTTTCACCGAGGACGCGTACCCCTCCGGCTCGGACCTGACCGAAACGGTGGCCGCGACCACCTGTCTGATCGAGGCCGGACGTCCGCCCGACGTCCCGGTGATCTTCACCGCGATCGCCTACACCGAGGCCGAGGCGTCGGGTGACTCGGTCACCTGGCTGCGCAAGGCCCCGGGCCTGCGCGCCCTGGTCGAGGGCAGCGACGCGGTCGCCATCGACCCGCGGCTGCCGATGCGCGCCGGACATGACCTGCTGGTCGTGAAGAAGGGCGCCTCGGCGTTCTTCGGCACCAGCCTGGCCGCCGCCCTGACCGGACTCGGCTGCGACACCGTCGTGGTGTGCGGGGCGACCACCAGCGGCTGTGTCCGGGCCACCGCCGTCGACGCCGTCCAGTCCGGCTTCTCGGTGCTGGTGCCCCGCGCCTGCGTGGGCGACCGGGCGGAGGGCCCGGCGGGCGCCGCCCTGTTCGACATCCAGGCCAAGTACGGCGATGTCATCAGCCTCGACGACGCCGTCCGCTACGTCAGTTCCGTGCCCGCCGCCGCCGTCCGGCGCGCCCGCTCATGAGAGGGAACCCGATGTCCGAGCGTTCGATCCCGCAGCCCGCGCTCGCGGATCTCGCCGACGTGCCGGCCACCAGCCGGTGGGTCCGCTCCGGCGGTCTGCGGCTGCACGCCCTCGACTACGGGGGTGAGTTGCCGCCGCTGGTGGTCCTGCCCGGTATCACCAGCCCCGCGATCACCATGGACTTCGTCGCCCGCGAGCTGACGGCTCTGGTCAGGCCGGTCGTGCTGGACGTCCGCGGGCGGGGGCTGTCCGACACCGGTGACGGCTACGGCCTGGAGGAGTACGCCGAGGACACCGAAGCCCTCATCACCGGCCTGGGGCTCGAACGCCCGTTGCTGCTGGGTCACTCCATGGGCGCCCGGATCGCGGCGGTCGTCTCGGCGCGGGGAAAGGTGCCGCTGCGGGGGGCCGTTCTGGCCGACCCGCCCATGAGCGGTCCGGGCCGGGGTGTGTACCCCACGAGCCTGGAGACGTTCCGGCGGCAGCTGGCCGAGGCCCGGCGCGGCACCAGCGCCAACGAGGTCGCGGTCTCCTGGCCGACCTGGCCGCGCCGCGAGCAAGAACTCCGGGCGCGCTGGCTCTCCAGCTGTGCCGAGGAGGCCGTCGCGGCCACGCATCACGGTTTCGAGCACGAGGACTTCTTCGACTGGTGGCCGCAGGTACCGGAGCCGGTCTGCATGCTCTACGGCGCCGACAGCCTCGTCGTCACGGCGGACGGGGCACGAGAGGCCACCGAACGGCACCCGTCGGCGCCGGTGCAGCCGGTTCCCGGCGCCGGGCACATGATCTTCTGGGACGTCCCCGGAGCCGCTCTCACGGCTCTGACCAGCGCTTTGAAGGCCATGCTCGCCGTGCCGCACGTAGACCGGCGGCGGGTCTGAGACCTGCGCACCGCCTGCGGCTCACCGGCCGCCGAACCCATTCGACCCTTTCTTCACCTGGAGGAGCCCTCCCATGACTGACCATCACATCGGCCTGATCGTGCCCAGCTCGAACCTGACCATGGAGACCGAGCTGCCGCGCATGCTCAACGCCCGCGAGGCCGTGGAGCCGGGCGACCGTTTCGTGTTCCACAGCAGCAGGATGCGGATGAAGCACGTGACACCCGAGGAACTGCGCGGGATGAACGCGCAGACCGAGCGGGCCGCCCTCGAACTCGCCGACGCCCGGCCCGATGTCGTCGCCACCGCCTGCCTGGTCGCCATCATGGCCCAGGGGCCCGGTCACCACTGTGTGGCGGAGGCGGAGATCACCTCCGTCCTGCGCGCCGAGGGCGCCGGGGCTCCGGTCGTCTCCAGTGCCGGCGCGCTGCTCAGCGGCATCGAGGCCCTCGGAGCGAGGCGGGTCGCGATCATCACGCCGTACATGAAGGACCTCACCGCGCGGGTGGTGGAGTACGTCGAGGACGCCGGTGTCGAGGTCGTGGACGCGCTCAGTCTCGAAGTGCCCGACAACCTGGCGGTGGCCCGTCTCGACCCCGCCGACCTGCGCGAGCACTGGAAGCGCCTCGACCTGCGCCGCGCCGATGCCCTGGTGCTGTCGGCGTGCGTGCAGATGCCGTCGCTCGCGTCGATCCAGCCGGTGGAGGACGAGGCGGGGCTGCCCGTGCTGTCGGCGGCCACCTCGACGGCGTTCCGCATCCTGACCGAACTCGGGGTGTCGCCGTCCGTGCCCGGGGCCGGCAGCCTCCTGAGCGGGCGTGTGACCAGCCCCGCGGTGAGCTGAGTCGCTCATGAGGGACGTTCTGGAGCAGCTGCTGCCCTGGTGGGTCGCGGGCGAGGCGTCGGCACTGGCCACCGTGGTGGCCTGCCACCACTCGGCGCCCCGCCCGCCCGGCGCCTCGATGCTGGTGGGCCCCGCGGGCGAGGCGGTCGGCAGCGTGTCGGGCGGCTGCGTCGAAAGCGCGGTCTACGAGCTGGGCCAGGAGGCCCTCTCGGGAGCCGGTCCGGTCCTCCAGCGGTACGGGGGGTCGGCGGTGGACCCCTTCGCGGTCGGTCTGACCTGCGGCGGCACTCTGGACGTGTTCGTGGAGCGGGTCGATCCGACGACCTTCCCCCAGCTGGGCGAGGTGGCCGAGGCCGTGCACGCCGGACAGCCGATCGCGGTGGCCACCGTGCTTGCCGGTCCGCCGAAGACCGTCGGCCGCCGCCTGGTCGTCCGGCCGGACCGGACCGCGGGCGGCACGGGCCTACGGCGGCTGGACGACCAGCTGGCGGCGGACGCCCTCGGGTACCTGACCGTCGGCCGTACCGGCATCCTGCGCTACGGCCCGCAGGAACCGTGCCTCGGCCCCGCCTCGGACGCCCTCGGGGAAGAGGTGGCGGTGTTCGTCGAGTCCTTCCTGCCGCCACCCCGGATGATCGTGTTCGGCGCGATCGACTTCGCCACCGCCCTCGCGCGGACCGGGGCCTTCCTCGGCTACCGGGTCACGGTGTGCGACGCGCGCCCGGTGTTCGCCACCGCCGCGCGTCTGCCGGGGGCGGACGAGGTGGTGGTCGAGTGGCCGCACCGTTATCTGCGGGCGGAGGCGGAAGCCGGCCGGATCGACGGCCGCACCGTGATCTGTGTGCTCACCCACGACCACAAGTTCGACGTCCCGCTCCTCCAGGTCGCGCTGCGCCTGCCCGACATCGGGTACATCGGCGCGATGGGCTCCCGGCGCACCCATGAGGAACGGCGGGACCGCCTGACGGAGGCCGGCCTGACCGAGACCGAGCTGACCCGGCTCGCCAGCCCCATCGGGCTGGACCTGGGCGCCCGGACCCCGGAGGAGACAGCGCTGTCCATCGCGGCGGAGATCATCGCCGTACGGCAGGGAGGCAGCGGCCTCCGACTGGCCGACCGGAGCGGCCCGATCCACGGTGACGCCGCCACACGCTCATTGCGGGGCTCCCACCTGGGGAGCCGTTCCTTCGCGTGACCGCGTGATCGGAACGGAGACGGGAGTGCTGATTCCGCGGATGCGTGCGTGCGAGGGCAAGGCCCCTGGCGAGAACGGGCGGCAGGTGTGGAGGAAGGCGGGAAGCAGGGTGGACAGGAAGGTGCGGGCGAGCATGGACCCGGTGGCCACATGAGGTCCGTGTCCGAAGGCGAAGTTCGCCTGTCGGGGCTCGCGGGCGAGATCGAGTTCGTCGCCTCGGTCCCACACCGACTCGTCCCGGTCCGCGGAGGCGAGAACCACGAAGACCGTGTCCCCGGACCTGATCAGCCGACCGTTCAGTTCGACGTCCCGTGTGGCGGTGCGAGTGACCTGGTGGATATGGCTCGCCCACCTCAGCAGTTCCTCGGTGGACCGCATGGCGGCAGCGGTCGTGTCCCAGTAGTCAGGACTCTGCCACCGGGGGTTCCGCGCGATCACGTTGATCGACTCGGCTGCCAGGGCCAGCGTGGACGCGCCCCCGGCCAGAATCGCGTCGAAGAAGTTCCAGGCCATCTGTGCGTCGCTCAGGGCACCCTTCCGGTCGTTCGCCTGGACGGCGAGGGACACCGGATCGTGGCCATGGTCCTGACGGCGGGTCCTCACCAGCCGTTCCATGTACCGGTGGAGTCCCGTGGTGGCCGCGCCCGTGCCCGGGGAGTAGTAGCCGAGCAACGCGTCCTGCCAGGGGGGCTCGTCCGCCTGGGGCTCGAGCAGATCGAAGAACTCCTTCATGAGCCACATCACCGCCGGCCGGGCGACGTCGTCCACCGCGTCGACGTCACCCTCCGGCAGCGCCGCCACGAGCTCTTCGCTCATGCGGGCCATCCTGGCCCGCATCGCCTCGGCCGCACCGCTGCTGTAGGAGGCACCACCGGTGAACATCCTGCGGTGGGTCCGGTGCGCGGGTGGTTCGGTGAGGACCAGCATCCCCGAGCCGGGGTCGTCGTACGGGTTGGGGCCGTCCAGATCGAGGTAGGCGTTCGCGCCCTGTGGAGCGGAGGTGAACGACTCGGGGTCCAGAAGCACGGTCCGCGCGTCCGCGTATCGCGTGACGGTCCATGCCGACGCCGACTCACACCACCAGACCGGCGCCTCGCGGCGAAGACGTGCGTAAGCGCCGTACGGATCCTCCAGGAAGGACGGATCATCGAAACGCGCGATCTGCTGGAGGTCGGCGGGTTCGGCCAGAGGCACCTCGGCCCCTCCCTCGTAGTTCGGGTACGTCTTGCGGCAGTCATGCGGGCAGCATAGGCCTATCGTGAGCAAAAATCGCCCCAGAAGCCCGAAAGACAAATAATAGTCGCGCCATTCCTGCATCGTCGCGAATTCTCCGAGTCCAGCCCCTGGAGAGGCGACCAGCTCGGTCGTGGGCGTCACGGCCGGGCAAAGGCCGTGAACCGGACGGACGTCACTCCTGGTGCAAGAATCGGACACGAGGGTGGTCGACTCACAGGGACGGAGAGTGCCGCTGTGGGAGCGCACGAGCAACCTGACATCGCCGGGCAGCGGTTCGACATGGCCGACGCCGCACCGCTGCTCCTGGACGCACACGCCGTGATCACGAGTTGGACCCCCGACGCGGAACGCCTGCTCGGTTATCCCGCGGCCGAGACGGTGGGCCGCGCCGCGGTCGACCTGCTGCTCGCCGAGGACGCGCAGCGACTCCCCCACCTGTCCGAGCGCTGCCGCCGGAACGGTGGCTGGGCCGGTCTGCTCACCGCCCGGCACCGGGACGGCCACCCGGTCCGGCTGATGGTGCGCGCCGTCCTGGCCGCCGAGACGGACGGCCCGGAACGCTGGCTGGTGCTGCTCGAAGGCCTGGGCCAGGCACCCGGCTGGGACATGAGCCGTGGAGTCCTGGAACGGATGCTGTTCAAGTCCCCGGTCGGCATAGCCATCCTCGACACGGATCTGCGCTACGTCTGGTCGAACACGGCACTCTCGCGGTTCGGCGGCGGCCCGCCGCAGGACCGGCTCGGGAAGCGGCTCGCCGACGTCCAGCCCGGACTCGACGCGGAGAAGTACGAGGAGAGGATGCGGCAGGTCCTGAGCAGCGGCCGGCCCGTCATCGCGTACGAGACGATGGGCCGGGTGCGGTCGGCGCCGCACCGGGAGACGGCGTACTCGATGTCCTTCACCCGGCTCGAGGACGACGAGGGCCACCCCGTGGGCGTGTTCTACACCGTGGAGGACATCACCGAACGCCACCGCGCCCGCCAGCGGCTGGCCCTGCTCGACCAGGCGGGTCAGCGCATCGGACGCTCGCTGGACGTCGCGCGGACCGCCCAGGAACTGGCGGACGTGTCCGTGCCCGGACTCGCCGACTTCGTCACCGTGGATCTGCTGGAGGCCGTCCTGCGCGGTCTGGACCCCCCGTCCAGGCCGCTCACCGAGCAGGACATCGCGTCTCTGCGCCGCGCCGGACACCAGTCCACGAAGGGCGGTGTCCCGGAGGCGCTCGTGGAGGTCGGTGCCACGACCCTGTACACCCACGACTCCCCCGCGGTGCGCTGCCTCACCAGCGGCGAGTCCTGGCGCGCGGAACGCCTCCCCTCGCTGGACACGTTGTGGGTCGCCACTCCTGCCGAGGAGCGCGACGGTACGTTCCGGGATCTCGGGCTGCACAGCGCGATGACGGTACCGATCCGGGCGCGCGGGATCACCCTCGGCATCGCCACGTTCTTCCGGCGCGAGCACCAGGAGGCGTTCTACGAGGAGGACCTCGGTCTGGCCGAGGACCTGGTGGGCCGGGCGGCGGTCTGTATCGACAACGCCCGCCGCTACACCCGGGAGCGCGACGCCGCGCTCGTGCTTCAGCGCAACCTGCTCCCGCACCGGCTCCCGGACCAGGACGCGGTCGACGTGGCGGCCTGCTACCGGCCGGCCGACGAACTCACCGGGCTGGGCGGTGACTGGTACGACGTCATCCCGCTGTCCGGGACACGCGTCGCCCTCGTGGTGGGAGAGGTCCCCGGTCACGGCATCGGCGCCGCCGCCGCGATGGGACAGCTGCGCACCGCCGTGCGCACCCTGGCCGACCTCGATCTGTCTCCCGACGAGGTACTGGCCCACCTCGACGACCTGGTCGCCCAGGCGGCGCGGGACGAGGACGCCGAGTCCGGCACTCCGACCGCCGGTGGCCGGCGCAGTACGGGAACGGTCTGCCTCTACGCGATCTACGATCCGGTCACCGGCCGGATCACCCTGGCGAGCGCCGGCCACCCGGTGCCCGCTCTGGTCGCCCGCGACGGCACCGTCACGTTCCCCGCGATGCCCGTCGGACCGCCCCTCGGCGTGGGCGGCCCGCCCTTCGAAGCGGTGGAGCTGGAGCTGGCGGAGGCCACAACGGTGGCATTGCACACCGACGGCCTTCTCGCGGCCCGGGGTTCCGATGGGACGGGGGACGGATCGTCCGCTCGCGGTCTCGAAGCGGCGAGGGACCGGCTGGGCCGCCATCTGGCCCGGGACGACCAGTCGCTGGAGCTCCGCTGCCGGGCCGTGGTCCACGAGCTGGTCCCCGCCCGCCCGGACGACGACGCCGTGCTGCTCATGGCCCGCACCAGACGCCTGGGCTCCGACCAGGTCGCCGACTGGGAGCTGCCCGCCGACCCCGCCGTCGTGGCCGAGGCCCGCAGGATCAGCAGCCGGCAGCTCGCCGTCTGGGGGCTGGACGATCTGGCGTTCACCACCGAACTGGTCGTCAGCGAGCTCGTCACCAACGCGATGCGGCACGCCGTCGGTCCGATCCGGCTGCGCCTGCTCCTGGAGCGGTCGCTCATCTGCGAGGTCTTCGACGGCGGGGCGACCGCTCCGCACCTGCGGCATCCGAAGACCACCGACGAGGGCGGTCGCGGCCTCCTGCTCATCTCCCAGTTCACCCGGCGCTGGGGCACCCGTTATCTGGCGGAAGGCAAGGTCATCTGGGCGGAACAGTCCCTGACGGAGCCCGCCGCGTGAGGAACCACCACCGCGTCACCCCCACCCTCGCTCGGCCACGGCCGCGCATGCTTAAGTAGGCGCCATGGCCGACCAGACCCAGTCCCTTGACACCACCCCGGAGATTCCCGCCGCCCTGAGCGCCGCGCCCGGCTATCAGGTCCGCCGCCTCTACCAGGCGTATCTCGCGGTGTGGGCACGCGAGGTGGACCCGGTGCTGACCGGCCCGCAGTTCGCGGTGTTGCAGGCGGTCGAGGCCAACCCGGGCCGCGACCAGCGTTCGATGGCCGCGGCCGTCACGCTCGACACCTCCACCATGGCCGACGTGGCGCGCAGGCTGGAGAACCGCGGCCTGCTCGCCCGCCGCCCCGACACCGCCGACGGCCGCCGCAAACTCCTCTACGTCACCGACCAGGGTCAGCAGGCGCTGCGCGAGGCCAACGACCGGGCCCGCGGCCTCGACAAGCTGCTTCTGGAGAACTTCGAGGAGAGTCTGCGTGCCCCCTTCGTGGCCGCGTTGCAGGAACTCGCCGACCACTGGGAAGGCCTGGCGGAGGGCGCCCCGTAGTCGTCGTGAGTCAGAGGTCCTCCGCCAGGGCGTCTACGACGACTGCGAGTCGCCGCAGACGTTCGAGCAGGAGGTCTGCCTGCTGCGCCGTGACGACGACGGTCGCCCTGAGCTCGCTGTGGAGTTCCTCCCGGACGTCGACCGAGAGGTCTCGGACGACGTAACCGCGAGCGCGCAGCACGGTGACGACGCGCATGACACCGTCCAGAGCGCCGGTGACATGAGTGACCACCCTGCGCGGGGCCGAGGAGTCGGAGTGATCGCGGGAAACGGGGCGGGCTTGGCGTACGGCGTGAGTCATCACGGATCCTCTCGTCAGGTTTCGAAGATCCGGACCAGGTTCCGGGCGCGACCAGTAGCGCGCCGGAGTCCTGGCTCAGCCGGCGCGCTGGGTAATCACGTCCCTCCGAGGGACGGCCACAACGCGGTTCATGGTGGGGAAGCCTAAGGCATCTTCGACCGGACGTCCCTACCGGGTGCCGCGGGCCGCCTCGGGCGCTCGGCGGGGTTGGGGGACGCGGCCCCGGCGGGGGAACCGTGATGTCCGACATGGCCGGGGACCTCGGCTTAAGGACCCACGGAATGGGCCGGTTCCCCCCCGGGGGGCGCTGCTGACTCGTCGGGCACCACCCCGGCACGGGCACAGCCCCAACCGTCACCAGGCGGCTCGGACTCCGACGTGCCGCGCCCTCTCCGGCTCGGTCAGCCCTCGCGTTCGGTACCGATGAGGACGAACGCCAGCGTGACCGGTCCGTCACCGCGGTTGCGCCAGCCGTGCCTGGTGCCGTTCTGGATCACGATGTCCCCGGCCGACAGAGGCGTGCAGTGGCCGTCGTCGAGTTCGAGGACGGCCACGCCCGCCAGCACGATGCCGTAGTCCACCGTCGGCGTCGTGTGCATGCCGTCGGGCTCCATGAGGTCCGCGAGGCCGGGCGAGTCGGCGTGCTGCTCGCGGCCGAAGGCGGCCGGGTCGAAGGCGGGGTCGGCCATCGCGCTGTCCGGCGGGAGGGTGAGGACGATGAACCGGGTGCCGCCGGGGGCAGGGAGAAGGCTGGTCACCTCCGGGGTCGGGTCGTCCCCGGTCGGGCTCACCGGGGCACCGGGTTCGGTCGCCCAGGGCAGCCGGGACACGAAGCCCGGCAGACTGGTGAACTCACGGCTGCGGGGAACGGGACCGTCGCTGACGACGACCGATCGGCCACTCTCGTCGTGACCGGTGACCACTCTGCGCATCTGTCGCTCCTTGGTCGGCTCCGCGGAGCGCGTCCTGTCGGTGGGTGGGTCCTGCCGTGCGCCGACGGGCGCGGTTCGGGACCCGAGTGCGGTCGTCCATGTGCCCAGGACGTCGGACACCGTCGGGGCGGGCGCCCGGAGCAGCTCCGTGGCCACGGTACGGACGAGGTCCCGGTGCCGGTCGTCGGTGAGGTACTCCACGGGGGACTTGCCGTCGACGCGTGCGAGCAGCAGGGCCGGGAGGAGTGACGCGGCGCGCGACTCGAGTGCGCCGAGGGGCTCCCAGTCGACGCGGCGGGTGTATTCCTCGGTCAACACACGGGCGGAGCGCAGCAGTTCGGTGCGTCGACCGTGGACCACGAGGCTCTTGAGCAGTAGGTGGTTGACGCAGAACGCGAGGTCGAAGGCCGGGTCTCCGTACCAGGCGCACTCCGCGTCCAACAGGACCGGTCCGGAGGGGCCGACGAGGATGTTCTTGGGGCTGACGTCACCGTGGATCAGTGCCAGGTGTGTGCTCGCCGTGCGATCCGCGAGCGACTTCAGGATGTCACTCAGCGCGGGATGCGCCGCGGCCGTCGCGAGGAGGTACGGCTCGATGCGCAGCGCGTGGAAGTTGTCGTCGGTGGCGAACTCGGCGGCGAGGCCGACGTCGCCTGCGCTCTTCGCGTGCAGGGTGCCGAGCAGTTCTCCGACGGCCGCCGCGGTCTCCGGCCGCACGTCGCCGGCCATCAGCAGGGCCTTCCACATGGGGTGCCGCTCGGGCGGCAGGTAGGCCATCGCGAACAGGCCGGCGTCGGGGTCGTGGGCCAGCAGTTCGGGCACGCTGTCCGGTCGGTGCCGGGCGGCGAACCGCATCCACGCCCATTCGTAGGCGTTGCGGGAGACCGGTGCCTGCCAGTCGGCGGCGACCTTCAGCTTGGCCAGGGCGCGCTTGACGCACAGGGAGCGCCCCGGAAGGTCCACGCGCCACAGGTCGGAGGAGACGCCGCCGGCCAGCGGGGTCCAGCGGGCGGTCTCGCCGGGACGGGCGAGTGCATGGGCGATCAGGAAGGCGGACAGGGCGGGATCGGGGCCCGTCCGCGCGGAGGCGGCGCTCATCGTCGCTGCCCCTGGTCGGGCATCTGGGCGTGGGGGCTGTTGCAGGCGTGAGCGGGTGCCTCGCCCGCCAGGACCCGTACGACTTCTTCGGCGGCGCGGCGGCGCAGTTCCGTGACCGAGGCGTCGGAGGAGAAGGCGACATGCGGGGTCAGCAGCGCTCCGG
Organism: Streptomyces sp. NPDC001663; assembly: GCF_042893105.1. Taxonomy (NCBI): domain Bacteria; kingdom Bacillati; phylum Actinomycetota; class Actinomycetes; order Kitasatosporales; family Streptomycetaceae; genus Streptomyces; species Streptomyces sp. NPDC001663. The sequence continues at coordinate 3,955 of NZ_JBIAUR010000030.1, read as the reverse complement.
GCTGCTGGAGGAGAGCCGCGGGTACGTGGGGTTCGCTCTCCAGTACGTCGAGTGCCGCCCCGTCCAGGTGCCCGCTGTCGAGCGCCTTGACGACCGCGTCGGTGTCCACCAGACCGCCGCGGCTGACGTTGACCAGCAGGCCGCCCGTCTTCATCTGGGCCAACTGCTCGGCGCCGATGATGTGGTGGGTGCCGGGTGTGAGCGGCACGTGGAGGATCACCACGTCGCAGCGGCGCAGCAGCTCATCCAGAGCCGTCATCTCCACGCCCGGGGTGTCCTTGGGTGGGTGCGGGTCGTGCGCGAGGACCCGGCAGCCGAACGCGCCGAGCTTGCGCGCGGTGGCGCGTCCCATGCGTCCGTACCCGACGACGCCGCAGGTGAGGGTCGACAGGCGGCGCAGCCGGGCGCTCGCGGGGTTCCAGCGGCCGGACCGCACCTCCCGGTCGAACAGGGCCAGGCCGCGGGTCCAGGCCAGCACCATGCCGACGGCGTGGTCGGAGACCTCCTCGACGCAGTAGTCCGGGACGTTGGTGACCCACACGCCTCGTTCGGTGGCCGTGTCGACGGCGATGTTGTCGAGCCCCACGCCGAGTCTGGCGACGATCCTCAGCTCCGGGGAGGTCTCGACCGCGGTGGCCGACACGGGCGCCCAGCAGGTGAGGATGCCGGCGGGCCGGTGTTCGGCGACCAGCCCTTCGATCGCCTCGGCCGCGGCGGGTTCGGCCGGGCCGGTCACGAGAGTGTGGCCCGCCTGCTCGATGACGGAGCGCTCGACGGAGTCGTCGGGCCAGGCGTAGTCGGTGAGCAGCACGGTGCCGGGGCGGCTCGGTGGTTTCATGGCAGTCGTCCTCGCGGAAATCGTGCGGCCGATGCGGGCGGCCGGGCGGCCGGCCTGATCGCATGCGGTCCACAGGGGTCGTTCGTCGCCCGGGGCGACCGACGGCGTGACTGGCGGGGCCGACGGTCGTCGCGAGCGGAGGCAGGTGGGGCGCTGAGTTCGGGCGGAGTGGCGACGCTCGCCGGCTTGTGGCCGTGACGGCGTCCCCGTCCCAGCGGCGAGGCACGGATATGCCGGGGCGTTTTGTACCACTGTGCCACAGACTCACGATGCTAACGATAGCACTTCCATGGCCCATCACACTAGACGGCCCGTACAAGCGCTCGAAGGACCGTGGATGTCAGCGGCTCTCGGCCACCACAGGGTTGCGCAGCACGCCGATACCCTCGATCTCGACCTCGACCTCGTCGCCGGGGCGGATGGGCCCCACTCCGGACGGCGTGCCGGTGAAGATCACGTCTCCCGGCAGCAGGGTCAGATGGCGGCTGAGGTAGCTGACGAGATCCGGGACGCCGATCAGCAGGTCGGCCGTGCTCGCCGACTGGGCGACCGCACCGTTCACCCGGGTGGCGAGGGCCAGCCCCGAGGGGTCGAGCCCGGTGGCGATGACCGGACCGAGAGGTGCGAAAGTGTCCCGGCCCTTCCCGATCAGCAGCGTTCCGAATCTACTCTCCTTGCGCTGGACGACGCGGTCACTGACGTCGTTGCCGCAGGTGTAGCCAAGGATGCAGTCATAGGCCTCGGAAGGCTTCACATGCCGGGCCTCCTTGCCGATGACGACGACCAACTCGCCCTCGAAATGGATCAGTTCGCCGTCCGTCGGATAGACGATGGCATCCCCCGGCCCGACGACCGCCGTGCTCGGCTTCATGAAGCAGACGGGAACGTCCGGAAGCCCCCGGTCGGTCTCGCCGACGTGCGCCGCGTAGTTGTAGGCGAACCCGAAGACTCGGGGCCGGTCGAGCGGGGCGAGAACGGCCACGTCGCCGATGTCGTCGACATGCCCGGTGGGCGACAACCCCGTGTAGGGGTCACCGTCGAACCTAGCGATCCTCGCGTCGCCCGCCTCGAGTTCTCCGTAGTAGCGCACGCCGTCCAGGGCGTATCTGACGATCCGCACGAGCAACCTCCGCGCCGGGGCAGCCTGGGGCAACTGCCGAGCCCATCATTGATGCTAACGTTAGCACGCAGTCGCGAAGACCTTCCCGCAGCCGCCCTTCCGACGACGTGCCGCGCCGATGAGCGCTATCGTTGGCACACTGAAGGTGGTCAGCGGGCCAGTGAGTCGAGGGGGAACCGTTTACGTGGTCACGACCAAGGACATCGCCGAACGCCTCGGAGTCTCCGTGTCGACAGTCGGCCGGGCACTCGCCGACGACGCACGGATCAGCGAGGAGACCAAGTTCCGGGTCCGCCAGGTCGCCTCGGAGATGGGGTACGTCGGCAACCGCGCGGCGCGCATGATGCGGGGCGCTTCCAGCAACGTGGTCGCCCTGGTCATCCCCGACATCCGCAACAGTTTCTACTCCACCATCGCCCACGAGCTGTCCAAGAACCTGGAGGCCGAGGGCTACCAACTGATGCTCTCGGAGACCGACGACGACCGGATGGTGGAGCTGCGCCACCTCCGCGAGCTGTCCGCGACCCTGGTGGCCGGTGTCATCATCGTCCCCACGGCCCGCCCGCACCAGGAGTCCGTCAAGCTCCTGCGCACCCTCCCCCATCTCCAGTTGCTGCGCCGCCACCCCTCACTCGGCTCCCAGTGGTTCGGCGTGGACGACCACGAGGCACTGCGCCAGGCCACGGCGCACCTGGTGGCCCTGGGCCACACCCGCGTCGCCTACCTCGGCGGCCCCGAGGAACTGCCCACCGGCGCGGAGCGTCTGCGTGGCTTCCGCACGGCCCTGCGGGACGCCGGGTTGCCGGCCGACGCCGGGCATACCGAGCTGAGCCCTCCGTCGTCCGTCGACCACGGGCGTCAGACCGTACGCCGACTGCTGGGCGAGCCCTCTCCGCCCACCGCACTCGTCCTGGGATCGGTCCGGCTCACCCTGGGAGTCCTGGACGAGCTCGCCCAGCAGGACGTGAAGGTGCCCGGCGACCTGTCCGTGGTCGGGTTCGGGGACGAGCCCGGCTTCTCCTGGTGGGGCCCGGGGCTCACCACGATCGGCATGCCGATCCAGGAGATGGCGACCGGCTGCGCACTGTGGCTGATGCGCCGGCTCAAGAACGGGGCGGGCAACGACGGCCCGTACACCTCGGTCTCCCCCGGAACCCTGATCGTGCGCGGCAGCACGGCGTGCCCTGCGGGAAAGCCCTCGTCCCGAACCGCTTGAGTCACGGCCCGTGCTCCCGCACCCCGAGTAGCGCGCTTCCCGTGCCCCGGTTCGTCGAGCGACGGTTGTGCAGGGACGGGGAGACATGCCCGGGTGATCGTCAGTACGAGATCGTCCGGCGTGGGCGTTCTCGCGGGTTCTGGCGTGAGGTTCGGGGCTGCCGCGTAGGTTCCGCGTCGGGAGGGATGTCCATGACGGACGTGCCCTGCGCCCCTGGCGTCGGTATCTGCGGTCGCGCCGGGCCGCGCCGGAGCTCACCGCACGATGGGGCGGGGCGCCTCCGTCCTTTGTGGACCGAGAGTGGTGCCCGGCGTACCGTTGGTGGCAGAGGAACGGCGAGCGGATCGACTTATTCGGCCTGACCGTCACCGAGGAGGGCAGCGCGTGTGGCTTGAGAAGCCTCGGACACGTGATCGGGCCTGCCGCCCACGGGTGGACACCGGGCGCCGCATCTCCCGATGGTGGAATTCGCCCGCTCCGGGTCCGTAGCGCGATGCGCGCCCGCCGTCCGCACCACATAAGGCCCTCGAGATGTGGTTCGGACACGTGAGCTAGGAGGCGGAATGACCGCCAGTCCTGTCGGTGGCCGGCCGGAGGGTACGAGCGACGCGGAAGCCGAGGTGGACGCCCTTCGGCTGGAGCTGGCCGCGGCGGCCGAGGGAGTGTCCGACGCGGACGTGCTCCGCCTAGTGTCCTGCGCCAGAGATCCGTCGGCAGAAGCGGGCGAGGGAGTCGAGGATCTCTTCGGCTGTCTTGGTCCAGATGAACGGCTTGGGGTCTT
>NZ_JBIAUR010000029.1:0-83440 GCF_042893105.1 Streptomyces sp. NPDC001663 | reverse complement strand
AGGTCCCTTCCTCATGCCCTCGCCAGGGCAGGATCACCCGACCGGGAACCCGCGTTCGACCGCCACCGCTCAAGATCGAAAAGGCAACAGCTTCTCAGGCTTCAACGTCATTGGTTCAGAGAAGCTTGCGTCAGGTGCCCGCTCCTCGGACCTGACCCGGCCCAACGGGCACGGCTTGCCGAGATCCGCGACAGCTTGATCGCCCGAATCGCCGAAGCCGAGACGGAAGGCTGGCTCGGCGAGGTCGAAGGTCTCCAGGTCAGCCTGGCCGGCGCCGAGGAGAAGCTCCGCCAGCTCGATCGGAGCCACGGGCAGCATAGGGCCGTGGACCTTGGCATCCCCACCACGCATGGTGATCGATGAACCTACGAAAGTGGCTGCCGCACGGCCTCAACCAAGATCGAGAACAAGTTCAAAGAAGCGTGCATCAAACGCCCTTCAGAACACGGTCAAGTGCCGCCCGGCCTGCAGGTCCCCAGTTCGGCTTGCCGCCGGGAAGGCCCCGATCCCCGTTCTGCCCCATGAGCATCAGGAAGAGGCTCGTCATCGCGGCCAGCCCGCGGGCGCGCCGGATCGCCGCCTCGTCTGCATGCGCGTACATGTCGAAGAACCGTGAGGCCATGCCCGCGGGTAGCAGCACCCATGCGGCGGCCAGGTCCCACGCCGGATCGCCAGCGAACATGCCACCGAAGTCGACGATGCCCGCGAGCGTTCCGCCCGACACGACGACGTTCGCGGGATGGAGGTCGCCGTGCACCCACACCGGCGGGCCCTCCCACGCCTGTGCCGCAACGGCGTCGTCCCAAACGGCCCGGACGTCGGCAGCGATGTCGTCGGGGGCAACGGCCTGGAAAAAGTTCTCGAAGCCCTCCGTGCAGTTCCTGGGATGCGCACCGCGGTCCGTCGCGATCGGCGCCTCGGCGGGCGCCTCCGCATGGAGCGCCCGGAGGAAGCCCGCCAGCGTGTCGGCCGCGTGGGCGCCGCGGCTGATCGAGCCGTGGTCCAGCGGCTCGCCGTGAACCCACGTCATCACGGTCCAGTGCTTGGGGAAGCGCTCGGACGGTTCGCCGAACCGCACCGGAGTCGGCACCGGGAGCGGCAGGCGCGGAGCCAGCACGGGTAGCCACCGCCGCTCCTTGAGCTGGAGCTCCGGGGTGGGGTCCATGCGCTGCATGCGAACCGCCAACTCGTCCCCGAGACGCCACATTTGGTTGCCCCAGCCGCCCGCCACCTCGCGGATGGCCAGCCCCGCAAGGTCTGGATGTTGCTCCTGCAGCAGGTCGCACACCAGGTCTGCGGTGATCTCGATCTCGGTGACGGTCATGCGAAGTCACGGTACTGAGGCGGCAGGCGGAATGGCTATCGCTCCCACACGATCTCACCGCCCGCTTCATATCGACGGCGCTCTCCGTGTTCCGCGACGAACTCGCCCACCGCGCACGGCACATCGAACTGGACGGCGAGCCCCGCCGCAGCACCTCCCACCTTGTCTGGGGTTACGCCTCCCTGCCCGTCTCACTCTCCGCGCGCGCGGATCACGGGTGAGCTATTCTCCGCGCATGCGCGGACAGTTCACCGGCTGGCCGGAGCAGGCCATGGACGTGTTGTGGCAGCTCCAGGGCGAACCGACCCACGCGACCCGCGAGCGCTACCGCGCGGACCGCGAACGCCTGGTCCGGCAGCCGATGATCGCCCTGCTCAACGAGGTCGCGGACACCGACCCCCGGTACGAGGACTTCTCCGTCTGGCACTACCGCACCGACTCCTGGTGGTGGCAGCACCAGGGCGCGGTGATCCGGCTCGGCCGCAAGATCGAGATCGGTCTCCGGTTCGACCTGGACGGCCTGCGGATCCAGGGCGCCTGGTGGTACCCCGATCCCGGCCAGGTGGACATGTTCCGCAAAGCCGTGGCCTCCGAGGGGAGCGGCCGCGAACTGTCCGCCATCGTCGAGGACGTACGGAAGAAGGGCTACGACATCTCCGGGGACGTGATGAAACGCCCCCCGCGCGGCTATCCGACGGACCACTCCCGTATGAACCTGCTGCGCCACCGTTCGCTGATAGCCGCCCGCCCCCTCGGCTGCGAGGAGTGGCTGCACACCCCCGAGGCGGTCGACCGGGTCCTCTCGGCCGCCGCCGACCTGGACGCCCTGCTGATGTGGCTGGTCCGCCACGTGAAGCGCACCACCTGACATCACGAGGGCGCCGCGCGGCACGGGAGGAACCACACCCGTGCCGCCATGCCCCGCCCTCAGAAGATACGCACCTTCAGCGCCGACCGGTCGTCCATCGCCAATAACCGTCCGGCACCTCGGCCAGGGGCCAGCACGGTCGAAGACCGGCCCCGGACCGAGGGCCCCGGAGAGCACATCCGGCGGGAGTTTGAGAATGCAAGCAAGGGCCGGGGCGATGCCCCCGCGCAGCGCAATGTTGCGGTCGAACATCCGGCGGCGAACGACCCCCGCGTTGCCCGCCGTACGGCACCCCCACACAGCCAACCGCACCGCCGTCCCGCGTGATAGCGGGCCGTGAGACATCTCAGGTCAGCGATCTGCCCGTCCGGAGCGGCCGCAGTAAACCTGGCGGGTATGCACCAAGAGCCGAGACAACCGCAGATGAAGCAGTGTGAGACACCACGAGAAGTCGCAGGTCACATCCTCGGCATATGCAGCGAAGCGCGAGAGGCTACATCCAGCCTACGAGCGGCACGGGTGCCCCGCATGCGCTCTGACACCCCAGACCGCACGCTGGTGCCATGGCCAGCGCACAGCCCATCGGGGTTTACCCGCCTACTGAGGACGGTGGTCGGCGGGTGCGTGTGGACGAGTGGTTCGTCGGGATGGCGTACGGGCTGCTGGACATCGTCGAGATCCTGCGCGTCGCGGGCCTGGACAACGCCGACGAGGCGTGGGTGCGGCAGTCAGGGCTCATCGAGTGGCGAGGCGGCGGCCCGGATGTGTGGGAGCACTGAGCCCACCAGGCCGCCCGACCGCAGACCCACCTCAGCGTCCCGGGTTCCCTCGAAGTGGACACGTTGCGTGCGGCGGTCATACCGACGCACGCGAGCCGCGGCCCCCTCTGGTGCGTCGCGGGAGGCGCGGTGGCCTCGGGGTTCATGGCCATGACGCCCGAGGCCACCTTCAGCGGCCACCCACCGAAGGGGTGCGACCCGGGTCCGCCGGCCGGGCAGACAGGCAGACTCGGGCCGCCGACACGGGCACGCTTCGTGTCACGCACAGAACGAACCCGACCCGGTGAGCGACACGGCCACGTCAACCCAGCAGCTCAGCGGAGCTTCCAGCCACTTGCTTGGACCGATCGGAGCCCTGAACGGGGGCATCCTCCTCGCCCACGCGCTGCTGCGTGCGCTGCACCAGGACCTCGAAGGCCCCGACGACGAAGAGGACGATGAAGTGGGTGAGGCGTAGCTGCTCCTCAACTTCACTGCCGATGTCATCCGCGATGATCATTCTGTCGGTCCGCGGCATCGGGCGTTGTCAGTGGCGGCAGGCAGGATGGCGGGTATGACCACACCAGCAGCAGTAATCGTGGATGCCGCCGCCTACGCGCAGGCGGTCGAGGATGCCGTGAAGGCGGCCGCCGCCTACTACACGGGCGGGACATCGGAGCTGGACGATGAGAGCTACGACCGGCTGGTGCGTGGCATTGCGGCGTGGGAGGCCGAGCACCCCGAGCAGGTGCTGCCCGACTCGCCGACCGGGAAGGTCGCCGGCGGCGCGGTGGAGGGCGATGTCCCGCACACCGTGGCGATGCTGAGCCTGGACAACGTGTTCTCGCCGGAGGAGTTCACCGCCTGGACCGCCTCGCTGGCCCGGAGAATCGGCCACGAGGTGGAGCGGTTCAGTGTCGAGCCGAAGCTGGACGGCCTCGCGATCGCCGCCCGCTACACCCACGGCCGCCTGAGACAGCTGATCACGCGCGGGGACGGGACGGCCGGGGAGGACGTCTCACACGCGATCGGCACCATCGAGGGCCTGCCGGCCGAGCTTGCCGAACCGGTCACCGTGGAAGTCCGCGGCGAAGTCCTCATGACCACCACCCAGTTCGAGCACGCCAACGAGGTGCGTACCGCGCACGGCGGGCAGCCGTTCGCCAACCCACGCGGCGCCGCGGCGGGCACCCTGCGCGCCAAGGAGCGCACCTACACCGTGCCGATGACGTTCTTCGGCTACGGCCTGCTGCCCCTGCCCGACACCGAGACCGAACTCGCCGTACGGCTGGGCTCGAGCGCGCACAGCGACCTGATGACGCAAGCCGCCGCGTACGGGATCAACACCACCGCCACCACCGCAGTACCCGGCACCACCGCCGACACCGTCGAACAGGTGCTGGCCCGGGTGCAGGAGATCGCCGCGCTGCGGGCCGAGTTGCCGTTCGGTATCGACGGGATCGTCATCAAGGCCGACCTGGCCGCCGACCAGCAGACCGCAGGCTCGGGGACGCGGGCCCCGCGCTGGGCGATCGCCTACAAGCTGCCCGCCGTCGAGAAGATCACCCGGCTGCTCGAGGTGGAGTGGAACGTCGGGCGCACCGGCATCATCGCCCCGCGCGCCGTCCTGGAACCGGTCGAGATCGACGGCGCCACCATCACCTACGCCACCCTCCACAACCCGGCCGACATCACCCGCCGCGACCTGCGTCTGGGCGATCACGTCATGGTGCACCGGGCCGGCGACGTCATTCCCCGCATCGAAGCCCCCGTCGCGCACCTGCGCACCGGCGACGAACAGCCCATCGCCTTCCCGGAGGTGTGCCCGCGCTGCGGGGCCGGCATCGACACCAGCGAGCAGCGCTGGCGCTGTGAGAACGGGCGCAACTGCCACCTGGTGGCCGCCCTGTCCTACGCGGCCGGCCGCGACCAGCTCGACATCGAAGGCCTCGGCCACACCCGCATCGTCCAGCTCGTCGACGCCGGCCTGGTGGCAGATCTCGCCGACCTGTTCGCCCTCACCCGCGAGCAGCTGCTCGGCCTGGAGCGGATGGGCGAGACCAGCACCGACAACCTCCTCGCCGCCATCACCGCGGCCAAACAGCAGCCGCTGTCGCGGGTGCTGTGCGCGCTCGGGGTCCGCGGCACCGGCCGGTCCATGTCCCGCCGCATCGCCCGGCACTTCGCCACCATGGACACCATCCGCGCCGCCGACGCGGAAACGATGCAGCAGGTCGAGGGCATCGGCACCGAGAAGGCCCCCTCGATCGTCGCCGAACTCACCGAACTCGCCCCGCTCATCGACAAACTCGCGGCCGCCGGAGTGAACATGACCGAACCCGGTGCCACTCCCCCATCGGCGGCCGCCACGGCCAGGGACACTGACGCCGAGGGCGAGATCGCGGGTGCGGCGGGCGGGCCGCTGGCCGGGATGACCGTCGTCGTCACCGGCGCAATGACCGGTGCGCTGGAAAAACTCAGCCGCAACCAGATGAACGAACTCATCGAACAGGCTGGCGGCCGCTCCTCCTCCAGCGTCTCCAAGAAGACCACCCTCGTCGTCGCTGGAGACGGCGCCGGATCCAAGCGGGCCAAGGCCGAAGATCTCGGTATCCGCCTGGCCACCCCGGACGAATTCGCCGCCCTGGTCGCCGACTACCTCAACTGAGGCCTCCAAAAGGAGTGTTCGTCAGCTCACACTGGCAGTCGGGGCTGGCCGGGAACAACCCGAGACGGTTGACCGTTCACCCATACGTGGCCGGCGGAGGGGACAGTGTCCCCGGGCTCACCTATTGCCCATGGGGACGATCGTCCGGCTGAAGTCCCATGGAGCCTTCCGCCGAGAGGCGACCGCCCTCCACAGGTCACCGTGTTACGGCCCCGGCTGGTCTCCCCCGTCCAGCCGGGGCTTCGCATTGTCCCCCACTCGCCCCGCGCTAGACGGCTTCATCGCCCACGTGGGTGAGTGCACCGGCCGAGGTGGCCAGGGTCAGCGGCATCGCGCCACCGGCCAGCGATACTCGGCAGTGCCCCAATTACCCCTATGATTATCGGAGCTCTTGCGGACGGGGAGCCGACCATGTCCACGGACGAGCCGTCACCGCCTGCAGAGAGCAGCGACTCCACGGCAGAGCGCTTCAGCGCGTTCACCAGACGCAACATACTGCTGGTGGCGGTCTTCTTCCTCTCCAATCTTCTGACGGCCGTCAGCACACTCATTACCGCCGTCACCGTGCTGAACGAGACACGGCGGGACTGGCGCGCGGCCGAGTATCGCAAGCTCAGCGAACTGCGTGCGGGATACACCCTGGAGAAGTTCCGGGAGCAGTTGGGGGTGCCCGCCTTTCGTGTGCCCGTCGCGGCCGGTAGCTCGTATGTAAGGAACGTGTACCGGCCCCGCAGTGAGTATTGGGTTGAGGTGATCTCGAACCGAAGCAATGCGTCTGTCGCTTTTACCGTGACGACCTGCGAGCCCACCTTTCGCCCGAAGTTTTCCTTCAGCGACAAGACAGTCGTACTGAACCAGAGCACACTGTTAGACGTGCTGCCCCCAGCGGAGCAGCCAGGCGACTTGCTGAGGATCCACTCCGGTCACACCCGGAGCAGTTACGACAGCGTGTTCGAGGTCTACGGCGGCAGCGGGGGAACCAATTATCGCCAGTTCGCCTGGGGGCTCAACGACATCTGCCCCACGTGGCGCGGCCCCAAGGCCCGCTACGACGCGAACGCCGCCTGGGGGAAATGGGAGTACGAACACAACCGGGAAGACCAGTCCTCAGGACACACCTACTACAACGGTGAGGAACTGGATGGTAGTGCCCGGAGCATCATGGCCAACTCGGTTGTAAACACCTACGCGGAGACCGCATTGTTTGAGGAGCTGGACGACTACTACGACCAGCAGATCGGGGTCGACCGGCTTAGCGTCCGGTAATTACGCTCCGCTCGGCTGATCGCCAGGCCGGGGTAGGGTGACGTCGACGACCCGATCGGCGAAGCTCCAGGACGTGTCGTGAACGTCGAGAGCTGATGGACCTGCTGCCGGGCATCCTGTGCAGCAGTCGTCGCCCGCACACGGCTGGTCGGCACAGTGCCCGGCTCTGGCTGCGAATTGACCCAGATCGCGTCCTTGTGCGTTCTCGTCGACCGTGCCGCTCACGGGTTGGGCCCCGGTGCTCGTGAACAACCGGGTTACACAGAGGGGAGTTCGCGCGCGGCCGCGCGCATTCACTGCGTGTCGTTGGTGGTGGCAGGCGAGCGGCGGTAGTGGTCCAGGGCTGCAGCGTGCTCGTGGTACGGAATGCGTGGGAGCCGGGAGACCAGGGACCACATCGTGCGCTCGGCGGCGAGTTCTCGGGGGATGTCCAGACCGAGGGATGCGGCGAGGGGGTGTCGTCCGACGTTGACCAGGGCCCGTACGGCGGCCGCCCATTCATCGGTGGCGCTGACGGCGCAGCGGTACCACACGGGGACGAGGGCGGTAAGGACGACGGCGGTCGTCGCCGCGGCCGGCGCGCCGGTGTGAGTGGACATGAGGGTCACTACCGCGGCGAGCAGTACGGCGAGGTGGCCGTAGAGCAGGCAGACGAAGAAGTCGACGCTGGTCCGTGCGGTGTCGACCTGGCGACGGGCCTGGTCTGGGGCCGTGGCGGTCAACTCGTTCCACAACAGCTGCGAATCCAGCTGGTAGCGGTCATAGGCGTAGACCTCGAATCGGCGTATGGCGTTGCCGAGCCGGGTCGGCGCGAGGTGGCCGTCGCCGACGGGGTAGCGGGCGAGGCGCTCTTGCAGGAGGGCCCGGCGGGTGACGGTGCTGCGCTGATCAAGGCTGCGGTAGCGGGCCAGGTGAGGGCTGTGGCGCAGGAGCATGAGGTCTGCTCGGTCGACGGCGGACAGGCTGGCACCGGCGGCCCGGCGTTCGAGGCGCATGAGCAGCAGCCGGTCGGTCAGGCTGCGTCTCATGGCCTGATGGCGGCGGCAGCCGTATTCGTACGCGCGCGAGGGCCACAGCAAGTAGCCCTCCAGGATGCGGTAGAGGGGGTTCTTCAGGGCGTTGAGCACCAGACCCAGCATCAGCGAGGCGGTGAGAAAGGCCAGCGCACCGCGTCCCTCAGCCAGGTCCCATACGTGTGCGAACGGCGGGATCTTGCGAAGGCTGGGAAGCAGGGTCGTAGTGAGGATGGCGAGGTTGAGCGCGGTGGGCAGCACCCACCCCACCAGCAAGCTCCAGGCACCCCCCAGCGCCCCCTTGGCGATGTCTCCCATCAGGCGCCAGCGCCCCGTTGTGCACGCAAAGGAGCGATCGGTGGGGTGGGCGGCGGGGCCGGCCATTCGTCGTCGTCCGGGGCGGGCGAGGGCCCAGGTGAGGTGTGCAGGGTGCCGCCGCCCAAAGGGTGTCGAGCGCGGTAGGCCGCCCGGTACGTGGCCGGGGACGAGCCCACTTGGGGAGCGGGTCGGCGCCGATCTCGTCCGGCAACGCGCGGTCCCGGTAGGCCTCCTAGCCTCCTGACCGGCGCGGGGGGACGACCAGGCGGCGGGCGAGCGCACCGGCCGCCTCGTTGCCGTGGTCCGTGCGGACGATGTGGAGGCAGAGGTCGATTCCCGCCGCGGTACCGGCTGAGGTCAGAACGTCGCCGTCGTCGACGAAGAGTTCTCTCGGATCCACTTGCACCGACGGGTAGCGCTTTGCCAGCGCGGGCGCGTACATCCAGTGCGTGGTCGCGGGGCGGTCGTCCAGCAGGCCAGCCGCAGCCAGGGCGAACACCCCGGTACCGAGCCCGACGATGCGGGCGCCCTCTTCGTGGGCCTGGCGCAGTGCGTCGAGCGCCTCCTCGGATGGCCGGGATGTGATCGAGCGCCAGGCCGGCACGACGACCGTGCCCGCGCGTGCGATGGCTTCCAAGCCATGGGGCGCGAGGAGTTCCAGACCCCCCGTGGTCCGCAGGGGGCCTTCCTCACCTGCTGCCACTAGCAGGCGGTAGCGCGGCACGCCCGCGTCCTGTCGGTCGACGCCGAACACCGACAGCGGTATGGAACTCTCGAAGATGGGGCCGCCCCTGAACAGCAGCACCGCGACAACCTCCTTGCGGCGGCGCCTGAGGACCTTCTGCGTCGCGGCATCCAAGGCGCTGCGAGGTCTGATCTTGCGGGAAGGTGGGGCCACAGGGGCTTGACCGGCTTGGGGGCCCGGATCCTGTCGTGTGCCGGTCTCGGGTGTGACCGGCACGAATCGGCTGACCAGGTGCCGCAGCGGTGTGCTTGCCTGCGGCCGGTTGCGCAGGACACGGCGCAGGCGCATGCGCAGTTCGGCTTCGACATCAGCGGCCGTGTCCTGCTCGCCGCGCTCGAGAGCGTAGCGAAGATCGCTCCGAGCCCGGTCCAGCTCTTGCCGGACCTCGTCTGCGCGCCTCTCGCTGCCCGACTCGTTGTCGACGAGGAACGTGACGAGCGCGTCGCGGACCGGCGACCAGGAGTTCTCCCGCATGTGCCTGACCAGCTCAGCCGCGTAGACCGCAACGAAGTCGTTCAACGAAGCACCCCGTTTCCCAAGCAGTCTCCTGGCAGCCTGTGGGCTACCGGAAACACGGTAGGAGGTGGTGACCAACTCTGCACATCCGGGCCGGACTTGAACTTCTTCGGACGCCCAGCGCTTGGGGGCGACGCCACTTGACCTGCGCGCGGCACGCCGGGCCCGGTCGGCACGGCGAGGGGATCCGGCCGGTGCGACTTTCCACCCGCCGGGGTGACGCGGTGCCGGATCGGCGGCCGGACGAGGGCCATCCCCGCTACGAAGATCACGACCGTTTGTGATCTTTGAAAGGAGCCTTGTGCGTTCCACCTGCGCTCTATGGACCGCGGCCACCGCGCTGTCCGCGCTCGCCGCCCTGCTCACCCCCGCCACCGCAGACGCCGCCGACCCCGGCGACGCCGTCGCCCTGCCCGTCCGGGACGCCTTGGCCGCGCTCCCCGTACAAGGCGAGGACCACACCGGATACGAGCGCACCAAGTTCCGGCACTGGGTCGACGCCGATCACGACGGCTGCAACACCCGCATTATCTGCACGGCCAGGGTCGAGAAACGCCTCGTTTGGCCGTAGGGCGACGTCTGTGAGTTTCGGCAACACCTGAGGGCTTGCAGTGGGAGCATCGAGGTGCTCCGCGGGATGAGTAAGGCGATACACGGTACCTGCGCAGCTGTCAGCCTGCGAGCCGAGCTTTCCAGATCTCATCGCTGGGCCATTGTTGGGCCCAGTCGGCCGAAACTTCTGGGTAGTCCCGTGCATGCTGGGGTGCCTGAATCTCAATCAGATCTTCAACGACGAAGTCGCAGGCCCGCAGCAGACGGAGCATTTCACCGTGCGGCAGGACGAACTCCACGTGATTCCCCCAGTCCAGCCGCGACAGGCCGAATTGGCTGCGGGACAGAGTGGTGGATGCCGGTCCCTCGGGCGGTGCACATAGTGCGAACAGCGGTGAGTAGCGCGAGAACACCAGCTGGCCTCCAGGAACGAGAAGCCGGGCGGCCTCCGGGATCCACTGGTAGGGGTCGCACCACAGCGAGGCGCCGTACTCGCTGATCGCCAGGCCGAACGTATTGTCCTCGTAGGGCACCTTCTCGGCATTGCCCAGGACCAGGGGGAAGTCGATACCGAACTGCGCCTGCATCGCGCGAGCAGTGGCGAGTTGCTTCTCCGAGAGGTCGATCCCGACCGGGTGGGCTCCTGCTCTTGCCAGCCATGCGGAAACGTAGGCAGTACCGCAGCCCAACTCAATGGTGCGCATCCCGTCGATGCCGTCGGGAAGCAAGGAAACCTGCGACTCAGGAGTGGCCCACAATCCCCAGGACGGTTCCACCTGCGCCCAGTGATCACGGGCGAGCGGCCCGTGCCACGCAGCCGCCTCGTTATCCCAAAAGCGTCGGTTCTGCTCCACATGGTCCGCCGGGCCGTCGTGAGTCATGGAGGCATTCGATCGAAGATGCTGCTGTTCCGGCAACGGAATTTCCACGCGCCAACCTCTGCCGACTGCGGGTCCCCGTACCGGGAGGGTGCGGGGACCCGCAACGTGCGACGGGGCTCGAGTTTCTGTGCTGGCATCGGCAGGACGGCGGTGGCGGGGAGGACGCCGTTTCCGAGCCAGTGGAGTGATCAGGCCGCCCGGGGTGGTGCCTGAAGACGGCACAAGCAGGCCGCCGTGAAGCCTGTGGCCAGGGCGTCAGCCGTTCTCAGGTCCCTGGGATCGACATGGTCTTGCGTAGGGCGAGACGAAGCGACTCAATGGTTTCTTCCGCTGTCTGAAGCTGTCCTGCGAGCCTCTCGGCTCGACGGTTGGACTCGGTGAGGTTCGTTGACAGCATGACGTTGTGGCGCTCGAGGTCCTGGATCCGCGGGAGCAGTTCCACGTTCGCCGCGCTGTCGATCTGGGCGCCGAGGGCGAGCTGGATGCGGCGTTTGAGCGCGTCGCGTTCTGGTTTCAGCTCCTTGATCTCCCCGCGTGCGAGAGCGAGGTCGGTGTGCAGGCTCGCGGGGGTGGCGTGTCGGTGCTCCCGCCGCCGACGGCCGCCGTGACCCGAGCGGGCCCCTTGCGGATGCTGACCTGGGTGCGGGCCAGACGCTCGATCCCGCTATGGCGCTGCCGCTCCCGGGAACCTGGCATGGGGCCGCATGGCCTCACTGCTCGGCCGACAGACCCGGCACGCAACGCCTGTGCAGGCTCACGCCAGGGCCTGGTGGCCGTTGGCCGCCAGCCAGTCGATCAGCAGCTGCCGTTCCCTGACCGCTGCGGCCTGCTGTGGCGCACCGCTGGACGGCCGGGTGAATGCCTCCAGGGCGCGGTTGGCCGCCCAGAGCCTGAGCTGGCTGACCGTGACCCGGTCCAGCTCGCCTCTCTGGCGCCAGCGGACCAGAGCCAGCTCGGCGTCCGGCCGGCATTGCGCGAAGAACTGATCGACAAGGCCTTTGGCCACGGAGTCGAGGTGCGTCATGCTGCCCTCCCGTGCCGCTATCACCCACGATGCTCTCCGGCGGCGTCGGGAGGTAGGGCCGACCGGCCCCTGTCGGGACGGCGCCCGGGTCCGTGCAACCGCCGATGATCTGGCCGTCTTATGGCCGAGTCTCGCTGCTTCACCTGATCTCCGGCCACTGAGCTGGTTGGATCGTCCGGTGCCCTGCACGGAGGGCATGCGCCCGCTCATCGCCCCGGATGAGCGGCGCGGTCAGGCGTGCTTGCATGGACCTGGCAGGAGCGCACGAGGAAGTTGTCTGGATGACCACGCCAGCGTCGCCCTCCTTGGCGATCGATGTCGTCGACACGCTCGGCACCGTCTTGGTGCGGGTGGTCGGCGAACTCGACATACGCACCGCGCCCGAACTCGCCGCAGTGCTGGAGCCCCTGCGCTCCCGCCCCTGTGAACTCGACTTCGTCCAGGTCTCGTTCGCCGACTCCAGCGGCCTCAATGTGCTGCTGCGCCATCGTCTCCAGGCCGAGGCCGCAAACGGCAGCCTGCGGCTCGTCGCCGCCTCACCCCCGGTACGGCGTCTGCTCGATGTCGCGGGCGTGACCGATCTGCTGCTCAAGGATCCAGGCCCGCCGGACATACCGCACGAGAGTTGAGGCCCGACGGCGCGATCACGTCGTGGCGGCGACCGCGAGCGCGAAAACGATCAGCGCGGATGCTGCGACCAGTATCGAGGCCCGAAACAGGCTACCGGCGCGGCCCGGCCCCGGAGCGTGCCCTCGATCTTCGACTGGTTGGAAGCATCGGCAGCCGTCGTGCCGCAGAACAGGAGAGTCCAGCCAGTACGCGCCCAGCAGCTGAGGCGCAGGACCGGGGATCGGCTTATCCGCCATGCATGACCGAACGACGGCACCAGCTACCGGACACGGCCGCGAACACCGCCTCCACGAAACCGCTCCCTTTTCTCCACCCTGCTGGGCACGCTGCCGAGGCCACGGCCGCCCCGCTACTTCGCCCATCATGCGCGGATCACGCGGCGTCGTGCTGCCGTCCGAGGTTCTGCAGCAAGGCACGGGCCCGGGTGCGCGCCTCGTCGGAAACGCTCACGCCGGTCGTCGTGACCGGCTTGGTGAGAGTGTCGTTTGGACGATGAACGCTGTGCACGGCGACAGCGTGATCATGTGAGGGACGGGGGCTTTCAGGGTGCCGGAGCACAAGGCCGCGGCTTCGGCTGCTTCACCGGTCGCATCACCATCACCGCCCGGCCAAGGGCGCATGGCGGTGCAGGAGGTGGTGCCTCGAACGGAGGCGCGCTGGGCGTGGCGGTTCAGCGACGGCGGCGAGCCCCGGAACTGGATGCTGCTCTTGGCGCCGCTGCTGGGCTGGCACGCGGACGGATGGGCCGGCATCGGCTGGGGCGTGGTGGCGGCGGTGTTCACCGCAGCGCTGCCCACGTTGATCCTCCGGTTCGGCGAGCGCCGCCAGTACTGGGGAGACAGGCACGTGCGGCGGCGGCAAGACCGCATCGTGGCCGCCCCAGGGGTGATGGCCTCGGTCATCACCGGCACCGCACTGCTGTATGGGCTGGATGCTCCCGTCGAGGTGACGGCCCTGGTGACGGCGATGCTCACCGTTCTGCTCGCGCTGCTGGTGATCACCTTCTTCTGGAAGGTGTCGGTGCATTCCGCTGTTGCCTCCGGCGCCCTGACCATTCTCGCAACGGTCTTCGGCCCCTGGTTGCTCGTACTGGCTCCGTTGGTGGTTCTGATCGGCTGGTCCCGCGTACGGCTGCGCTGCCACACCGCCGGCCAGGTCAGCGTCGGGTTCCTCATCGGCGCGGCCGTCAGCGCACCCGTCTTCGACTTCGTCAGGTGATGGGCATGAACCGTTTCCCGGATCCCAGCCCCGCCGATCTCGTCCTGGTCAAGGCCGAACAGCGTGCAGAGCATTCCGGACGCCAACGCGAGGATCGGTGTACGAGCTCCGCCCCGCCACCCCAGGGCAGCACCCCGTAGGCGCCTGAACGGGCTGGTCACCTGGTGCGGACGACGCTCCACAGCGGCACTTGTTCGAAGAAGGTGACCGCCTCTTCCCGCCACCGTGACCGCCAGCCGGCGGCCACCTTGGTGGCCTGCTCCGCATAGCGGCGCATGTCCGCCTGCATCCTGCCCGGCACACCTCGGCGCTCCCCGATCTCGCGGACGGCGGCGATGGTCTCCGGCGTGCAGGACGGGTCGCCGAGCGCGGCCTCCACCACGCGACGCTCGGCGTCGTCGACGGCCGCCAGCAGGGCGCTGACCGTGTAGCTGTGCTTGCCGTCGCGGATGTCGGTGCCGGTCGGCTTGCCCATGACGGACGCGTCCCCGAACAGATCCAGGTAGTCGTCGCGCATCTGCCCGCAGATCCCCACCAGCCGCGCATACTCCCGCAGCTCCTTCTCGAAGAGCACCGGCTGCTCGCCGGCGACCAGGAGCCCGAGCTGCAGGGGCGCGAGAATCGAGTAGCGGGCGGACTTGTAGTCGGCCACGCAGTGCAGTACCTCCTCGCCCGGCGCGGCGGCGAAGTCGCGTTCCAGGTCGACGATCTGGCCCACGAACGTGTCGGCCGCCGCCCGCGTCTGCACCTCGACCATGGCCTGCCGCACCGCCACAGGCACCTTCGCCCCCAGCAGCACCTGCAGCGACAGAGCCAGGGCGAGATCCCCCGCGAGCACGGTCAGACCAAGGGCCGCCTGCGGCCGGCCGGGAAACCGCTCACGGTAGGCGTAGTAGGTGGACGGGCCGCCGCGGCGGGTGGGGCTGTCGTCGATGAGATCGTCGTGCACCAGGCCGTGAGTCTGCAGCAGCTCGATACTCAGCGCCGCAGCCTCCAGCCCCGCGACCGGCTCGTCCGTCACCAGACGCGCCGCCTCATGCAGCAAAACGACCCTCATCCGCTTCCCGCCCCGCAAGGACAACTCCCGCAGCAACCGCAGGCACTCCGGGGTGAAGCGGCTGAACGACGGCGCATCCAGCCCGGCGCTCAACGTGTCGAAGTACTTCTCGAAGAGCGTGTTGAACCAGCGCTCATATCCGGCGACACGATCGAGAACCTGCTCGGTCATCACGAGTTCTTCCTGGTCGGGGGATGGGTGACACCGCTGTAGACGTGCGACGGTCGAGGTTGGTGCCCTGGCCCGCGGTCGCAACAGGGTCAGGAGGTGTACTGGGTGGCCTTGACCGCCAGGCCACGCAGGGCACCATCCGCGGCCGGCGGGAAGCCGGCCCCGTCGAGGACTTGCAGGACGTGTTCATAGCGGGAAGTGATCATCCGTTCAGTTTCCTGTCGTGCCCCCGTCGCGAGCAGGATGTCCCGGATCTCCGCCGCTTCGCGCTCCTTCAGGTCGGCCCGGCCCACCAGCCGGTCAAGCCGCTCCCGCTGGATCAGGTCGGCATTCTGCAGGCCCAGGGCCAGCAGAACCGTCCGCTTGCCCTCCCGCAGGTCGCTCAGCCCCGGAGCACATGCGCCGTCCGGGCTGCCGAAGACGTCCAGCAGGTCATCCCGCAGCTGGAACGCCTCCCCCAGCGGCAGGCCCAGCCCGGTGAAGACCTCCATCGTGGCCTCGTCGGCCCCGGCGACCGCAGCCCCCAATTGCAGGGGCCGCTCGACGGTCGCGGTGGCGGTCTTGTAGCGGATGATCCGCAAGGCCGCCTCGACGTCGTCGGCGCCACGGCCCGTGCCCATGACGTCCAAATACTGCCCGTACATCACCTCTTCCAGCATCGCGTCGTACAACCCATGGACCAGCCGCTGCCGGCCGGACTCGAGCGGGGCGATGTGCAGCAGCTCCTGCGCCCACATCAGGGCGAGGTTGCCCACCAGCAACGCGCCGCCCGCACCCAGCCGCTCGGCCCGCTCGCCGACTCCCAGGCGGGCACGCATCACGCGATGGACCGCGGGCCGGCCGCGGCGGCTGGCCGAGTCGTCCATGATGTCGTCGTGGATGAGCGCGAAGGCCACGAACAACTCCAGCGACGCCGCCACTCGCACCGCCGACGTCGCATCACCATGACCACCGGCGGCGTGCCAGCCCACCACGCACAGAAGCGCCCGGATCCGTTTCCCGCCCGCCGCCAGGAAGTCGCGAACGGTCTGCACCACCTCCGGCGGATGCCCGCGGCCAGCCGCCTCACAGGCCTTCTCGGCCAAGAAGTTCTCAAGGACCGCATCAACCTGGCGCTGCACCGCAGGCAGATCGATAGCTCGCGCGTCGACCACACCCGACGTCACGACTCACCACTCCCAACCAGGGGAGCCAGTCTCATGGGGCCGGACGAGGAAGCGGGTTGGCTGCCCCCTAACTCAGGGCTCTGACGACAACCCAGGGTCCTGACTGGCCGCGTCACCCATTCGGTCTGCATGATCCGTCCAACGACCCACACCGCTGAAGAGCACGCGCGGCGTGGTCACCTCCCTGACTTCGACCGTCGGCAGGGTCTATGGCCTGTACGGGTGTTGGTCAACTTCCAGAACGACGACAATCTCGACCGGACCTTCGCGGCGTCCGGCACCAAAGCGAGCAGTACACCGCATCTGCACGGCGCTCGACCCGACGATCCAGTCCAGGTCGAGGATCTCCGCCTGGCCGTCCATTGCGTGCTCGTGGTGGTGACCGTGCGAAGCACCGTGGTGGGAGGTGTCGGTGTGTGCGTGGTTCATGCTCTTCACACTAAGACGGATATGCGCCTGCAGCACAAAGTGTCCCAGTTTACGCAAGATGCTGGTCGGGGGTGCTGCCCGACGCGCAAGAGGTCACCGCCAGGGAAGGCTGTCGCGCGGCCTCACGGTCACTCGGGAGCGCCCTGAGTGTCGTCGCCGCTGTCGCTCTGGTGCCCGCGGCGGGCGTCGCGGTCGAAGATGCCCAGGATCTCGCAGGGCCCGCCGTCGGCGCCGATCGCGTGCGGCATCATCGTGGGGAACTCGGCGGCCTGGTTGGTCTCGAGCCGGAAGCGGCGGTGGCCGAGCATGAGGATCGCGGTGCCGGACAGGACGACGAGCCATTCGCTCCCCGGGTGGGCGCGCATGCGCGCCGGGTTCTCGGGGGGTGGTTCGGTCATGCGCTGGCGCACCACGCTCACCCCGGGGTCGGCCTTGATGGTCCAGCGCATCCGGCCGTGGGTGCTGTCGATCGTCGGGCTGGTGACGACGTCGTCGGTGGCGGTCTCCACGAGCTGATCGAGCGTGGTGTCCAGGGCGCGGGCGAGGGTGACCAGCTGATCCAGTGCGAGGCGGCGCTGGCCGTTCTCGATGCGGCTCAGTGAGGACTGGCTGAGGTGGGCGCGGGAGGCCAATTCCTCCAGGGACCAGCCCTGCGCCACCCGCAAGGCACGGATGCGTTTGCGTACGAGGCTGTCCAGATCCCCATCTTCTTGCGTCATGAGCAACAGTGTATGCCTTTGACGCAACTCCGCTTAACGTCGTGTGCAGATGGTCCGCAACGTCTGGGACCAGTGGACGAGGAAAGGCAGGAGGCCATGGCTGTGACAACTTCTCCGTACGCGAGTGACGCACTGCCCGGTGGGACCGTCGATGCGGTGGTGATCGGCGGGGGCGCCGCAGGGCTGAATGGCGCGCTGATGCTCGCCCGCTCCCGCCGCTCGGTCGTCGTGATCGACAGCGGCTCCCCACGCAACGCGCCCGCCGAGGCCATGCACGGCTTCATCGTCCCTGGACGGCACCCCGCCCCCCGAGATCCTTCAGCGAGGCCGGGAGCAAGTGCGCCAGTACGGAGGGCGCGTCGTCATCGGTGGGGTGACCTCGACCGAGCCCGCCGCCCACGGGACGGACGGGGATCTGCGGTTCACCATCACCCTGGCCGACGGACTGAGCGTGAGGGCGTGCCGGGTCCTGGTGGCCACCGGCCTGAAGGACGTGCTGCCCGAGGTCCCCGGCCTCGGGCAGCACTGGGGCCACGGGTGGTGCACCGCCCGTACTGCCACGGCTGGGAGGCGCGCGATCAGCCCATCGGCATCCTCGCCACCGGCCCGGCCTCCATCGGCCACGCATTCATGTTTCGGCAGCTTACCGAGGACCTGACCTCCTTCAGCCACGGCACTCACCTGGATGAGGCCACCCGCGCCCGCTTCGCCGCCCGCAACATCCGCATCGTCGACACCCCGGTGCAGGAGGTCGTCAACAACGAGGACGGCACCCTCGCCGGCGTGCGCCTGACCGACCGCCAGGTCGTGGCCCGCCGCGTCCTCGCGGTCGCCACCCGGATGGAAGCCCGCGCCGAGGGCCTGGACGGTCTGAAGCTGCCGATGCAGGACCAGCCCGACAACATGGGCCACGGCATCGCCACCGGCATGGCGGGCACCACCGAGGTGCCGGGCATGTGGGCGACAGGCAACGCCACCGACCTTGCCGCCCAGGTCGGCGCCTCCGCAGCGGCCGGCGCCCACATCAACAGCGTGCTGGCCACCGCAGACACCGACGCGGCCCTCGCCGCAGCCCAGGGCGACACTCCCACCCTTTGACATCCGGCGCGGCACCGGCCGTTGCATGCCCTCGACGCGTGCGGCGGCCCGGGCCCCGCCCACCCCCTTCACCCGGCGACCGGCCCTGCTCCGGCGCTGACTCAGCATGCCCTTTTGAGAGGAATCCATGAGTACGAACCAGCCCATACCGGCCACGCAGACCGGCGGCCGGGGCGCCCCCGACGCGCGTCAGCTGCGCACGATCCTGACCACCGTCTCCATCGCCCTGATGGCGGTCATCGCCTCAGTGACCGGGCTGAACGTTGCGCAGACCCACATGGCCGTGGAATTCGCCGCCTCCCAGAGCACGGTCCTGTGGATCATCAACATCTACACCCTCGCCCTGGCCGCGCTGCTGCTGCCGCTCGGCGCCCTGGGCGACCGCCTGGGCCGCAAGCCCATGCTTGTCGCCGGACTGAGCGTGTTCGGCATCGCCACCGTGGTCGCGAGCCTGGCCCCGACGGCGGAAGTGATGCTCGCCGCCCGCGTGGCCAGCGGCATCGGCGCCGCCATGATCATGCCGATCACGCTCGCCATCATCACCTCCACCTTCCCCGAAGAGCAGCGGGGCAAGGCGATCGGCGTATGGACCGGTATCGCCGGAGGCGGCGGCATCCTGGGCATGTTCCTCTCCGCGCTCCTCGTCGACGTCGCCGACTGGCGCTGGCTGTTCGTCCTGCCCGCGGTCCTGGTCCTCGTGGCCCTGGCCATGACGCTGAAGTTGGTGCCCAACTCCCGCGAGACCTCGGCCCATCGATTCGACACCGTCGGCGCGCTGGTCTCCATCATCGCTGTGGTCGGCCTCATCTTCGTCCTGCAGGAAGGCCCCGAACGCGGCTGGACCGCGCCCGAGACGCTGATCAGCCTGACCGTCGGCCTCATCGCCACCATCGGTTTCGTGGCCTGGGAGCTGCACCGCCGCGACGCCTCCATGCTGGACGTGCGCCTGTTCCGGGAGCGCGGACTGTCGGGCGGCTCGATCACACTGCTGGTGGTCTTCGGTGTCCAGGCGGGCATCGGCGTAGTCCTCTTCCCGTTCTTCCAGGCCGTACTCGGCTGGTCGGGCCTACTGTCCACGGTCGCGATAATGCCCATGGCCCTCGCGATGATGATGGCCTCCAGCCTGGCCCCCAAGCTGGCCGCAGGGATCGGCGCACGCTCGACCATGATCGCGGGCATCGCACTGGCAGGCGTCGGCATGGCGCTCATGGCGCTGTTCGTCTCCGTCAGCGGCGGCTACCTGTCCGTCCTGCCCGGCCTGCTCGCCATGGGCGTCGGCATGGGCCTGTCGATGACCCCGTCCACGGAGGCCATCACCGCCTCCCTTCCGCCCGAGAAGCAGGGCGTCGCCTCCGCCCTCAACGACGTCACCCGCGAATTCGGCACCGCACTCGGCGTCGCCCTGCTCGGCGCACTCGTGTCCGCCGGCTACCGCAACGCCATCGACGACAAGCTGCACGGCATCCCCCAAGGCGCCGCAGACACCGCCCGGGAAGGCGTCGCCAACGCCGTTGAGGTGGCGGGCAGCACCGGACCACACGCACCAGACGTGCTCCACGCGGCGCAGCAGTCATTCGTCGACGGCTGGCAGCAGGCCATGTGGGCAGGCTCCGTCATCATGGGCGCCCTGTTCATCTACATCGCCCTCCGCGGCCCCAAGAACACACCCTCCGCGGTCGCGGACGAGACAGACCCCGCTGAGGCTGTCGCCGCCGGCTGACCGCACAAGAGCCGGGCCACAGCAAGCAGACCGCCCCGCGAACACCGCGTTCACCCCCGACCAGGAAGCCGCTGAAGTCGAGCTGCCCCTGTCCGGGACCGGAAGCGTCAGAAGGCGGTTGCTGCGACTCCCCGGTGGCGCTCCAGATACGCGCGTCCTCCGGCGGTTGCTGACTGCAATAGCAACCTCCGGCACGAGCGAGGCTGCGACCGGAACCAGAGGCCGGTCGCAGCCTCGCTCGTGCTGCGTGCAGCATCTGACCCGGCCCTGGCCAGAGCATCCATGTGCGTTTGGGTTCAACACGCTGTACTTGACAGGGAACAGGCCCGGTCGGTGTACAGCTTCGTGGTCAACTGGCCGCCGCAGCCGCCGAGCAGCAGCCCGCACCAGAACGTGTCGCTCTCATGCAGGTGGCGGAAGGCGTCCAGTTCGATCGCCTCCAGCGGCAGCATCAACGGATCGTCGGAGTCCGCACTGCCCAGCACCGCCGTCTGAATCTGCCGCCTGTCCTCCAGCAAGAATCCCCTTCGTCCTGGTCTTCCAGGCACGCGTCCATGGTTTCTGCGCGGCGTCGGCGAGTTCGGGATTGTCGACTTTCGAAGTCAGCCTGATCCAGAGCCTCGGCAGCCGGGGCGAGCGGAGGTGCAGCACCTTCGAGCTGCCGTACGGCGACCTCACCGGCTCCCCGGCCACCTCACGGCCCAGCCCGGACGCTCTCCCCGGGCCCGCCCGGGAAAATCCCTGCCCAGCCCGCCCGCATGACGTACGGTGGGTCTATCGACGCAGGGTGGAGCAGCTCGGTAGCTCGCTGGGCTCATAACCCAGAGGTCGCTGGTTCAAATCCGGCCCCTGCTACCAACGCCGGCCCCTCGACGCCATGTCGAGGGGCCGGAAGCATGTCAGCCGATCGCACCATGCCGACAAGCCGACCGCTCCTTCGAAGTTGGTTCAGAGAAGTCACGCAGGCTGGACTCGTCCAGCTCGGGATGTCGAGATTCACCTGAGAGCTGGTGGGGCCGCGACCGACGGCCGTGGCCCCACCGCTGAGGTCAGTTGTCCTGACCACCGTCCTGATCTTCAAGATGGACTCACAGATCGACAGGTAGTTCTGCACCGGCTGGGCCAGGACTTTCCGCCCGGGATCCAACGCATGACAGGATCCCGGACATTTGGTCCGGTTCCTGCCGTTGACCTCTACGTCGACCGGCTGGCACCTGGCGGCAGTCCAGCGCAAAAGTCCCGTCTGGTGGCCCATTCTCGGCTGATCGCGTGTCAATCGCCGACACCGACCGGTGGTGAGTGCCCTCCCGCGCTGACGGCTACGGCCCCTGAGTAACGGGCACCCCACCCACATATGCCGACACGGCGACGCTCAGACGTCGAACTCACATGTCAGAGCGGCTAGTTCAGAGAAGATCCACGTACAACTTCTTCGTCAGCTGCCGGCCACAGCCGCCCAGCCAACTCCCCCACAAATCGTCTGCCCCTCGTACTGCTTGCGGAACGCGTCCAGTTCACAGGCGCCTGGGCGTGCGTGACCTCGGCATCATGGCGGCGCTTGGCACGGGCGATCTCGATCGAGTCCGGGGCCATGTCGGGAAACGCGCGTCGGCTCAGTTCGCGCAGGGCTCGGATCTGTGCCTCGATCGCTTCGGCGATCGCCGGGTCGACGTGTCGCTCGGGCCGGGCTCCGCGGGGCGAGCGCCTGGTGGTAGCCGTCGGAGGCGGTCTCCCGGGGTGCGCACCGGTCCGGCGCGCACGGGTACGGGTCGGCGGCCGCCGTACGTAGCGATTCAGGAAGCGTCTGGCCGACTTGGGGGCGGCGTCGTCGGCGTCAGTTGGCGGGCTCCCTGCCAGAGCGTCTCGAAGAACTCCCGGCAGCGGGCGAGGTTTTTCCGGTCTTGTTCGCCGTTGTCGAGGGACCAGCGGTCCAGCCGAGAGCCGCCGAGGATGTCCAGGAGATCGCCCTCGGCCGTGTCCGGTCCGGGAGCTGCAGCACAGTCCGGGTCAGGGCGCAGATCCAGCTTGTCGTAGAGCCCCTCATACGCCACGTCGGTGTTGATGAAGTAGAGCTTGCGCATGGGTGACACGTGCAGCACGCGGAATTCGACCGTGAGTGTTCCCTGGCCGCGCGCGGCCATCCGCCTTATGTGGGCCTTCAGTCTTCGCTCGTGCTCCACGACCATGCGCCTCAGGTGCTCACGGAACTCCGGAGCGTCGTAGATCCTGCCTCCGGCACCCACCTGGCCGGGGACGTCGATCTCCGCGGTGAAATCCGGTACCAGAACGCGCACATGCACTCTCCGTGCGGGATCCCTGCTCAGGTTGTACAGCATGGACTTCACCGGATTGACGAACGTCTCTCCGGTGAAGCTCATCGCCGCCAAGTGCACCTCTCCCCCGGCTTCGAGCGCCTGCCGGATCTCGGCCTGCACCGCCGCGCGCGTGACCCGAGGACGCAGAACCTGGTTCAGCCGCTGCAGTTCGTCTTCGAGGCGACGCACCGTGGCGGCCAGGGACTGCTCTGTCTCCTGGTGGGTCGTGTGCACCGCGTTCAGGCGCTGCACCTCGCTGTAAAGCACGTAGCCCACCGCGGTGAGTAATGCCCCGCCCAGGCAGACCTTGTCCTGCAACGCGTCACCGACGGGCTTCACGAACTGCGCGACCAGACCCAGAGCGAAGACAACGGCGAGAACAATCTTCGTGACGGTCGACTCCGCGCGCCCCCAAATGCCAGCCAGTCTCGCGCTCCACGACAGCCCCGTATCCGACACAGCTTCCCCCCGGCGCGCCACCGATATCGCCTTCCTACGCCCAGAGTGCCCGCCAAACCAGCAGATGCGTCCCGATAGGACACGGCCGACGGCCGCCAGCAACGCCTCTGCGCCGCAGAAAGCCGGCCCGGCGCCAGCCTCCATCGCTCCTGTCTAGATCTTTCCGACCGAGGGCGCCCCGGCCCCCGGCTCAGCCCGCTGCTCACGCCATCACCGCCCCGGCCGTCTCGCCGTCCAGCGGGCGCGGCCAGCTCGGTCAGCCAGGCCGACCACCACGGCGTGGGAGCAGCCGTCTTGGTACGGGCTGCCATCCGCTCGCGCAGCTGCCCCAGCCGCACCGTGAGCAGGTACTCGGCACTGCGCTCCCGAGCTGTGTCGGCGGCCTTGGTCGCAGCGGCGATTGCGCCCGCGCCGGTCGGGTTCGCGCGGAACCACCTGCGATTCATGCACGCGGCTGCACCCACGGAGCCGCATCTCCACCGGCGCCCAATGGACCATCGGTCGTGGGGCAATCGACGGTCATTCCCCCCGCTCATTGGCCACGGCCGCCTGCGACCCGTCTGCCGAGACCTTGCCGAGGAAGTCGAGCAGCAAGTTGTTCACGTGGTCCGGGGCGTCGAGCTGCATCCAGTGCCCGGCTCCGTCGATGCGCTCGTAGCGCCACGGGCCGCTCACGTACGAGGCGGTGCCGGTGAGTGCCCTCTCGGTGACGGCGATGTCCCCGTCACTCCACAGGCCCATGGTGGGTGCCTGGACCGGCGGGAGCTGGGCGGGCGGGGTGATCAGTGATTCGGGCGGCAGGACGGCACGGTAGACACCCAGGGTGGCCGTCAGCGCCCCGGGGGCGCTCAGCCGGGCGATGACCGCGTCCGTGTCCGGATGCCGGGCCCAGGCACGGAAGTTCTCGAAGTCGTTGCGCGACAGCCACTGTTCGGCCACGTCGGGGAACTGGAACAGCAGCATGTACCAGGACTTTTCGCGCTGCGCCAGGCCCGCCGAGCGGAATGCGCCCGGGTGCCCGACCGACAGGCAGGTGAGGCTGGCCGCCCGCGCAGGTGACAGCGCCGCGAACACCGCGCCGATCGCTCCGCCCCAGTCGTGGCCGATCACATGAACCCGGTGTACGCCGAGGTGGTCGAGAACGCCGATGAGATCACCGATGATCTGGATGATCCCGTAGTCGCCGATATCGGCGGGCTTGTCGGAGTCGCCGAAGCCTCGCAGGTCCGGGGCGATGGTGCGGTAGCCCGCGGCCGTCAGCGCCGCGACCTGGTGGCGCCAGAGGGCGTGGGTGTCGGGCCAGCCGTGCAGCAGCAGCACGGCCGGTCCCTGCCCGGTGACCTGAACGTTGATCCCGATCCCGTTGACATCGATTCGTGTGCCGACGGGCCGGCCATTGTGGTCAGCCGTCTCGATCCGCTCGACGTGTCCCGTGCGTTCGGTGTCCGTGGCCGTGGCGGGAGAACGGGATCCGGCTGGTGCCGCGGCCCGGGCGGGACCGTCGTTCTCACCGATGGCGGCCAGCAGTTCGGCCCGGGCGGGCCCTGGCGTGGCGTACTGGGGGGCGTTCGAGCCGAGGGCAAGCACCTTGTCCATCACACCCGGCCGGGACAGGGCCTCCTGGGGCATCTCCAGGAGCGCCGCGATCGATGCCCGAGCCCGCAGTACGTCCGGGTCGCGCAGCGCCGCGGCCTCCATCGCCTTGTTGATCGCCCAGGCAGGGTCGGCAGTGCGGTACGGGTGGCCGGTGATGTCGCCGTTGATCTCCGCCAGCCGGTGCCGGTCGTACGCCAGCGTCGCGCGCAGGTACGGGCCGACCCTCGCCTCGGTCATCTCGTGGAAGCGCAGCACCAGTTCTTCGTGCTTGCCTGTGTCGCTCTCGCGCAGCAGGTCGCGCAGTGCGCACGCGTGCAGCGCCCCGATCGACGAGCCCCGTCCGAGGGAGGGGTTGGTGCATGCCCAGGCGTCGCCCACGGTCAGCAGGCCGGTGGCCACCGGCCTGTCGCCGATGACGAAGCGGCGGTGGCGGTCCTCTATGCCCGCGATCACCTGCACACCGGTGATCGGTTCACCGTCCCCCCAATGTGCGACGGTGGGGAACAGCGCCAGCGCCCGATCCCACGTCCCGGGCTCGCGCAGCGCCCGCAGCCGCCGGTCCTGGGAGGAGGCGATCAGCCCCACTCCCCAGGTGCCGGAGTCGCAGGGCAGCGTCAGCGCCGACACGCTGTCGAAGTGCTGGAGCACCATCGCCCGGGCCTTCGGCCTTCCGCCGTCCCCGCTTCGGGAGCGGTAGTGGCGGGTGTAGTACACGAACCCCGAGTCCTCCCGCTCTTCGTCGGGACGGCGCCCGCCGACGGCGTCCAGCATGCTCATCACCGGCGAGCGGCGGCCGGTGGTGTCGACGACGAGGTCGGCGCGGAACGTCTGTCCTCCGTCCGCCATGACACCGGTGATGTGCGGGACGCCCGGGGCCGACTGAGTGCCGGTCAGCAGTCCCCTGACCGTGACACCCCGATGGATGCTCACACCGGCGGTACGAGCCGCGACCACGGACAGTGCGGCCTCCAGCACCGGACGGCGCGCCGTCACGGTCTCAAAGCGGTCGTCGTCCTCGCGCGCGCCGCCGGTCAGCGCGATGGGCAGCATGCCGACCGTGTTTACCCGGAACCCGCCAAGCTCCTCCAACTCGGCCAGCACGTCCGGGAGTTCACGACCGATCTCCACCCGCCAGCGCGGCAGCATCAGGTGGAGCAGCCGGAACTGGTTGAGGCCGGGGCGCTGCCAGGTCTCCCACAGCTCATCGGCGCCGCCGCACGGTTCGGCGCCGTCCCGCTCCAGCACACTGACGCGGTGCCCGTCGCGGGCGAGCAGCATCGCCGTCGCCAGTCCGTTGAGTCCCGCTCCGAGCACGAGTACGTCTGCCATGACCAATTCCCCCTGGTCGGTGGTGCGTTTCCGTTACCGGGAGCATCTGGCCGCGGGGTGTTCACCCACCAGGCCAGATCCTGCTCAATCGCTGCTCAAGTCGCTGCTCGCCCGGCCCGATCGGCTCGCTGGCGATCCAGCCGCACCTCGCCGATCTCCACCGCCCACAGCAGGTCGGTGAGGCGTTCGACTGCCCTGGCCAGGTGTCGCCGGTAGGTGGAGAACGGCAGGCCGAGTACCTCCGCTGCGGCCTCCTGCGTGGGTGCGGGATGTACGAAGGTGCGCTGAAGCACCCGGCACAGCGACTCGGCGCGCGGCTCACTGCCGACCTGCTCGATTCCGCCGAGGAGGGTTACGCGCAACCGGTGCGCGGCTGCCTGCGGCCCGCTCTCCTCGAAGTCGAACCCTGTGGCGAGACCCGAGCCCGACAGCGGGCTGGCCCGCAGCCGGTCCGGCCGGTGCAGATCGTGCAGCGCGGCGCGCACCGCCTCGTCGAAACGGGCCCGGTCCAGCGGCGGCGGGCGCAGCAGATCAGCAGGGGGCGGGCCGGTCGCTCCGGTGAGTTCGCGTTCTGCCATGAGCTCCAGCCAGCTCTCCACCGGGCAGCGCCGCCAGTCGATTCCGAAGACCGTGTAGCGCAAGTCCCCGAAGCTGGCTTCGAACTCCGTGGTCAGGCCCAGGTACCGGAACGCGGGCCGCCAGAACTCGTGGTCGAGGACCGTGCAGAACGACCAGGCCAGCGGGCGCGTCAGCCAGGTGACGGTCGAGCCGACCGAGGCAGTGAGAACGGCGTGGGCATCGCGCTGGTGTCCGTCCGGTCCGGCCACAAAACGGGCGATGCTGATCTGTTCCCCCGGGCGGGCCGGCGAGATCCGGGCGGCCTCGTCCAACGTGGTCCGCACAACGGGGTCGGCGGCACACAGCGACGGATCGGTCGGGTAGATCACCTGGAACATGAAGCCGGCCACCCCGCCCGGGTGCCGCATCACCATCAGGTTCTCCGGCTCCGCATCCAGCCACCGCTCCGCGACCGCCGCGCTGGGCCGGCCCTCGAACCGTTCGATCACCTCCAGCACCTCGCGGTGATCCTCCGGACGACCGGCAACCACCGCGGCAGACCCCCGTTCACGCAGCGCCCAGAACGACGACGAAAACGGGCTACGGCGGTGCAGGTAGAGCTTCTGGTACGCCCACAGCCGCTGGTCGGTGGCGCTTCGCCGCCGCATGCCGGCGATCGCGAGCTCGTGGATGATCCGGTTGACCCGCCGGAACGTCTCGGGCGAGCGGCGCCGCAGATCGGCGTCGAGCACGTCATGCACCAGCTCATGCGGATACAGGCCGTCGACCCCCCGGGTCACATACGGCTGCGCCTCCAGCCACGCCCACACCTGCGGCGCACGCTCTCCGACGGCGCTGCGCAACAGGTCCTCGGTGGTGAGCCAGGCATGCGCGCACACCGCCAGCCCCAGCGCATGAGCCTCGTCCGGTGCCTCACCCACCACCTGCGCCACCAGCGCAGCAACCAGGTCCGGCGCATCGGCCAGATCGTCGAGAACCCGGCCGGAGGCCGCCGCATCCGCCAGCAGCGCCAAAGTCAGCGGGTGGCCCTGGCCCAGCGCCGCGAGACGCCGCCTGAGCCCCTCGGGAACCGCGGCGCGCGCCAGCAACTCGACGCTCTCCGCCTCGCTCAGCCCGGGAAGCGGATGCACGGCGGTCACTGCCCGCCACCCCGGGTCCGTCCGCCACGGCGCACTCGGCGCATCGCGGCCGAGCAGAACCACGACCACTCCGGCATCCAGGGAGGGCAACAGGTCTTCACGGACCCAGCCATCAATCGGGCCGAACCGCTCATAGCCGTCGAGCAACACCACCCGCCCCGGACCGCCACCCCGCTGGGACATGCCCTGAGACCCGGCCAACGCCCTGTCCAGCGCCGACCGCAGCCCCTCCGAAGAGCAGTCCACCTCCCGCCCGTCGACCGTGGCGGCCACCCGGCCCCAGGCACGGGCACGCATCCGGAACTGGTGGAGCAACGCGGTCTTGCCGATGCCGCCCGGACCGTACACGAACAGCACCCTGTGCGACGTCCCCGTCGTGCCGGCCGCCAACGCCCGCTCGAAACTGGCGAGCTCCGCGTCCCGGCCGACGAAAGCACGCGTACGGGCCTGGTCGATGACTGCAGCGAGATCGTTGGCCATGGCCATCTCCGCACATCCGGCCGGAGTCCCCCGACACCCGGCGCGGCCAGACTACTCGCGCACCTGCGAAACCAAACCGGCGCGTCGGCACGATTCGCCATACATCACACGCGTTCCCGAGAGGGGCGGCCCTTCCCTCGGCACCGCTGGCGATCGAAACCGGTGCTGATCGAACTGCCACGGCTCGCCCAGGAGGTCGTGCCAGCACACAGCGACGAGACCGCAAACAGCCGAGTGGATGCGCAGGAAGCGACAGCATGACAACCGTCCACCGCTGTGCACCAAGTTCATGCTCGTCAACGTCAGCAGCGGACTTCGAGGTGGCCCCCTCCTCCACCACCGCGGGCGTCGGCGTCGTCCAGCTGACCGGCACCGGAGCGCTCAGCCAGCAGTGGACGCTCTCCTGACGAACCGTTGCCCTGAGGGCCGTCGCACCCCGCGGCGGCCCTCAGGGCATGTCACCTGACGTCGACGAAGTCGCCGGCAGCAGTGGCCGCGCCAGTGGTGGCCGTACCGGCGAAGACGAAACGGAAGTAGCCGTCCATCACGGCCTTGGTGGTGGTCTTGAGCAAGCCGCCGCTGCCACTGGTGACGGTCTTGAGGGTGGTGTAGGTGTTGCTGTCCTTCTTGCGGAACTGCAGCTGAACCGGCCGCCCTTGATAACCGGTATAGGTGTCCCGCCCCCAGTCGGCGCGGGTCAGCCTGCCAGTGACCGTGATGGTCCTGCCCTTCTTCACCGGCTCCGGCGAGGCGTTCACCGCCACCTTGGCGTACCGCTTGACCTGTGCCGTGCCGGCAACGTCGACGTCGGTCCAGTCGTCGTTGGCGTCCTGCGCCTCGGCGAGCACCTTCCATGTCCCGGCGCTGCCATTGCCGTCGAAGTCCCTTGCGGCGTCCACACCAAAGCTCAGCTCGCAGGCGGCGGTGGTGGGGGCGGTGGGCGAAACCGCGCAGGTGCCCGCCGGCCGATACAGCGGCAGGATGCCGTCCGCGTCATCGGTGTTGGGGCCGTGCCACAGATAGGCCCAGGACGCGGCGACGCCGTCCGGGTCCGTCGCCTTCCAGGTGATGGTGACGGTCTTCTTGGTGGTCAGGCCGAGCACAATGTCCCTACCGCCGTTCACTACGACGTCCGAGAACGTCGTGTCGCTGGAGGCTGTCTCGTCCGCCGCGTGGGCGGTTGCCGGAATCACCGACGCGGACAGGCATCGGCAACTGCACCGCTGCCGGGGCTTCATCGACGTCTGGAGCGCCTGGCGACCCTTCACCAGGTGCGCCTGGCTTTCGCCGGGGACAACGTCCAGGGGCTCGTGGTCGAGACCAGCCGTGACCGCTCGGCCTGGACGGTCATCGCCGACCGCAGCAACCGGCCCCCGAAGTCCGCCGACGGAACCTGGCGGATCAACGTGCCCGAGATCGTCGCGCTCCAGGTCCGGGTACGCATGCTGACCTACGGCGAACCGCCGTGCGGCGTGAGCGAGTTGTCGGCTCTGGGCCGTCTGGCCGCGTCCCCGTGACACGAACGCTGCCGGTCCCGAGCCCTGAACTCGGGCACCGGGAGCAACGGGGGCCGGGCCAAGACCGTACTGACCGACATCGGGCCGGTCGAGGTGAAGTTCCCGCGTGACACCTCGGGTACGTTTCGAGCCGCAGATCGTCAAGCAGCGGCAGCGTCGGCTGACGGGGGTCGACGAGAAGGTGCTATCGCTGTCCGCGAAGGGGCTCACTCACGGCGAGATCGGATAGGTTCGAGCATCCGCCGGTCCCAGGAGCGATCTGCGTGGCCGCCGGCCAGCTCGGCCAGGATCCGGCTGCTTCACGGTCTGCTCCTCGTCCGGGCATGATTCCACCGTGCATGAAGACACAGCCCATCGCGGGCCGGGACGCTATCGGCTGACGGACACGGAAAGCGGCCAAGTCTGGGGCGTCTGCGCCGAGACGGAGGGACTGTTCAGGGAACCCCGGCGCGGGACGTACGAACTCTTCGGCTGGGTTGCGGACGGAGCCGAGGCGTACGGCTGGGTCGCCAGCCGGGTGTGGCTGGTACCGGAAGACAAGACGCTCGATGCCTGGCTCCTGGAAGACGTCGAGAGCCTCGGACGGCGCGCGGGAACGGGCGCTCTCGTGCTCACCGGTCTGGACGACTACGAGGGCCCGCCTGAGGGACACCGGGGCCCCGTCCGACTGCACGACGAGTACCGGTGGTTGGGCACCTGCCAGGAATTCGCCCGCATCCTGCCGCCCGAGCACACAGAGCCCCCGCTCGTCCTGAGACAGCTCGCCCCGGCAGACCGGCTTGAACGGGCACTGACGACGGGCACCCGGCGCACGCTGGACCTGGGTGAGGCCTGGCTGGAAATACAGGACGATCGAGGCGAGCCGCTCACCGACCGACTACTCCGGCCCAAGGTCCGCACGTGGCGCCCCTCCCCCTGCGGCACCAATCTGATCGACCTGGAACTCGACGCAGAACTCACACCCGTACCGGCACATGCCCAGCCCATCTGGGAGCGCTGGCTAGCCGGCCCACCGGACACTCCCGGTGCATGGACCGGCCTCAGCACTCGGCAGCGCGGCGCCTGGCTCGACCTCGTCCGCGAACGGGGCTGCCGACTCCAGCACCCAGACCGGCGAGCCGGACACGCCTACGAGCTCGACGGCCAGCACATCACCGACGAACCAGGCCTCTACCTGGCACTCGGCGAGGCCCTCCACGGGCCCGGCGGCTACTTCGGCGCCAGCTTGCACGCCCTCGTCGACTGCCTGCGCGGCAACTTCGGCTACACCGCCCCCGCAACCCTGCACTGGCGGCAGGCCGCCACCGCACGCAAGAACCTCTCCCAACTCCTCACGCAGGACGGCGAACCATACAACCTGGTCGCCACGGTGCTCGAAGTCCTGGCCCAGGGCGGGATGCGCGTCACCCTCACGTGAACCAGCTGCAGCCGGGCCGGCGTGGATCGGCCGCGAGGCCGTAGGGCAGGGACCATCCCCGCGGGCGCGGGGAGCACAGCTCCTTCGGCTCCGGGCTGGAGGGCGCTTCGGGACCATCCCCGCGCCCGCGGGGATGGTCCCCCCGGCTCGCGTCCGCGCCACCGGTGGTCAGGAGTGCTCCCTTTGGGCCGTCAACCCCTATACGGCGACGGTGCTGGAGGACACGTCCCTGACCACGCAGACTCGAGAGTCCCCATCCCCCTAGTCCCCCTAGTCCCCCTAGTCCCCCTAGTCCCCCTAGTCCCCCTAGGCAGTGTCCTGGCGATCAGTTGAGTCGTTGATGCGACTATGGGGAGTAGGGGTGATCTGACGGATGCCCAGTGGGAGCGGCCGGCGCCACTTCTGTCGGTGAGCAACGGGCGTTGTGGCAGGTGGCGGGACCATCGCCAGGTCGTGAACGGGGTTCTGTATCGGATACGCACGGGCGTGCAGTGGCGTGATCTGCCGGAGCGGTACGGCCCGTGGAAGACGGCGCACGTGCAGCATCGTCGCTGGTCGGCGGACGGGACGTGGGAGATGCTCCTCCAGCGGATTCAGGCCGGGGCGGACGCGGCCGGCGAAATCGACTGGGCTGTCTCGGTCGACTCGACGTCCGTGCGCGCGCACCACCACGCCGCCGGTGCCCGGCAGGCTCCGCCACCCGTCCTCAAAGGGGGCTTTGGCCGGGCGGTCAAAGCCGCTCGGATCCGCGAACTGATCGACCGGCTGGCGGAGGTGGTGCGGGAGGTGAGGCGCTCGGCCGCTCGCGCGGCGGGTTCACGACCAAGATCCACTCGAGTGCGGACGGCCATCTCACTCATGATCAGGTCAGGCCTCGGCCATACCCGGGGTATTCCGGACCTGGCCGATTGAACTCACTGGCCTGGCCTGTCAGTTACCGACCGCTCCCACCAGCGTGACCATGACCTCGACCGCCTCACGGTCCGTCAGCCCCTGCTCCCGGCAGAGCGAACGCCAGGTCGAGAACGCCGCTGCATGGCCGATCACCGCCCGCCGGACGGGCTCACCCGCCGTCGGCCACGCGTCGGCCAGCACCTCGACGTAGCGCCTGTTCCTCGCCTCCCATGCCTCGCGAATCGAGTAGGGCGCCGCGTGCAGGTCGCGGCTGACCAGCGTCAGCATCTGCTCGCCCGCGCGGTAGAAGCGGTAGAGGTCGGCGAGCCCGGCCGTCAGCCGTTCGACCGGATCCCCGATCACGCCCCACTCCTCGGGTTGGGGCAGCTGCTGCTGCGACAGCCAGTGCCCCGAGCACGCCTGGAACAGCGCGGTCTCGTCGGGGAAGTGCCGGTAGACGGTCAGCCGGGTGACCCCGGCACGCTCGGCGATCGCCGCGATGCTCGTCGCCGCCGGGCCCGTGGTGCCGTGCAGATGTACGGCGGCCTCGACGATGCGCTGTCGCGTCCGGCCCACGTCCTCGGCGCGTTTGCGCATCTCGTAGCCACGCGTTTTCGATGAACGCTGCTGTTCACTCACCTGTTGACGCCCTGCGATCCGAGGCGGAGACTTTTTAGGAGAACGCCAGTGTATCTCCAAATTGCGTGGAGGAGTGATCGCCATGACAGAGCCGCTGGCCCCGCCACTCACCATCGTCCGCCCCGGCGAGGGAGGCGAGGGCTACCTCGGCTCGATCGGGGTCGCCTTCAAGCTCTGGGGCGCCGACACCAACGGCGCAGTCTCCGTCGTCGAACACCCCTTCCCGGTCGGGGCGTTGGTGCCGCCGCACCTGCACACCCGGGAAGACGAATACTCGATCGTCACCGAGGGCGAGATCGGCTTCCGGTCCGGCGACCGCGAAGTTGTCCTGGGCGCCGGCGGCTACATCACCAAGCCGCGCGGGGAGCTGCACGCGATGTGGAACGCCGGTCCTGTCCCGGCCCGGATGATCGAGATCATCAGTCCGGCCGGCTTCGAGCACTGCTTCCGCGAACTGGCCGAGATGCTCGCCGACGGGCCGCCGCCGACCGAGGACGCGATACCGGCGCTCGCCGCCAAGTACGGGCTCCAGTTCGGGCAACCCGACTGGCTGCCCGACGTCATCGCGCGGTACGGCCTGACCCAGCCGTTCAGCGCCTGAGCGAGCCAGGCGGCGTCCTGGCGATGACGAGCGGAGCCAGACGATGAGCGCGGCTGCGGTAACGGTGCCGAGGCAGACGTAGCCGCGCTTGTCGAACCTGGTCGCTACTGCGCGGAAGGCCTTGAGCGTGTTGATTGCCCGTTCGACGGTGTTGCGCTTCTTGTAGCGGTCCTTGTCGAAACCGGGCGGTCGGCCACCTGCCCTGCCGCGTCGGACCCGGTTGGCGGCCTGGTCGGCTTTCTCCGGGATGACGTATCGGATCCCGCGTCTGCGCAGGTACCGGCGGATCCAGCGGTTGCTGTAGCCCTTGTCCGCGCTGACGCTGTCCGGCTTCGTGCGCGGCCTGCCGGTGGTCAGCCTCGGCACGCGGATCTTGTCCATGACCGGCTCGAACTGGGTGCAGTCGGCGCACCGTCCGGGAGTGATGACCAGCGAGAGCACCCGGCAGCGGCCGTCCGCACTCAGGTGGATCTTGGTCGTGAACCCGCCGCGCGAGCGGCCGAGCGCCTCACCTCCCGCACCACCTCCGCCAGCCGGTCGATCAGTTCGCGGATCCGAGCGGCTTTGACCGCCCGGCCAAAGCCCCCTTTGAGGACGGGTGGCGGAGCCTGCCGGGCACCGGCGGCGTGGTGGTGCGCGCGCACGGACGTCGAGTCGACCGAGACAGCCCTGTCGATTTCGCCGGCCGCGTCCGCCCCGGCCTGAATCCGCTGGAGGAGCATCTCCCACGTCCCGTCCCCCGACCAGCGACGATGCCGCTCGTGCGCCGTCTTCCACGGGCCGTACCGCTCCGGCAGATCACGCCACTGCACGCCCGTGCGTATCCGATACAGAACCCCGTTCACGACCTGGCGATGGTCCCGCCACCTGCCACAACGCCCGTTGCTCACCGGCAGAAGTGGCGCCGGCCGCTCCCACTGGGCATCCGTCAGATCACCCCTACTCCCCATAGTCGTATCAACGACTCAACTGATCGCCAGGACACTGCCCAGTCCCCCTACGACGCGAGATCGCGGTCGGAACAACCGCCATGCTCACTTTCAGTCCCATCGACGCCATCCTGAGCAGCCTCGATCGCCTCCTCACGCTGCAATGAGCCCCGGTGCTCCAGGGTCATCTGGGGTTGTTCCCGGCATGGTGTCCACTCGTCTGAGCCACCCGCGTCTTCCAGCCGGGTACTGGCCGAAAGACCGCGAAGGCATTGACAGGCCGCCCGACGGATTCATAGCTTCTCAAATCATCGGTGTTGCCGACGATCGATAAACTTGATCATTTGAGGCTCGGGGGAAAGATGAACGAACGTACGACCCAGGCACCGCAGCAGGCTCCTGACGCCAGGGCAGGCAGCGCCGACGGGGCCAGTGGCGCGCGGGGATGGACCCTGGCTGTCGTGTGCGTGGCCACGTTCATGCTGCTGCTCGACCTGACCGTCGTGAACGTCGCGCTCCCGGACATCCGGCAGGCCTTCGACGCGAGCTTCACCTCGCTGCAGTGGGTGCTGGACGCCTACGCGCTGGGGCTCGCCGCAGTGCTGCTGACGGCCGGGTCCCTGGCCGACCGGCTGGGCCGCAAGCGCGTCTTCAACGTCGGCTTCGTCGTCTTCCTGCTGGCCTCACTCGCGTGCGGTCTCGCCGGCGACGCCGTCAGTCTCTCTGTCGCCCGCGGCGTCCAGGGCCTGGGCGGCGCCGTCCTCTTCGCTGTAGGCCCCGCGCTGATCGGCCAGGAGTACCAGGGCAGGGATCGCGGCAAGGCCTTCGGCATCTTCGGGGGTGTCGTCGGTTTGTCCATCGCCTTCGGACCGCTGATCGGCGGCGCGCTCACCGACGGACTCGGCTGGCGGTGGATCTTCCTCGTCAACGTCCCGGTCGGCCTGCTCGCCCTGGTCATCAGCCTGCTGCGGATGCGTGAATGGCGGCAGGAGTCGCAGACCGCTCTCGACTGGTGGGGGCTGGTTCTTTTCTCCGGCGCGCTGAGCCTGCTCGTGCTGGGGCTGTTGCGCGGTGAGACCGAAGGATGGGGCAGCGCGCCGATCATCGCCATGTTCGCCGCCGCCGTCGTCCTGCTCGTCGTGTTCACCCTGGTCGAGCGGCAGCGTGGTGAACAGGCCATGCTCCAGCTGTCGTTGTTCAGGAACGTCACGTTCAACGGGGTCTCGGCCGTCACGCTGCTGTGCGCGGCCGCCACCATGTCCGCGATCTTCCTCCTGGTCTCCTACGTGCAGAACGTACTGGCGTTCTCGCCCTGGGAGACGGGCCTGCGCTTCCTTCCACTGACGCTGACCCTGTTCGTGGCGGCCGCTGCCGCCGGCTCGCTGACGACCCGGGTGCCGCAACGGCTGCTCATGGGGGTCTCGCTCACGCTCATCGCGGTCGGGCTTGCCCTCGTCGCGCTCACCGGCCCGGACACTCCGTGGACCGCGCTGCTGCCGAGTATGTTCGGGATCGGCGTGGGGATGGGCCTGTTCAACCCCGCCCGCGCCTCGCTGTCCATCGCCGTCGTCGAGCCGTCCAAGGCGGGCATGGCCTCGGGCATCAGCGAGACCTTCCAGCAGGTGGGCGTCGCCATCGGAATCGCCGGCTTCGGCGCCGTGTTCCACAGCCGCGTCACGGACCTGTTCGTGGGGTCCGAGGCAGGGCGTCAACTGGGCCCGGCCGCCCACGGGTTCGGGGAGGCGGTCGCGGCGGGTGGCGGAGCCGAGGCGCTGAGCCGCGCACCCCGGCAACTGGTCCCCGCCCTCGACCAGGCGGCACGCACCGCCTTCGTGGACGGACTGACCGACGTCATGCTCGTCTGCGCCGCCGTCGCGGCCGTCGGTGCCTTCGTGGGATTCGCCTTCGTGCGCACCCGGGATCTGCATGAGAGTGCGCGCATGGAGAACCAGGACGGCGCCCGGGTGGACAGCCGTGACAGTGCGCAGACGGAGGTGCCGGTGAGCGCGGGCCGCGTCACAACCGCCGCCCACGGCCACGAGAACCCCAGCGACATCGCCGGGCCCGTCGCACCCGCCGTGGGCCTGGGCCAGGAACCGGCCGCCGAGCCGCGCTGAGGGGGCGGAGCCACCGGGCAGCCGCGTCCGGGGGGCGCGGCTGCCCGGCCTTGGAGGCCGACGGACACGGCCAGTACCCTGCAAAAGACCGACGATCGGCACAGGAGACGCTCGGCGCGGCCAACGGTTGCCTGTCTGCCGGGCACGGTCACCTCAGCGACAAGGGGAGCGGACCGAATGACACAGGCGACGCCCAGCCCGGCGGAACCCGCCGGACTCGACCTGCCCCTCGTCCGCAGGACCGGATACCTGCTGCACAAGGCCGGCGTGCTCCTGATGGAGGACGCGGAACGGGCCCTGGCGGCGCAGGGGATGCGCATGCGCTACTTCTACGTCCTCGCAGCCCTGGAGAGCGGCCTCAGTCTGTCCCAGCAGGACCTGAGCCGACTGCTCAACCTGGACCCGACCACCATGGTCGCGCTGGTCGACGAGATGGAGGGCGCGGGCCACGTCGAGCGTCGCCGCAACCCCTCGGACCGCAGGCGGTACATCCTGAGCCTGACCGACGGCGGCCGCGAGGCTCTCGAGCGCGCCGGACACGCAGTCGACCAGGTGGAGCGGGACTTCCTGGCCGCCGTACCCGCAGCCGACCGCGATCGGCTGCGGACACTGCTCGGGGAGCTGCTCGCCGATCGCTGGCCGCGAGTGATCGCCTGCGAGTGATCCACTCACCGCTTTTCCTCGTGCGCACGGATTTCAACTTTCCACTTTACTGGAATTCTCAAATCCGTTCACCGGAAGGCTTTTTGCGGAATTAATTGATCCGCTCCCTGATACACCTTTCCGCGGAATTGTGGAGAGCATCACAGGCCCCCTTGATTCCTTTCTCTGCACCAACTCGACCGTGTTAGTGTTTTCGTGTCCAGAGCCGACCGCTCCAGGACGGCTCCGGTACACGGGCGTCACGCCCGCAACACGGGGAGAGGTACACGGGGGAATGAGCAGCAAGGATTTAGTCTACGGATCTTTTGACAGCTGCCTCGGTCCAGGCACCAAGCGCTTCTTCGGAAGCGGGTACAAGCGAGTCGTCCAGGACCTCAAAGACATCACCACCGACGGCTCGGACCAGCCGGGGGCCCTCGTCACCGCACGGGGCACCCTGACATATCCGCAGGACTGGTCCCGCAAGTCGGGCGCCGGCGAGCTGCGGCCGCATCTCAGCAGCATCGACGCACTCGTACTGGCCGTGACGCTGGCCGAGGTGCACCTCAGCCGGGCCTTCGGTCTGACGGCCGCACAACAGCGCCGCACCTGGCTGCGGCAGGCCGATGTCCGCGCAGGGAGCGCTCCGCATGAGGACCTCGCGGACTTCCCCGTCGAAGGCCGGCTCGTGGCCTGTGACGGACCGGAGTCCGGTCGTACGACCCCCAGCGCGACGTTCGACTGCCGTGTCGGCGGACTGCGAGTGCGCTGCACGCTCGTACACGAACACGGCGGCAAAGCCGCAGGCCCGGCGACCTTCGCCGACGCCTCGCAGGCTCTGGGGCCGGCGAGCGCCCGGCACTACGGCGAGGGCTACAAGAACCGCACCCAGTACGCGGAGCACGTCCACGTCGATCTCGAACGGCAACGCATCCAAGGACGTCAACGCGTCCTCACCGCACAGCCGAACAACGAGGCGCACGGGGCGGAAGCGGCCTACGGGCCTTCCGTCTCGCCCGTCGACGCGCTCGTGGGCGTGGCCCAGCTGGCCCAGGCCCTGCTCTACGCACAGGACGGCGTGACCCGGGGCAGCACCAACACGCTGTGGATGCGGCGCTTCGTCATCGACACGCAGACGCCGGTACGGCCTCTGGGCCACAACTTCGCCACCACCGTCCGCACCGCCGGCACCCGGCTCCTCACCATGGGCGGGCAGACCTGGCGCACCGCGGACCTGACCGTCGACGACTTCTCGGGCATCAGCGGCCGCTGTTCACTCGCACACCGGCTGCCCACCGCCGCCTGACCGCACACGCCCGCCGAGCGGGCAGCCCTTTCCGACGCCACAGCCGTCCGCGTTATTCCACCGGTACATCGTCATGGGCACGGCATTCACGAAAAGGCCCGTAGAAGGAATAGGGCGCGGTCGGCCGGCCTCCGAAGGCTCGGCATCACACAAATTGCAGTAACAGCACGGGGGATGAAATCAGTCATGCGTTTTTCACCGACGTTACGATTTGGAAACGTACTCGTCGTACTCGAAGGACCGGCCCGAGTGCTCTGGAAGGAGCCGACACCGCAACCCGGTACGGCGCACTGGACACCGACCGGAATCTGGCCCGACGAAAACCAACTGGCGATGGTGCGCGAGCACATCGAAAGGGAACGACCGCTGCTGGTCCTGCTCGACGAAGCCCACAGCCGCATACCGATGCTGCGACAGGAACTGCAGGCCGCGCCCTGCCATCTGCTCGACTCCCTCACGGCCACCGGCCCCGACCGGCCGGTGGACGACGAGGTCGTCGAGTTGCAACTGCCCTTCCTGGACTGGCTGCCCGACGCTCACCGCGACCGCGCCGCCCGCTTCCTCAAGGACAGCGACGCCGCCCTGTCCCGAACACCGGTGGCGCTCCTGCCTCCCCTAATGACGGAGGAGACACACGACGGACTGCCGCCGAGTCCCCGTTTCGCCCGGCGAGTGTTGCCCAACGCGCTGACCGCGGGGCGACTCGCCGCGGCCGTCGAGCACCTCTTCGTCAACGGTCCGCAGCAGTGCGCGGCCGCCGGCAGCACAAGCGGGGCGGGCCGATGAGGAACGGCGAGCACCAGCTCCAACGGGACGTCAACGCGAACGACGGCGACCCGTACGCCGCCCTCCCGGGCGACCCCTGCCCGGTGCCCAGCCAAGGGGAGATCGGCTCACTGATCGCCGTGACGGCGGCCGCGAATCTCACGCTCGCCCACCGGCGCGGCACCCATCGCCGTCTTGCACGTCACGGGGACGGCACCCCAATGCAAGGGAGTCACTGATGGGACGCTCGGTCCTGATCACCGGGGGCAACCGCGGCATCGGACTCGCGGTCGCCCGCGCCCTCGCCGCGGACGGCGACCGCGTCGCCATCACGCACCGCGACACCGAACCGCCCGCCGGGCTGTTCGCCGTACGCGC
Source organism: Streptomyces sp. NPDC001663 (assembly GCF_042893105.1). Classification (NCBI taxonomy): domain Bacteria; kingdom Bacillati; phylum Actinomycetota; class Actinomycetes; order Kitasatosporales; family Streptomycetaceae; genus Streptomyces; species Streptomyces sp. NPDC001663. The sequence continues at coordinate 44,197 of NZ_JBIAUR010000029.1, read as the reverse complement.
CGAAATGACGGACACGAAGAGCATCGACACCGCGTTCGAGAAAGTGGAGGCCGAACACGGGCCAGTCGAGACCCTCGTCGTGAACGCGGGCATCACCCGCGACACGCTGTTCCTGCGCATGGACGAGCAGGACTTCACCGACGTCGTCGACGTGAACCTCCACGGCGCCTTCCGCACAGTACGGCGCGCCGTGCGCGGCATGGTGCGGGCCCGCTGGGGCCGGATCGTGCTGATGTCGTCGATGACGTACGCGTACGGCGCACCCGGGCAGGTCAACTACGGCGCCGCCAAAGCCGGAATGCTCGGCATGGCCCGCTCCCTCGCCTGGGAACTGGGTCCCCGCAACATCACGGTGAACGTCGTCGCGCCGGGCCTGATCGACACGGACATGAGCCGCGAGATCACCGACCGCCGACGCGAACACCTGCTGTCCATCACACCGTTGGGCCACTCCGGCCAGGTGGAGGACGTCGCCGCCGCGGTGCGCTACCTGACGGCCGACTCGGGCCGCTACGTCACCGGAGCCGTCCTGCCCGTCAGCGGCGGCCTGGGCCTGGGCGGATGACGCAAGACCGCCCAGCGGCAGCACCCCACCGGCCCGCACGCGCCACCGGTTCCACGGCCACGGCATCCACGACATCGACGGCATCCCCAACAACACCGGTACCACCGACCTTCATGACGAGAAGAGAACACCCCATGAGTGACACCAGCACTCCCGCAATCCAGACAGCCTCCACATCCGCCGCCCCCGTCCCGGAACGCGGCCTCCACCTGGCCATCTCCGGCACGTACTCCAGCGGCAAGAGCACCACGACCGAGGCCCTGTCGATAGCCACCGGCATTCCGCGCACCCACGCCATGACCTCCCGCGAGATCCTGATGGACCTCGTCCCGGGCAAACAGGTCCAGGAACTGAGCGCGTCGGAACTCACGATGCTCGGGCTGCGACGACTCGAGGAACGCATCCACCACGAGGCGGGCACGGGACCGTTCATCTCGGACGGATCCGTGATCCACGAGTGGATCTACGGGGAGGCCCGAATGCGCGTCGGCATCAACCCAGGAGCCGGACTCCTCACCAAGGCCGTGAAGAACATCGCCGGGCTGCCGGTGAAACGGTTCTACCGCCAGTACATGGACGCCTACGGGGCCGTCACCAAGGCCCGCGCCAAGCGGATCTACGACGCCTACGTCCATCTGCCCGTGGAGTTCGCCATGAAGGCCGACGGACACCGGCCGGTGTCCGAGAAGTTCCGGAAACTATCCGACGACCTTCTGATCGAAACACTCGAAGAACTGCAGATCCCCTACCACGTGGTGGGCGGCAGCGTCCGCGAACGCGTGGCAAAGATCATCGACATCTTCGATCTGCCGCTGGTGATGCCGCTCGACGAAGCCATCGACCAGGCCGGCGTCCGCGTCCGCCAGGCCATCGAGGTCCTGGAAGAGGACGACCGGTTCCACGAAGCACAGCGCACCAAGTCCCTGCGCCGACGCATCGGGTACGCGATGCGCTTCTGACGCACCTCAGCAGCCCTCCCCCGCCGGGCGCCGGTCAACTCAACCACTCCTGATGGTTGTTGAGTTTCCGTCGCCGGCCGGGGTCGACGGTGATGTCGTCCAACTGCGCGACCCGTTCCTCGAGATGATCTAGTCCAAGGGGTCAGTGATCGTAGGCGATCAGTGAGCGTAGGACGGTTTGTCCGGTGGCGTCGTTGTGCCAGATTGCGGCGGTCAGCGCGAGGATGCGTTGCCGATGACCTGTCGCAGCGGCTTGAACAGGGCTGCGCCAGACCGTTCCCGTTCACCCTTACGGGCAGGCCGCAGCAACTGGACTCCATGCTCTGACAGTTCGCGTTCGAAACCACGGCCGAAGTAGTTCTTGTCGCCGATGAAAGTCTGTCGGGGGCGCTCTCGCAGAAGCTCGCATTCGGCTGCCAGGAGGTCAAGGAGAGTCTCGCGTTCGTCGGCCTTGGCCCCGGTCCGGGCCAAGGCGATGCGGAGGCCCTGAAGGGTGCAGACCAGGTGCAGGCGCAGGCCCCAGAAGAAGCGGCCGTGGCTCGCGCAGTAGCCGTATGCTGCCCCACCTGCCAGGTCGGAGCGTTTGACGGTCTCGCGGGAGCGGCCGCATTCCACCGGGGTGGAGTCCACGGCCCAAACGTCGTCGCTCCACACCGAGGTGGTGGTGGCCAGGATCCGATGGACGCTTCGCATCAGACCGGCGGCCCTGCGCAGCCGCCTGTTCCAGCCGGGCTGCTGGGGCAGCCAGGGGAAGAGGTGGCGCAGGTGGGCACGGGCATGGCGGAGCCATTTGGCCTCGGAGGTGTAGCCGAGCATGGCCTGCATCGCGGCGAGGGTGACCAGTTCGGCATCGCTCAGGCGGGGCGTAATGCCGACCGGCGGGCGCCACGGCGCCAGGTCGGGATGCTCCTTCAGCATGTCGTCACCCGTCGCATAGAGTGCTGTCGCGAGGGTGTCCACGTCGTTCGTCACAAAACGATCTTGGACACCCTCGTTCTCGTCTCCGCAGGCACCCCTTGGACCACACCACCAGGAGGAACCAGTGTCATACCCGCAACTGCTCACCCCCGAGGAGAAGCTCGCCGACGCGAAGAAGCTGTTGAACCTCCCGCGTATCGTCGTGATCTGCGGCTCCACCCGCTTCATGACCGAGATGAACGAGGCCGATCTGCGGGAGACCAAAGCCGGAAAGATTGTCGTCAAACCGGGCTGTGACATGAAGTCGCCGCACGACCTTTGGTCCGATCCTGTCGAGGCCGAGGCGCTCAAGGTACGACTCGACGATCTGCACCGGGCGAAGATCCGGCTCGCTGATGAGGTGCTCGTAGTCGGCGACTACATCGGAGACAGCACCCGAGCCGAAGTCGCCTACGCCCGGTCGCTGGGCAAGCCCGTGCGGTTCACGCACCCCGAAGTCGACCCTGACGTCTGACCGCCCGCTGCCACCTCCACAACCAGGGCCGGCAGCCCTCCGCCTGACCGTCTCACGGTGGCTCCTGCCGCCGCCCACCCAACACCCTCCGCAGGCATCCCTTGGAATTGATCATCTAGGTGCTGCGGCTTGAGCTCTACGAAGTCGATCGGCACTCCCGACTTGTGCCGCGGCAAGCACAGCAGAACCCGAGGACGGTCCCTGACGACAGGTCAGACGATCTTCGCCGTGGCCCGCTCTTGCGGACCACGCGGCACGAGGCCGGGTTGCCCACCTAGTGCAGGACTTCCAGACGCTCAGCGCATCGGCCCCCAAGACGTGAAAGCCCCAGCCAGTGAGAGCCTCCAGAGCGCGCGGCGCCACACCCCGCCCGCAAGCATGCGCCGCGGACCAGCAGCCCACCTCGGCCGACGGAAATTCCGAAGGCCACTTCCTTCAGGACCACACGGCCTGCCAACTGCCCGCGGACCGAATCGGGTTGCACATCTAAAACCGCGAACCCGAACCGGTCCCCCAATGCCCAGCCGCGCTCCCGGCCCCCACCCAACGGGAACAGACCTTGCCGCGCCCGCATGCAGGATGACGACGTCACTCACCAGCCGATCGCGTGCGCCGGCGTTCTTCCCCACTGCCTGCGATCCCAGGTCCACTACTGCTCCATTCGCACGCGCACGGCCTGGGCGGACCAGCTGGACGCCGGCGCCAGGCTCTCCGGAGCGGGCCAGCCGCTGACCACTGCGAGCAACTGGAACTGAGGACAGCGCGCAAGGAGAAGGGGCGATCTGTGAACTGGTGGCCGCGGCCGCCGCGGGCACTCTGCCGCGTGGGCACGCCACGCCTTGCCGGGGATCAGGACTGCTCGCTGTACCAGGTGAGGTCGTCGACCGTCGTGGGCAAGTGCCCGTTGCGGTCCGCCAATCGCACGGAATCCTGGTCGTCGAGGTTCACTTGGAGCACGCGGTGGGCGGCCCGGCGCCAGCGCTCGAAAGTCTCCGACGACGCCGTCGCGAGCCGGTGGACATCGGTCACGCGCAGTCGCCCGCCCAGACCGGCGGCGCCGGTCGGGCGCACCCGGCGCAGTTCCTCACCCGTCAGCAGGTGCACCGCCCGGTCCAACGACACTTGCTCGCACCGGGGCAACTCTCCTTCCGCGGAGGCCGTGTAGAGAGCAAGCGCGACGAGTACGACGGTCATGTGCGCGTCGAGAGCGTTGCCGCCGGCAGGCGGGTAAAGCCATTCGTAGACGTCTCCGTCGGTGGGCACCGCCCAGACGCACAACCGCCGCGCCCAGTGCAGGCAGTCGGTCAGCGGGGGAATTCCGATCGTGGTCAAGACAAGGCCCTCCCAACGCAGTTGACGCTCGGGGGCGCTGGGCGAGGGTGGGTGCAAGGTTTGGTCCTCAGTGATCCGTGGCAGCATGTCGACCCTGACCGCCGCGCCGGGAAACCGGCCCTCCGCGCCCGAGGCACCCAGGTGCAGCAACTGCCGCACCCCGCATGCCGCCACCTCAGGATCGGTCCATTCGTGGCCCTCGGCACACTCCAGGTACGCCTCTCGCCCGCGAGCCACCAGGGTCAATCCCGTCGTACGACCGCAGCGGGGGCAGTACAGCGGCTCCTGCAGTACGTCGTCGATCAGATCTCCGTACCTGGCCACGACGATCTCACCGCCGACCAACAGGCGGACCACTCCCCGCACGCCGTGTCCCTCCGAGTCCCTCGAGTGGACCGATGGATCACTGTATTACCCGAGCGGTGACCGATATATCCGCCCTGCACGATCAACAAGCCGTCGGCAAGGGAGCGCGGACCTGCCCGAAGCGCCGGGAAGGGCCCCCGGCAGTCCACCCTGCCGCAGCCGCCGCGCCACGATGGTCGTCGACCGGGTGCGCAGGACGACCTCGACGGACGAGAAGGCGAAGCGGGACCGCACCAGTCTCCAGACAGCGCCTTCCGCTACAACCGGCCCGCCGAGGAGGACCCGGTTTCCCTCTCCTGCCAATCCCGGCCGTTAAATGACGGTTGCCGTGACATTTGATGTGCGAATGCCACCGCACCCCATCTGAACTGCAGTGACTTCGACCAGGCGTGAGCGGTGCCACCCGGCCCACGCCGGAGTTGCCGACCGATCGGTGAAGCGCCGGTGCGCGGTCTCCCACCAGACGCCGGAGATCAGGCGGTCGGCTGGAGACGGACGCAGCACTGGCCCGGCGTCGGCACCAGGCATGCCTCGAGTCGACTCTCGCCCAGCGCCTTGAGCACCCCGCGCAGCAGGTGCAGATTCATGCCGCACACCGTCTCCGTGTGCTCACGCGCCAGCACGTGGAAGGGACAGTTACCCAGAAGGATCGCGTCACCTTCGCCACGTGGCTCGAAACCGTGGCCCTCCAGCAGGTCCGTCAGGTCGGCTACCTGCGCGCCCAGTTGCTCGCCCAGTTCCGTCGCCTTGCGATGGAGCACCGCACGAACCCGCTCGCCTGTGGCGTCGGACTCCTCGACCGCCTGCGCCAGCAGCCTCCCGGCCAGCTCGTAGCGCCGCTCGGGCAGGCTGACGCTGACCTGCCTGTCCGAGCGACGGTAGAGCTTCGCGGGCCGGCCCGCGCCCGGTCCGCTACGTCCACTGCGGCGCTCGTACACCACGTCGAGCAGCCCTTGATCGGCCAGCCGGTCCAGGTGAAAGGCCGCCGTCTGCCGCGCCAGCCCGAGGGCCTGGGCCGCCTCGTCGCGGCCCACCGGGGCGGCCTGGCGCACTACGTGCTCGTAGAGCCGCCGGCGCGTCGGCTCGTCCAGGACTGCGACCGCGGAGACGTCGCCGGGTGCTTCCTTCGAGTGGTCCACGAACACCAGTGTAAAACCAACAGCCATTGACTAAAGAGACAGGGCGCGCTTCTATCGTTAACAAAGGTTGTCGATAGAAGGAGGCCGCCATGTCGTCCACCACCACCGCGCCGGTCACGCCCCGGCGCAATCTGGCCGCCGACCCCGCCTACCAGGCGTTCTGGATCCTTCGGACGGGGTTCACCGTGGCCCCGATCCTGTTCGGCCTGGACAAGTTCGCCAATCTGCTCGTGGACTGGCCGACGTACCTCGCCCCGTGGATCAACAACCTGGTTCCGGGCAGCGCCCAGGCCGCCATGTACGCCGTCGGCGTCATCGAGATCGTCGCAGGCATCACCGTCGCCGTGGTCCCGCGGTTCGGGGGCTGGCTGGTGGCCGGCTGGCTGGCCGGCATCATCGTCAACCTGCTGACCATTCCTGGCCACTACGACATCGCCCTGCGCGACTTCGGACTCCTGCTCGGCGCCGTCGCCCTGGCCCGGCTCGCCGACCACTACCACGCCGCGCAGCAGCCGCGCTGACCCGGTACCCCGCGCGCACCCGGGCGGGTGAGCCATCGCGTCCTCACCCGCCCTGAACGAACACCAACTCCCTTCAGATCGTGATCAGTTGGCAGGGAGTCGGCGTTTCGCCAGGCAATCAGTACATCGGTGACAGCAGGGCGCTCGGAGCCTCCATCCAACGTCTGTGCTCACCAACGTGTGTACTCACCAGTGGACGGTCAGCGCAGGGCTGAACCACATCAGACGCCCCTCGTACGCCCTACGCGGCCTACTACAGGCACCCGAGCTTTCCACCTCCTCGAGTGTCCGGGTCGTCTCGCGGGTCATGGCGGCCGCAGCGAGGCCCGTCACGCGGTGCCCACGGCGGTGCCGATCACCCGGCCCTGCACCGGCCGCACCAGCACGAAGACCCGGCACCGTGACCGCGCCGGGCCTCCTCGGAGGGGGCCTCGTCCTGGTGCAATGGGTGGTAAGGGCGAAGGCCGTCAGTTGGGTCGAAGGCCCGCCGCTGCACGCGTACGGTGGACATGAGGACGGACGGGTACGCCGGTGCAGTCACGACCGGCAGCCGCTGCAGGCGGCCACGCGCGGTCCGGTGGTCTGCTCCCACACTGGAGGGAGAGGCAATGCCCGAGCACAAGGTCGGCACACAGGAGGAATTCGAGGCAGCTCGAGCCGAGCTGCTCGCGCAGGAGAAGGAACTCACCCGGCGTGGTGACGAGCTCGCACGGAAGCGGCGGGCGCTTCCCTGGGTGCCGGTCGAGAAGGACTACCGCTTCGACACCGAGGACGGGGCCAAGTCGCTCGCAGACCTCTTCGACGGGCGCTCGCAGCTGCTCGTGTACCACTTCATGTTCGGCCCGCCCTACGAGGCAGGATGCACGGTCTGCTCCTCGATAGCGGACACCCTCGACCCCCAGGTGGTCCACCTCAGGGCCCGCGACGTGACGCTCATCTGCTCCTCGCGGGCGCCGGTCGACAAGCTGCTCGCCTACCGGGACCGGATGGGCTGGAGCTTCGACTGGGTCTCCGCGGGCGGCAGCGACTTCCACCGCGACCTCGGCTTCCAGTACACGGAGGAGGAGCTCCGTCCGTTCCTGGACGGCGACATCCCGCCGACCGTGACTCAGATGGCCGGGCTGTCCGGCACGGACGTACGCAGTTACGTCACCGAGGGCCCGGGGCTGAGCGCCTACGCGCTCTCGGACGGCACCGTGTACCGGACGTACGTCACCACGGCGCGCGGCCTCGAGCCCGCCATGGCCTACTACGGGCTCCTCGACCGGGCACCACTCGGCCGCCACGAGGAGGGCGAGGAGACCCACTGGCTGCGCCGCCACGATGAGTACGGCAAGACCTGAATGAGCGGTGTGCATCGTGAAGTTGCAGGTCATGGGCCTGGTGTGCGGGCAGTTGATGTTCGTGCTGGTCGTGGGCGGGTGACTTCGGTCTCGACGGCATCAGCCGAGCCCTCGCCAACCCCGGCGCCGCCCACCGTGCAGTCGCCCCGCCACCGATGACCCTGGTCTGCCCCGTCACCCCCTCACTCTGGCGGATCCTGGCCGGGAACCGGCACGTCGAAGCAGTTCAGGACCATCGCTATGAGGCAGTAGCTACCGATGAGGAAGACGAGTTCGCCGACGCCGTCATGGCCCAGCAGCTGCGTGGCCCGGTCGTATGTGGAGTCCGGCAGTACGCGCCCGGAGGTCAACGCCCTCGCGACGTCGTGGGCGATGGCCTGTTCGTCGGTCAGCCCGGGAGGGCTCCCGCCCGCCGCCAGGGTCGCGATCTGTGCCGCCGGAAGGCCGACCTCATCTGCCGTCTGCTCGTGTGCGTACAACAGGTACCGGGCGCCGTAGGCGCCGCCGACGGTGAGGATCGCCACCTCGCGCACGATGGGATCGAGGTGGGCCTCGGCCGCGACCGCCCTCTGCAGAAACAGAGCCGGAACCCCGAACGTGGGGAAGTGCAGCATCGCCGCGAAGGGCCCGACGAGCGCGCCGTCGTCGTCGAGGATGAGGACGCGGCCCTGTTCCTGGGTGACGAGGCCGGCGATGCCGTCATGCACTTCACGGAGCTGCGGGCTGAGCTCATCGGGTGGGATGGGTCGGACACGCATAGGGTGCCCCTCCTCAAAGTCCGTCGGTGTACTGGCCGTCGATGAGCACGAAGGCGACCCGGCAGTTCCCGGCCGACCGGTTCGCCCACGCGTGGTTGGTGCCGCGTTGAATCACGATGTCTCCGGCGCGGGCGGTGGTCTCGCCCTCGTCGAGGACCAGCGTGAGCTCGCCCTCGATGACGATCCCGTAGTCGATGGTCTGCGTGCGGTGCATCAAGGGATGCGGGGCACCGGCAGCGGACCTTGCGGCGTCGGCACCGCCCATCTCCCCGAACTTCTCGGTTGCCTCGGCTCCGGTCAGGTTGCGGATTCGGTCGTCCTCCGGAGGGAAGTCGATCACCCGGATGCGTGTGCCGCCCTCGGGAGGTCCGAGGACCAGACCGTCCTCCGCCGGTTCGCCCGACTGCCGGTCGATGACGGCCGGCGTCTGACGTGTGTTCCACACCTCGTAGAAGGTCGGGCCACCGGGCCCGCCGATCTCCACCTTGCGCGTCGGCGGTGCGTCCTGTGTGATCACCGCGCGGCCGGACGCGTCATGGCCGGTCACGATTCTCCGGAACGGTTGCACTGGGTTCATAGGGTGGCTCCTGCCTCTTGCAGAGGTCATCGCGTCAGCGAGACAAGCAGCGCGGCAGCAGGCATTGAAGGCGCCGCACACCCAAAGACTGGCGCCCTGCACTTGACGCACAGTGAACCGTCTGTGGATGACGCTCCGTTGTCCGTAAAGTCCCCTGTGCGCATGCGTAGTTGGCTGCGACGACGGTGCCGGTACCCCGAGCATTGCCGCGGCCAGCGGTACATTTCGGCCGGTCCACATACACTCATTCGAAGTCGGCGCCGGCGATGATCGCGTCCTGTCCGCCCCGGGATCGAGGAGTGTAGCGGTGCCAGTCCCTGCTGACCGGTCCGCCGGGAGAGGCTCGCCGCATCTGAAGATCCTGGGCCCGCTACGGCTCTGGCCCCACGGTGTCGAACTGGACGCCGGGCCACCACAACAGGCATACCTACTGGCTCTGTTGCTGGCCCACGTCGGCAAGCCGACCAGCACGGGCGAGCTGATCGACCTGATGTGGGGCGACGGCGTCCCCTCCAGCGCCTTGAACATCCTCCAGAAGTACATCGGCGCATTGCGACGCCTGCTCGAGCCTCTGCTGCCCGCCTGCGAAGCCGACTCGTTCCTTCACCGTCGCGGCAACTCCTACCTGTTCACCGCGGGCACCACCACACTGGACCTGGTCGCCTTCCGATGCGGCACTACAGCCAGCGTTACGCCGAAGGACTGCTCCTGCTGCTGAAGGCGCGCCTGCTGGAAGCCCGCGGTGCACCCCTCACCGCCGTCCGGGCCGCCGCCGAACAGGCCTGCACGCGATCCACCGCATGCGAGGCGCACTTGTTCGCGCGACGTGCCGAACGATTCCTGTCAGAACGTGGCGGCAACACATGACCGCAGGCCCTCAGGAACAGCAGGAACAGAGCAGGCTGACGGCCGTGGCCCGTGGGCTCTGCGGAGCTCTGGCCGCGCGGAGTTCTAGGCGCGAACCGGCACGGGCGCCGGCTTCACCCGGGCCACGGTCATGACGTACAGAAACAGACCGACGGCGGTGAGGAGGAAGCCTGCCCAGACGGTGGACAGGGTTCCCCAGCCGGCGTCCAGGGCGATCGCGCCGCCGATCGCACCAAGGCAGTTGGCCAGGTTGAGCGCGGCCAGGTTGAGCGTTCCCATCAAGGTCGGGGCGTCCGGTGCGAAGCTGGTCAGTCGGCCTGGATGGTGGGGATGGCGAACATCATGGTCGCGCCGGTGCCGAACAGGCAGGGCAGCAGAATCGCCAAGTTTTCGCCTGCCACGCCGATCAGCACCAGGAATGCCAGCGCGCCGCCGTATCCCCAGACCAGACCGCGGTTCTCGTACCGGTCGGCGACACGTCCACCGACATGGTTGCCGACCGCCATGCCGAGGCCGAAGACGGCGAGCGCGACCGGGATCAGCGAGGCGTCGCGCAGCGCCGCGTCGGTGATGAACGGACCGATGAACGTGTAGACGGCGAAGATGCTGGAGATGCCGAGCGCCGCGACGGTGACCATCAGCCAGACGCCCCGCCGACGGAGGGCGCCCAGTTCGCCCGCGAGGGAGCTGCCGCGCAGGTCGTCGGTGCGCGGCAGCCAGGCCACCAGGGCGGCTCCGGCGAGCAGGCCGACGGCGACCACGGTCGCGTACATGATGCGCCAGCCGGCATGTTGGCCGATGAACGTGCCGAGCGGGGACCCGGCGATGGTGGCGACGGTGAGTCCTCCCATCACGGTGGCGAACGCTTTTCCACCCTTGCCCGGCCCGTACACGTACGCGGCGACCACGGCTCCGGCTCCGAAGAACGCACCTTGCACGCTGCCCGCGACGAACCGGAAGGCGACGAACAGCGCGATGTTCGTCGCCACGGCGGAGAGCCCGTTGCCGACCAGGAACAGCCCGATCAGCCCGAGCAGCAGAGTGCGCCGGTTGACCCGTGCGGCGAGCAAGGTGATCGCCGGGGAGCCGATCATCACCCCGAACGCGTATGCGGTGATGGCGTATGTGGCGACCGGGACGGACACCTGCAGATCGGCAGCGAACAGCTGGATGATGCCGTTGCTGCCGAACTCGCCGGCGCCGATCGCGAAGGTGCCCAACGCCAGTGCGAACAACGTCAGCTTCGGACGTCTGATGGGTGACTTCGCTGAGGTGTGCCGTTTCTCCTCGGCTGTGCACTGGCCGGCGTAGGCGCGCTGATGCATCGTCTCGTCCTCGGCAGGAGGGGCAGGTGTACCGCGTACGGGTGGGTGCGGGACGGGGATCAGGTGAGGGGCCGCCCCAACCTGTCGGACATCCCTGCTCCCCGGCCTCCTCGGCCTGGTGGTGTCAGCGTGCGGCGCGCTTGATGAGGGCGGCCGTCGCGGCGGGCTGCGCGATCATCGCGACATGCGAGGCGTCGGCCTCGAAGGTGTGGGCGCCGGCCCGGCGCGCCATGAACCGCTGGGCCGCCGGGGGCAGCACTTGGTCGTCGCGGCCCACGAGGTACCAGGACGGGATGGTCTTCCAGGCCGGGGGCCCGGACGGCTCCCCGAGGGTGCGCGTGTCGGCCGGACGCTGGCCGGCCCACATCAGCCCGGTGGTCGCCCTCGGCAGGTCCCCGGCGAACACGTCGTGGAAGAACTCCTTCTTGATGTAGCCGTCGACGAGGCCCTCGCCGTAGGGACGAAAATCCAGCGCCGCCTCGCTGAGCCTGCTTCCCGGGTACTTCGTCTGCAGACCCAGCAGCGTCTCACCCTGATCGGGCACGAAGGCGTTGACGTAGACCAGCGCCTTCACGTTCGGGTTGCCGGTCGCGGCGTTCGTGACGACGATCCCGCCGTAGGAGTGCGCGACGAGGACGAGCGGGCCGCTGAGGGTCGCGAGGATGCCGGCCAGGTAGGCGGAGTCGGACGCCACGCTGCGCAGTGGGTTGGGCGGCGCGATGACCGGATAGCCGTCGCGGATGAGCCGGGAGGCGACCCCGTTCCAGCCGGAGGCGTCGGCGAAGGCCCCGTGCACGAGTACCACGGTCGGCTTCCGCGCGTTGTCTCCTCCACTGCCGCCCCCGGTGTGTGCCTGTGCGGCGGGTGTGTCGAGTGCGGCGCCCGCTACGATCGCGGCCGATCCGGCCAACAGTCCCCGGCGAGTTGTCGTCATCGGTGTATGCCCTTCGGTCTCCGGCGTTCTCGGTGTGATCGCCGGTCAGCGTAGGGCCGGTCACTTGACGGGCACTGAACGGTATTCCGGGCGTCCGCCGGGGTCCGGTGCGCCGTGGGTTCCGTGGTTGTCAAGCCCGCCGGAGCTGTCACCATGGCCTACCGTCCACGGTGGTGATGCGGTGTCCTCAGGTGTCGGCCAGCCCGGCCAGGAACTCCTCGGCGCGGCGGGCGAACAGGTGGGCCTCGCGCTCGGCGGAGAGCGCCCGGGCTCGCTCGGCGGCGGCCCGGACGGCGGCGACCGGCTCGCCGCGGGCTCCCATCAGGCGCGCACGCAGCAGGAGCAGGAAGCCCTCGGCGTAGCGCTGGCCGTGTGTGTCGAGGGCTGAGTCGGCCTGGTCGAGGGCCGCTGTGGCTTCGTCGAGTCTGCCCGCGGCGAGCCACATCTCAGCGAGGAGGCCGTACCAGGTCGCCAGGCCGGAACGTGGTGGGTCGGCCAGTGCCATGGTGATCAGGCGTTGTGCTTCCGCTGCCGCTCGGGCCGGGTCCTCACCGGTCACGGCATGCGCCCAGCACCGCGCCAGCCGCTGATAACTGCCCAAGAAGACGAAGGAGAACTCCGGGTCCAGGGCACGCCCCCGCTCGGCCGTGCGCAGCGCCTGCACCGGGTCGCCGGCCAGGGCCGCGGCAGTACAGGCGAAGGCGGCCCAGACGGTGAGCACATAGGCGTCGCCGTCAGCGGTGGCCTCGATCGTGTCGAACAGCATCCGTGCGGTGTCGGTGTCGCCATGCAGTGCTGTCATCAGCGCGAGCATGGCGGGCCCGAGCAGCCGCAGGTCGCGCCGGAGCGTGTCCTCCCCGTCGTTGGCGAGGTCGTCGAGCATGGTGGAGCGGCTTCGGCTCAGATACCGGAACGCCTCGCCGATGTTGCCGATGTCCCATTGGTGGATGCCCCACGCGTGCCAGCCGTAGGTGCGGACGACCGGGTCGGCGGATGTCTCGCCTTGTTCCAGAAGTCGCTGTGCCAGTCCTGCGGCCCGGTCGAGTTGGATGCCCTGGGAGTGGGCGGCCCAGCGGGAGAAGAGGAAGTCGGCGGTCTCCCGTTCCCTGCCGAGGGCACGAGCCAGGTGTTCGGCGCGCTCCAGCAGTTCGAGAGCCGCACCGACGTATCCCGCCCGCATCCCGTCCACCGCGGTGAACAGCGACAGCGCGGACAGCTCCAGCTCTGCCAGACCCGCTCTTCGGGCGACCTGCGCGGCCGATCCCAGCTGTTGCGCGGCGGCCTCGAACGCCGACTTCCCCGCTGCGCAGCGACCCGCGCGGATCAGTGCGGCGGCGGTGCGTGCCGGGTCCGCGAGCGGGCCCGCGGCCCACAGATGATGGGCCAGGCGCTCGTCGTCCGTCGTCGTGTGCTGCTCCAGGGCGTCCGCGACGCGCACGTGCAGTCGGGTCGCCCGCGGTGGTGGTGTGGCCCCCACGACGGACTCACGAACCAGGTCGTGGGCGAAGCGGAACGCATACGGGTCACGGAACGAGGGCTCCAGGAGGCCGAGTTCCTGCAAGGGTTCGATGCGGTCCAGGCAGGTCTGCACGGACAGGTCGGCGGAGCGCGCGAGCAGGGCGAGGTCGATGTCCCGGCCGATCAGCGCGGCGGTCTGCAGCAGTCGTACGACCTCTTCGTCCAGCTTCGCCATCCGGTCGCGCACGACGTCCCGGACGGTGGCGGGTACTCCCGTCGGTGTCGTGGCGGCCTCGGTGAGGACGCTGCGGTCGGCGAGGAGCCGGGACAGTTCCCGGACGAAGAAGGGGTTGCCGGCGGTTCGGGCGTGGATGTTGCGGGTCGCACCGGGGCCGGGGTCCTGACCCGTCTCCTGGCGGACCAGTTCGGCCACTTCGGCCGGGCCCAGTGGGCCGAGCCGGATGCGGCGGTGACGGGGCAGTCGGCTTGTCGCGGCGAGCATCCGCTCCAGTTCCGAACCGGGTACGGGCGCGCGGTCGCGAAGGACGCCGGCCAGGCTGGTGCCGTGCGGCAAGTGAGCCGCCAGGTGGCTGAACAGTTCGAGTGAGGCGGCGTCGGCCCACTGGAGGTCGTCGACGACGAGCACGACCGGCCGCCATGCCGATGCCTGTCCAACGAGCGCGACTGTCTGCTCGAACAGGCGGAACCTGGCACCGCTGTCCGGCAGTACCGGATTGGCGGGAACGTTCCCGTGCGGTCCCAGGAGGCGGCCGAGTTCGCCGGCCTGCCACTCCTTCCGTGCTGCGACGGGCAGGCAGCTGAGGAGCGCGCCGACCGCCTGCACCCACGGCCACATCGACGGCGTGCCGTCCCCCTCCAGACAGCGGCCCCAGACGACCAGGGCTCCACGCCGCTCCGCCTCGGCGCCTGCCTCCTCCAACAGGCGGGTCTTGCCCACCCCCGGTTCACCCTCGACAACGACCAGCCCCGTTCCCCCGGCCAGAGCCGACTCCACGGCCTGCCGCAACACCGCCAGCTCCTCGACCCGGCCCACCAGCCGGCCGTCCGGCGGTGTTCCGCCACCAAGGACTGACGGCCTCGCCGAGGGCGTCGTCTCGGCCGGTGCCGGATCCAGTACGCGCCGGTGCGCAGCCTGCAGCTCCGGGCCGGGATCGAGGCCCAGCTCCTCGACGAGCCGGGCCCGAACGGCCTGGAACACCGCCAGTGCTTCCGCCTGCCGGCCTGCGGCGGCCAGGGCGGAGACGAGACTCGCCTGCACCGTCTCGTGCAGCGGCGCCATCCGGGCGGCCAGCCGCAGCGGCCGGAGCACACGTTCGGGCTGCCCCAGCGATATCGCCAGCGTGGTCGCCGCCACGCACGCGACGTACAACTCGGCGTCCAGCGCCGCGAAGACCGGCACCGACGACGGTCCGTGGAGCAGTCCGTCGCCGGCGGAGGCGTGCCAGAGGTCCAGCGCCCGGACGTAGCAGTCGAGCGCCACGTCGGGCCGTTGCGCCGAGCTGCCGGCCCTGGCCGCCTCGACCGACTCCCGGAACGTGAGGACGTCCAGCGTGCCGGGGCCGGGCGTGAAGAGGTAACCGTTGCCTCGGCGCTGGAGGTAGGAGCCGGTTCCCCGGGCGGGCAGCGCGGGTTCCAGCAGCCGCCGCAGGGCGCCGACGTACTTCTGGAGAATGTTCACGGCCGACGGCGGGACGTCCTGGTCCCAGATCAGGTCGACCAACTCACTCGTGCTGACCGGCTCGCCGGCACGGGCGAGCAGCACCGCGAGCAGATACGCCTGCTGTCGAGGCCCGGCGTCCAACTCGACGCCGTCCCTCCAGATCCGTAGCGGACCGAGAATCTGGAGACGCAGCTGTCCGCCGGAGGACGTCATGTCCACCCCCACCCCCACCCCCACTCACAGGCCGACCACCGTCGGCTGCGGCGCAGCCACTCTACTGTCGGTCCGCGACCTGGGGCTATCCGCCTGGGACGGCCGCTGTGCGGTGCCCCCGTGACGAACCGAGGTACCCGATCGGCCGCTCTCCCCGCATGGGCTGGCGATCGCCGGGCAGCGAGGTTTCCGAGGCGACGGTCTGCCGCCGGCTGTCGTCGTCGTGCTCCCCGGTGTCAGCGGGATGCGCCGTCCGCGAGCTCTGCCATCAGTTCCTCGGCGCGGCGGGCGAACAGGTGGGCCTCGCGCTCGACGGACAGTGCGTGTGCCCGCTCGGCAACGGCCCGGACGACGGCGACCGGTTCACCGCGTGCCCGCAGCACCCGCGCCCGGATCAGAAGCAGCAGGCTCTCCGCGTAGCGCTGGCCGTAGGTGGCGACGGCCGAGTTCGCGCGGTCCAGCGCCGCGTCGGCCTCGTCCAGCTTTCCGACTGCCAGCCACATCTCGCCGAGGAGCCCGTACCAGGTGGCCAGGCCCGAGCGGGGCGGGTGGGAGAGCGACGCGCTGATCAGTTCCTGTGCCTCCGCGGCGGCGTCGGCGGCCTCCTCGCCGGTCACGGCGCGCGCCCAGCAGCGGGCGAGTCGTTGGTAGCCGCCGAGGAAGCCGAACGAGAACGCGGGGTCCACGGCGATCCCGCGTGCGGCCGCGCGCAGCGCCCGTTCCGGGTCGCCGATCAACGCGGCGACCCTCGCCGAGTAGGCCGCCCAGACCGTGATCAGGTAAGGGTCGTCTCCTGCGGCGGCCTCCATCGTGTCGAGCTGGGCGAGTGCCGTGTCGATGTCCCCGTGCAAGGCGGTCATCATGGCGAGCATCCCGGCCGCGACCCGTCGCAGATCGCGCCTCAGCGGGTCTTCCTCCTGATGGGCCAGGTCGTCCAGAACGGTCCAGTCCGACCGGCTCAGATACCGGAACGCCTCTCCGATGTTGCCGACACCCCACTGGTGAATGCCCCAGGCGTACCAGCCGTAGGCACGCACGACCGGGTCGTCGGACGCCTCACCCTGCTCCAGCAGCTGCTCGGCCAACCGGCCGGCGCGTTTCAGCTGTATGCCCTGGGCGTACGCGGCCCAGCGGGAGAACAGGAAGTCGGCGGCCTCCCGTTCCCGGCCCAGTCCACGGGAAAGGAGTTCGGCCCGCTCCAGCTGGTCGACCGCCGAGCCGACGTATCCCGCCCGCATCCCGTCGACCGCGGTGAACAGCGACAGGGCCGTCAGCTCCAGTTCCGTCAGGCCTGCTGTGCGTGCCACGCGTGCGGCCGAGTGAAGCTGGCGCGCTGCCGCCTCGAGCGCCAGTTTGGCCGCGGCGCAGCGGCCAGCGCGGACAAGGGCGGTGGCGGTGCGGGCCGGGTCCGCGAGCGGCCCGGCGGACCACAGGTGATGAGCGAGGCGCTCGGCGACCAGCTCGGTGTCCGCGGCCCTGTGCTCCAGGGCGTCGGCGACCAGCAGGTGCAGCCGGGCGGCGCTCGGCGGCGATACGGTCTCGGCGACCGATTCGCGGACCAGGTCGTGCGGAAAGGCGAAGGAGTAGGGGTCCTCGGGCGTGGGTTCCAGCAGGCCCAGCCCCTCGCACGACTCGAGGCGGTCCAGGCACGTCTGGTGGTCAAGACCCGCGGTTCGGGCGAGAAGCGCGAGGTCGACGGCCCGGCCGATCAGCGCGGCGATCTGCAACAGGCTTCGTGCGGCACTCCCCAGTCCGGCCATCCGGTCGCGCACGACATCTCGGACCGTGGCCGGCACTCCGATCCGGGCCGAGGCGGCCTCCGTGAGGACACCGCCGTCGGCGAGAAACCGGGACAACTCGCGGACGAAGAAGGGGTTTCCGGCAGTGCGGGTGTGGATGAGGCGGGTGACAGCGGGATCCGGGTCCTGACCTGTCTCACTTCGCATGAGTTCGGCCACCTCGGCGAAGGCGAGCGCGGCGAGCGGGATTCTGCGGTGCCCGATCTGCCGACTCGCCGCAGCCAGTAGCCGCCCCAGTTCCGGGCTCGGCGCCGGGGCGCGGTCGCGGAGCGCCGCGATCACGGCGGTGCCGCCCGGCAGTCGGGCCATCAGGTGGCCGAGCAGATCAAGGGAGGCGGCGTCGGCCCACTGGAGGTCGTCGACGACGAGCACCACAGGTCGCCGCGCCGCTACCTGACGTACGACAGCGACAGCCTGCTGGAAGAAGCGGAACTGGACGCCGTTGTCAGGCAGGGCCGATGGCGTGGCCCCGCCGCCTTGCGGTGTGACGAGACGGCCGAGCTCGCCCACCTGCCAGTCCTCGCGCGCAGCGGCAGGCAGATCGTCCAGGAGCCCGCTGATCACCTGCGTCCACGGCCACATCGACGGCGTGCCGTCGCCCTCCAGACAGCGGCCCCAGACGACCAGGGCTCCACGCCGCTCCGCCTCGGCGCCTGCCTCCTCCAACAGGCGGGTCTTGCCCACCCCCGGTTCACCCTCGACAACGACCAGCCCCGTTCCCCTGGCCAGAGCCGACTCCACGGCCTGCCGCAACACCGCCAGTTCCTCGGCGCGGCCCACCAGGCGGTCGATGGTCGGCGCCCCGGCGGTGGGTACCGTCGGCCGTTCAACCGGCTTTGCCTCCGCCGGTGCCCGTTCCAGGACGCGCAGGTGAGCGGCCACCAGAGCCTGGCCGGGGTCGATGCCGAGTTCCTCGGCCAGCCGGGCGCGGACGGTGCGGAACACCGACAGAGCCTCGGCCGGCTGGCCGGCGGCGGCCAGGGCGGCGATGAGACTCGCCTGCACCGTCTCGTGCAAGGGCGCCATGCGGGCAGCCATGTGCAAGGACGGGAGTACCCGTTCGGGCCGGCCGAGGACTGTCGCCAACTTGGCCGCCGCGATGCAGGCGTGGCGGAACTCGTCGTCCAGCCCGGCGAAGATCGGCATCCCGGTCGAGCCGTAGGCGACCCCGTCCCCGGCCGCGCCCTGCCATAGTCCCGTCGCCTCCAAGTACTCGTCGAGCGCCGCGTCGAGCCGCCGCCCCGCGACGCTGCCTTCGGCCGCCGCGACCAGTTCACGGAACCTGACGACGTCCAGTGTTCCGGCGGCGGCCACGAACAGGTACGCGCTGCCGCGGCGCTGCAGGAACGAGCCGGGCTCACGCGCGGGCAACGCCGGCTCCAGCAGTCGTCGTAGCGCGCCGACGTACTTCTGGAGAATGTTGACCGCCGAGGCCGGGACGTCCTCGGCCCAGATCAGGTCGATCAACTCGCTGATGGTGACCGGCTCGCCCGCACGGGCGAGAAGAACGGCGAGCAGATACGCCTGCTGCGGAGGCCCGATGTCCAGTTCCACGCCGTCTCGCCAGACGCGCAGCGGACCGAGAACCTGCAGACGCAGGGATGCGCCGGAGGAAGTCATTCCCTTGTCCATTCTCAGTGCCGGGTCGCCCTCGCAGCCCTCCGCCGCCCCGGCCGACGGTCGTGGAGTGCTGCCGGTCCTGTCGCCGCTACCGCGCGCGTGGTGACCGCTGCCGTCCCGTCCTACTGGCCGATCACCAGGTCCTCGGTGGGCAGCGTCTGGCAGGCCAGCCGCCAGCCCGCCGCCAACTCGTCCGCGGAGAACATCCCCCGGTCGTCGCTCTCGTGGGCGCCGGAGAGCACCCGCACCCGGCAGGTACCGCATGCGCCTTCGCCGCATGACTGGGGCAACGCGACGCCGACGGCGTTGGCGGCGTCGAGGACCGACTGCCCGGGACCGCAGGGGAACGCCGGAGCGCCGCCGTCCGTGCCGATCATGAACTCGGTGACACCGGCGGCCGCGGCGGCGACGGCGATGGCGTGCGCCTTCTCCCGCCGTGTCGCCTTGCTCCGGCCCGACACGAACGCCTCGGTGTGGACGGCCTCGCGCGGCACTCCCAGGTCCGTCAGGCGTCCGATCAGCTCCTGCATCATGGGCGCCGGCCCGCACAGGTGCACGCGGGTCGTCGGGCCGGCGTGGGGCAGCAACGCATCGGGGCCGATCCGCACCTGCCGGTCGGTCGTGAAGACCGACACCTCCAGCCCCGGCAGCCGGGACCGCAGGGCCGCGAGCTCGGGTCCGAAGAGCACTTCGTTCGCGGTCCGGTAGCTCGCCAGCAGGACGATCCGCCCCGTGTGACCGGCGTCGGCGGCCGCCAGCAGCACGCTCATCAGCGGGGTGATCCCCACACCTCCGGCGATGAGCAGAAGGGTGTCCGCCGTGCCTTGCGGGGAGTTTGGCTGCCAGGTAAACGCGCCGTGCGGGCCGCTCACCCGCAACGCCAGTCCGACCTCCAGTTCCTCGTGGAGGAATCCCGAGCCCAGGCCGTCCGGCTCGTGCTTGACGGCGATCTCGACGAAGCCACGCTCCCCGGGACTGCTGCAGATCGAGTACGACCGTTCGATCGGCTCGATGGCGACGGGCAGCTCGACCTTCAGGTACTGCCCGGCGGCGAACGAGAACGGCATCGTGTCCCCGTTCAGGGGCGCGAGGCGGATCCTGCGGACCGTCGGGGTCAGGGCCTCGATGCCGGCCACGCGCAGATAGCCCTCCCAGGGCGCGGCCGGATCCGGGGCCGTTCCGCCGGAGCGGATGGCCTGCCACATCGTTCCGAGCTGCCGCGGTTTCAGTACGGCGTTCGCCGCCATCAGCCCGCCCGCCAGGGCTCCCACCACTCCGGAACCCCAGGCGTCCTGCCCGGCCACGAACAGGCCCTTGACCGGAGTACGGCATCCCGCCCGGGCCGAGCGCAGTCGCTGGGGAGTCGCCGCGAGACCGTAGAAGGATCCCAGCACGCTGTGTTGATAGGTCTCGAACGACAGCGGCGTCGCCAGTTCGGCGAAGGCGACCGTCTCCCGGAAGCCGGGCCAGCGTTCCTCCAGTCGGGCCAGCAGCCGTTCGGTCAGCTCGTCCTTGAACTTCCGGTAGCTGTCCGGCCGCTCGCTCTCGGGTGTCCCGCGCCACTCGTCGACCACCTTGGGATCGACGAGTTCCAGCAGCTCCACGGTGTGGAAACGGGCGGCCGGGTTGTTGAGCGACGCGAACGAGACGTACAGCGTGCCTTCGCCCGGAGGGCGCGGCTTGTTGTCGTGCTCCTCCAGATCAGGCATGAACCAGTGGTTCTCGCCGAGCAATCCGAACGCGGCCGGCGACTGGTCCAGGCCGAGGAACAGCATGATCGCGGATCGTTCCTCGGGCAGATCCGCCAGTTCGTGGCTCTGCCCGATCAGGGCGTACGTGTTGCGCACTCCGGCCGCCGAGACCACAGTGTCCGTCCTCACCCGGTAACGGCGGCCGGAGGCGGTGTCCTCGACGTCGACCCCGGTCACTCTGCCGCCCTCGACCACCACCTCGTGGACCCGCTGCCGGGGGCGCAGCACCACGCCGTACCGCCGCAGGATCTGCAGGACGACCCGGTTGAGCTCCTGCGGGCCGCCCACGGGGTGTGCGGTGCCGTCCATGAAGAAGGTCAGCGGAACGGCCGCGTGGTAGCCGAACGCGCTCGATGCCGGCGGGGTGCCGTACAGCCCCCACCGCGCGGCCAGAACGGCTCGCAGACGCGGTTCGTGGAAGCTGCGGAGGAGCTGGTCCCGCAACGATCGGAAGGTCGAGGGGAAGAGCCGCTCGACGAGCGGCGCGGTCGCCTTTCGCACACCGGCGGAGAACGATGCGAGGACATTGCGCGCCGTCAGTCCGGCCATGGCCCGGCGCGTGGTCCGGAAGAAGTCGTCGATGGCGTCGGCCTCGGCGGGGAAGTGTTCCTTCAGGCGCGCGCTGAACACTTCCTCAGTGGCGGGTACGGCGAAATCGAATCCCGGGAAGTGCAGTGCATCGTATTCGTCCGGCAGGAGCGACAGCTGTGCCCGTCCGTCCGTCATGAATCCGAGGAACGGGCCGGCGTTCGCGCTCATGTAATGCAGCCCGGTGCCGAAGCGGTAGCGCCCGGCGCGGGAGAACTCGTGCGTCATCCCGCCGAGCGTGTAGTGCTGTTCGAGGACGAGAACACGCTTCCCGCCGAACTGCGCGATCGCACGCGCCGCCGCGAGACCACCCATGCCCGACCCGATCACCACGACATCGGCTTCCTCGTCCGACATCACGCGCACCCCCCAGTCATCCGTCCTCCGGGGCTCAGATTCGCCGCACGCGCTTGACGTCGACTGAATGATCAGTGAAGTCCGCCAGGAACCATGTCCCGGTCTCATTCCGATTCCGTCCAGTGCGAGGTCCTAGCTTGGCGTCGAGCGTGAGGGTGTGGAGCCGTGTCGTTCTGCGCTGAGTTCATCCGCCAGCCCTCCACGGTCGCCGCGATTGCGCTTCCGTTTCGTCGGCCGACAGTTCCGGACACTTCCGGAGGTCGAGGTCAAGTCGGCGGGCGTTGTCTGCCATGGCGGTTCGAAGAAGTCGTCCGAAGGAGAGGGTGGTTCATGGTGAACGGGAATCCGACGATCGTGCTCGTACACGGCGCCTTTGCCGACAGCAGCGGCTTCAACGCCGTCGCCAAGCGGCTTGTCGCCGACGGCTATCCAGTCGTCGCCGCCCCGAATCCGTTGCGGGGGCTCGCCTTTGACGCGACGCACGTCAAGGCGCTGCTGGACAGCATCGAGGGACCGATCGTGCTGGTCGGGCACTCGTACGGCGGTGCGGTCATCTCCGCCGCCGCCGAGGGAAACGCAAACGTGAAGGCACTGGTCTATCTGGCGGCGTTCGTGCCGGAGACGGGTGAGAGCGCACAAGCGCTGGTCGAGCGGTTCCCGGGCAGCACCGTGGGCGAATCCCTGAAGCCGGTCCCGCTGCCCGACGGGCAGGTGGATCTCTACATCGACCCGAAGGTCTTTCATCCCCACTTCGCGGCCGACGTGTCATTGGAGGAGGCCACGCTCTACTCGATCACGCAGCGTCCGGCCACCGGTGCGGCGCTGGGCGAGCCGGCCACCGGTCCGCAGGCGTGGCACACGATCCCCAGCTACAACCTGATCAGCGGCGCCGACAGGATCATCCCACCGCCGACGCAGGAGTTCATGGCCCTGCGCTCGGGGGCGAAGACCCAGGTGGTCGAGGGTGCTTCCCACATGGTGTTCGTCTCTCGGCCGGGTGCGACGGTGGCCCTCATCGAGACAGCCGTGCAGGAGCAGACGCCCCCGCAGTAGACCTCCGGGCGGCGCAAGTGCAGCGATCCGATGACCTACGGGAGGGAAAGTGCACAAGAGCGAAAAGGCCATGCGGTGGGGCCTGCGCATCCACTTCTTCTGGTACGTCCTCGCCAATGCGGCTCAGGTGGTGCTGTGGGCCATTCTCACTCCGGACCACTTCTTCTGGCCCTTGTGGTCGATTGTGGGCTGGGGCATCGGCATGGTGATCCATTTCTGGGCGATTCGGGTGGAGACCCGATCACTGTCCCGTTCGTGACGCGAACCGCTTGAAAACGACCGGAGGGAGAATCATGTCCGAGAAAGTGGTTTCGGGTCGCAACACCGCCGCCGCCGAAGGCGACGTCGTCGTCTTCCACATCGGGCTGCGGATCAACCGCCTGCGCGCACTCTCCAGCTGGCTTCCGGCATTCATGTCGATGCCGCGCATGCTGCGTGAGCTGTCCCAGGAAAAGAGCAGCGGACTTCTCGCTTACAAGGTGCTCTACGGCGGCCTGCGCGACTTCTACGTCGTCCAGTACTGGTCTGACAAGGAACGGCTCCTGGCCTACGCCCACCAGCAGGACGCGGCACACCGGCCCGCATGGACGGCGTTCAACCGACGAGCACGCGCGGGCAAGGGTCATGTGGGTATCTGGCACGAGACGTTCATCGTCACGGCAGGCTCCTACGAATCGGTGTACGTCGACATGCCGGCCTACGGCCTCGGTGCGGCGACAGGTGTCGTACCGGTCGGTCGGCGCGGCGACACGGCGGCCCAGCGACTGCGTTCGGGAGAGAGGTGAGCTGTCCGGTTCGGACGTGAGCCGACGATCCTGGGCGCAGTCAACAAGGGTGGGTGTGCCGGCACGGCGACCGAGATGGGGTCAAGTTCGCGTGCGTCGACTGCCGGAGCAAGAACGCAACGGTCCTTTCCCAACAAGGCCGACCAGGCACGGAACCGCCAGAAGCTCGGCTCCCGCGGCGGCCGACCGCCACGCTTCAATTCGGCCGACTGCCGCGAGTCTCACGCGGTCGAGTGCGGGATCAACCGCTTCAAGAGCATCGCGCGGTTGTCACGCGCTACGACAAGCTGGCGGTCCGCTACGAGGCGACCGTCCTCATCCCGGCCATCACCGAGCGGCTGTGATCGGCACCCGTCGCTAGAGCTCGTAGTCCTGGGCCAGCTCCTCCCAGCGAATGCTGCGAAGCGCAAGGTTGGCGTCCTCGTCCGACGGGACATCCAAGCCGGCCTGGAACCAGACCACGGTGAGCGCGGAACGGTGCAGCACCGGGTCGAGATCAGGAGCGACCGCTGCCGAGCGGAAGGCACCGAGGCAGGCCACAGAAGGCAGAACCTCGACGGGGCCGAAGGCGCCGACGGTCTGGTCCGGGTACTCGCGGGAGGGAGGAACCAGATAGACCGGCGTGGAGGGAAACGCACGTTCAGCCTGCCGCTGGAGGCCGCTGACCTTCATGTCGTTGATGGGCTTGCACGGGTAGCCCTCCAACATCCCTCCGTAGGTCGAAGACATGCGCAGCTCGGTGAGCTCGATCGAACGGCCGGACAAGAGGGCTACGTGGCTCAGCGACATGCCGACACCCTATGCGCACGAATCACTTCCGATGCACGGCCTAGGCGGCGAGGACCCGCCGCCCACTTCGGGTCGTCGTCAGCGGTATCTCGGCCCATGCCGCGGCGCGCTTGAAGGGGTGAGGGCCTCGCCGGGACGTCGATGCAGATCCGTTCCTCCGCGTAGGCGTGGACCAGGTCGTACACCCGGAACCATGCGGCTTTCGCCTCACTCATCAGGTGCAGGGCGGTCAGCGCGTCGAGCCGAGGACCATACGCAGTGACTGGCGCCATCGGGCGACGCCCGCCTCGTCGCCGTCTCCCCGCAGATCCCCGACGAGTCCCTCTCCCTCGCCGCGAACTCCCCGACGACCTTGCCTCCGTCTACGACAAGCTCGGCTTCGACCTCCAGCGCGTCAACGACGGTCACCCGCGCACGCTGCCGCTGCCCGCCACGTATGTCATCGACCGCGACGGCGTGATTCGCTGGGCCTTCGTCGACACCGACTACACCACCCGCGCCGAACCGGCCGACGTCCTCGCTGCTCTCGCCGCAGGAGATCAACGCCTGCCGCGCCCGCTCAACTCGGCGTCGCTGCCGCCTCCTTGCCGTCGCGGGTCTCCTCGGCCACCGCGGACCTTCTGTCGCGGCGGTCCAGCCAGCTCAGTACCGGAACTGTCATGACTGTGGTGATCAGGGCGACGAGGACCAGCGCGGTGAACAGTTCCTCGCTGACGATGCCGGCCGCCAGTCCGATGTTGAGGGCGATCAGCTGCATCAGCCCACGGGCGTTCATCAGGGCGCCGACCCGGACGGCCACCGGGCCCGGTTCGCCGCGCAGCCGGGCGGCGGCCCAGCAGCCGCCGAACTTGCCGGCCACCGCCAGGACGACCGCAGCCGCCCCGAACGCCGTCACGGACGGGTCGGAGAAGACGTCGAAACGGGTGTTGAGGCCGGAGTAGGTGAAGAACATCGGGACGAACACGACCTGGGTCACGGACTGGGTGGTCCGTACGAGCCGTTCGGACGCCTCGCCGCGGGGCATGGCCATCCCGACGCAAAACGCCCCGAAGACGGCGTACAGGTCGATGATGTCGGTGAACCAGGCGGCGCAGAAGAGCACAGCGACGGTGCACAGGAGGCGGGTGTCGTCGCCGAGACCGGGCCGGTTGACGATCCATGCCAGCAGGCGGCGGCCCAGCAGGAAGAGGACGGCCACGAACAGCAGGGAGCCGCCGACGGCCGTCAGGACGGGCCCTGCCTCGCCCTTGGCCGCACTCAGCACCCCCGCCAGCAGGATCCAGGCAACGGCGTCGTCGGTGGCTCCGGAGGCCAGGGCGAGCGAGCCGAACCGGGAGCCGGCCAGCCCTCGTTCGGTGATGATCCGGGCCAGCATCGGGAAGGCAGTGATGGCCAGGGCGACGCCGACGAAGGCCGCCGTCACCCAGACCGAGACCCCGTCGACGAAGATGCCGACGTGGCCGTGGGCCACGAGGGTCAGCCCCACGCCCAGCGCGAGCGGGATCGCCACCCCGGCCGAGGAGACGGCGACGGCGGTACCGGCCAGCCCGCGTCCGGCGTGCGTCCGGAACTCGTATCCGGCGGCGAACATCAGGGCCACCAGGCCGATCTGTCCGGCCACGTACAGCACCGGCTTCAGCTCGGGCGGGAAGACCTCGGCGGACAGCCCCGGGGCGAGCAGCCCGAACAGCGAGGGGCCGAGCAGCACGCCGGCGATCATCTCGCCGACCACGGGTGGCTGGCCGAGGCGGCCGGCCACCAGGACGACCAGACGGCACGTCAGCAGAATCACGACGACGGCCAGGAAGAAGGCGGGAGCGAGCTCCATGGGAGTCATGGTCTCGTTCCTCTCAGCGGCCGGCGGTGACAGAGGGGGCGGGGCCGCCGGACTGGGCGGCGAAGTAGGTCCGGCACAGGCCCTGGCGCCGGGCATCCCACACCATGTAGCTGCCGAGGGCGAGTTGGGTGAGGCTGCGCGGGACCGCAGCCCAGCGGTCGGCGAGTCGCATCGCCGCGAGTCGGATCTGCCGACGCGCAGGGCTCCAGGAAGCTCCGGTGCGTGGGAGGAGCAGGCAGGGGCCTCGGCTGGGCAGCGAGCGGGTGTGCTCTGCCGAGGACTCCAGCCGGAAGCGACGCAGGATCTCTTCGGCCGCGACCCGCATGGTGAGGACGGCGAACCCGCGCGCCGGGCAGGGTCGGTTGGCGGTGACCCCGAACGGGATGAAGGCGGACGGTTTGGTGTCCGGGTTCAGCCAGCGGTCAGGGTCGAAGGGGGCTGCGCCGGAGCCCTGGTACTGGGGGTAGTTGAACAGCAGGACCGAGCCGGCCGGGATGGGGGCGCGCCCGTCCCTGGGGATCTCGCCGGAGGTGATCCGGTGTGCGACGCCGAAGAGCGGGAAGTGCTGCAGCGTCTCGTTGATCACCCGGTCCAGGAAGTCCGGGTCCTTCTCGCCGGCCGCCAGCCGGTCCTGCACCGGCCTGTGCGTGGCAAGGGCGAGCAGCAGGTGGGCCATCGCCTCCGACATCTGCACGACGGCGGTGTTGAAGAACGTGCCTTGCAGGTAGTACGCCTGCTCCCGCTCGGTGAGGGAGGACGGCAGCGGAACGGGCGGAGGCTCGTGCGCGAGCCGGTCCCGCAGGTAGGCGGTCAGTCGGGCCCGCCGGTCCATGTGCCGCAGGCCGGTGCACTTCAGGGCGCTGACCACGTCGTCCGCGTTACCCGTGATCAGGTCCCGGACGTGACGTGGGCAGGGTGCGCGGAAGACCACCTCGTAGTAGACCTCGGCCCAGACCGGCATCATCAGGTCGCGCAGTCTGACCCGGTGCACGCTCACGTGGCCGTCGAGTTCGTCGAGCACCCGCCGGGTACAACGGCCGACCAGCTCCGTCCACTGCTCCCGGGACAGCCCGGCCAGGATCTGCCGGGTGGTGCGGGCCACGTCGTCGTAGCGCGGTCCGGGCTCCAGGTGCTCCTGGTGGATCTCGGGGCCGGGCGAGAGCCAGTACCAGAACAGGTCGGACAGCGCGGCGCCCCGGCTGCGACCGTTGGCCGCCGGATGCCCGTACACCTGCTTGAACTCCTCGGCGGGCACCTCCCGACCGGGTGCCCGGATACCTTCCTCGCCGCCGACCCAGGCGAAGATGCGCACCCGCAACGCGATCACCGCCTTGGGCAACCAGTACGGCAGACCGGCCACCAGGACCACGACCGCGCCCGTGACGAGCCATCCGGTGGCACTCACGCGACCACCCCGCCGAATCGGCGATCCGATCCCGGAGTCACGACAGGACCCGACACGGGACCCCACGCAGGCATCCGCACCAAATCGGGCGTCAGGTCGGCGAGCCCGGACGCCCCGCACAGGGCCAGGGTGTCGTCGAGTTCGTCGCGCAGCAGCTCCAGGAGCCGCCGTACGCCCTTCTCGCCGCCCTCGGCCAGCGCCCACATCACGGGCCGGCCGATACCCACCGCACAGGCGCCGAGTGCCAGCGCCTTGACCACGTCGGTCCCACGCCGGACCCCGCCGTCCAGGACGATGGGGATACGGCCCGCGACGGCAGCGAGGATCTCCGGCAGCAGCTCCAACGTGGCGGGAACGGTGTCGAGTTGGCGACCGCCGTGGTTGGACAGCAGCAGCCCGTCGACGCCGTGCCGGACCGCGAGCCGGGCGTCCTCGGGATGCAGGACGCCCTTGAGGAGGACCGGCAGGTCCGTGATGCCGCGCAGCCAGGTGATGTGCTCCCAGCTCAGCTCGGGGGACATGGCGATCTGGCGTACGTGACCGCGCTCGCCGTCACGCAGGTCCACCAGGTTCTCGCAGCGCAGTCCGGGCGGCAGGTCGTGGAAGCCGTTGCGCCGGTTGCGTTCGCCCGCGCCCAGCACCGGGGAGTCGACGGTGACCACCAGGGCGGTGCACCCGGCGTCGGTGGCCCGGCGTACCAGCGCCTCGGTGATCTCCAGGTCGGGCTGGATGTAGAGCTGGAACCACAGCGGCACGTCGGCGTCCGTCGCGCGGACCGCGTCGGCGATCTCACCCACCGCGACCGTGGACGCCATCGACGCGATCATGATCGCTCCGGCGGCGGCCGCGGCCCGCGCGGTGGCCAACTCCCCTTCCGGATCGACCAGTTTGTGGAAGGCGGTGGGTGAGAGCAGGACGGGCAGGCGGGCCCGGCTGCCGAGCAAGGTGATGCCCAACTCCCGGACCGCACTGCCCCGCAGCACCCGGGGCAGCAGCTGCAGCCGCCCGAACGCGGCCTCGTTGGCCCGTACGGTGATCTCGTCGCGTGCCCCGCCCGCGATGAAGTCCGCGTATACGGGGTCGAGTTTGGCGATCGCGGCGGCCTCGAAGTCATGCACGGTGTACTGCATGCCGCTCACCTCCCCGAAGGGCTCGGCCGGCGGTCCAGCTCGCGGGCGAAGAACTCGGCGAGCGGCGCGTGGTGGACGTCCGGATGGTTCCACTCGTTCTCCAGGTTCTCGGCCAGGTGATGCGTGCCGAGCAGCTCCCCGTCCCGGAAGTGACGGATCACCGGGTGCAGATAGGCGGCGTCGATGGCGGCGTCGACCGAGTTCTGGGCGGTGCGGCGTACCGTGATGTCGAAGGGGTCGACCTTGTCGTGGTCGGGGCCGTACTCAAGGGTGACGGTGAAGTAGTCGCCGTTCACGGTGAGTTGACTGTCGTGGGCGTACGTGACCGGGACTTCCTCGTGGTGGCGGGCGGGTTCGCCGGACGGCGTGACGATCAGGTCCCCGATCACACCGAACTGCTGCCACAGCGCCGAGCTGCGGTTGACCCTGGCCACCACGGCGTCGGCCAGCGCCGACGGGGCCGCATCCAGCGGCTGGTGCGGCCAGGGTCGGCCGTGGTGGCGCTCGTCGAGGATGCGGCTCAACGCGCGGACGGCGTACCGGAAGCCATGGATGAAGCCGCCGGTGGACTTCTTGAAGTCACGCTGCTGCATCAGGGTGCCGGCGAAGTACAGGCCGGGCATGTTCACCGACTCGTACGCCGGAGTCAGGGCGGCGAAGCGATCGTCGATGACGAGGTCGGGGCGGCACTCCGGGTCGAAGAGAGAGGCGTCGAAGCGGAAGCCGGTGCAGACGATCACCCGGTCGTAGCGCAGCTCCTTCACGACCTCGTCGGCCCGCGAGAAGCTGAAGCGGACGCGATAGCTCCCGTCGGGATCCTTGTCGATCGACAGCACGTGGCCGTCCAACAGGGCGTTCTGCGACTTGAGTTGGTAGGTGTCGAGGAAGTTGTTGTTGACCGCGCGCAGATGGCCGACGTAGTGGCTGTTCCATGCCATGCGGATGGAGTGCGGCCCGGCGACATGGATCACCGCCGCGGTCTCGACGAGGTTGTCCGCCGTCTCCAGGGCGGAGTTGCCCTTGCCGATGATCAGGACGCGCTGGTCGGTGAAGTCCTCGGGGGCCACCGATACGGCGGAGTAGTCCTCGGCGCTCTCGATGCCGGGGATGTCGGGGGTGTTGGGCCGGGTCAGCCCGGTGGCCATGACCAGGCGGCGGGCGTGGTGCTCGTGTCCGTGCTGGTCGGTGAGGGTGTAACCATCGGCATCGCGCCGGATCCCCTGCACCCGGGTGTCGTAGGCGATGTCCAGCTTGAACGCCTCGGCGAAGTCGGCGAGATAGCGCACCAGATCGTCAGCGTGCGGGAAGTAACGCTTGCTGTAGCGGGTGAACAGCAGCCGGTCGTCCGGGGACAGCAGGGAGTTCCAGTCCATCCGGAGGTTCAGCTCGGGATCGTCGGTGCCGTTGTGCACTTTGTTGATCGAGATCAGCTTGCGGTGACGGGGGAAGGTACGGAAGAAGGTGCCGGGAGCGTGGCCGCCCTCCAGGATCCGGTATCCGTGCCCTGCCGCCTGGAGTAACTGGCCGAGCTGGAGCCCTGCGGGACCGGCGCCGACGACAAGGTAATCGAGAGGCTCGCTGTGCGTGGAGTGCATGGATCTCTCCTTCTGCTCCGGGCCGCTTCGGGTGGAGGCATGCCTGGAGGCCGGTGGGGGCGAGAAATCGGAGAGTGCGGTTGGCGCGAACGGCAGGGCGCTGATGTGCGGGGAGAACCCGCGGACGTGGGCCCGCAGACAGGGTCGGCTGAAGCGCGCCGGTCAGCAGGCCCGAACGGCGATGCTTCACAGGCGTGGGGAGCGGCCCGGAGAGCAGTCGAAATCAGTGGCACCCGAGGGCGGCGCAACCGGGCATTCCGTCAGGGACATGACTGACCCCTCCATCGGATTTCCCTTTGAAACCTCAAGCAGCACGCTAGTGACGAGCAACAGCCAGGGGCAACAACCCTTCAGGAATGACAGGAATTCGACAGGTGCCACCCTGCGCGCTCCAAGGGGGCAGACAGCCTCGACCGCGACGACTCCAACGCCGCGATCACTGTCCGCTTCAGAGCCGGCATCACCCGGCTCGAGAACACAGGTTCACACCGTAGGCGAGCATCGCCGACAGCGCGGCCGCTGTGCCTGGCCCGTGACCACTACCGCATGCATCGCGTCCCGCAGCTTCTGGCGGCGCCGGTCGAGGACGGCGCCGGCACCGGGATCGCCGGTGGGCGACGCCCGTCAGCCCCCGCCCGTCCTCGACGCGCCACACTAAGCCCTCGTCTCCTACGGGGCCCCTTACGCCCGGCCCTTGGCACAATCGCGGGCATGGCAGACCCCGTTGAGATCGCGGACCACGACCCGGCCTGGCAGGAGCGATTCCGCGCGATGGGTGCCCAACTGCGCGACGCATTGGGCGACGTCGCCGTCCGTATCGATCACATCGGGTCGACCGCCGTGCCGGGCCTGGCCGCCAAGCCGATCGTCGACGTACAGATCTCAGTGCGGTCGCTCGAGCCGCTGGACGCATACCGGACACCCCTGGAAGGCATGGGCTTCGTGTACCGGGCGGACAACGCCGAGCGCACCAAACGCTACTTCCGGGAGCCGCCCGGCCACCGCCGTACGCATATCCATGTACGTCAACTCGGCAGCTTCTCCCAGCAGTTCGCTCTGCTGTTCCGCGACTACCTGCGCACCGCGCCGTCCGCCGCGGCCGAGTACGCGGCCGTCAAACGCCGCTGTGCGGCCGATTTCCACGACGACCGCGCCGGCTACGTCGCGGCGAAAGATCCGTTCGTGTGGGACATCATCCGTCGGGCCGATGCATGGGCCCAGTGCACCGGCTGGACGCCGGGGCCGAGCGATGCCTGAGTGACGACAAGCTCGCCATTCGCGATGAAGCAACCGAAGTGTTCGCGGCCATCAACGAGTGGCTGCGACCACACAGTCGCACCAGCCTTCAGTTATCCCACTGCCCAAAGCAGAAGCCGTCGGCCTCGGTGACCTCCGTCTGCCCAGCACCGCCGCCACCGCGCCTGACCGACACAAGTCCACCGTCACGCAGGGCGTAGGCCGTGTGTCAGTCGCCCGGCGCCCAGGCTCCAGGTTCCTCACGGGCCGCGAGCCGCTCAAGAAGCGTGCGCTGCCGTTCGTTCAGGGCGGACCGCCGATGCACGAGCCCAGACATTGGAATTGCCGCTCACGGAACTGCCCCCCATGCAGATCGTCGAGCGCACCGGCCACCGCCACGAGGACATCCACCGGCTGGTGGACAAGGGCTGGACGATCAGCGCCATCGCCCGTCGCCTGGGCCTGGACCGCAAGACCGTGCACCGCTTCCGCGACACCGACCTCGACGAACTACTGGCCTCCGCCCGCGATCGACGCCCGAACGGTGTGCTGGAACCCTTCAAGGCATACCTGGAACGCCAGCTTCACCGAAGCGCAGGGCCAGGTCAGCGGGACCAGGCTGTTCTCGGAAATTTGCGAACGCGGCTATCGAGGCAGCAGCCAGGTAGTCCGCAAGCACCTCGCCGCCCTGCGCGCCGGCACCGCAGAACCGGTCCCACGCTGAAGAGTCGTGAGGCCGCTATGGCGACCGGTCGAGTCGAATCGGCGACACTTTCACCAGCCGTCGAGGGAGACCCCTGGGCCACCGACGAGGTACCGGTGAAGGGCGCTGGCGGTGGTATCTACGAACTCCGCCGGGATGGCGTCGGCGTCGACCCAGCGGACCTGGGCGTGCTTGCGCGGTTCGCGGTTTTCGGGTTCGCCAGTCCATTCGTGGGCGGCGAAGACGACGGTGAGGAAGCCGTTAGGGGCCTCGACGCCCCAGGCGCCGTGGATGATGTGGGCGACCGTGAGGGACTCCGGCTTCACGGTCAGGCCGGTCTCCTCGTACAGCTCGCGTACGGCGGTTTCGGTGATGGGCTCGCCGGGTTCGCTCTTGCCGACAGGGAGATCCCACATGCCCTGCGCGAACTTGGCGTTCTGGCTGCGCTGGAGGAGGACGACGCGATTGGTGGCCTTGTCGTGGACGATGACGGCGGCGACCAGCAGGGTCATGGATTCGAGGGCGGGCGGCAGGGCTTTGGGCTGGTCGTCGGTGGTCCGCTGAGCCACGGCTTGTGTCCCTTCGTCGGCCGGATGGTGGCAGCTTAGGCCAGCGCTTCGCGTGCGCGGCGGGCAAGTTCGGCGGCTCCGGGCACTTTGCGGCGCTGGTAGATGGAGAGCATGGAGCGGAGCGAGGTGATGGCCTTGCGGGTGCGGTCGGAGGTCATGCCCTCCATGAGGGCCAGAACCTGAGACCACGCGGCAACCGCCTCGTCGGCGCGGGCCTGCGCGGCCAGGCTGTCGCCCAGGTCAGCGTAGGTGAGGGCGTGGACGCGCTTGTACTTCTCAGGGTCCCAGCGGATCAGGGCGTCGCGATGCTGCTGCTCGGTGCCGATATGGTCAGCGAGGTCGGTCAGGGTGCGGGCGGTGTGGCTGGCGACGGTGCCGGCTGCTGGGCCGCTGACGCGGGAGTAGCTGGGCTGGGGCCCGTCGTCACGCAGGAGGGCGTCTTCGGCGGCGAGCAGGGCGCGAGCCGCCGCGGGCTTCTCGCCGGCCGCGGCGTAGGCGCGGGCGTGGGTGATGTGCAGCAGGGCCTCGGTCTGGCCGTCGACGTGGCCCAGGCCGCGGGTGAGGGCTCCTTCGACGAGATCGACGCAGTGGTGGGGCTGCTTGAGGCTCAGTGCCTGGTGGGCGAGGGCGCGCATCATCCAGGCGGCGTGACCGCGCGGGTCGGCTTCGCAGGCGAGTTGGTAGCCGACCTGGTAGTAGCGCTGGGCGGCGCCCTCTTGGCCGAGGTCGTGGTGCTTCCACCCGGCGAGGTAGGCGAGTTCGGCGACGGCGCCGAAGGCCGCTTGCCGTAATGCTTCGTTCGAGAATCGGCCGCGGAGCATAGGAGCGGCCGTGTCGGCGAGGTAGGCGGTGACCGTGGTCAGGCCATGGCCGCCGCCGAGGCGTTCGTCAGCCGCGCTGAAGGCTGCGGTGATCTGTCGTACGACATCCACGTCCTCCATCCCGACCAGGGAGCTGCCGGTGCGGGCCCGCAGCATGCGGGCGGTGGCCTCGTGGTCGTAGAAGAGCGGCATGGCCACGCCGGCCGTGGTGAAGGCAGCCACGGCAAGGAAACGGCGGCGCTCGACGTCGGCACGGCCCAGATCGGTGGCGGCCAAGACAGGATCGGCTTCTTCCGACACCGCAGTTTCGGGTGCTCGAAGGCCGATCTCGGCCAAGGTGATGGTGCGGCCTGCTCGGCGGGACAGCGCCTCAGCAAGGTGCTGGCCGGTCCGTCCGGTCGGCTGGCGTGTGCCGTTCACCCAGTGGGAGACGGCGGACTTGTTGGTTTGGAGGATCTCTCCGTTCTCGGCCGCGATACGCCGGATGTCCTTCGCCAGAGCCTCGTACGTGCAGCCGATCGCCTCGATGACGTCACGCAGGCGGGAATTGGGACCCTTCGGCGCTGCCACGATCGCCTCCGCTCCGGAGCTGTAAACCGCGTATACCGCTTCAACTGCCTCTCACCGTACCCACTGTGCGTGACGGAGGGTTCACTAAACATCAGCCGCCCGGCCCCGGTCCGACACCGCGACCAGGCTCCCCCCTCGGTCGGGCGGCTCCCTGAAGTTTCGTACGCCTACACCGGGTTCGGGCATTCCTGTGCCCGAACCCGGCCGATCAGAGAGGGAGACACGGTGACCACCATCGACACCACGGCCATCACGGTCGTACTGCCCGAGGCGTTCGACGAGCGCTGGAGCCGCCTGCCCGGCATCCAGGTCGACGGCCGGCACATCACCATCGACCCGGCCGAGTACTTCTTCCGCTTCGAGTCCAACACGTGGCTCGTTGCCGAATGGGAGCTGGTCAAGTCCCGGCTCCTGGACGTGGAGGAGACGACCGAGAGCGCGGTCGAGCAGCTCGCGCTGGACTTCATCAAGGCGCACGCTGAATCCACCTCGGACGCCGCCCGGGTGCTGTCCACCGCGTATGAGGTGTACGCCTACCTGTTCCGCGATGCGCACCTCGCCGGCCTCGGTCTGCCGCAGATCACCGCCGAGCACCTGCGGATGCTGCGCGAGGCGGCCACGCTGATGGCGCTGAACAAGGTGGAGCTGGACGGGCACATCTCCAACGTCGGCCCGTGCTGGTTCTTCCCCGCCGCCACCTCCGTGGTCTTCGACTTGGACGACGAGATGGGCAGGACGCTCGACGAGGTCTACCACGGCGGCTGGTTCAACGAGCACCGCCGCATCGAGTCCATCAAGGCGCACGCCGCCCTCGGCGGCCGGCTCGTGCACGGCTGCCAGTCCGTGCCGGACCAGTCCGGCGGCGTCGTCGCGCCCTACGGTGCCTCGATGACCGCCTTCCGCGACGACCTCGCAGCCTTCAAGTCCGGCTGGATCGAGCAGGTCTACGCCCATCGCGTGAGCCCTGCCGCGTAACACCGCACACCAGGCGCCGGGGCGGGCCGGCACCTCTCGCCCGCCCCGGACGCCCCAACCTCCCTGGAGCCCCCACGTGACCGCGAACCCCAGCGCCGAACTCCTCGACAACCTGCTCACCCTGGCCGGACGAACCACCGCCATCCGCGAGGAGGTGCGCGTATGGTCCATGTCCGGTGTCGAGCGCGTGACCTTCCCCGACGCCACCACCGCGATCTTCAAGTACGCGAAGCGGCCCTTCGACCGCGAGGACCAGGCCCTCCGCCTGGCGCACACGCTCGGCGTCCCCATCCCGCAGGTCCACGCCTCCGCCGTCCTGGACGGCTGGCTCGGCATCCTCATGGAAGACCTCGGCCCCGCCGTCCGCGACGCCGACGACCTCGACGGCACCGCCGCGGCCGTGGTCCTGCACGGCACCCGGACGGCTCCCGCCCTGCCCGTCCTCGACCAGGCCAGTCTTCGCACACTGCCGAACCGGGCCCTGGAGCACCTCGCCCGGCTGCGCAAGGCCGAGCGGTGGCAGGACGCGGACGACATCGAGGACGCGCTCGACCGGATCGCCCAAGCCGCTGAGACGCGCTCGGCTGGTACGACCGTGGCCCCGTTTGGTTGGGCGCACTCCGAATTCCACCCCACCAGCCTCCACATCGGCCAACACGGCTGGCGGCTACTGGACTTCGCCCGCGCCTTCACCGGCCCCGGCCTGCTCGACCTCGCCAGCTGGCACGGCGCCCTCGACACCCCCGACCCCGTACGCCTGCGCGTCTTCCTGGAGCAGTACGTCACCGCCGGCGGCACCCCCGACGCCCTCACCCGGCGCGGCGGGCTCCCCGCCGAGAACTGGGCCCTGGGCTGGCACCGCATGTGGGCCGTCGAGTGGTTCATGGAACAGTCCATCCGCTGGATCAACGACCCGGCCACCGACCCCGCCTACATCAAAGCCGTACGCCGCCACCTCACCGACGTCCTCCACCTCCTGGAGGTCTGACGTGCTCGCCCAGGCTCCCCCGTGGTACGTCCACGCCCTCCAACGCACCACGGCCAGCCCCGCCGAGCCGCTGTCCGTACCCGCACGGGTGGAATGGACCACACGGCCAGGCAGCGGACCCGGCGCCGAGATCCTCGGAGCGGACCTGCGCCGCAAGCGACTGCTGGAACTCGGCTGCGGCCCTGGCCACAACGCCGCCCACCTCGCCACCCGCTACGGCGCCCAGGTCACCGGCGTCGACCTCGTCGGCCTCCAGGTCCGCCGAGCCCGCTCCCACTACGGCCGGCTGAACAGCCTCACCTTCGTGGCGGGCCACGCCCTGCACTATCTGCAAGCCTCAGACGAGCAGTTCGACGCGGTCTACTCCGTCTTCGGCGCCATCGGGCTCGTCGCCCCCGAACTCCTGCTCCCAGCCATCGCCCAGCACCTCAAACCCGGCCGCACCCTCGCCTTCTCCGTTCCCCACCCCCGACGCGGCGGCCTCCGCCCCGCCACCGACGATCGGCCCCGCCGGGACTACGTCACCCTCCCCGGCCGCACCCGACTGCCCATCGCCCGCTGGGACTTCGACGCCGACCGCTGGGAGAAACACCTCGACCGCGCCGGCCTCTGGCTCACCTCGGCCCAGGAGTTCCACGACGCCCGCCACGGAGGCCGTTGGCCCACCACTCTGCTGATCACCGCGCGCAAGCTCTGACCCCCACCCCGGCTCCCCTGGGAGAATCCGATGCGCCCGCCCTACCTGCTCCTCGACATTGACGGCGTCCTCATACCCTTCCCCGACGCGGACGGCTCGACCCCGGCCACCCACGTCCGTCATGACGTCGTTCCCACCGGCCGCAGTGCCGACGATCCGGTCACCATCTGGCTCAACCCCGCCCACGGCTCCATGCTCATGGAAGTGGTGCGTACCGGCATGGTCACGCCAGTCTGGTGCACCAGCTGGCGTCAGGACGCTGCCACTCTGATCGGACCGCTCCTCGGTCTCCCACCCCTACCGCACGTCGATCTCCCGCGCCCCAAGATCACCACCAGCCACCCCAATGGCTACTTGTGGAAGCGCGACTCCATTGACGCGTGGCTGGCTGACGCCCCTGCTATGTGGATCGACGACGACTTCACTGACCTCGACCACTCCTGGGCCGCAGAGCGCACCGCCCGTGGCGCAGCGACCCTCCTGGTACAACCTGATCCCCGTGCCGGGTTGCAGGCTGCGCACCTGACCGAAGTCCGAGCGTGGGCCGGGCGGCTGCTCGCCGTGTGGACTGGCGCCCTCACTGCTCCGAGCGGAACCGAAGCCGCCTGACGCGCCGCCGTGCCGGAACAGCCGATGCCCCGGCCGCGCAGCCTGGCGAGGGCATCTGACCGGGATCAACGGTGCGGACCAAGTCCTCCGGGCGTCATGTTCGCTGATGTGGCCGGAGGATGTGGAGCGGCGGACATCGACGACGTCCCGCTGATGGTGCTCCGCGTACGTGCTGCCTGAGCGCGCCTGTTTGGTTGAGCGGTGATGCGCCAGTGCAGGACTTCGGCGGGATGCTCGGCACTGTAGTCAGGACCGCCCATAAATGCGGCTTCGATGCCGTCCATGCCACAACAACCATGCTCTCCCGCCCCATTGTGTTGGGCAGTGTGCGGCCGTACTGTTCGGCTTTGCGTGAGTCTGTTTGATGCTGATTGCTCAGTCGGTTTGGAGGCCGCAATGCAGAGTAATCGGATCGGTTCGGAGCCTGCGAGACCCGGCCGCCAGAGGTGGTGGAGGGCACTCCTCGCAACAGCCGCGGCCCTCGCTCTGGCCGTCGGCATGATCGCGCCCGCCGCGGCGGAGGAGTCCGGCGGGCAGGCACCCGCCGCCACTGCCGCCGACTCGCAAGCGCACACGGTGAGTCTCGACGGCTACTCGTTCCTCATCGACGGCAAACGCACCTACCTGTGGTCCGGCGAGTTCCACTACTTCCGGCTCCCGAGTCCGGACCTGTGGCGCGACATCTTCCAGAAGATGAAGGCCGCCGGCTTCAACTCCACCTCGCTGTACTTCGACTGGGGATACCACTCGCCGAAACCGGGTGTGTACGACTTCAGCGGGGTGCGTGACGTCGACAAGTTGCTCGACATGGCCGAGGAGGCCGGGCTCTACGTCATCGCCCGCCCCGCGCCGTACATCAATGCGGAGGTCGACAGCGGCGGCCTGCCCGGCTGGCTGACCACCAAGGCCGGGCACAACCGCAGTGACGACCCGCAGTTCCTGACGTACGCGGACGAGTGGCTGACGCAGATCGACCGGATCATCGCCCGCCACCAACTGACCAACGGCACCGGGTCGGTCATCGCCTACCAGGTCGAGAACGAGTACTACAACGGCTCCGCCGCAGGCCGCTCCTACATGAAGCACCTGGAGGACAAGGCCCGCGCCGACGGCATCACTGTGCCGCTGACCGGCAACAACAACGGCACCTTCAACTCCGGCACCGGCGCCCTGGACGTCGACGGCCCCGACTCCTACCCGCAGGGCTTCAACTGCTCCAACCCCTCGAAGTGGAACGGCGTCCCCGACATCAGCTACGACCACCCGGCCGGCAAGCCGCTGTACTCGCCGGAATTCCAGGGCGGCGCCTTCGACCCCTGGGGCGGGCCGGGCTACGACAAGTGCGCCCAGCTGATCAACGACCAGTTCGCCAACGTGTTCTACAAGCAGAACATAGCCGTCGACGCGACCGCGCAGAGCTTCTACATGACCTACGGCGGCACCAACTGGGGCTGGCTGAGCATGCCGCAGAACTACACGTCGTACGACTACGGGGCCGCGATCCGCGAGACCCGCGAGCTCGATCCGAAGTACGACGAGGACAAGCTGATCGGGTACTTCACCCAGTCGGTCACCCCACTGACGAAGACCGACGCGATCAGGGCCACGCCGCCGGACGACTCCGCGGTCGTCGACACCGCCCGGATGAACCCCGACACCAAGACGCAGTTCCACGTCCTGAGACACGGCAACTCCACGTCCACGGCGATCGACAAGGCCCACATCTCGCTGGACTTCAACGCTCAGCCTTCTTCGGACACCACCTACACCTGGGACGACCCCGACTCCGCCCTGCAGTACACCGGTTCCTGGTCGCACGTGGCCAACACGAGCTACACCGGCGGCGATTACAAGCACACCGAGTCGTTCTCCAACAAGGCCGGCGACTCGCTCACCGTCCCCTTCGACGGCACCGCGATCCGCTGGATCGGTTCGAAGACCAACAACCACGGCTACGCCGACGTCTACCTCGACGGCACCAAGGAGGCCACGGTCGACGACTCCGGCAGCGAGAACCAGGCCGTGCTCTTCCAGAAGACCGGCCTGACACCCGGGGCCCACACGCTGAAGATCGTCGTCACGGGGAACCACAGCTCGGGATCCACGGACAACTACGTGGCCATCGACGCCATCGACGTGCCCACAGGCGCCGCCGCCGCGGAGCCGACCTACCCGGTCGTGCCCCAGCAGCCGGGCACCGCGATCACCCTCGACGGACGCGACTCCCACGTGATCGTGGCCAACTACCGGCTCGGCGACACACAGTTGCAGTACTCCACCTCGGAGATCATGACCAACGCGACCATCGGCGACCGGGACGTCGCCGTCCTCTACGGCGACGACGGCAGCGACGGAGAGACCGTCCTCCGCTACGCCTCCCGGCCCACCGTGACCACCACCGACGGCACGGCCACGACCACCTGGGACGAGGCCACCGGTGACCTGCGGCTGAACTACACCCACAAAGGCCTGATCCGCATCAGCATCACCGGCGGCGGGAAGCCACCGCTGCTGCTGCTCGTCGGCGACAAGGCCACAGCCAAGACCTTCTGGCGCCAGGACACCACGAGCGGCCCGGTACTCGTACGCGGCACCCACCTGCTCCGCACGGCGACCCCCCTGAACAGCGGCCGCACCCTGGCGCTCACCGGCGACAACGCCCACGACAAGAACATCGAGGTGTTCACCTCCGCCGACCAAGTCACCTGGAACGGCAAGCCGTTGGACGCCCAGGCCACCGACACAGGAAGCCTCACCGGGAAGATCCCGGTGGCCGCTCCGATACACCTGCCGACGCTGACCAACTGGAAGCACACCGAGGAGTCCCCCGAAGCGGCACCCGGCTTCGACGACTCCAGCTGGCAGGTGGCCGACAAGACCACCACCAACAGCGTCTCCGGCGTCAACTCCCTGCCAGTGCTCTACGCGGACGACTACGGCTTCCACACCGGCAACACCTGGTACCGCGGCCGCTTCCGCGCCACCGACAAGGAGACCGGCATCCACCTCGTCTCGGACTCGGGCGGAGACGCCCAGGCATTCTCCGCCTGGCTCAACGGCACCTTCCTGGGCAGCTCCACCACAGGCAGCGCCGACTTCACCTTCCCGACCGGTGCGGTCAAGTCCAAGGGCGACAACGTCATCTCCGTGCTCACCGTGAACATGGGACACGAGGAGGACTACAACTCCACCAACGGCAACAAGACCGCACGCGGGCTGACCAGCGCCTCCCTCGTCGGAGCCCCGCTGACCTCCCTCACCTGGCGAGTCCAGGGCGTACGCGGCGGCGAGGACCTGCAGGACACCGTGCGCGGCCCGCTCTCGACAGGCGGCTTGTACGGCGAGCGCGCCGGCTGGTCCCTGCCGGGCTACCCGGACGCCAAATGGAACCGGGTGTCCCTGCCGACGACCGACACCCGCCCCGGGGTCTCCTGGTACCGCACCGACGCCAACCTGGACCTGCCACGCGGCCAGGACACCTCGCTCGGACTGACCTTCACCGACGACCCGTCACGCAAGTACCGTGCCACGATCTTCGTGAACGGCTGGCAGGTCGGCAACTACGTCAACTACCTCGGCCCGCAGCACACCTTCCCGGTCCCCAACGGCATCCTGAACCCGAACGGCCGCAACAGCATCGCCATCGCCGTATGGAACCTGGACGGCAGCACCGGCGGCCTCGGCGAGGTCGCGCTCACCAACTACGGCAGCTACGCCTCCTCCCTTCGGGTCGCACAGAACGACAGCCCCCGCTACGACCCCAGGACGTACGCGATGCCGAAGCGTCCGGGAGCGGATGTCACCCTGGACGTG
Source organism: Streptomyces sp. NPDC001663 (assembly GCF_042893105.1). Classification (NCBI taxonomy): domain Bacteria; kingdom Bacillati; phylum Actinomycetota; class Actinomycetes; order Kitasatosporales; family Streptomycetaceae; genus Streptomyces; species Streptomyces sp. NPDC001663. Next base: position 3,037 of record NZ_JBIAUR010000029.1, on the reverse strand, counting down.
CCCAACACCGCCGCGTCAGGGCAGGCTTTCACTGCCGAGGCGACGGTACGGATACCGAAGGACAGGTCGTCCGCCTCCCGGCTGGCGACCTCGCTCTCCGTGCCGGACGGCTGGAGTGCGAGTGCCACGAGTCCGACATCGGTCAAGCGCCTGCAACCCGGCGCATCGGCCACCGTCACCTGGAAGGTCCAGCCACCGACGGGGACCCTGCCGTCCGCCTCGGCCATCACGGCCACGGTGCACTACCGGCAGAACGGACGACAGGCCTCGGGCGAGGACGAGCGCATCGTCGGCGGGATCCCGCCCGCCCCACCGGCCGGGAAGAGCGCGGTGAGCGACCTGCCGTTCCAGTCCTCCATCAACGGGTGGGGTCCGGTGGAGCGTGACAGCAGCGTCGGCGAGCAGGCGGCCGGGGACGGCCGTCCGATCACCATCGCCGGTGTCGGGTACGCCAAGGGCCTGGGCACCAACTCCGTCAGCGACGTGCAGCTCTACCTCGCCGGCAACTGCTCCCGGTTGACGGCGGATGTCGGTGTCGACGACGAGACGGGTGGTGCGGGAACTGTGACGTTCTCAGTGATCGCCGACGGCAAGACCCTGGCGACCACGCCGACGATCCAGGGCAAACAGACCGCCGTGCCAATCGATGTCGACGTCAGCGGCACCCAAGTTGTCGACCTCAAGGTCGGTGACGCCGGCGACGGAAACGGCAACGACCACGGCGACTGGGCGATGCCGACCCTGACCTGCGGCTGAAAGACATCCCGCGATCGTCCTCGCAAGGGACGGTCAGCTGACGCATGCGCAGCGCGGAAACGGCTACGCCTCTTCTCGCGCTCCGCAACAATCGTTTGGGCCCAACGGCAGGACCACGCCGCCGTCGCCGGTAGTCATGAGCGCCCCATCTCGTGATCAGCCCACTGCTCTCGAACCGTTCCTAGAGACTCAGCGGGAGTGAGTCTTGTTGCCAGGACTCATGCTCAGCCGAACGCCCCGAACGGTGTTGGGCGTTCTGGTCCACCGCGTTCGCTCCGCGTCCGGCGGCGACGGATCGTGTCCGTGGTCTGGGGATGTCCGCAGCCACGTCGGCTGGCACAGCTTCGGCCGCGCCCGCCCCACCGCCGGGCACCGAGCGGTGGCCGCGTTCGCACGACACGGACTGCTCTCGGGTGTGATCACCCAAAACGTCGCCAGTCTGCACCAGGCACATGGGGCCCTGGCCGTGGCCAGGGCCCCACGTTCAGACCCGTGCATCTGAGGAATGCGACGCCGCTCCAGTCGGACAACCGGACTCGGCCTTCCTCATCTTCATCGTCCGGGAAGGCGATGCCAGGCAGCTACAGGATCATGCGAGCTCTCGCGGCTCATCCGGAACGACCGCCCGATGCTCCTGCCCGGACAGGTGCGGCTTCGCCGGACGAGCCTCAAGTTCCCACTGCCTGGCGGCCAGCGCCCTCGCCAGCATCTTCGCCCGGTAGGGGTTCGCCGTGCTGAGGGCCTTCGCCACTTCCACGGCCTCGTCCAACAGGGCCAGCCGTCGCCCGGGCAACTCCCGCACCAGGGGTGAGCCGCTCTCCTCCACCAGGACGTACGCCAGCTTCGATCCGTACACCTCCGGCTCGACCTGTGTCAGAAGACGGTAGATCCACAGCCCTTCGACGCCCCGCACCACCCGCCGGTTGGCACCGAGCAGCCTGACCCTCGCCAGCACAACCATGTCCTGATCCATCGATCCCCTTCGTCCCATCCCCCCCGACCAGCGCATGTCACACGGCGAGACAGCACGGCAAACGCATCGGCAGCCGAGGACGGATGCCGACACGTTGGCCGGAGAGTGGATGACGACGAGTCTGCGCGCACAGCACCACCCGCAACAAGACCGAACAGGCGTGCGCTCCGTCCTACCGAAAGCGCCTCCGAACAGGCATGATGGACCTGACACTCACTCAAACCGCGTCCGCAGCCCACTCGCCAGGACGCAACGACAACATCCTCAGCATCAATCGGGCGCCCCCGGAGATGGAATGAGGCCCGGCAGTACCTTGCCAAGGAGCCTGAACAGCGGCCCTCCGTTCGGGAATTGATCGACCGCACCCGGCACACCGTGGCCCGCGCCTGGCTCCGCGGCGAACTCCTCGCCCGGCTGGGACGAGACGCGGCACTACTCTTCGACGCGGAGGTGCACCTGGCCAAATCGGATCCGGTGCCAGCGTTGTCCGTACCGCCGCACGCGACGACGTTCCCTGACGTACAGGGCTTCAACGCGGGCGGATCGGCCGCGCCGCGTGATCTGCTGGACCTGCCGGACCGCGGCACCGGCAGGCGTTCGCCTGAGACGACTCGAGGCCAGGCGTCAGTAGCGGTCGGCGGCGATGAGAGGCCCGTAGTAGCGGCCAGAGAGATAGTGGCACCATGTACGGCATGACGACGAACCGAAAGGTCGATGCCGCGTAGGCGGCCAGGAGACGTCCGCGCCAGCACGCCCCGCGGCCATCGGACACTAGGCGCAAGGCCAGTCATCGACGGCCTGTCCTCGCGGGCAATGAGCGAGATCATCCGCCTTGAGCACACTCGCAACTATCTCCGGCCAGGAGACGTCAGCGCAGCCATGCGCCGGTGGAAGGACTACGTCCACCAGCCCAAGCGCGACCTGTGGCACGACTACAAGTGGGGCAACGTGCACTGGTACTGCTGTGGCAATCCGCTCGACGCCCGCGCTCTCCTCGACACCGCGATGAAGGCCATATCACCCCAAAGTTCCCGCGAACTCCGAAAGATCATCAGCCGGTTCGACGCTGTCTGGAACCTACCGTCCCCGCCGTACGACACGGACAGAACTTGACTTCTCCCCCTCCTGGAAGGAGGGGGATTCTCACGGCTCGCGCTGTGAGGGTTTCTGCTTCGTCGCCGACTGCCCGCCCGGAGTACTCCGTTGAGGTCTTAGAGGTCCTAACAAAGGCGTCGGACGTGTCTGTAGGTGATGAGGCAGGTGGCGAGGCCGAGGAAGGCTTCGTGGATGTCGTCCCGTCGTTCCCAC
>NZ_JBIAUR010000028.1:0-98383 GCF_042893105.1 Streptomyces sp. NPDC001663 | reverse complement strand
ACCGCACGAGACCTTCCCAGAAGTACCCGTTCGGCTCGTGCCCGGCGGCAACTACTGCGGCGTCGGCGGCCAGGCCACCGGCATCCAGCGTCAGCCAGTGCTCGCCGTCGAAGTCATGCAGGTTGATGGTCACGGCGTGATGCTCTCACGCACAGTGCAAACGCTGCCCGATCCCTCGAACCGCTTGTCCGGTCCCCCGCCGCTCCCGACCCGGTGAACATATCCGGTCACAGCACTAGCGGCCCTGACGCATGGCGCCGACATAGACCACCGCGGCACCCCCTTCACCGAACCCTTGCTTGACGCGCTCCTCGACGCCCTCCGCGACCCCGCCACCGGACACCCCCACCTGGGGAACACCAGGTTCGATTCTGCGTCCTTCCAAGGGGCTGCGTCGTTCAAGTCAGCCTCATTCCAGGGCAGCGTCTCATTCGCGTCGGCGATCTTCCATAGCACCGCCATGTTCATTTCGGCATCCTTCCACAGCGGGGCCGGATTCACTTCGGCCTCCTTCCACGGCGACGCCCGATTTGATTTGTCCTCCTTTCACGATGACGCCTCGTTCGGTTCGGCGATCTTCCATGAGCTGGTCATGTTCGAACACGCAAGCTTCCGCGGAAATGCCGGATTCGACTCGGCCGCCTTTCGGCACATGGCCTTCTTCGGGTGGGTAAGCTTTCACGGCGCTGCCTGGTTTGATTCGGCGAAATTCGAGCACTACGCCAGATTTGTGGCGACAACCTTCAAGATCGGCGCCATGTTCAAGGCGACGGTCTTCTATCACAACGCCGATTTCGAACAGGCAGTCTTCGAGCGGGCACTTAGCCTTGGGCCACTCATGTGCGCGGGACGGGTCGTGCTGTCAGGAGCAGTATTTGGTGGCCCAGTGACTGTCTCACTCGCCACCCGTCGCCTGGAGTGCCGACGGACTCGCTGGTCATCAACGGCCGAGGTGCGTCTGCGCTACACCACTGTGGACTTCTCCCATGCGGTCTTCGAATACCCGCTCACGATCGCTGCGGAGGCCGCCCCCTTCACCCTACCTTCCGGACAGCCGGTGGCAGAACAGGCTCTTGTCGGCGCGCCTGACGCCACGGTGCGCATAGCCTCGCTACGTGGTGTGGACGCAGCCCACCTGATTCTCGCCGACGTCGACCTCTCGGGGTGCCTGTTCGCCGGAACCGTTCATCTGGACCAGCTGCGGCTGGAAGGTACCTGCTCCTTCGCAAGGGTCCCACCCGGCATACATTGGAGGCGCGGTCGCCTTGTGCGATTCACCCAGCGCCGCACCCTCGCCGAAGAACACCACTGGCGCGCGAGCCAGCCGGCGGCTGTCCGAGGCTGGAATGTCGCGGTCTTCGGCGCTGGAAGCGTCGGGCCACTGCACCTGGCGCCTGTGTACCGGGCACTGCGTAAAGCGTTCGAGGATGGCAAGCACGAGCCTGGAGCCGCCGACTTCTATTACGGGGAGATGGAGATGCGCCGCCACGCCGACGATATCCCCGGGAGCGAGCGAAGGCTTCTCAACGCTTACTGGGCACTGTCCGGCTACAGTATGCGTGCTTCTCGGGCTCTTGCATGGCTCGGCGCCGCCATGTTCGTCACCATCGTGCTGCTGATGAGCTTCGGGCTCCCCCAGGACTCTCCAAGGCAGGAAGCGACCGGCACAGTGCCGCCTGGCGGTGGCAAGGTCACCTTCCAGATCGACAAGACTGATCCCCACAACCCCACGGGCAATCGGTTCACCGACGTGCGCTTCGAAAAGGCCCTGAACGTCACGCTCAACTCGGTGGTGTTCCGCTCCGCTGACCAAGACTTGACCACCTCCGGCGCCTACATCGAGATGACCTCCCGCGTGACGGAGCCCGTTCTGTTGGGACTTGCGGTATTGGCCATCCGCAACCGCGTCAAACGCTGACCCACCGGTGTCTGACGTCCGTGAACTGTGGGGCATCTTCGCCTGGGCTCATGCGCACCCGGCACCCCGAAGGGACCGCGCCCTCTCAGACTCTCCCAACGCCCGGCGGAGCCCGGAGCACGCGCAGGTTCCGCTTCCGCGGGGATGGCCCCTCGGCTACGACGAAATCGAGATCGTCGTGAAGTGCTCCGCGCGCCCGCGGGGATGGTCCCGACCACCTCGCAGGTCACGGTCGCGGCCACGTGCTTCCCGCGCTCGCGGGCGGGGCAATATCTGGCCGCCAACGGGGAATCCCGGGGCTCTTGCAAGATTTCCGTGACGTTGTGACATGGCGTCACAAGAGGGCTGGCACGGTCGATGTCGATCTTGCTGCGGTACGCCGGTGATGCTCCCATCGGCCGGGCGCGACGCTGCACCTGTGTGAGGAGATGCTCGGGCTGACGTTCCCGCATCTGGCGATGGTGCTGGTGGAACGCGTCGTGGTGGAGGGCGGCATGGTGCGCGTACGCGGGACGGGACAGCGTTGCCGTGCCCGGACTGCGGAGCCGTCTCGGGCCGGGTGCACAGCCGCGATCGGCGGCGCCTTGCAGATGTTGCGGTGGGCGGCCGGCCGGTGGTGATCGAGCTGACGGTGCGGCGGTTGTTCTGCGACGCATCGCGGTGCTCGCGGCGTACGTTCGCCGAGCAGGTGGAAGGCCTGACGGTCCGCTACGGCCGGTACACGCCGCTGCTGCTGGAGATGCTGCAGGCGGTCGGGCTGGCACTGGCCGACAGCGCCGGAGCCCGCCTGCTGGAGATGCTGCGTGTCATGGTCAGCCGGGTGACCTTGCTGTCTATCGTGCTCGCATTGCCCGAGCCGCCCGTGCAGTGCCCCAGAATCCTGGGCGTTGACGAGTTCGCTCTGAGGCGGTCACGCCGCTACGGCACTGTGCTGGTGGATATCGAGGCTCGCCGGGTCATCGACGTGCTTGACGACTGCACCGGCGACGCCCTGGCCGCCTGGCTCCAGGCGCATCCCGGAGCCGAGGTGATCTGCCGTGATCGGGCCAACTGCTTCGGTGACGGCGCCCGCCGAGGCGCCCCACGGGCCCAGCAATGCGCGGACCCTACCGCCTCTGGCAGAACCTCAGCACGGCAGTCGAGCGGGCCATCGGCCGGCTGCGCTCCCAATGGCTGCCGCCCGAGCGCGAACCGTCCGCGACAACCGAGGTGCTGCCAGACAAGGAGGAGGGCCCGCTCACCCGGCGCAACCGCGAGCGGCACGCAGCCGTGCACGCTCTGATGGAGCGTGGGGTGGGCACCATGGGCATCGTCCGAGAACTGCGACTGGACCAAAAGACAGTCCGCCGCTTCATGCGCGCGGCAACCGTTGAGGAAATCCTCGCCCACGGCCCGTCCGGCCGCACCGGTCTCCTGGACACGCATGGCGACTATCTGGCCCGCCGCTGGGACGAAGGCGTCACCGGCGACCACGTCCTGCACGCCGAACTCGCCGCCCGCGGAATCCACGCCAGCCAGCGCACCGTGCGCCGCTTCGTCCACAGGATGCGCGAGCACGGCGCCCCGCTCCCAGGGCTTTGGCTCCGAAAGCACGGGAGGTCAGCAGACTGATCCTCACCCACCCCGATGCGCTGCCCGAACCGGACCGGGCACCGCTGAAGGAACTCGCCAGTCGCTGCCCGGAACTGGCCCACCTGCGCAGCCTGGTCGAGGCGTTCGCCGAAGTGCTCATCAACTGCCAGGGCGAGGACCGACTCGACAACTGGCTCAACTCCGCCAAGACCAGCGTCCGGAACTCAACGGTTTCGCCCGCAGCCTGGGCAGCGACCTCGACGTCGTCCGCGCGGGCCTGACGCTGCCCTGGAGCTCCAGAGCCGTCGAAGGTCACGTCCGCCGGATCAAGATACTGAAACGCCAGATGTTCGGCCGGGCCGGACACCGGCTCCTTCGCCACCGCATCCTGCTCGCCCGATAACCCCCGCCTCGCCGTTGTCAGTGCTGTCGCCTACGGTCACTGGCCATGGGCTACGACATCCACATCACCCGCCGCGCTAACTGGTGGGACGACGAGGGACCCGAGATCACCACAGCTGAATGGGAGACCGTGGTAGAGGCAGACGCAGAACTCGAGATGGTTCCGGAGCCACCAGGCTGGGACGGACCACGGCACTGGATCGCACAGATGATCACGCACCCGCCCGAGGAACGCCTGGGCACGGCCCTTTACTGGGACTCAGGCGAGATAAGGGCAAAGAACCCCACCGACATCCTGATTGCCAAGATGCGGCAGCCCGCCATCGCCTTGAACGCCAAGGTCCAGGGCGACGATGGCGAGTACTACGCCGAGTAAACCCGACCAGCATCACACTCGGTCACACCGTCACGAAAATCTTGCAAGAGCCAGTATCTACTGGCCGCCGTCAGGCGGGGGGATTGTGGAGGAACCAGAGTTCGAAGTGCGGTTGGCCTCGAGCGGAGGCCGGGGGCTCGACCTTGTCCGGGCGATTCGGTCAGTGTCTGGGCTGAGCGCGTGGCGAAGCAAGCAGCTGCTTGAAGCCGCTCCGACGACGCTTGTGGATCGGACATGGTTCGAGGCCGCGGTGGATGCGGCGAGGCGCCTCAACTCGGTTGGTGCGCGAGCTGATTTGGTCTGCAGGTGGTGTGAGCGGGTGATATCTCCGGAGGACTGCCCAATAGACCCGGAGCCGTGCTCATCACCCTTCTTGTCCCCGACCGGCTGCCCCGCGAGCCGACCGAGGGCTTGATCAAACCGCTGCTGTCCTGGCCCTAGTCCGAGGCCGTAGCTGTCCAGGCCGCGGTGACGCACCCTTCCTCCCAGTGCCACCATTCCTTGACTTCGCCGTGTTCCAGCAACCTGCGGATCCGGGGAAGGTCCGCCGACGGCGGGATGTCCAGCGCGACCATCCGGAACTGCTCAATGCCCTCGCCTGTCGTGCCAAGCCGATGGAAGGTCTCCAGCACGGTCTGCCTGGCTGCTGCCGAACCTCCGTCCTTCAGCACGATCAACCGGATGGTGCAGTTGTCCGAGGCACGAACGGTCTCCCCGGCCCACCACAAGCCCTCGTCGTCGACCTCGACTTTGACAATGTCGTCGCTCGCGACCCCGCGGACGAACCACGGGGTGTTGTCCAAGCGCACGGTCCCATCGCCCAGGTCCACGGCCCACAGGCTCTCGACTGACGCCGGAGGCCAGCCATCTTCGTCCACCTCCATTCGGAAGTGAACCTTCATGTGGGCATCGCTGATGTTGCTCATCGCGCCATCATCTATGGCGGCCGACATGAGCGGAAGCGTCGAGATCACGAGTACCGATCTGATCGAACGATGGGACTCCGAGGAATTCCTTCGATAACCTCCGGTCCTACCTGGCGTCGAGCTGCGCGAGCTTCGGCCAGGATCGCCAGCCGGGCACAGAAAAACACCCAAGAACAGAAGGCCCGTCGGCAGGCGTACAGCACGTGCGCGACGGCTTTCCTCGCCCGGCGGGACGCCGTATCCGCCCTCTTGGACCTGTTCAGGGCCCACGACTTCTACCAGGCCGCCGTGCAGGCACGGCTCCAGGAGGTCGACGACCAGCACGACGCGATCGCGCGGGCCGTCGGCGCCGTACTGATCGAGGGCCCGTCCGATGTCGCCCCGGTGCTGCATTCGGCGCGAATGCCATCCAGCTTCTGTCCGGACGGATGCGCGACTGGACTGCGGAAGTCGCTGGTGGCCGCGACCGCGACGAACCACTGCAGAGCCAGCTGCAGTTCGCCCTTCGGGACCAGCTCGAGATCGGGCGGGACCTCTACGGCTTCACCGACGCGTGCCGCAAGGTACTCCGCCCCACTGAGCGGGACCGGTGGACACGTATTGGTCTTCTGCGACGCCGCTGACCGTCCGTTCGAATGCCAGCTGTTCAGAGGTCTCGAGGGCGGCACGGCGGGCTGCGGCACGGGCTCGATGATCAATCTCAGCGGCACTTCCTGTACGCAACTACTCACTCCCTGGGAGCCCCGTGGGTTCACGGAAACCGAGGTCTCCTCAGTGCGAACCTGCAGGTCCACCGGTGTGCTTCAGGTCAGTGGATCCGTGGGTTCGGGGGTAACACGAGGATGCTGAGTGAGCCGAAGAGCCTCGGCCAGAACGTCGGCGTCGACCTGTGCCGGCGTCCTTTCGCCGTATTCGAGGGTGTCGTACTCGTCGTCCAGGTTGGCGAGTCGTTCGGCCAAGGGCAGCTCGTGCCCGAAACGCTGGTGGATCCGGAAGACCAGCTCGCGTGGCGTCAGCTCGCCGGCCAGCATCCGGGCGGCAAGTGCTCGTGCGGCGGCTTCCTGTCGGGCAACGCTGTCCACTGGGTAGAAGGTGACGCCCAGTTCGTCGAGTGCTGGGGGAAGGAGATCGGGGACGTCGTAATCCGCCTCCGCGCGTGTGCACGCGGCCAGCATCCGCAGGGCGGGACTGTCGAGGCCGGCGACGAGCGCATTACAGGCACCGGTGACGACATCGGTTGCGCAGATCTCACCCATGCTCCAGAGGGCGGCTTGGTCCTGTAGGGCGAGTGCTGCTGCTTCGGTCGACGTCACTCGCCCATGATTCCGTTCATGGTGCGTCGCGGTCGAGCCGGTTTCATCGAAGTTGCTGTTCAGCGGCCTGTTCCAGCAGGGCTCGTGCTGAGTCCGCGGAGCGCATCGCGGTCTTCTCGTCGAGCCCAAACACCTCGGCAAGATGGAAGGGATCGGGCCCGTGGGTCAGGACCTCTTCGAGTTGGCGGTCGACGCGGAGCCGCTCCAGCGTCGCGTCCTGCCCGCGCATCGCGGCGCTGATCCAATGGTGGCTGGCGCGGCTGGTCTTTGTAGCAGTCTGGTTGTTGATCAGTAGGTGGAGGTTCGCGGTGTTCGGCCACAGGCTTCTCCGGTGCTCCAGCCAGTCCAGCACCAGCTTCAGGGTGAGGTCGTCGAGCGGGCGGACGCGTCCGACGTTGATCAGCCGACGGTTGCCGATGTAGAGGTCGTCGAGCATGAGCGTGCCGATCGGGGCGACACGGGCGACGTGCACCGCGGCGAGTGCGAGGATGAGCCGCGCCGCCGGCGTGGAGGCCGACGCTCGCCGCGAAGCGGGTGCATGAGCCGGTCGAGGCCGCCGGCGCGAAGAGACCTCCTCCCGCGCCAGGTCCGCGGCGCCACGGACCGAGCCGAGGGGGTGGCAGCAGGGTGCGAGCAGTTCGGGCCACAACTGCTGGGTCAGGAGCCCGAATTCGTCCCGCGGCATGGCGGCTTGCGTGACGTGCTGGTGTGACCCGGGTGCGGGCGACTGCTCAGCCGAGCGGGTGCAGCCCGTCCCCGCCGATCCGGTATTCCGGGCCGCTGCCGGGGTCGGCGGCCAGGTCGGTGACGGCCTTGGCGACCTGCTCCGGGGTCAGGATCGGCTGCAGGCCGGCGGCGAAGGTGTCCGGGTCGACGCCCTGCCGTGCGGCGTAGCCCGCAACAGCGACCGCGCCGGCGGCGGTGAGCGGGGTCAGCTGCGGAAGCAGGGTGACAAAACGGATGCCCAGCCCGGCCCGGCGGGACTCCTCGGCCGCGTAGCCACGCAGGTACCGGGTGGCCGCCTTGGCACTGGCGTAACCGCCGCTGAGCGGAGATCCCGCCAGGACGGCACCGCTGGAGAGGGAAACCACCACGCTGCCCGGCGCCAGCGGCGCCCGCAGCGCCGCCCGGGTCCAGGCGAACACGTGCCGCGTGTCGGTGTGCCAGTGGCGGCTGAAGGTCTCCCAGGTCTGCTCGTGCACGGGCGCCATATGCGGGATGGCACCGGCATTGAGGACCAGCACAGAGGGACGATGGTCACGGATGACACGCTCCGCGACCCCCTCGTCGGTGGCATCGGCGGTGACGGGTATGAAGCTCCCGCCGAGTTCATCCCGCACCGTGAGCAGGTCCCGCTCGGTACGGGCCACGCCGACAACGTGGGTACCCGCGGCAACGAGCGCAGCGCTGATCGCACGCCCGAAACCCCGGCCGGCACCAGTAACAACGGCCGTCTGCAATGAATCAGACATCAGACCCTCCCGGGTGATAGTCGCTTCAGTCGCATATCCAGACCCGCCGCCGGAAGAAAAAGCATCGCCCCCACCCACACCGCCGAGACACGCGGAACACTCCCCCGCCCGCCAGTGCGGCACGGAGCAAACGTGGCGTCGCGACCATCGCCTCCACAGGTCCGGGACGCCATGACACAAGTCCGACAACTGGAAGCCCGCCTCGTTGTGGTGCTCTGCACGACGGAAGCCGCCGGTTTTGGCGCCTTCGCGGTGACGGCCGGCAGATGATGCGGGTCGGCTCTTTCGTGATGGGCTGTCACGGCAGTCCACCACCGGAAAACGCAGCCGCTGCCGTACGCCCGAGCCAGGCTGCCGGCGAGCACGAACCCACCGCCCACCAGGCACCAGCTCTGGTCGTCGTACTGCGCCAGACGCACGCGGGCGTCCCGCTCGAGGACCTCGGTCATCGCAGCGGTCGTCGCGCCCGGTCCAGCAAGCCGCGACGGGGTCGCTGCATCGAGCGCAACACGTCGTCGGCTGAGGCCCATGAATGGTCCCGTGTCGGCAGCCGCACCACGACACCTTCTGCGCTGGGGTAATTCCGAGGCCGGGAGCACGTACCGAGCACCCCGGGGGGTGGCCGGTTGGGGCGCCGGTCAGTACGTTCGGCGCATGGGAGCGCCTGTGTGGGGGACCTTCTCGGTGCGGGATCACTGCCTGCGCGAGGCATATCTTCGCGAAGTCCTGCTGTTCGACCGGCTCGCCATCCCGTATCCCGATCCCCTCATCGAGGGTGAGCGGGAGCGGTGGCGGCGCCCCAATCCAGCCGACGCCTCGCAGACCTGGGATCCGGAGCGTCTGGACGTCTTGCTGGGCATCCTGGGAACGCAAGAGTCCGATGGTTACAACGGTGCGCGTCTGGCCCAGCTCGTGCGATGGGGCCCGCAGACGTGGCAGGAGCTGCAGTCGCGGCTGGATACCGCGCACGAGTTGACGGGCAACCACTTCATGGACACCAGCAAAGGCCTGCATCTCGTGCCGGGAAGCGAGATCCCCGGCATCGTGGAGGCGGTGGCCGTCTATCCGACGCAGGCGCAGTGGCGTCAGGAAGTACGCCCCACGCTGCAGGAGCCGCATACCGTGTCGGCTGCCGAGGCACTGGTGGCGGTGCCCCGCCCGCTGCTGCTGCCGCAGCCGGGCGGAGACGAGTTGGACGTGCTGCGCCGCGCGGTCGATCTCGCCATGGACGAGGAGTACGCGGCCATGCGGGCAGCCTACTTCGACTGGTTCCGCGACCGAGTGGCACTCCTGCGGACCGCGGCGCACGAGTCGCTGGCAGACCTGCGGCTGGACCCCGGCTCGGTCAGGATCGCCGAGGAGGAGTTGCGCACACTGTGGGCCAGGGAGCAGAAGGTGGTGCGCAAGGCGGACAAGAAGAGGGTGTGGACACGAGTGGAGATTGGCTGCACCACGCTGGCCGCGGCCGGCACAACCGGTCTGGCGTGCGCCGCGGCGTTGCCGGTCCTCGGCGCCGGGGCCGCGTTGCTGTCCTTCGCCGGCTGGGGCATCGCCCGATGGCAGGCCGCAGGACCGGATCCCCGCAGCCTGGGCGGGGCGTCCATGTTCGTCGAGGCTCACCGGCGCCTGGGATGGATGCAACCAGACCTTGCGCAGCACCCGTAGACATGCGCCACCTCGACGCGGCGAACCGCCTCACCCGCACAGGACGCTACAGGTCGTCGAGAACTGGAACTCCGCCAACGACAAGATCTTCTACGGCCGCGGGAGCGTCCTCACCGGCGCCGACCGCGAGCACGCCGAGGTCTTAATGCTCGCACTCCGTTTCCTGCAATCCAGCCTGGTCCTGATCAACACCCAGCTTCTCCGGGCGGTAGGCGTTCTCCGAGACCCGCAGTGGGCCGGGAAGCGCACCGCCGCAGACCGGCGCGGGCTGTCCCCGCTGTTGTGGTCCCACGTCAACGGGTACTGGAGATTTCACTTCGATATGGACAGCAGGTTCGCCGTCACCGGGAGGTGGGCCTGCCTCGCGTGGCCTGGGTGCCGGTTGCTGCCCGTCGCCGTGATGCGGCGGCGGGCACTTCCGCGGCGGGCGCTGTCCTTTCGGTGATCCGTCAACCGTTTGCTCAGACGGGAAGTTCGGTGATGCTGAGGGCGAAGTCCAGGTTCCCCACCCCGTGGTTGGCGAGGCCCACCGTGACCAGGCCCGCTCCTTCCAGCCAGTGCGCCATTTTCAGGCCGCCGACGTCCAGCGGGCGCAGCCCCAGGCTCTCGATGAACGCCTCCACACTTGCCTTGGCCTGTGCATTGTCGCCGGCGATGAAGACGTCGGGCCGGCCCTTCTCCAGGACATGACGGAAGACGGTGTTGAACGCCTTCACCACGCTGGCGCCGGCCGGGGCCGCCTTGGCGACTTCCTGCGCGATCGAGGTCTCCCCGCGGTGGGCCAGCCCGTCGAACGTGGAATTGAAGGGATTGCTGATGTCGACGATGACCTTGCCCGCGAGGGTGTCTGCGTACTGGGCGACGGCCGGCACGACGCCGTCGTGCAGCAGGGCCACGATGACGATGTCCCCGGCCGGGGCGGTGCCCCATTCGCCGGTCGTGGCGCCGCCGCCGAGAGCCTTGGCCAGGTCGGCGGCCTTGGCCTGATCGCGGCCCATGACCTCGACGGTGTTGCCGCCCGCTATCGCCCGCGCGCCGATGGTGCGGGCCATGTTCCCGGTGCCGATGATGCTGATGCTGCTCATCAGATGTCCTGCCCTGGTTGTGGTTGTTCGGTTCAGATGGCGGTGGTGCCGCCGTCGGCGACGAGTTCCATGCCGTTGACGTAGCTGGAGTCGTCGGAGGCGAGGAAGAGGGCGGCGGTGGCGATTTCGTCGGGGCGGCCCATCTGGCCGCGGGGGATGAGGGACTCGAACTGGCGCTTGGTGGCCTCGTCGAAGAGTTGTTCCTGCTTGGCGGTGGCGACCTGGCCGGGGGTCAGGACGTTGACGCGGATGCGGCGGTCCTTGAGTTCGTTGAGCCAGACGCGGGCCCAGGCCTGCTGGACGGCCTTGCTGCCGGCGTAGACGCTCCAGCCGGGGAAGGCGCCGAGGGAGGCGTTGGAGCCGGTCATGAGGATGGAGCCGCCGTCGTTGAAGAGCGGGAGGGCCTTTTGGACGGTGAACAGGGTGCCGCGGGCGTTGAGGTAGAACGCGGCGTCGAAGTGGGCCTCGGTGATCTCGCCGAGCGGGGCGGGCTCGCCCCCGCCGGCGCTGGCCCACAGCACGTCGAGGCTGCCCTTCTCCCGCTTGACGGTGTCGTAGAGGCGGTCCAGGTCGTCCAGGTCGGCGGCGTCGCCCTGGACGCCGGTGACGTTGCGGCCGATCTGCTTCACGGCCTCGTCCAGGGCGTCCTGGCGGCGGCCGGTGATGAAGACGTGCGCTCCCTCGTCGACGAACAGCTTCGCGCCGGCCAGCGCCATGCCGGTGGTGCCGCCGGTGATGACCGCGACCTTGCCGTCGAGCTTTCCCATGGTCGTTCCCTTGGGTCGGTGGTGCCGTGTGTACCTGGGGCGACGGTGTTATGTACACCGCCCTGTGTGCTTACGGTACGGGGCGGGCGGCCGGGACGCAAACTATGTACACCGGTCGTTACCCAGCTGCGGTACGGTGGAGCCATGACGGAGTTGGAGAAGGGCCCCACCGGCCGCCGCCGCGGCCGGGGCGCCCGCGAGCGCATCCTCGGCGCGTCCCAGCGACTGTTCCGCGAGCAGGGCATCAACCGCACCGGCATGGACCAGCTGTGCGCGGCGGCCGAGGTGTCCAAGCGCACGGCCTACCAGCACTTCGCCGGCAAGGACGAACTCGTCGCCGAGTACCTGCGCCGGTTCGACCCCTCCGTTCTGTCCGGCGTGTTCGACCGCACCGACCTCACGCCCCGCGAACGGCTCCTCGCCGCCTTCGACATCCCCCCCACCACTCCCCTGTGCCCCTACATCGCCGCCGCCGTCGAACTGAACGACCCCCAGCACCCCGCGTCCCAGTACGCACGCGAGTACAAGAAAGCCGTCGCCGCGCGGCTCGCCGACACCGCCCGCGAAGCCGGCGCCGCCGACCCCGAACAGCTCGGCGAACAGCTCGCGCTGCTCCTCGACGGCGCCGCGGCCCGCACCCGGGTCCTCAACGCCGACGCCTTCCCCACCGCCGCCGCCATCGCCGCCGCCCTCATCGACAACGCCATCCCCGCCACCGCCGGCGATCACCGGCGACGGGAGGAAGCGCCAAGCTGACGCGGCACACCGCGGCCGGGCTGGACGCGCCACCGGCCGCACGGCCGCACCCGGCACCCGGCACCCGGCACCCGGCACCCGGCACCCGGCACCCGGCACCCGGCACCCGGCACCCGGCACCCGGCCCGAGCCTGCCGGCCTTCACGGAACCGCCCGCCCGCCCGCTGAAGGCCGCAACAGAAACGGCCGGGCAGACCGGCGACCCGCGAAGGCCTCAGGAGTTCCAGGCCGTCGCCCCGGCCCAGAGCGCCGGCCTGCCGCCGGTTCGAACAGAGGCTGATCGCATCATCCCTACGCGGTGGCGCATGAAGAACCCGTACGCAGCCGGGAGGTTGTGAGGATGCGGGTGACACCGGCGGGCCACCCGCATCCTCACAACCTCCACGAGCCGGGGACGTGCCACCCCTCTCCTCCACCCCACCGCCGCGCTCCCCCCGCGGGGCGGCACGGCGCTGACCTCTGGACCGAGCCGGCCGAACCAGTCACGCTGATCATCAGCGGGTGGACCATCCGGCCACGCCAGATGGAAACGAAGGCCACCAGGCGGGCGGCCAACTCGTCCGGCCGGAACCCGCCGTCGGGTTCTGGATCCCAGGAACCGACTCCCGCCGCTACGAACGGCAGACCGCCGGCGAACGGCTCCGCTCCGACGACAGGGCGATCAGCCGGCTTGAGCCGCGTCCGCAGCACGTACTTCCGCTCGGTCTCAGGTGCTTGAGGGCTCCCTCGGACAACTGCCGGCCGAAGAACGGAAACCGTCTTGAGAGTTCAGCCGCAACAGCGCCACTCCGTCAGGCCATGTCACTCTTCAGCGCATGATGAACGGGGTCAGTTGAACGGCTCAAGCGTGCCGTGTGACGGCCTCGCCGCCACGCTGCCACATCTCGTAGTTCCCGCATTCCGCCGTGATCTCGGCCGTCGACTGAGCCGCAGTGACGAAGTCATCTACCACCGGTGAGGTGTGAGATGCCGCCACCGCGAGGCACACCTGGTCGGGCGCCAGATCCGGGATGGGCACATAGACGACGTCCGGATGCGAGGAGAACACGGACGCCGAACGGGCCAGGAAGGAGATGCCCCGGCCGGCCGCGACATGCTCGAGCGTCTCGTCCACCCCGCGCACCGGGTACCCGGCATCGGGGAGCGGGCGTGTGGTGGGCTGCGTGCCCGGGTCACCGTGCCAGAGCAGCGGTTCGCCGGCCAGGTCGGCCTCGGTGACCTCCTCCTTGCCGGCCAACCGGTGCCCGGCGGGCAGTACCGCCACCCGCGGCTCGGTGTACAGCGGGGTGACGCGCAGGCCGGCCTCATCGATGGGCAGCCGCACGTAGCCGACATCGATGCGGCCGTCGAGCAGCATCGCAGCCTGCTCGTCCCCCTCGATCCGCTGCACGTCCACGACCACGTCCGGGTGCCGGTCCTCGAACGCACGGGCCGCCGGGATGACCGGGATGCCGGCCCGGAAACCGACCATCAGCCGCCGCTCGCCGCGGGCGGCCGCGGACACCCGGCGGCGGACCGCGTGCGTTGAGGCGAGCAGCGGACCGGCGTCGGCCAGCAGTTGCCGGCCCGCATCCGTCAGCTCCACGCCGTGGCGATCCCTGGTGAACAGCGAGACGCCGAGATCCTGCTCGAGCGCACGGATCTGCCGGCTGAGCACCGGCTGCGCGATGTGCAGCTCATCGGCGGCGCGGCCGAAGTGCAACCGGTCGGCCACAGCGACAAAATAACGCAGTTTGCGCAGGTCCAGATCCATGGCGCCTCCCAGTCGGTGATGCCTCCAGGGTATGACCACGGCCGAAAGAAGTATTGGACGCCCACTCAGGCCAATGACAGCCTGAATAGGCACCTGACAGTCCGAGCGAATTCGGCACAAGAATTCGACATCGGAGGGCCCAGGCCCGAAATGAGCACATCAGGAATTGAACGCCCCCCATCGCGTCATTCGACGGCGTCGACGACAAAACCGTCAACAACGACGGGGTGGGCATGGCGTCCTGTCCAGCTCCAGAAAGCAGGAACTCCATGAGCAGCATCAGCATTATCGGCCTGGGGAACGCGGCCCGCGCACTGGCCGCCCGGGCGCTCGCCGGCACCAACGCAGTCGAGATCATCGGCCGCGACCCGGCCAAGGCCAAGGAAGTGGCCGCTGCGCTCGCCGGCGCCACGGTCGGGACGGCCGGCGCCGCCCCGGCCGGAGACATCGTTGTCCTCGCCGTGCCGTACGCCGGCGCTGCGGCGGTGGTGCGGGAGTACGGGGACGCACTGCGCGGCAAGATCATCGTTGACATCACCAACCCCGTAGCCCCCGACCTGCAGGGCTTCGTCGTCCCCGACGACAGTTCCGGCGCACAGGAGATCGCCAAGGCGGCTCCCGACGACGCGCAGGTCGTCAAGGCGTTCAACACTGTGTTCTCCCACGTTCTGGCGGCCGGCCCGGCCGGGGACCGCCCCGTGGACGTGTTCATCGCCGGCGACGACGCGCAGGCGAAGGCACGCGTGTCGGCGTTCGTCGAGAGCCTGGGGCTGCGCCCCTGGGACACCGGGGCACTGTTCATGGCGCGGGCACTGGAAAACGTCGGCCTGCTGGAACTGGGCCTCATGAACCACTCCATCAAGCACACCAATTTCTCCCTCGGCATCACCCTTCTCGGCTGAGATAAACCCCCTACCCCTACCTTTCGTGCCGCATTACGCCAGTTCACCTACGGCACGAAAAGACCCTGCACCTACCCTCACAAGGACAGCCAGATGCACGTATTCGTCGCCGGGGGGACCGGCCATTCCGGTTCGTACATCATCCCCGAGCTCATCGCCGCCGGGCACGAGGTCACCGGCCTGGCCCGCTCGGAGGCAGCCGCGGCGGCCCTGACCGCGCTCGGCGCGAAGGTCCGTCGCGGCGACCTCAAGGATCTCGACGGACTCAAGGAGGCAGCCGCGGGCTGCGATGGCGTCATCCACGTGGCCCACCGGCAGGATCTGCTGCCCGCCGGCGGGATGGACGCCGTGGCCGCTGCGGAACTCCCGATCATGCTCGCCTACGGCGAGGCACTGGCGGGAACCGGAAAGCCGCTTGTCACGGCCGGGAGTATCGGCTCACCCGGGCAGCACCTGGGCCGGCCGGCCACCGAGGAGGACCCGGCCCTGCCCGCCGGCGAGGAACACAAAGGCACCCTGCGGATCCGCAACATCGTGGAAAGGACCGTAATCGACCTCGCCGCGCAGGGCGTGCGGTCTTCGGTCGTGCGGATCGCCACCATCGCGCACAGCACGACCGATCGCGCCGGCTTCCTCCCCACCCTGATCGCGCTCGCGAAGGAAAAAGGGTTCGTCGGCTACCACGACGACGGCGCGAACGTGTGGAACGCCGTGCACATCCGCGATGCCGCCACCCTGTTCCGCCTGGCCCTGGAGAAGGGGCCGGCCGGCAGATACTGGCACGCGGTTAGCGACGGGGCCATCCCGTTCCGCGAGATCGCCGAGGCCCTCGCCCGCCGCCTGGGCCTGCCCGCCGTGAGCATTCCCCACGACGCCCTGATGACGCCGGGATACTTCGGCTTCCTCACAAACATCGTCACACAGAGCTACCCAGCGTCCAACCACATCACCCGCCGGACCCTCGGCTGGCAACCCGCCCAGCCCGCCCTGCTCGCCGATCTGGACAACGGCCACTACTTCCCCGCCGGCTGACAGCGGGAACCGGCATCGAAACCAGCCCGGCAACCGGCAAGTACGGCTCTCATGAAGGACCCTGGATACAGAGCGCTTGACCGTGAGCGCGTCATCCGGGACATCCGGCGGGCAGCGACGGCGCCGGACACCCCGGACCGGCTCGCCCGGACCGCGAAACTGCCCTTCCGCGACGCCGAACCCGCGCCGTAGCCGCGACCGGACCGCCAGAGCGTCGTGCGGTGACCGTGGCGAGGGCGCCTCAGTCGCCGTCCTCGTCCTCGCAATACGGCTCGGCAAGACGCAGCCCGAGGTCGTCGAGCCAGTTCCGGACCCAGACGCGCAGCTCCGCGACGTGGGCGGGGCTCATGTCGTACGCGGCGTACCCGCGGTCGGAGGCGAAGACGACCGCCTCGAGCCGGCCGTGGAGCTCCTCCAGGCCGAACTCCTCGTCGTGCTGCGCGCCCAGACGCTCCAGTTCTGGGACGGTGTACAGCCCGCGGGCGCTGAGGACGTCGATGACGTCGCGCGGGAAACCGCGATCCGGTAGGGCGCGGACCTTCAGTCCCACGGCGTCGTTGGTCACGTGCCGACAACGGCACACGTGTCGGGGGGGCATGCCGGCACAGCGGCCCTGCCCGCGGGGCAGGTTGGAATAGGCTCGATGTCGAACGTGCCGGGGCCCATTCGTCGCGAGCGTGAGAGACCCGGCAGCGGGCCGCTCGGTGTGCAAATCCTCGGCCGTCGGCTGACCAGAGCGCTCCTCCGGCACGTGAAGAACCGTTCCTAGAGACTGAGCGGGAGTGAGTCCTGTTGCCAGGACTCATGCTCAGCCGTGTGCCCCGAACGGTTGTGGGCACACTGGTCCCCCGCTTTCGCTCCACATCCGGCTCCGACGGATCGTGTCCGTGGTCCGGGAATGCGAGGGCGGGTTTCCTCACGCCCCGGGACAACCGGTCCGGCCTGGACGGTCCGATGCCCCGCACGATCACTCCGGTCGTGCGGGGGCGGTGCCGTCCGTCGCCGGACTGAATGTCCCAGGGCGCGCCTTCCGATCGCCACGGCGGCAGCCTGGTGGCGGGTGGTCTTGCGCGTTGTCGTGGTCAGGGGCTTTTGCCAGTGCTGGGCGCCCCAGCGGCTGGTGTAGGCGGGGTCGACGGCGACGAGGGTGAGGCCGAGTGCGGCGGCCATGGACACCAGCCTGCTGCGCAGCTTCCCGGTGGGCATGCCGGAGATCAGCTTGCGGAACCGCTTGCGCCGCCCGTGCTTCTCCCGGGTCTTCTCCCCTTGGAAGTCCAGGTCCTCGATCGCGAGGGCCAGGCCGTGGCGCTTGGCCCAGTGCAGGAGGCGGATCAGGGCATGCCGCACCTGGGCGTCGCGCTGCGGTGCGGTGCCGGTCAGCTGGTAGTCGAACCTGCGGGGCTCACCGACCGGGTTGCCGTGCTCGTCCAGACGCCAGGTGGCCAAGTGGTCGGCGTTCATGTCCACGCCGATCAGCCCGCCACTGCGGGCAGCTTCCAACGGCACCATCCTGACGGGTGGGATCTGCCAGGAGGCGGTCAGGTACCAGCGGTCACGGGCCACGTCGTAGTGGATGCGGTAGGCCACGGCACGGTTGGCGGTGATGCGGTCGGCCCACTGCTCGCCCCGATGCCGGAAGCCGACCCGGCAGGCGAGCACGTACCGGCCGTGCGGGGCGTTTGCCAGACCGGCCAGCGGCGCCGGAAGTTTGATGCTCACCTCACCGTCCGGGGTGACGCGGATCGTCTCGTTCCCGCACCGCTTCCCCGACTCGCCATCGGCCTGGAGGAACCAGCGCTCGGCCTGCCACCGGCTGCGCCACTCGGCCTCGGTCAGCTGGGCGGCCTTGAGGTGGTGCCGGGTGCGGGCCAGCTTCTTGCCGCCGCGCACCACCCGCACGCGTCCGGCGTCCCAGTCGGCCCGCTCCCTCTCCAGCCGGTCTTCCAGCAGGTGCAGGCGCCGGGACTTGGCGAACCACTCCTGCCGGGTGCGGTAACCGCCCGGCTTGCCCTTGGAGCCCTTGTCTCCGACCGGCAGCGACAACCGGCGCGTGATGGTGTCGATGCCGGCTTCGAGGTTCTGGATGCAGGCGAGCTGTCCACGCCTCGCCAGTGCCCACTGGTCGTGCGTGGCTTTGGTGATGCTGCCCGCCCAGCGGGAAGAGGACTCCTCGGTCAGGGCACGCTTGCGCTGGGCCCACTGGTCGCTGTCATGGTCGAGCCCCGCCGCGCAGCGGGCCTTCAGGTCACGGGAGGCCAGGGAACCGAGCAGGTCACCTACCAGGCACAGGACCTTCCCGTCCTGCGCGGTCAGCCCCTTCAGACTGCACCGGATGGCCGCCCCGGACGGGCCGGGCACCACGAACGAAGCCGCCACCTGGCGCAGCCCGCCCATCCCCCCACCCCCTGCCCGGTGCGCAAGAACCCGTCACCACAGCCAACGAAGACCGCCCGCGAAGGTCACGCATTCGACGCAAGAACTCCCGTTCCCTACCCAGACGCGCGCACGTCGCGGTCGAGATGCTCACTCATGCGCGCCAGAGCGCATCCAAATGCTGTCAATCAGCAGCAGTTCCCAACCACCTTTGCTCAGGGAATTCATCCCGCATTCCCAGCCGTCGGTGACTGCGGCTGGCCCCCTTGTGTGCGCAGTTGCTCGTTGATGCGCCGGGCTTCTTCGAGTTGGTCTTCGAGGATGACGATGCGGCAGGCGGCCTCGATGGAGGTGCCCTGGTCGACCAGTTCACGCGCGCGGGCGGCGATGCGGAGCTGGTAGCGGGAGTAGCGGCGGTGGCCGCCTTCGGAGCGCAGCGGGGTGATCAGGCGGTGTTCGCCCAGGGCGCGGAGGAAGGCGGGGGTGGTGCCGAGCATTTCGGCGGCCCGGCCCATGGTGTAGGCGGGGTAGTCGTCATCGTCGAGACGGTCGACGGGGCGGGAACCGGCAGGGGGCACAGACCTCTTCTTTCGGGGACACGTCGGGGGGCCCGGCTGCCGTGCGGCACCCGGGCCCCGAGCTTTCAACACCATCTACCGGCGACTACGCCGGCCTTCTTTGTCCGCAGGTGCCGCCTGGGAGGGCGGGGCTGCGGGGATCGCGGATGCGTGACCGGGGACCACCTTCCAATCCGGGGCCTGCGGTACCCGGGCGGCCTTCTTCCTCACCCGGGCGATCCTGATGGCGTCTTCTCCTTACCTCGGTTAATCGGTTGCACTGCTGGGCAATGCGGGTACTGCCCGCGGCACCGTGGGCCGCGTCCTGCCTGGCCCGCCTGCAGGGCAGATCATCGTTGTCGTGCCCTCACTGACCTTGCTGGGTACAGCAAAAACAGTAGCCCTGCGGCGAGGCAATGTCTACTGTGACCGCTACAGATTTTTTTTCAGGGTGGGTGGGCGGAGTTCTACTACAAATGCACTCGGAAGAGCGGTGTCCCGGGATGAATCCCCGCCCGGCGGGCACCTGCTGAGCCTGGCGTAACAACGATCCGCAGCGGGGTGGTAGCGCATGACCGACACGGCGACGAGGCGCACCTGCGATCGCAGGGGGCAGGCTGCCGTTGGTACGCGCAGATCCACCACTGTTGGGCAGTCACACCGAGAGCTGCCGATCAGAAGTCCGCTGCCCGGGCGGCCTCGGCTTCGGGTGTGTCGATCAGTACGGCGTATACGCGGCTTCTGTGCATCGCCGTCACCGGGTAGCCGGGGTCGTCGGGGTCGTCGGATTGCCGTAGTAGGCGTCGGGGCCGTGTTTGCGGGTGTAGTGGCGCTCCAGGAGGTGACGGGGTGGCGGTGTCGTCGGTGAGAGGGACATGGTGTGGAGGGCGATGTCGGCGACCGCCTCGCAGATGATCGCGTGTTCCAGGGACTTGCGGGCGTCTGAGCCCCAGGTGAAGGGGCCGTGTCCCGCGACGAGGGCGGCGGGGACCTCGACGGCCCGCTGGTCGTCGCCGTCGAGGAGGTCCACGATGACGTGGCCGGTGTTGTACTCGTAGTCCTTCGCGCACTCCTCCTCGGTGAGGTCACGGGTGACGGTGACGGGGCCGTTGAAGGTGTCGGCGTGGGTGGTGCCGAGGACGGGGATGTCGCGGCGGGCCTGGGCGAAGGCGACGGCGTGGGTGGAGTGGGTGTGGGTCACGCCGCCGACGGACGGGAACGCCAGGTACAGGCAGCGGTGGGTCTCGGTGTCGGTGGAGGGGCGCAGGTCGCCCTCGACCACCGCGCCGTCGGACAGCCGGACCGTCACCAGGTCGTCGATGGTCAGGGCCTCGTAGGGGACCCCGGAAGGCTTGATGACGAACACGCCCGCCTCGCGGTCGACCCCGCTGACGTTTCCCCAGGTCAGGGTCGCCAGGCCGACCTGGGGGATGGCAAGGTTCGCCTCCAGTACCTCCTGGCGCAGGCCCTCCCGGACAACTGTGGGCATCGTGGTCTCCTTCGTCACAGGGCCTGGGCGAGGCGGTGGTAGGCGGCGTTCCAGCGGATTTCCTTGCCGAACTGCTCGGTGGTGGTGTTGTCGTCGATCGTGAGCAGTTCGACGCCGGTCATGGCGGCGTAGTCGGTCAGGGTCTCGACGTCGACCGCCGAGCTGAGCACGGTGTGGTGCGGGGCGCCGGCAAGCAGCCAGCTCTCCGCCGATTCCGCCAGGGACGGACGTGGCTTCCATACGGCGCGGGCGACCGGCAGGCGGTGCAGGGGTTCGCTCGGGGTGACGACGTCGACGGCGTTGGCCGTGAGGCGGAAGCGGTCGCCGAGGTCGGAGAGGCCGACGACCACGGCGGGCCCTTCGGAGGCGTTGAAGACCAGGCGGACCGGGTCCTCGCGGCCGCCGATGGACAGGGGGTGGATCTCGCAGCGGGGGCGGTCGGCGGCCACGGAGGGGCAGACCTCCAGCATGTGGGCGCCCAGGACGCGCGGGGTGCCGGGGCCGAGGTGGTAGGTGTAGTCCTCCATGAAGGTGGTGCCGCCGGGCAGTCCGGCGCCCATGAGCTTCATCGTGCGCAGCAGGGCGGAGGTCTTCCAGTCTCCTTCGCCGCCGAAGCCGTAGCCGTCGGCCATGAGGCGCTGGACGGCGAGGCCGGGCAGCTGGCGCA
The DNA here is from genome assembly GCF_042893105.1 of Streptomyces sp. NPDC001663. NCBI lineage: Bacteria > Bacillati > Actinomycetota > Actinomycetes > Kitasatosporales > Streptomycetaceae > Streptomyces > Streptomyces sp. NPDC001663. The sequence goes on along the minus strand of NZ_JBIAUR010000028.1, from coordinate 77,358 downwards.
GGCCGCCGAGGTCTTCGAAGTTGGTGGTGAAGGCGGTGAAGCCGCCCTCCGTCAGGAAGGCGCGCAGGCCGAGTTCGAGGCGGGCCGCGTACAGCAGCGAGTCGTGGCGGATGCCGCCGGGGCGCAGGGCCGGGACGACCTCGTACGACTCCACGTACTCGTCGGCGAGTTCGGCGGCCGCCTTGTCCTCGACGTCGTCGACGACGGCGACCAGGTCGTTGACGGCGTAGGTGTTGACGGAGAAGCCGAACCGCAGCTGGGCCTCCACCTTGTCGCCCTCGGTCACGGCGACGTCGCGCATGTTGTCGCCGAAGCGGGCCAGCCGCAGGGTCCGCGAGGCGTGGCGGCCGACGGCGGCACGGGCCCAGGCGGCGACGCGCCGGATCACCCTCGGGTCGGTCGCGTGACCGGCGACGATCTTGCGGTCGACGCCGACGCGGGACTCGATGTGCCCGAACTCCCGGTCGCCGTGGGCGGCTTGATTGAGGTTCATGAAGTCCATGTCGATACTCGGCCAGGGCAGCGACAGGTTGTACTGGGTGTGCAGATGCAGCAACGGCCGGTCCAGGGCACTGAGTCCGGCAATCCACATCTTCGCCGGGGAGAAGGTGTGCATCCACACGATCACGCCGACGCAGGCGTCGGAGGCGCTCGCCTCCTGGCACATCCGGCGGATCGACTCGGCGTCGGTGAGGACCGGCTTCCACACGATCCTGACCGGGACTTTCCCGGGGCGGCCGAGGGTCTCGGAAATGCTTCTGGACTGGTCGGCGACCTGGCGCAGCACGTCGTCGCCGTACAGGCCCTGGCTTCCGGTGAGGAACCAGATCTCCTGGCTGTCGTAGGGCCTTTCGGAAGTGGTCATGAGGGTTCCTTTCACAGTGGCTCAGGCCGAGGCTTGCGCGCGGATGCGGCGCAGGCGGTGCATGACGTCGTTGGTGCCGCGGCCGAAGTAGTCGTGCAGCACGCGGTACTCGGAGTAGAGGCGCTCGTAGGCCGCCGCGCGCTGCGGGTCCGGCAGGTAGACCCGGCGGTGGACCTTGCCCATGGCGTGGGCCGCGGCACGGATGTCGGGGTACGCCCCGGCGGCGACGGCGGCGTGCATCGCGGCGCCGAGGGCCGGGCCCTGGGTCGAGCCGATGATGCTCAGCGGGCGGCGGGTGACGTCGGCGTAGATCTGCATGAGGAGGGCGTTCTTCGTCAGGCCGCCCGCGATGATCAGTTCCGTCACCGGTACGGCGGCGGACTCGAAGGCGTCGATGATGGTGCGGGTGCCAAAGGCGGTGGACTCGAGCAGGGCGCGGTAGATGTCCTCGGGGCGGGTGGAGAGCGTCTGGCCGATGAGCAGGCCGCTGAGGTCGTGGTCGACCAGGACGGAGCGGTTGCCGCTGTGCCAGTCGAGGGCGATCAGGCCGTGTTCGCCGACCTTCTGGCCGGCCGCGAGGGCGGTCAGGTACTCGTGCGGGGTCTGGCCGGCCGCGGCGGCACGCTCCGCGTACTCGGCGGGCAGGCCCGTTCGGACGAACCAGCCGAAGATGTCGCCGACGCCGCTCTGCCCGGCCTCGTAGCCCCACAGCTCGGGGAGGATGCCACCGTCCACGACCCCGCACATGCCGGGCACCACACCCTGCTGGTCGGAGCTCATCACGTGGCAGGTGGAGGTGCCCATGATGGCGACCATCTGGCCGGGTTCCACGGCGACCGCCGCCGGGGCGGTGACATGGGCGTCGACGTTGCCGACGCAGACCGTGATGCCCTCCGGCAGCCCGGTCCAGGCGGCCGCCTCGGCCGTCAGCACTCCGGCCGGATCGCCGAGTTGACCGATGGGATGGTCCAGCTTGTGGGTCACGAAGTCGGCGAAGTCCGTGTTCAGGGCGGCGAGATAGTCCCGGGAGGGGTAAGTGCCGTCCTGGTACTGGCCCTTGTAACCGGCTGTGCAGGCGTTGCGGACGTACGTCCCGCACAGCCGCCACACGATCCAGTCGGCCGCCTCCAGCCACCGCTCGGTCCGCCGGTAGATCTCGGGGTCCTCCTCCAGCACCTGGAGCGCCTTGGCGAACTCCCACTCCGAGGAGATCTTCCCGCCGTACCGCTCGAGCCACGGCTCCTTCATCTCGGCGGCCAGCGTGTTGATCCGGTCGGCCTGGCCCTGGGCGGCATGGTGGCGCCACAGCTTGACGTAGGCGTGCGGGCGGTTGTCCAGGCCGGGGAGTTCGCACAGCGGTGTGCCGTCGGCGAGGACCGGCAGGACCGTGCAGGCGGTGAAGTCGGTGCCGATGCCGATGACTTGCTCCGGCCGCACGCCTGCCTTCGTCATCGCCTCGGGTACGGCGCCTCGCAGCACGTCGATGTAGTCCGAGGGCACCTGCAGGGCCCAGTCGGGGGGCAGCCGGGTGCCGTCGCGCAGGCTCCGGTCGAGGACGGCATGGGCGTAGACGTGCTCCGCCGACGCCAGTTCCGCGCCGTCGCTGACCCGCACCACCACGGCACGGCCGGACAGGGTGCCGAAGTCGACGCCCACGACACAGGGTTCTTCAGACACGGGGCGACCCATCTCTCTCGTTCGGTATGTCAGTCATCGTTCGGGATATCGGACGGATGAACGGGGGCCCGGCCGTGACCGGGCCCCCTGGCGGGTCAGTTGACCCGCACGACCTGCCACAGTTCGTCATCGGCGCCGTTGTCCGCCGACTGGACGATCAGCGCGCCGTTGGCGGTGGAGGCGGAGGCGACGTCCGCCACCAGGCCGCTGGCGGAGTTGACGAGCTTGAAGTAGCCGCCTCCCGCGTCGGTGAGCGTCCATTTCTGGGAGCTCGCCCCCGACGACGAGTTCTGGACGACGGCGGCGCCGGCCGAGGTCGAGCCGTTGTTGTCGAGGAACAGACCGCTGTTGACGTTCTTCACGGTCCACGCCCCGCCGCTGACCGACTGGAACGTCCACAGCTGGCAGTTGTTGGCGGTGTTGACCCACTGGCCTGCCTGCTTGCCCACCGTGGTGGAGGCGCCGGGGATCTCCAGGAACTTGCCGCTGTTCTTGTTGACCAGCCGGTACTGGCCGGTGGACAGGGTGGGCAGGGCAATCTGGGTGAGGTTCCAGCGCTGGCAGGCGCAGCCGGTGTCGGACCACTGCCCGGCGGCGGTGCCGACGGTGGTGGAGGCGCTGGGGATCTCCAGGAACTTGCTGCTGATCCGGTTGGTGGCGGTGAAGCCGCCCGCCGGGTTCGGGGCGATCGCCCACTCGTGGTCGAGGGTGTTGTTGTCGTCCCACTGCAGGACCTTGGCGCCGTTGGCGGTGGACTGGTTCTGCACGCCCAGGACCTTGCCGCTGGCCACGTTGAAGATCTTGAAGTAGCCGGAGGTCTGCTGGACGAACTTCCACTGCTGGTCGGTGGCGTTGTCGGCGTTCTGCTGGGTGGCGCCCACGCCGTTGGTCGTGGAACCGCCGACGATCGTCAGCATCAGATGGCTGTTGGCGTTGGACATGGTGTACGTGGCGCCGTCCGAGATGCCGCCGCCCAGGTCGATGGTGCCGTAGCTGACCGGGTTGAGACCGGTGCTGGTGAGGTGCCCGCCGCTGAGGACCAGCAGGCTGTGGCCGTCGGCCAGCGGGAGCAGGCCGCGGCTGTAGCCGCCGGGCACGGTGGAGGCGATGCGCGTCCAGGTGTTCGCAGCGCCGTTCTGCGTGTTGAGGAACAGGTCGTCACTGCTGTTGGCGCTCACGACGAGGGTGCCGTTCGCGCCGCCGGTGGGCAGCCAGGTGATGTACGGGGAGCTCTTGGGCTGGGTGCCGTCGGTCGCCTTGAGGGCGATGCCAGTGGCGGAACCGAACGCTTCCGGGTTGGAGGAGATCTTGTAGTAGACGGCGAAGCCGCCCTCCGGAGCGCCCCAGAACTCGTACGTCATCACGTAGTTGCCGTTGGGCAGCTTGGCGACGACGGGCATGCCCGGGCGGTCACCGTACGTCGACGTGGCGACGTCGTTCACCACGGAACCCCAGTTCACGCCGTCCGTGCTGACCTGATGCACGATCTTCTGGCCGTTGTTGGGGTCACGCTGGTCGGAGTAGTACGCGATCAGCTTGTTGCCGGACACCATCAGGAACGGCTCCCACACCGGCGTCTTGCCGTTGGTGGGGTCGGCCTCGCCGCCGGTGGCGATGGTGCTGACGTAGGACCAGCTGCTGCCGTGGTCGGTGCTGGCGTACAGGTCGAGGGAGGTCGAGGACAGGTCGCTGGGGATGGAGTTGCCGGCGGCGAGGATCGTGCCCGCCGGGAAGTTGCCTACGGCGGTGGGGAGTTCGTACAGGAACGGCTGGTAGCGCATGCCGAAGCCGTTGTGCGTGTCGGTGATGCTGGAGATCTGCGTCCAGCTGTTGCCGTTGTCGGTGCTGCGGTAGATCGGGAAGACCGGGGTGCCCGAGCTGTACTGCTCGAACGTGGCGAGCAGCGTGCCGTCGGAGGATCCGCTGTACTGCAGGCGCACGGCGCGCGGGTAGAGCGAGCCGGGGGACGGGGCGTTCGACGGCGGGGTGTACATGGTCTGCGAGGCGCGCGAGATCGCGTGCGCCGGGCCGGCGGCGGGCAGGACGAGGGCGACGGCGGCTGCGAGCAGGGCCAGCAGCAGGGTGATCGCCTGAGTGCGGGGCAGGGCGCCGTGTCTGGCGCCGTCCCTGGTGGTGGACATGGGCGGCTCCCAAGGGATGTCCGGGAAGAGGGGGTGGTGCGGGGCCCGCCGCTCTCCGGGAGAACAAGCAACGGCGGGTGTCCGAGGGGGTGGGTCAGCCGGCGCGGCGCAGCCGGATGACGTTCCAGGAGACCGGCGGCAGGCTCGCGGTGAGACGGCCGTCGGCGACGGGAGGGGTGTCTGCCGTGTACGGGCGGACCCGGTCGGGGTCGTCCTGGGTGTTGGCGGCGCGGATGTCGGGGTCGCTCAGCACCGAGTGCTCGACCGGCGTGTAGCCGGGGAACGCCCGCAGGTCGAGGGCGAGTTCGACGTTCTCGCTCTGGTGCCGGTTGACGGCGAAGACGGTGAGCTCGTCGGCGCCGTCCGCCTCCGCGAGGTGCGTGGCCACGGCGTCGACGACGGAGACTTCGCCGTAACGTTTCGTCTCATACGTCGGCGCGACCGGCTCCACGCGCAGGACCGTGCCGCGCGCGTGGCGGGCCGCCTGGGCGAAGGGGTGGAAGGTGGTCTGCCGCCAGCTGGGACCGCCGGCCTCGCTGCGGATCGGGGCGATGACGTTGACGAGCTGGGCGAGGCAGGCGGCGGTGACGCGGTCGCTGTGCCGCAGCAGGCTGATCAGCAGCCCGCCGACGACGACGGCGTCGGCGACGTTGTATTCGTCCTCGATCACGCGCGGGGCGACGGCCCACTCGGTGGGCTTGTCCTGCGCCTCGAAACGGGTGTTGTACCAGACGTTCCACTCGTCGAAGGAGAGGTTGATCCGCTTCTTGCGGCGCAGCTTGGCCCGGATGTGGTCGGCGGTGGCCACCACCGAGTCGACGAAGTGGTCCATGTCGACGCCGGAGGCCAGGAAGCTGCCGAGGTCGCCGTCGAGTTCCTCGTAGTAGGCGTGGCAGGAGATGTAGTCGACCTGGTCGTACGCCTCCTCCAGGACGGTGGCCTCCCAGGCGCCGAAGGTCGGCATCGCGGAGCTGGAGCTGCCGCAGGCGACCAGTTCCAGCTTCGGGTCGATCATGCGCATCGCGCGGGCGGTCTCGGCGGCGATGCGGCCGTACTCCTGGGCGGTCTTGTGGCCGGTCTGCCAGGGGCCGTCCATCTCGTTGCCCAGGCACCACATGCGGATGCCGAAGGGGTCGGGGGCGCCGTTCTTGATCCGCTGGTCGGACCATGCGGTGCCGCCCGGGTGGTTGCTGTACTCCAGCAGGTCCAGGGCCTCGGCGACGCCCCGGGTGCCGAGGTTGAGGGCCATCATCGGCTCGACGCCGGCCTTCTGGGCCCAGCGGTGGAACTCGTGCAGGCCAAACGCGTTGGTCTCGGTGCTGTGCCAGGCGAGGTCGAGGCGGGTGGGGCGTTCGGCGACCGGGCCGACGCTGTCCTCCCAGCGGAAGCCGGAGACGAAGTTGCCGCCGGGATAGCGCACGGCGGTCACGCCCAGCTCGCGCACGAGGTCCAGGACGTCACGGCGCAGGCCGTCCTCGTCTGCAAGGGGGTGGCCGGGCTCGTAGATGCCGGTGTAGACGCAGCGGCCCATGTGTTCGACGAACGAGCCGAAGGTACGGGGACTCACGTCGGCGACGCGGAAGGCGGGGTCGACGGCCAGGGAGGCGTGCAGCATGAAGGTCGCTCCGGGAGGTGCGCGAAGAAGAGGGGAGAACGGGCGGGCCCGTCAGATCACTTGAGGCTTCCGACGGTCAGACCGCCGCGCCAGTACCGCTGGAGGAGCAGGAAGGTGACGATCAGCGGCAGGATCGCCACCAGGGAACCCGCGATGACCAGGGTGAACAGCGCGTTTGCGCCGGACTGGATCATCGCCCCCTCGTACCAGGACTGCAGGCCGACGGTGAGCGGGAACAGCTTGTCGTTGTTGAGCATCACCAGCGGCAGGAAGAAGTTGTTCCAGGTGCCGACCATGGAGAACAACAGCACGGTGACGAGCGCCGGCTTCAGGGTCGGCAGTGCCACCGACCACAGCACGCGCAGCTCGCCGGCCCCGTCCATGCGGGCCGCCTCCAGCAGCTCGTCCGGCAGGGACTCCTGGACGTAGACCCGTACGAGGTAGACGCCGAAGGGGTTGAGCAGTTGGGGCAGGATGACCGCCCACATGGTGTTGGTCAGCGCCACCTTGCTCAGCAGCAGATAGGTGGGGATGGCCAGCGCGGTGGCGGGCACCATGATGGCGCCCAGCAGGCTGGAGAAGAGCAGGTTGCGGCCGGGGAAGCGGTACTTGGCGAAGGCGTAGCCCGCGAGGGTCGCCACGGCGGTGGCGCCGACGCCGCTGACACCGGCGTAGATCGCGGTGTTGCCCATCCAGCGCAGGTACTCGCCGTCGTTGTACGTGAACAGCTGCTGGAGGTTGGTGAAGATGGAGCCCGGCGAGTGGAACCAGAGGGCGGCGGTGGAGAACAGCGCGTCGTTGCCCTTGGTGGCGGCGACGACCAGCCACCAGAACGGCAGCAGGAAGTACAGGATCATCGCCACCATCACCACGTTGACGGTGACGCGTCCACGTGCGGCGGACGGGCGACGGCCGGTGGCCGGGGCGGCGGTGACGGCGGGTGCGGCGACGGTGGTCACTTCAGTCCGCTCCTCTTGCGCGCGGCGAACAGGAAGATGTAGGAGCCGATGAAGACCACCGCTCCCAGCGAGAAGGAGATGGCGGCGGAGTAGTTGAACTGCGAGTACTGGAACGCCAGGTTGTAGGCGTACAGGTTCGGCGTGTAGTCCGGGGTGATCACCGAGGAGGCGGTCTTCTCCAGGACCCGCGGCTCGGTGAAGAACTGCAGGGTGCCGATGAGGGTGAACATCAGGGTGAGCACCATCGCCGAGGAGATCATCGGGACCTTGATGCGCAGGGCCGTCTGGAGCTGGCCGGCGCCGTCGAGCTTCGCCGCCTCGTAGACCTCGCGGGGCAGGCCCTGGAGGGCGGCGTACAGGACGATCATGTTGTAGCCGGTCCACTGCCAGGTCACGATGTTGCCGAGCGAGGTCAGCATCAGACCGTGCGACAGCAGGTCGACCTTGCCGAGGCCGAGCGAGTCGCTGATCGAGTTCACCGGGCCGAAGGTCGGGCTGTACAGGAAGCCCCACATCAGCGCGCCGATCACCGCGGGCACGGCGTACGGCATGAACAGGGTCATCCTAAAGACCTTGGCGAGCCTGCTGGTGACCTCGTCGATGATCAGCGCCCCGAGCAGGGCGAGGCCGAGCATCACCGGAATCTGGACCACACCGAAGACGACGACTCTGCGCACGCCGGACAGGAACTGCGGGTCGGTGAAGGTCTGCTGGTAGTTGGCGAACCAGCTGAAGTGGTCGCCGCCGACCAGGGTGGAGGTGCGCAGGCTCAGCCAGAAGGCGTAGCACAGCGGGGCCACCAGGAAGGCCAGGAAGAGCAGGAGGAACGGGCTGACCAGCAGCAGGCCCATGCCCCTGTGCCGGGTGCGGGCGGACAGCCCGCCGGGGCGCCGGCCCGCCACGGGAGTGCGAAGTCCCCTCGCGGGGACGGCACTTGGCGGTGCCGTCGCGGTGGATTCCTGCTGTCGGAGCAGGCTCATCACTTCTCCTTGCGCGTCGTGCGGGCCCCCGCCGGCGGCGGAGCTGTCGGGCGCGGGCGCGCCGGCGGGGGCGGTGGGGAGTCGGGACTCGGGCCGGTTACTTGTTGACCTTGAATCCCTGCTTGGCCGCGTAGGAGGTCACCTGCTGCTGGACGTTGTCGTTGACGGACGACCAGGCGCTCTGGCCCTGGAGGGCCTTGCCCACCTCACCGGTGTCGGTGTTGTAGGCGTAGTCCTGGAACGGGCTCCAATCGAAGGAGCTGATGCCGTTCGCGGCGGGCACGAACACCGAGTTGATCTGCTGGCCGCCGAAGAAGTCGTACTTCTTGGACTTGAAGTACGCCCCGTTGAGGATCGGGTTGGACAGCGGGAAGAGGTAGGCCTGGTCGATGCCGATCTTCCAGGCCGCCTGGGAGGTGCCGAACAGCTCCCGGGCGACCTCCGTGGCCTCCTTGGGGTGCTTGGTCTGGGAGGTCACCGAGAAGCTCGAACCGCCCCAGTCGCCCTGGGCGTCAGCACCCGCCGTCCACTGCGGCAGCGGGGCGACGCGCCACTTGCCGGAGGTCTTCGCGGCGACGCTGGAGAGGTAGCCCGGGCCCCAGCCGGCCGCGATGTAGGTGGCGTACTTGCCGCTGCTCAGGCCGTTGTAGAAGTCCGTGGTGGCGTACGACTGGGTGTCGACCAGCTTGTTCTTGACCAGGTCGCCCCAGTACTCGTACACCTTCTTGGCGTTGTCGTCGTTGAGCTTGACCCCGATGTCCGGCAGCTTGCTCGCCGAGTACGTGTAGGGGCGGGAGCCCGCCTGCCACATCAGGCCCTGGCGCCAGCCGGCGGCCGTCTCGTCGCTGCCGAAGTCGGTCATGTAGGCGCTGGGGTCGGCCTTGTGCAGCTTGGCCGCCTCCTCCTTGTACTCCGCCCAGGTGGTCGGCACCTTGAGGTGGTACTTCTTGAAGAGGTCGGCCCGGTACATCATCGCCATCGGGCCGCCGTCGACCGGGATGGCGTAGACGTGGTCGCCGTCGGAGGACTGGTTCCAGGCCCAGGACACGTACTTGTCCTTGTCCGCGCTCGCCCCGTACTTGCCCATGTCGAGCAGGCCCTTGGTGAGCTGGATGGTCGGCAGCTCCTGGAACTCCAGCATGACGACGTCGGGGGCGCCCTGGCCGGCCTTCAGCGCGGTCTTCAGCTTGGTGTACTCGTCCTGGCCGACGCCCGCCTGCACCCAGTCGACCTGGACGTCCTTGTGGGTCTTGTTGAACTCGGCCACGACCTGCTTGAACTGCGGGTACCAGGCCCACACCTTGATGTGCACGGGGCCGCTCTGCGCGCCGCTGGAGCTACCGCCCCCGCCGCCGCAGGCCGCGAGGAGCACACCGGCGAGGGCGGCGGAGGTCGCCGCGACCGTGGTCCGGCGGAGGGAACGGAGCTGGGGCTTTCTGCTGGACGACATGAGCGATCTCCTGGGTGTGGTGCCCGAGGGCAGGACGGAGTACGGGAGGTGCGCCGGGCACACGGAGGACCGGCGTGAAGGCGGTGCACGGGGTGAGGGCATGCGGCATGCCGGCTCGGGTGAAGGGCGGGCGCTTCGGACGCGAGGCGCTCGGGTGTGCTGCCCGCCTACGGATGCCGGCGGGCGGACGTCGGTCGACGCGGCAGGGTGGGCGTGCGTGACGTCGGCGGGGGTGAGAGGAGAGACGGCTCGGTGATCAGCGCGGCGGGCGCGCCGGGCAACGGCTCAGACCGCGGTGAGTAAAGAGTGATGCCCCATCAGGACGGGTGCGGCTCCCGGCCCGTGAGAGGTTGCTGGTCCCACTGCGGCTCCTACTGTTCATCCCCGTGATCACTCTCGGGGATCCGGTCCGTGGCGCGGTGACGTCACGGTCCCTGGGAACTTGATCCGCCGGATCAAGCCCTTCTGCTACGCTCTGCAGCGCTGCAAAAGTGTTAACCGAGAAGTTGCCGCGCTGCAAGAGGCACAGGAGACCTCTTGGGGGAAAATTTCAGCGCTGAAACCGACATACGGGATGAAGGTGACATATGGCAAAGGGCGTCACACTCCGCGACGTCGCGGAGCTCGCCGGCGTCTCCAGCCGGACCGTGTCCAACGTGGTCAATGGCTACGCGCCCGTCGCCGAGGCCACCCGCCTCCGGGTTCAGCAGGCCGTGGACAAGCTCGGCTACCGGCCCAACGTGCTGGCCCGCAACCTCGCCGCCGGGCGCTCGGGCCAGATCGCGGTGGTGGTGCCCTACCTGGACACCCCCTACTTCGCCGAACTGCTGCAGGGCATCATCCGCGCGGCCCGCGTCCAGGGCTACAACGTGCTGATCGACCAGACCGACGGCGACGCCGAGCACGAGAAGCTGTTCCTCAGCCGCGGCGCCCAGCACCTGCTCTTCGACGGCGTCATCTTCAGCCCCCTCGGCCTCGCCCAGTCCGACCTGACCGAACGCGACCCGAGCCTGCCGCTCGTCGTGCTCGGCGAGCGGGTCAGCGACGGCGGCTTCGACCATGTCGGCATCGACGACGTCGCCGCCTCCCTGGAGGCCACCGAGCATCTGCTCAGCCTCGGCCGGCGCCGCGTCGCCGCGATCGGCGACCAGCCCTACCGCACCGGCGAGGCGGCCCAACTGCGCACCCGGGGCTACCGGTTGGCCCACGAGCGGGCCGGCCTGCCCGTCAGCGAGGAACTCATCGTCTCCACCCCGCGCTTCAACCGCTCCGACGGCGCGACCGCGATGGCCCACCTGCTCGACGACCTGGAGGAACCGCCCGACGCGGTCTTCTGCTACAGCGACCTGGTGGCCCTGGGCGCCCTGCACACCCTGGCCTCCCGCGGACTGCGCGTCCCCGAGGACATCGCCGTCGTCGGCTACGACGACATCGAGGACGGCCGCTACTCCAATCCACCCGTCACCACCGTCTCCCCGGACAAGAAGATGATCGCGGAGACCGCGGTGGAACTGCTGCTGAAGCGGATCACCAGCTCAACTCCCCTGCCCGGCAGGGAGATCCGGGCACCGCACCGCCTGATTCCACGAGCCAGCACCATCGGACGACAGACGGCGGCAGCCGACCGACCGTGAGATACGGGCGGATACGGAGGCCGGCACCTACGGACTGTCAGCATCCGGGCGGAGTACGCAGGCCGACACCTGGCACTCCGGCCCCATGGACGACCGCGCATGGCAGTCCCAGGACATGCACGATCACCTCAGAGACAGGACATCTGCGCGTCAGAGACCCGGGCCTTTTTGCTGTCCGTGGTGATCAGCGGTCGCGTGCCAGACGCAGCTTCCTGGCGTGCCTTGCGTACCCGCGCGTCGAGACCGGCAGCAACATCCTGCTGTCGCTCGCCGTCGGAGCGCTGATAGATCAGAGCAGCCTTCTCGCAGGACTGGCCGGCACGGACCATCGTGTCCTTGAGGGTGGCGCCTGAGCTGGTCGAGAGAGTGTGCCCGGTGTGGCGAAGGTTGAAGCGCTCCGGGATCGGTGGAGGCTCCGGACTGTCCCGAGGGAGATGCTCACCGGCCATCACACGGATGGCTTCGAACCGCCTTTTGGGGACGTCACCTCACCCAGCAGCTCGGCAGCACGGCGGTGGATGGCCGACTCGGCCTCCAGCTCGGCGATGCGTTTGCGGGCCACAGCGAGTTCGGACTGGCCGGCGCTGGTCGTTCCGGGCAACTGCCCTGTATCGATGAGGTGCTGGCGGCGCCAGACATAGATCGTCTGGTCGCTGATGCCGAGGAGCTGGGCGACCTCGGCGACCTTCCCTCCGGGGCGTTGAGCTGGGGCTGTCCGGCCTCGGCGGCCATGGTGATGGTGACGTCGTTGCCGATCACCTCGAAGGCGACCTGGTTGACGACCTCGGGGATCACCGGGTTGACCTTGCCGGGCATGATGCTCGAACCGGCCTGCACCGGCGGCAGGTTGATCTCGCCGAGGCCCCCGCGCGGCCCCGACGACAGCAGCCGCAGGTCGTTGCAGCTCTTGGAGAGCTTGACCGCGATCCGCTTGAGTACGCCGGACATCTGGACGAACGCGCCGCAGTCCTGGGTGGCCTCGACGAGGCTGGTGAGCGAGAACGTCGCCGAAGTGGTCGCCCTCAAGCAGGACGTCCTCGCCTCGATCGAGGCCGCGGTGACACCGGACTGCCTGCTCACCACCAACACCTCCAGCGTGCCGATCACCTTGCTGGGCACGGCACTTGACGATCCCGGCCGGTTCCTCGGCATGCACTGGTTCAATCCCGCGCCGGTCATGCCGCTCGTCGAACTCGTCGCCGGCGAGGCCACCACCGCGACGGCGATGGAGCGCGCCGAGTCGCTGACCCGGCGGCTCGGCAAGCTGCCCGTCGTCGTACGGGCGGATGTCCCCGGCTTCGTCGTCAACCGTATCCAGTACGCGGTGCTGCGCGAGGTGCTGCACCTGGTGGAGTCGGGCGTGACCTCCGTGGCGGACGCCGACCTGGCGGTCCGTACGACGCTCGCCCCACGCTGGGCGGCCTGCGGCCCACTGGAGCTGATGGACCTGGCCGGGCTGGACGTGGTCGAGCAGGTGTCGGCGATCCTGATGCCCGAGCTGAGCCGCTCGGCCGAAGTGCCGGAGTCCGTGAGGAAACTGGTGGCCGAAGGCGCTCTGGGCGCCAAGTCGGGACGCGGCTTCTACGAGTGGCCCGGCGAACGGGCCGACCGGGTCAAGGCCCACCGGGACGCCGTCGTCAGGCAGTTGACCCACGATGGCTGACGGCACCGGCACCATTCTGACCCGTACTGAGGACGCGGTCGGCCACGTCCGCCTCCACCGCCCCGAAGCGGCCAACGCGTTGAGCCGCGCCATGATGACGGCTCTGCTGGACGCAGTACGCGCCTGGGACGCCGACCCCGACGTCCGCTGCGTCGTCATCAGCGGCACGGAACGCCTCTTCGCGGCCGGCGCCGACATCGCCGACCTGGCGGAACTCTCGGAGTCTGGCCCGGTCGGCACGTACCTCGATGATTTCAGCGACCTGTGGGAGGCCCTGTACGCCACCCGCATCCCTCTCGTCGCGGCGGTCAACGGCCATGTCCTGGGCGGCGGCTGCGAACTCGCCATGATCTGCGACCTCGTCATCGCCTCGGACACCGCCCGCTTCGGCCAGCCCGAGCTGCGTCTCGGTGCGATCCCCGGTGCGGGCGGCACCCAACGCCTCGTCCGCGCGGTCGGCAAGGCCCTCGCGATGGACATGATCCTCGCCGGCCGCACCATCACCGCCCCCGAAGCCCTCGCCGCCGGCCTCGTCAGCCGCGTCGTCCCCCCCGACCAGCTCGACCGCACAGCCCACAACACGGCCCGCACCATCGCCGCCCACCCCGCGACCGCGGTCCGACTGGCGAAGGAGGCGGTGCTGACGGCCTTCGAGCCGCCCCTCTCTGTCGGCATCCGCACCGAACGCCGCCTGGCCGCCCTCAACTCCTCCACCGACGACCACACCCAAGGCCTGCGGGCCTTCCTCGACAAGCGCCGGAGCAACGAACGATGACTGGAATTTCTGGACCGAGGACCGTGCGCGCTCCCCGAGGGAGCTCGCTCAGCGCGCAGGGCTGGCAGCAGGAGGCGGCGCTGCGGATGCTGCAGAACAACCTGGATCCGGAAGTCGCCGAGCACCCCGACAAGCTCGTCGTCTACGGCGGCACGGGAAAGGCGGCGCGGGACTGGCGGTCGTTCGACGCGATGGTCCGCACGCTCCAGGGGCTGAAGCAGGACGAGACGATGCTGGTGCAGTCCGGCCGTCCGGTGGGGGTGATGCAGACCCACGAGTGGGCCCCGCGTGTCCTGATCGCCAACTCCAACCTGGTCGGCGACTGGGCCAACTGGGAGGAGTTCCGGCGCCTGGAGGCCCTGGGCCTGACCATGTACGGCCAGATGACCGCCGGTTCCTGGATCTATATCGGTACGCAGGGCATCCTCCAGGGCACCTACGAGACCTTCGCCGCCGTCGCCGCGAAGAAGTTCGGCGGCACCCTCGCGGGCACGATCACGCTGACGGCCGGCCTCGGCGGCATGGGCGGCGCGCAGCCGCTCGCCGTGACCATGAACGACGGCGTCGCGATCTGTATCGACGTCGACCCGCGCGCCATCGAGCGCCGTATCGAGCACCGCTACCTCGACGTGCGCGCGGACTCGCTGCAGCACGCCCTGCAGCTGGCGGTGGAGGCCCGGGACGCCTGCCGGCCTCTGTCGATCGGCCTGCTCGGCAACGCGGCCGAACTGCTCCCGCAGATGCTCGCCGAGGGCGCCCCCATCGACATCGTGACCGACCAGACCTCGGCCCACGACCCCCTCGCCTACCTCCCCATCGGCGTCGACTTCGACGACATGGCCGACGCCGCGGCCAAGGACCCGGCGGGCTTCACCACCCGCGCCCGTGAGTCCATGGCCAAGCACGTCGAGGCGATGGTCGGCTTCATGGACGCCGGCGCCGAGGTCTTCGACTACGGCAACTCGATCCGCGGCGAGGCCCAACTCGCCGGATACGAGCGGGCGTTCGCCTTCCCCGGCTTCGTGCCTGCCTATATCCGGCCGCTGTTCAGCGAGGGCAAGGGGCCCTTCCGCTGGGCCGCCCTGTCCGGTGAGGCCTCCGACATCCACAAGACCGACAAGGCGATCCTGGAGCTCTTCCCGGAGAACGAATCCCTGCACCGCTGGATCAAGATGGCCGGCGAGCGCGTCCACTTCCAGGGCCTGCCCGCCCGTATCTGCTGGCTCGGCTACGGCGAGCGGGACAAGGCCGGCGAGCGGTTCAACGACATGGTCGCCAGTGGTGAGCTGGCCGCCCCGCTCGCCATCGGCCGCGACCACCTCGACTCGGGCTCCGTCGCCTCCCCGTACCGCGAGACCGAAGCCATGCTCGACGGCTCCGACGCGATCGCCGACTGGCCGCTGCTCAACGCCATGGTCAACGTGGCCTCCGGCGCGTCCTGGGTCTCCATCCACCACGGCGGCGGCGTCGGCATGGGGCGCTCCATCCACGCCGGCCAGGTCTCCGTCGCCGACGGCACCGCACTCGCCGGCGAGAAGCTGCGCCGCGTGCTGACCAACGACCCCGGCATGGGCGTCATCCGCCACGTCGACGCCGGCTACGACATCGCGGAGACGGTCGCCGACGAGCGGGGCGTCCGGGTGCCTATGCGCGAAGGCGTCTGATCCCCGGAACGCGCATCGCTCTCCCAGAACGCGCCGAGGTCACCGCCGCTCACTCCACGAACAGCCCGCGCGCCGCCTCCCCCGCGTCGAACTGCTCCAGCCGGGCCTGCGCGTCCGGCAGGTCGTCGCAGATCGCCTCCAGCAGCACCCGGCCAGCAGCATCGGCGCGCAGGCGGTGTCGAAGGCGAGCCTGGTGCCGACGGCGGCCGGCAGCAGCAGGTCGGACACCTTGGCGACCGCCGCGAACGCTGAGTCGGCGAGCCTGACGACGGTCAGTCCGGCCTCCTTCGCGTACGTCAGCGTGTCCACGACCTCGCGGGGATGCCAGGGCAGCGCGAAGCAGGCGACGGCCCCTCCTGGTCGTCGTCGGGACCGCCGATCCCTCCGCGCCTGCGCAGATCGCGCAACTCGCGGAGCGCGGCGCCCGCCATGTATCCGTGAGCCCCGACGTCCTGGACTCCGGCGTTCTGTCACCCCCGGGCGCACTGGATTCAGACGGCGTCACCGTCCTCAGCAGCGACGACCAGGAAGGACCGGTAAGACTGAGCTGATCGGCGAGATCTGCCAGGTGTCGCGCACACTGGTGTCGCTCAGCGTCTCCTCGCCCCGCCCGAACAACGCGGGTCGTGCCACCGAGATCAGCCGCTTCACCTGGGGCACCCGCAGTGGAAGGCGTACCGGCCCGACCTCGGCCACTTCAAGGCCCAGGCCCGCCGCAGGCGCCTCCAGCCGGGCGCTGAAAGCCCCCGCGCGCCTTCGCCCCGCCGAGCAGCCCAGCCACCAGTTCCCTTGGTGCCGCCACCACACGCCTGCCCTCCGGCCCCTGCGGGCCCGTCGTTCTCGGCTCGATCCTACGAACCCGACGGCGGCGCCAGGACCGTAACCGTGGATGGGCCCCGAACGAGGGCTCACATCCAGGTCCCTTGAGATGAGCCCCAGCGCCCGTAGGTAGTCTGCACGACCGTGAGCGAGTACCAGTACTACGAGTTCCAGGCCATCGACCGACCCTTGACCAAGGACGAACTCGAGCAGGTACGGGCCCTGTCGAGCCGGGCCACGATCAGCGCGACGCACTTCGTCAACGAGTACCACTACGGCGACTTCCGCGGCGATGAGCGCAGACTGATGGAGCAGCTGTACGACGCCCACTTGTACTTCGCCAACTGGGGCTCGCGGCGCCTGATGCTGCGCCTGCCCAGCGCGCTGCTGCCCGCCCGCAACGCCGAACCCTACTGCGCGGAAGACGCCTTGACCTGCTGGACCACGAACGGGCATCTGCTGCTCGACTTCGCCTACTCAGCCGAGGACGGCTGCGAGTGGGACTTCGAGACCTCCTTCACCCTCGCCTCGTTCACCACACTGCGTACCGAACTCGCCGCGGGCGACCGGCGCCCCCTCTATCTGGCCTGGCTTTCCGCGCTCACCCGCTGGGAGTTGGAGGAGGACGTCGACGAGGACGAGTACACCTCCACCCTCGAGCCGCCCGTACCCGCCGGCCTTGCCCGCCTCACCGGACCGCAGCAGGCACTGGCGGACTTCCTGTGCATCGACCCGCACCTGCTCACCGCGGCTGCCCGCGCCAGCGGCGCCGCCCCTTCCCAGGCAATCGACAAGGACGCACTCGCCGCCTGGATCCGCGCCCTGCCGCAACACGAGAAGGATGCCCTGCTGCTGGACGCCGCCCTGGGCGTCGCCCCACAGCCTGGCCCGGCGCTTCTGGCCCGCCACTGCGCCGCGTCCCGCGGTACAGCCGAACCGTCCACCGCCGCCCGGCGCCGCTCAGCCGCAGAGCTCCTCGACGCCGCCCACGAGGTGCGCAGCGAGCACACCCGGCAGCAGGATCAGGCCCGCGCCCAGGCCCGCCGGGCCCAGCAGCTGGCCCGCGAGAGCCACCTGGACCGCCTGGCCGAGAACGCCGAGCAAGCCTGGCAGGACGTCGCCAACCTGATCGGGAAGAAGCAGCCCGGCCCCTACGACACCGCTGTCACCCTCCTGAAGGATCTCCGCGAGATCCACGACCGGGCCGACACCCCCGAGGAGTTCGCCCGGCGCCTCCATGACCTGCGCGAGCAGCACCGTGGCAAGTCCTCACTGATGCGCCGCCTCACCGACGCCGGCCTGACGTCCCGCTGAGATAATTGATTCCAAGGGGTCAGTGATCATAGGCGGCCAGTGAGCGCAGAACTGGCTGTCCGGCGTGGTCGTCGTGCCAGATCGCGACGGTCAGCGCGAGGATGCGCTGCATGACGTGGACGGGCAATAGCCCTCCTCCACCAGCCAGGCGCGGGCCCGGCCGCGCTGTCGCTCATCGCTGAGCCGGTGGTACCGGCGCCAGGCGCGCTCGTCCCGGGCGAGGACGTCCTTGAAGCGCCGGAACGCGCCCCGCCCGGTGATGGCGATCCGCAGCCGGTCGGCGAGGGCGACGTCGCCGAGCCCGTCGATGAACAGCTCCATGTCCCGGTAACCGGCCCGGGAACCCAGAGCCGGCACATACAGCCATCGCTCGGGATCATCCGCCTCCTCGACCCCGGACCCAGGCTCCAACTCGTCGGTGAACGCCGGCCAGCACTCCCCGGTGGACAGATCGATCCGGCCACCCGACTCAGCCAGGTCGCCCTCCAGCAGCATGGCCAGCATCTCCAGATCGACCGCGAGCGGGCGCAGGAGGGGGATCGCCGCATCTCCCATGGCCGTTCGCAACTGGTGCGCCAATTCCTCGTCGCCCCGGAAGCCGCGCTCCGTGAGTTCGCCGATAAACGAGGCCGCCATCTCCGCAGCCCCCGGCAGGCCCCGCGCCGCGGCCCCGGCCACACCATCGCCGGCCAGCTGCAGCACCTCACGCACGGTGCCACGCTGCAACGCGGCAAGCAGCGCCACCCAGTCCTGACTGTGGAGCGCGCCTCGTACGGCTCGCAGCCCGTCCTCGTCCCATCCCTCGGCCACGACTGTGACCGTAGCGCGCGTCTCCGGGGACGTACGACGCCGGTCCGGTTTCCCGCCGCCCGACGCCGTGGCCGGTGCCGGTCTCACCCGGCGCCTTCATGAGCAGGCGGTCATGCCCTGGTCAGCGGTGCCGCTTGCGGCCACTCTTGCCGGCGGTACGCCGACGCTTCCGGGCGCGGCCGACGCGGGCGGCGGGAGTACGCAGTGCCCTGGCCGCGAGCTGCCCGAGCTCCTCGAGTCCGGCCCGGTCCGGGTGCGCGGAGTCCAGTGCGGCGGCAACCGCGTCCCTGGCATCGCGGCCCTGGGCACGCAGCACCGCCTCGGCGCCGTCCCCGCCGCCCGCCAATTCCACGAGCTGGAGCAGGTTCTCTGCGATCAGCAGCAGATGCTCGGCATCGGTCATGTCCTCGGGGGACAGCAGCTCATGGTGCGCCAGCGCGGTCAGCACGAGCGGCGCCAGCGCTGCGTCGTCGCGCAGCCCGCGCAGCAGCCGCTCGCCCTCGCCGTCCGGCAACGCCGTCAGCAGTACGGCGAGCATCGCGTGCGCACGCACCCGGAAGGGCATGGACCGTACCGCTTCGACGAGTTGCCGCAGCGCGGCATCCCGCTCGCCGCGAGCCAAGATCCAGCCGGCCAGCTCCACGCTTGCGGCATCCGGGTCGTAGTCGTCGGCAAGCACACCCAGCAGGCCGGCCGCCGACGCCTGGGCCAGCTCGCCGACCAGCGGTGCATCCCGGCCGACCGCCAGCAGCCGCTGCCGTACCGCCCGGGTACCCAGCTCGGTGAGACGGAGGAGCTCCACCGGTCCGGCAGCCAGCTCCTCACGCAGACGGCGGTCACGCTCCTGTGCCGCCGGGTCCGGCGCCACCTCTGCGGCGCCCAGCAGCTCCGCGAGCTCCGGCGGCAAGCCCTCGGGCAACTCGGGTTCAGCGGAAAGGTCGACCTCGAGGAACACCGGATCGGCCATCCCCCACTCACGCTCGATCGCGCCCAGGTCCACCAGCGTGTCAAGCACCGTGCGCAGGTCCCGGTCGGCGTGCTCGAACCACATCCGGTGCTGGACGTCCGACCCGCCGTCCAACTGGAAGCGGACCTGGTAGGCCAGGTGAACGGCGTCACGCAGCCGCGGCCAGGGCATCGGGTACGGCAAGCTGTAGAGCGTGTTCAGCACGTCCTCCAGCACGTCCTCGTACGCATCGAAGAGCATCGACTCGACGTGCCAGCCACTGCGCGCCCCGATCAGGGCTTGCCGCAACTCGAAACACGCCTCGAAAGCACGCAGCCACAGCTCAAGCGGATCGGCCAGCACCGGCCGGGCCCTGGCCACCGCATACAACCGCCCCTTGGCCACCCGGACCAGCCGCGCCCTCTTCGCCCACTCCACCAGCAGCCCCAGCCGCGGCAGATCGGCCGAAGAGCGCACCCCCTCGGCCTTGTCGCCGGTACCCAGCACGTGCACCAGCTCGCGGGCATCGGCCATCCGCAGCCGCCCCGCCGCCGTCACCGCGCGGCCATCGCGCCCCGCCCACTCGGCGAGCCCGCGCAACTGCCCCACGATCGTCGAGGCCTCGGCCTGTCGGCGCAGCTCGTCGTCCGGGGGCAGCACCACGGGCAGTTGCGGCTCGGCCCGAGCCACACTGGACAGAGCACGGCCGGTCAACCGCCGTTCCATGACCGTGTCCAGGGCCTGCTGGTCGTAGGCGACCTCCCCGCGCTGAGCACGCTCCGCGAACCGCTGCAACGCCGCCCCGTCCAGGACATCCACGCCCTGCTCGGCGGCTGTCATCGCCCAGAACTTCGCCAAACCCCAGCGGGTGCGGTCCGCCATCGCCCCCGGAAACAGCTCCGCAACCGCGTCGACCGCGGCGAGGGAGTCCTCGAGTGCGGGGCCCCGCGGATCCGCCAACCGCGCGGCGTGCAGATAGCGCAGCAGCGTACGCAACGTGCCCGGGGCGTCGCCGCGTTCCTCCCCGGGAAGTTCAGTGATGGTCTCCGGCAGCCAGCAGAGCAGCAGCTCCTCCACATGCCGTGGCTCCCACAGCCCCAACCGACCGTCAGCGGTGGCCCGGTGGCGGTAGTCCAGCGCCGACTCGGCCATGAACCCGTCCACCGGCAGTCCCTGCTCCCCGGCCCACCGGACCAGCCGGTCGACCAGCAGCCCGCACGCCGCCTCGAACTCCTCCTCGGCCCCGGCTTCGAACCGCATCCGCATGGAAACCCGCCCAACCTGTCCTCAGCACTCCCTGCCGCGCCACGCTACCGCCGAACCGCGACGCACAACGCGGCCGGGGACGAGCGGCCAGCTACCCTCCAGGAGTGCGGTCACGTGTTGTCGCGGCATGACTACGTCTCGCTAATCCGATCGGTGAGCCAAGGGCGACGTCGGCACGCTTCAAGGCAACGGGACACGATGGAGGACCCAGGTGCGGAGGTATGCGAGGACCCTTTCCGCCGACTCGCGAGAGACCCCGAGGTGTTCGGCCCGGTCGCCTCCACGCCCACGGCCTGGCGGTTGCTCGCTGACACCGATGAGGCTGCAATCGCCTCACTGCGAGCGGACCGCGCCTGCGCCCGGGAAGTCGCCTGGATGCAGGCCGCCGAGACCGGCGCGGGCATACCTGCTGTTCGGGTCGGCGGACGAGAGCTTCCCGGCCTGGTTCTGGACCTCGACGCCACGCTGGTTGCCTGCCACTCGGAAAAGGAACGGGCCGACTTGACCTACAAGGGCGGCTTCGGCTTCCATCCGCTGCCTTGTTTCCTCGCGAACACCGGCGAGGCCGTGTCGGGATGGCTGCGGCCCGGTAACTCCGGAGCCCACACTGCCGCTGACCACATCGCGGTGTTCGACCAGGCGCTCGCGCAGATCCCCGACGCTCACCGGCACGGCACCGACATCATCATCCACGCCGACAGTGCCGGATCCGCGAAAGCCTTCGATCCGTTTCCCGGCGTCCGTGCCCTGATCCGCGAGGTGCACGTTGGCGGAGGTCTTGATGGTCTGGGAGTCCAGCACGCATGCCGACGGCTCCGCGGCTCGGCCCTCGGCTTCGCGGACCAGGCGCCGCAGCAGGCCGGTGAGCTGCTCGAAGACGGCGTCTTGTTGCCACTTGGCGAAGTACCCGTACACCGTGGCCCAGGGAGGGAAGTCGGGCGGGAGGTAGCGCCAGGGGATGCCGGTGCGGTCCACGTACAGGATTGCGCTCATGATCTGGCGCAGGTCGTGTTCGGGCGGTCGGCCGATGTCCAGCGCCCGGGCGCGGCGCTGGTCCCGCCAGGACGTCAGGACGGGCTCGATCAGTTCCCAGCGCGCGTCCGACAGGTCGCTGGGAGAGGGGCCGTGCGGAGTCATGTGTGCGAAGTAGTCCGCTGCGGCCGGTCCCGCCAGAGGTCAAAAGGCGGCGCTCGGGGGCGTGTTGGGAGCAGACGGGAGCAGCCGGAACGAAACGACTCCCAGGCGTCGCGGGCGGGTCGACTGTCCCATCAAGCACAGCGGCCCCGCTGCCGCGTGACTCTGGGAACGGCACCAACTCGACCGAGACAGGACCAAACGCTCAGTAAGACCGTGTCCTATGTGGTGAGGCGGACGAGGCGCTTGTAGCAGCAGATAGCCCCGGCGAGCCCGAGAGAGGCCAGGTAGTTGCGGGGATGACGCTCGTAGCGGGGGCTGAGTCTGCGGTAGCCGGACAGCAACGACGTTGGCATCGTCTTCTCGATCACCCACCTGCGACGGCCCAATCGTTCGCTGGACTCGATGCCTTTGCGGGGGATTCCTGTGGCCGGGGCGTGCCAATGCACCCTTCGGCCACGCAGTTCATGGAGTGGGGGCCGCGCTCCCGGCCAGGGCGCGGCCCGTCGCCTCAAAGGGTCCGCAACGGCTACACCCAGCCGCGTTGAGAAGCCCGCACCCCCAGCTGGAACCTGCTCGCCGCCCCCAGCCGCTCCTGCAGCTCGCTCACCCGCCGCCGCAGGGTCCGCAGACTCACCCCCAGATGGCGAGCCACCGCCTCGTCCTTCATTCCCGCCGCCAGCAGCCGGGTCAACGTCCTCTCACTCTCGGAGAGTTCACTGTCGTCGGTCGCCTGCCCCAGCGGAGTCGCCTGCTGCCAGGCCATCTCGAAGAGCTTCTGCAGGGCCTCGGTCACCGCCGAGTGCCAGACCACGACGGCACAGTAGCCGCCGGCCGCGGAGGCGGTCAGCGGCAGCAGCGCCCGGCATCCGTCGACCACCAGCAGTTTGAGCGGCACGGAAGGCAACACCCGGGCCTGCTCGCCGAGTTCGACCATCCTCAAGGCGCGGGACAGGACCTTCGGATCCTCCAGGCCGGTCGCCGCGTAGATCCCGCGAGAGACGATCCCGCGGTTGAGCAGATCGGCCTGGAGATCCACCTGCGGAGCGGGCGGGGCGAGATACGGCGGTGTGTCGAAGAGGCACACCTCGTGCTCCGCGCGCGCGTACATCTCCTCCAGTCGTGCCGCTATGGCGCCCTCGCCGGAGGCCACCTCGACCAGCCGGGTCGGCTCCTCGCGCAGCAGCCCCGCCTCGTACGCGGTCGCCATCTCCTCGGCGGTGGCGGCCAGCAGTTCGGACTCCGTCTCGCGCCGCCGGATCAGCGCGCGGATCGCCACCCGGGGGTCGACTGCCCGTAACCCGCCCATGGAGTCCGGTGGTTGCAGCAGCCCGAGGGTGAGCAGCCGGTTGCAGGCCTCCCGGACCCGGGCCGGGGAGGCACCGGTCAGCAGCGCCCAGCCGGCCGCGCCGGCGTCGGGCTGGTTGAGGATGGCCTGGTACAACCGCTCGTCGAACGCGGAGACCCCCACCGCGGCCCAGGGGCTCGCGGCAGGGGTCTCCCTTGCCGTGTCGTATGCCGTGTTCACCATGGCCCGGCACGGTAGACGATCTTTGTTAAGAATTTTCGCAATGTTTGGCGGCGGTCGTCTACTTCAGGCCGAACGCCCGTACGACCGTCTGGTCGACCGTATTGCCGTCCCGGTCGGCGGCCCGTACGCGCAGCGACACGAACCCGGCCCCCTTCTTCGGATGCTTGAGCTCCGCCTTGCCGTTCTTGATCTTCACTTCCTTCCAGGAGGTGCCGTCGTCGTAGGAGACCCAGGCCTTCAGGGAACTGTCGGTGACGACGCCCGACTGGTTCCGGACGGAGAGGCCGAGCTTCGACGTGTGTCCGGCCTCAGCGCTGTTGAGGAGGCTGAGCCCGGCCACGTCATAGTCGACCGAGAGCAGCGGGAGTGCCGTCTGCTGGTCCGTGTGCGCCGAGGCGAAGGACCATTCGGTGTGGGTGCCGGTGGAGTACGCCGCCCAGTCGGCCGTGCGCTGCGCGTCGACCACGAGGCGGTACGAGGACTTCGCCGCCGGGACGGTGAAGGCGCCGTAGCCGCCGAGCGCGGTGTCGCCGACCAGCTGGCCGTCCGCGTACAACTTGCCCTTCGCGGTGTCCAGGACGTTGTCCACCAATCCGTAGTGGCCCGGTGCGGAATCGCTCAACTCCGGGATCCGGAAGGTGAGTTTGTCACCGGTGCGCTGGGAGAGGCCGTACTGCTGAGCGGTCGCCGGGCGGACGACCTGGCCCAGCCAGTCCTCAGCGGGCTGCTTGCCCGCCTTGTCGAAGGTCCGCACGGCACCCCACTGAGGCTGGGTCGCCTTCCAGTTGGGATAGACGGCGTGCCAGATCCGGGTGTCGGAGACGTTGTAGTACTCGGTGCGCTCCGTGCCGAGCTGCACGTTGTTGGTGGTCGCGATGTCGGCCCCCTGCCAGGGGCGGAACCGGTACACGGCGTCCTTGCCGACATCACCGGCCCGGGCCCCGTGGTAGCGAACCGTCTGCTTCACCGTGTTGGAGCTGTTCAGGTTGTACGTCTGGTTGGCCGAGACGGCCCCCACCTGCGGGAACATCACGTTGTACACGTACGGGCTGACCGGAGTGCCGGTCAGCTTCAGCTTGACCTTCTTCCCGCTCTTCAGCAGGGCGCCGAGCTTCGCGCCGTCCTCGCCGGTGGCGAGCATCAGCGGGATGGTCATGCTCTGCACGGAGCCGAGCCAGTACCCGGGCGTCTCCTGGTAGGCGAGGACGTAACCGGCCCCGGCCGCAGTCGCGTTGGTCAGTGCCTCGTCCGCTGTCTTACCGGCACCCACGTGGACGACCGCCACCTTGCCCTTGACGTCGAGTCCCTTGAAGTCGGCCGCGGTTCCGGCGCCCGCGTCCACCGCCCGCACCGTGTGGTCACCGCTGACCTTCACGGGGAGGCCGCTGTACGTCTGCGCGTAGTCGAGGGGCAGCGCGTACTTCTGCGGGCTGGTGACGCTCGCCGTCAGCTCCTTGGCGTACAGACGGAACTTCGAGGAGAACTCGAACATGCCCTGGGTGACCTTCTCGGTGGGCGCCACATAGACGTGGTCGGTCCACCAGCCCTGGCTGTAGGCCACCCCCAGGCCAGTGCCCGGGCCTTCCCGATGCCAGGTGGTGGTGAAGCCTCGGAACTCGGAGTCCTCCTTGGTCTTCGGCTTGATCTCGACCGCCTTGCGGGCGTCGAGGACGACCTCGGTGTCCTTGTCGACCTTGATCTCCGGATCGCCGACGATCGAGGTGTTGATCTCCAGTCCCGCCGCGTCCCGCTGCGAGATCCAGGACGCCGTGGAGTACGTGCCGGCCGGCACCTTGAAGGTGTAGCCCTGGCCGATGAACCCGTAGGTGTCGGGGTACGCGCCGTTCAGCTCCTGCAGCATGAAGAGCGACGCGGACGTTGACGGCTTGCCGTCGCGGCCCAGCAGCGACACCTTCAGGTCGTAGGTCTTCGGCAGCTTCTCGAAGCCGACGGCCGTGGTGACCTGGACACCGTCGGCGCTCGCGGTGATGTGGCCCGTGTACCGGCCGACCGCCTCCTCGGCCGGGTCGACCGTGACCGAGACGGTGGCGGTGCCCTTCGCCGGGACGGTGACCGTGTCCGCGTTCAGTGCGGCGTCACGAAGTGACGAGGACACCTTCAACTCCACCGCTTTGTCAGTGGTGTTGGTGTACGTGATGTCCTTGCTGGCGGCTGCGGTGTCGGCCTCCTCGTACTTGCCGAAGCTCAGTGCCGGGGTCGCGAAGACGCCCTGATTCACCGCCCGTACGGCGTCGACCCGGCCGTCGCCCTGCTCGAAGACACCGGCGTCCGGCATGGTCTTCGCCGTGGTCGCCAGCGCCTGCTTGATCTGCTGCCCCGTCCAATCCGGATGGGCCTGGGCGACCAGCGCCGCGGCGCCCGCGACATGCGGGGTCGCCATCGACGTACCGCTCGCCGTCGTGTAGTAGTCGTCGACCGGCGTACCCATGGTGGTGCCGGCGGCGCGGGCCGCCGTGATAGCCGCGCCCGGCGCGGTGATCTCCGGCTTGACCGCGTAGTCGCCGGTGCGCGGACCGCGGCTGGAGAACGAGGCCAGCTTGTCGGACTTGTCGACGGCGCCGACCGTCAGCGCGGAGTCGGCGATGCCCGGGGTGCCGACGGTCTGCTCGGCCGGACCGGAGTTGCCCGCCGCGATCACGAAGAGGGTGCCGGTGGACTCGGACAGCTCGTCGACGGTCTCGCTCAGGATGTCGGAGGGGCCGGTGGCGTCACCGCCCAGGGACATCGACACGATCTTCGCCCCGGAGTGGGCCGCCCACTCCATGCCCGCGATGATCCAGGAGTCCTGGCCGTGGCCGGTGTTGTCGAGCACCTTGCCGACGAACAGATCCGCGCCCGGCGCCACGCCCTTGCGCTTGCCGTCCGAGGCCGCCCCGGAGCCGACGATCGTGGAGGCCACATGGGTGCCGTGACCGTGGCCGTCCTGCACCGTCTCGCCCGGCACGAAGCTCTGCGTCTCGGCGAGCTTCCCCGCCAGATCCGGGTGCCCGGTGTCCACGCCGGTGTCCAGGACCGCGACGTCGACGCCCTTGCCGTCGTAGCCCGACTTCCACACCTCGGGTGCGCCGATCTGCGGCACGCTGACGTCGAGGGACGCCTGCACCTTGCCGTCGAGCCAGATCTTGTCGATGCCCTCGCCGAGCTGCTTGGCGGCCTTCGTGGTGGGTTTGGTGCCGAGCGCGGGAGCGATGTCCGCCCAGAACGAGGTCGACTTCTTCGCGCTCAGCGCGGCCCCGTCGATCGCGGGCAACTTGAGCGTCCGGCGTGCGCCCTCGGGGGTCGCGCTGCCGCTCTTGTACGTCGCGATCACCGGCGTGATGCCGGTCTTCGCGTCCGCGTACCCCTGCTTCACCAGCTGGGTGACGTTGAACAGGGCCGGGTCGAGACGGCCCGCCTTCACCAACGGGATCGCGTCCGCCGGCAGAACACTGACCTCGCCGTCCTGCTCGGTGGACAGGAAGGTGGCGGTCTCGCGGCCCTTGCCGCGCTCGATGTCGACGGCGGACTTGCCGTCGGGCCCGGTGGTGACCGAAACCGTGTCGCCCGTGATGAGGGTGACGGTCTGGGTGTCGGCGTGTGGTGCCCGCGTGGTGCCCGGCTGGTCGAGCGGGGACGCGGGACCGGCCGCCGCGGGCGTGACCGCCCCGGCGAGCAGCCCGGCCGCTCCTGCCACGGCCCAAAGGGCGTGGAGTCTTCGCATGTGTGGACGTCCTCCCCTGAACGCTGAAACGCCTCCGCCCTCGTGGAGCGGAAGCCAGTACTCAGAGTGAGTGCCGCGCGCAAAGCGACTCAAGGGATTGCTGTGGCCGGGGAGTGCCAATGCCTTTCTCGGCCACGAGGGTTGACGGGCGGACAGGGCGTCGGCGGGGCTCGTCCTGCGACGGTGACGGGGTGCGCCGCCGCATCCTCAGGCGCAGCCGGATCACGGCGCGCCGATGGGGCCCGTAGGGCAGATTGGGCGCGGGGTTCGTGGTCGGGACGACGCTGTTCTCCGGCAGGCGGGCGTGGTTCGTGTATGCGGTGGCCGTGGGACACGCGGCCACCCGCCGCAGGCTGCCCTTCGGGCTCATGCCATTCCTCGACGACGCCCACCGGCTGGGGCTGCTGCGAGCGGTGGGGCCGGAGTACCAGTTCCGGCACGCCGAGTTCCAGGACCACCTCGCACGCTGGTACCGGCAGACGCACCCCGACGCGGTCGCCAGCGTGCCCGCCAGCGACCCGCAGCCGCGCAAAGGGTTCTGGTTCATCGTGTCCAGCCTGGCGGCCGGCGTCGGACTGGGCTGCGCCGACACCCTCGTCCGCACCGCCGACACCGCGTCGAACACGGACCTGGAGGCCAATGGCGGAGGCGTCCTACTGGGTGTCCTCGGCGCCGGCCACCTCCTCTGGACCTGGCGCGCGGCCCGGCGTCCCCGGCCGGCTCCAGTGCGCCATCCTGGCGCAGCCAGGCGCGCCCCTGGGCTACTTCAACAACAGAAGAACCGCAGATCGAAACTCCTCGAAAGAGGTCTTGACCTGCGGTTCTTCAAACTGTACAGCAGTACTCTGAGTAGCCCCGACGGGGCACACGGCAGATGGATGCAGGATGCGCGCCTGGTCATCGAAGCCTTGTGTTCGCTGGACCGATCTGTCGTGTGAGAAGCGGTTCGCGGTTCGCTTCGGGCGAGGGTGAGTTTCGTCGACGAGGTCAGCGAGACAGTCCAGCTGTCCCGGACGTCGCGTCGCTTCTTCGATCCGCCCGACGGGGATCAGGCCGTCGAGGACGTCGACGACGAACTGGGACGCGAGGCATGGCTTCGAACTCGTCTTGTGAGTCGTCGTTCAGCACTGTGTGCGTAGCAGGTGACGGATGCTCAGGGATGGTTGGGCCCGCCGGTCAGTCGATGCCTTCGATGATGCGGAAGTCGCGCTCGAAGCCGTCGGGGAGGGCCGCCAGCGCCTTCTGGTATGCCTCGCTCTCGTATGTCGCGACGGCCTGTTCAAAGCTGTCGAACTCGACCAGAACGACGCGGTGCGTGATTCCGGCCTCGTGGGCGACGACTCGACCGCCACGGGACAGGGT
This sequence comes from Streptomyces sp. NPDC001663, assembly GCF_042893105.1. Classification (NCBI taxonomy): domain Bacteria; kingdom Bacillati; phylum Actinomycetota; class Actinomycetes; order Kitasatosporales; family Streptomycetaceae; genus Streptomyces; species Streptomyces sp. NPDC001663. Next base: position 49,032 of record NZ_JBIAUR010000028.1, on the reverse strand, counting down.
GCGCCCGCCCCCAGCCTGGACAGCCCGACGGGCCAGGTCGCCGTAGGCGGTCAGCGTCTCAGGGTCGGAAATGGCGGGGTAGACACTGACCCAGTAGCCCTTGGCCATGGAAACCTCCTGTGTTCGGCCGGACACGTCCGACTTCGGATTGACACTCAGATCGATCGATCCCGGCGACGGTTACTGCGGTCAGTTGGATCGTCATATGCGCAGGCTAGGGCTTGATGTGCGGTCGAGGGAAAGATCAATACGGGATAGACTCAGAACGGATCGTTATCAATCGGCAGGGAGGGTACGTGGCGCCGGATACGGTGAGCCTGCGGTACTTCCTGGTGCTGGCGCAGGAGTTGAACTTCACCCGCGCGGCCGCACGGATCGGTATCGCGCAGCCCGCGCTCAGCGCCCGGATGCGCCGATTGGAGGCGGAACTCGGTACGGCCCTGCTGGTCCGCAACACGCGGAGCGTCGTATTGACCACGGCCGGTGCGGCTTTGGCGGAGTCCGCGCCGCCCGCGCTGGCGGCGCTGGACCGGGCATGGGACACCGCCCGGAGCGCGGCGGCCGGTGAACTGGGCACGCTGCGCATCGGATACAGCCTCAGCGCCGGGGCCGAGACGGTACCGGCCCTGGTGGACAGGCTGATTCGCGGCAACAGCGGACTCGAGGTCGGCGCGGTCCCGATGGCGACACCGGAGATCTCCCCCGCGGTCGCCGACGGCCGCATCGATGCCGGGATCACCCGCGGTGAACAGCCGGGCCGTGGCGTGCGCCGGTTCCTGCTGCGGCGTGCGCGCATCGGAGTCCAGCTGGCGCAGCACCATCCGCTGGCCGAACACCCGGAGATCGAGATCGCCGACGCGGCCGCGTATCCGCTGCGACTCCCGGACCGTGCGGCCAACCCCGTGATCCACGATCAGCTGTCCGCACTGTTTCGAGACACCCGACCACACCCCCGATTCCACACGCCCGCAGTCTCTTTCGACATGTCTCAGCGCGACCTGCGCGACGGGGTCACCCTCGCCCCGGCCGGAGAAGCCGCGGTCACGGCACAACCGGCCGGTCTCACCTGGCGACCGCTGCGGGGCGCGCCCAGCCTGACGATCCACCTGGTCCTCCCACGCGAGCAGTCGCCACTACACCGCCGCATCCGTGCCGTCGCCAAAACCCTGGCGCACGAGCTGCACTGGCTGGCGGACTGACACGCAAGAGGGCAAGCGAGACGCCTGCGACAACGCTCGTCGTCGCGGGCGAGGGCGCAGGCTCCAAGCGCACCAAGGCCGAACAGCTCGGCATCCGCCTCACTACCCCCGACGAGTTCGCTGCTTTGGTCGCCGACCTCCTCACCTGAAGCGGATCGATCACGCGCGTGGGGCCCATACCGGTGCGGTACGGGCCCCACGTGTTCGGCTCAGCAGGCCATGTCCTACGCCGGCGCGGGTTCGGGGTGGCGGACCTTGGTCCGTACGGCGGCCTCGACGTCGTATACAGCCGACGCACCGCAGGAATCTTGGACTGGTCATGCACGGCCGCCCACGGCTTGCCCGCATCACCACTGGTCCGGTGCGCCATGAGCACGACGCTCAAAGTGAAGTGCCTCTGAAAGCAGCCCTGTTGGTGCGGGCAGAATGCTGTATGTCTGCCCGCACCATCCCCGGGAGAGGACCAATTGATGACGGCCAATGCGACGACCACGGCGGCACGAGTCGCCGGCGAGGTGATCCGCACACGCCTAGCCGACCCCACGTTTGCCCGCCGTCTGCGCGAGCGCTTCCAGGCCTGGGAAGTCAACTACGACGCCTTCCTCCCCCAGGTCGAGAGCGTGGTCCTCATCGCGCTGCTGGCCACGGCCGATGACCCCGGCGCCGGAAACCCGCAGACCTGGTACCCGGTCGCCGCGGCCGCGCTGCACCAACAGCAGAGCACAGAACTGTTCGCCGCCCTGCCACCGTCGTTGCCGGATCCGGTCAAGCCACGAGTCGACCAACTCCGCCTGCTGTCCACCGGACTGACACCCCGATCGGGCCACCGTTGGCTCAGGCTCTGCGACACAGCCCGCGAGTTCCTCGAACCTGCCGCCCTGCTCGAAGGATGAGCACGAGGCGCCCCCGCACTCGACGAGCCCGGGGCGAAGGCTTCCCGCACCTCCCATAGCGCGACCCCGGCCACCGGGAGATGCCAGGCCCAGCCCTCCGATCACGACGCATCCCCGGGTCTCCGCCCAATGCGACAGTCTCATACGACTTCCGCCGAACTACGAGTCGACGAGGTAGACCTTCTCCCCCATCATCAGCGGTGCGTCGGCGCACCCCTTGACGTAGAGGCCGCGCCAGATCACCTGGTGCCCCCGCGGTGCATTGATCGTCACCGTAGCCGCTCGCGCATCGCTTGTTACAGGCAATTCAGCGCCAACCTGCGCCCCATCACGCGGGGCTGTGGACGATGGCGTATTTCCCCATGGCTAAGTTCACGTAATTCCCCACCCTCGTGACTGAGACGGGCCACCGGAGAGGACTCCGGAGGGTGGCAGATGCGGGTGATCGCTCGATTCGGTCGCGTGGCATCCTTGTCAGACCTGACGGACGGAATGAGAGTCGAGTCGTGCGTTGATCCGCGTCGCGCGAGGAGCCACCGGGTTCTGGGGGCACGGCGATGATCCGTTGCCGCAGGTGGACGTCGGGGCCTTCAGAGCCGCCTGCTATGCGGTGGCCCGGTCGATTCGGGCCACGGTCGGCGAAGTGACACTCCGGCCGGAGTCACGCCGAGTTTCCACACGGTTCTGATCACCGCCCCAGGCATTCGGTCAACCGTCCTGTGCCACGAGGTACTCCCGGTCGTTGCCTTTGCGGCGAGTCCTCCGCAGGTTGGTGCGCCTCTGACGTACTTCACAGCCCCGCCGGCGTGGGCGGACGCATTTGAGCTGGGCGGCTTCCGGCTGCTGGACGTCGGAGAACTGAGCACGCCGTTGGCGGAGGCCGACACCAGCGAGCTCGCCGAAGCAGAGCTGAAACAGGTGCGTTACTGGCGCCCCAGCACGGTCGGCGAGCTGATGTTCAACTGGTGGGATTGATCGGGGTCATTTGATCGAGGGCCTGTCAGTGCGGTTCACCCGTTCCACCCGCCGGCAGGCCGGTGGGGCCTACCGCCGTTCGGCTCAGTTTGCGTGCTGGCCCTGGGTGCGTTCCAGAACTCGATTAACGGTGGCCCGGCTGACGGAGAAGAACCCGGCGATGGTGTGCTCGCGGGTGGCGTGCTCCTTGACGAGGCCTGCCCGGTACCCGCAGGACTTGCGGCACAGTTGTAACAACTATCATTACGACGAAGCCTGGGGGCGAGGGAGGTGGAGTTCGAGGTGAGCGCCAACAGCAGACTGACCATCGCGGCGCACACCCTGGCATGGATCGGGCTGTATCAGTGGCGTGGCCACGAGGTCGCCACCTCCGAGCAGATCGCGGCGAGCGTCAACACCAACCCGGCGGTGATCCGCCGCCTACTGGGCGAGTTGCGCCAGGCCGGCCTGGCCGCTTCACGGCGAGGTGGCGGCCCCGGGCAACCCAGCCGAGACAGCTGCTCTCCTCCAGCTCGGCCCTACGGGCCGCCCCGGGCCCGGGCGCCTACGCCGCCACCAAGGCCGCCATCCGCAGCCCCGCCCCCACCCGGGCCGCGGAACTGACCGGCAGCAAATCCGCATCAACACCCTCACCCCCGGCCCCGTCGAAACCCCCGGCCCGGACGAGCTCCTCGCCGCTTACCCGCACAGCGACCGGCCCACCGCGGCCGAGCCGTGGCTCCATGCGAAGGGGGCGCCTCACGGACGAACCTCGTAGGGCACACCCGACCAATGCGTCACTGCTCCGAGCGCTCGGCGAAAGGGACCTCACACGGCCACATGGACACTTCTACGATCATCCAGGCGCCGCAGCCGCACCCGGACAGGCCGCGGAGCGACCCGACGTCCGATCCGATCTCTTGAGGCGGGAGCCGAATACCGTGACCGATCTCGACCCCTTCACCGACCTGCTCGACTATCCGATGTACGTCGTGACCGCCGAGGCCGACGGGGAGAGAGCCGGCTGCCTGGTCGGATTCGCCTCGCAGTGCTCGATTCAGCCCGCCCGGTTCATGGTCTGGCTGTCCAGAGCCAACCGGACGTACCGCGTCGCCCATCGTGCCGAACGACTCGCGGTCCATCTCCTCCGCCGCGACCAGGACCGGCTGGCCCGGCTCTTCGGCGGTGAGACCGGCGACCGCACCGACAAGTTCATCGACGTGCCGTGGCATCCGGGGCCGGGAGGTTCACTCATCCTCGACGAGGCCCCCGCCTGGTTCGTCGGTCGCGTGGAGAACCGGGTCGACGGCGGCGACCACGTCGGTTTCCTGCTCGCTCCGGAGGCGGCGGAAAACTGCGCGGGCAACCGAACCCCCCTGCTGACGCTGAACGACACCCATGACATCACCCCGGGCCACCCGGCGGCCTGAGCCGTCGGCCGGGCGCACCTGGGCGGCACCGAGCGAGATCAGCCGGCGCCCCTCCTTCCGACGAGCGGGTCACTGACGCGGCTGCGGTCCCCCGGTCAGTCCGACCTCTCCGCCGCGAAATGGACCGCCTGGTCCGACTTTCGATGGTGGGACTTGCGGCCACGTCGACAAGTTCAAGTTCACCGACGCCACTGGAGACTTCGGACCGGGCAGATCTCTGGTCCTCGACGCAGCCCCGGCCCGGTCATCGGCCGCGTGGAGAGGCTGAGCCCCACGCATCGCCTGCACTTTCGCCCCGGGCACGCGAGAACCCCGGGACTCGTCAAAGAGTCCCGGGGCCGTGGTGCTCAGAGCGGGTGTCGGGTCAGGCGTGCGGGCCGGTGCCGTAGTAGGTGCCCAGATCGTCGCGGTAACCCTGGTCGCCGAGGTGCTTCTCCCGGTCGAACTCCGGGGCGTCCTTGATCTGTTGCTTGGTGAGGCCGACGAAGACCTTCTTCTCGTTCGGGTCGATGCTCACGACCGTGCTCGCCGGGAGCATGACCTCCTTGCCGAAGATCCACACCCCGGTGTCGACGACCAGGTAGGCGTCACCGACCTCGTCGGAGTGCTTGTCGACCTTGCCGATGCTGCCGTCCGTGGCCTCGACCTTGTATCCAGTGAGGTCGGCGTCCGCCAGACGACCCGCGGTCGACTTGTAACTCCACACATTCTCAGTCACGCGAAAACAACTCCTCCGGTAAACGGAGGGACGGCAGGAATTCCCGCCGATCCTCCTTTTCCGTACGTCGTGTACTGCGGTTTCTTCAACCGGCTTGGTTGCGAGTGCCCGTAATCCTGGGTGGCACACCTCGTTTTCAGGCCAGAACTCATAATTCTCCCGGACCCTTGCCCGGGAAGTATTTTTGCCGGTCAACTACCAGCGATACCAGCGACCACTCCCACCCTTCGGACGTGCAACGAAGCCGACGAGCCACAGAACCAGCACGACGATCGCAACCCACCACAGAATTTTCAGCGCGAAACCCGCACCGAAGAGAATCAGCGCCAGCAGAAGAACGAGAAGCAGCGGAACCATAATTGTCAACCTCCGAACCGGCATGTGCCCACCAGTTCCCCGCCCACGCCTGCAATTTCGTAACAGGATCGTTTTCAGGCGTCCTGGTCGGGGCCCGGCATCTGGCGCAATCCGGTCCGCCTCTTGACACACCCCTCGTTCCTCCCGGAGCCGGCCAGCACTCGGCGACGCGCCCTCGGGCACCCGATCCGGCGACGGACGGCACCGCCCCCGCAGCACCAGAGCGATGCTGCGGGGCATCGGACCGCCCAGGCCGGACCAGGCGCACCAGAGCGTGAGGGAACCCGCCCACCCGTCACGGAGCGTGCACACGATGCACGCAGCCGGACGGGGACCCAGCGAACGCGGGAGACCAGCGCATCCCAACACCGTTCGGGATGCGCGCAGTTCCGGAAGCTGGCAGCAAATGTCACTCCTGGACACTGCTTAGGAACGGTTCCAGAAGAGAGTGGCGGCCGAAGCGCCTTGCGGCGAGATCCTCGCGTCGGATCGCCCAGTGGATGGTGGCGCTTTCCCGGCCGTCGATGTCGGGATCCCAGTCGGCGAGCAGCACCCAGTCCTCGACGGCAGCCGACACGACTCTCCCGCCGCTCCCCTCATCCGCCGCCTCCGTACCTCCACCCTGGCAGTCGGCACACCTACGTCGCCACCGGATTCGGAGGCTGACGCATGAGCGGCGGCATCATGGCGGGCCTGCTGCTCAGCGACCTGATCAGCGGCATGGGACCGTCCCTACGATCCGCGCCGCCTGGCCTCCGTGGTCCGCGAGGACACGTCACTGCTGAAATATGAGGCCCATGTGGCCCGCCGCTTTCGCCGACGACCGGCTGGCACCCGTAAAGGGACGGCACTGGACGACATCGCCCCGGGCACGGCGCCGTGGTGCGCCTGGGATCACGGCAGTACGCCGTCCATCGGAACGAAAGCGGCTCGCTCCAGGCCGCCTCGGCCCGCTGCACCCACCTCGGCTGCATCGTGTCGTTCAACCACACGGAGCAGGCGCGGGAGTGCCCGTGTCACGGATGGCTTCACCCCGGACGAGCGGGTCCTCCAGGGTGCCGCCGTACGTCCGCCGGGAAAGCGCGACATCGCGGAATAGGCGCGACCGGAAGTGGCTGCAATATACATCTAAGCGTAAAGCGGGATAATTGACCCGATATGGCGACGCACAGGCATCGCCCCCGTCGAACAGGCAGGTCACCCCATGGCGAAGAAACCACAGCCGTCCCAGCCACCGCACGGTCAGGGCCCGAGCCGTCACAAGGGAACGGAGCAGCACGGCTGGTCTCCCGACGTGGACGAGACAGATCAGCAGGACAACCCCAGCGCCCATCGTTCCTTCCACACCGCCGAGCACGGCGGCGGGAAGGGCCCGGGCCGGACCAAGTCCAAAGAAGAGACGAAGTCGGTACCGGGCGACACGGTGGAAAGCGTCAGCGCACGTGGCGAGGGATACGCAGACAAGGACGAGAAAGGCCGGAGGGACACGGGCCCCAGGGGTCGCTCCCAGCGCCCTAGCGGCACCAAGGACGCCTCCGCGACGACCGGCGTCGACCCTCAGGACCCACCGTCCCGGCGCCGCCCAGGTTAGGTGCCGAGATCCCAGCCACCCAAGCCGATCGCCTTCAGCCGATCTCCTTCCCTTGGCCCGCGTGAGCTACGGGCTGCACGCTGCCGGGCGTCGGAGTGGGCGTCCGGCGTCGAACTCGGGGGAGTTCTTGATCTCGTCCTTGGTGCGGCCGACGTGGATCATCCGCTCGGCGACGTCGATGGGCAAGATGACACCGGCAGGGAGCAGAACCTGCTTGCACAAAACCTCCCCTTACAGTGCGTGAATACTGAGAAAGCCCGTCCGGAATTTCAGTGGGCGTCCCTCGGTTGGTCGAGTGCCCACCGTTTCCGTGCCACATAACTCTCAATTTCGACTACGCGATGGATGAGATCGCCACTGGTACCAGCGACCCTTCGATCCGCCGATCCCGGCGCTTCCGGCGCTTCCGGCGCTTCCGGCGCTCCACAAGACCCATCCCAGGAGCCACAGAACCGCCACGCTGACGGCAATCCACCACAGAATGTGAACTCGCGAATCCGACGCCGTCCAAAATCAGGACGTGGAGCAGTACAAGAATCAACTCAGCCATATCGATTCCCCTTTCCGAAAAGCCTCAGTACCCGCCTTGCCATATGACATGCGGGTGCTTTCCGGCTCGGCCCTCGTACCAGGTGTCGTCGGCGTCCAGGAACGCCCGGTCGGCGCGGTCGGTCCGCATGACACGGCTTACAACGGCTACTGGGCTTTCCGTTGAGTTGTCGGGGAGTGACATCATTTGATCCCTGCGGTAGTTCGTGGGCATGAGGTACGCGCAGGGTGGTGGTCTCACTCCGCAGGGCCAGGTCGCGCGGGAGCGGGTGCGCATGCTTGCCGCCGTGGCTTCGCTCGGGGTGAGAAGAACGTGGTGATAGCCAAAAGGCTCCGGGTCAGTACGCGGTCGGTGGAACGGTGGCGACGGTCCTGGCGGGAGGGCGGAAGAGGGACGCTCTGCAGGTCGGGCCCGGCGAAGCGGCCGAAGGTCGGCGACCGTGACTTCGCCGCGCTCGAGCCGGTCCTGTTGGAAGGCGCGATGGCTCAGGGCTGGGCGGATGAGCGGTGGACGCTTTCGCGCGTGCAGCTGCTGATCGCGGATCAGCTGGGGGTGTCGTTGTCGGTCCGTGGTGTGTGGGAGTTGCTGCGGCGGCACGGTTGGTCGTGTCAGCAGCCTGCCCGTCGGGCCATCGAGCGGGACGATGCGGTGGTGGCCGGCTGGGTGAAGGAGGCCTGGCCCAAGGCAAATCCACCGCAGCGGCGCTCGGGGCATGGCTGGTTTTTGAGGATGAAGCCGCCGTCTCGATGACGTCGCACCGCTCCCGCACCTGGGCACCGAGAGGCGGGACACCCGTGGTGCGGTTCAACGGCGCCTCCCGCGGCCGCATCTCGATGGCTGCGCTGGCCTGCTTCAAGCAAGCACCAACTGCTGTCCCCGCGCCGACGTCCAGAACCTCGAATCAGCCTCACGGCCGACAGCCCGTACCTCCTGCCCTGAGCCACAACCGGCTCCCCAGCAGGCCCTCCCCGCTCCCCCGGACGCCAGCGGACACGGCATGACCCACAGCCCTCCGCCGACCGCCATAATGGAGTCATGCCTTCCAGCCCACAGCACCACTCCGCACCCGCACCGAAGGACGTCTCGGGCGCGGACGCCGAGGACCTGGAGCTGTACCGGGAGAAGTTCCGCCGCCGGCTGCCGGAGTCGCTGGACGAGCTGCACGGCCCCGCACAGGGAATCGTCGAGCTGCCGCTTCACATGGCCTGGTCCGGGATGACCGCCTACGACCTGGACAAGCCTCGCCAGCGCATGGGCCTGTACCGCACCGTTCAGCACGAAGGCCTGCACGACGACCTGCCCCGCTACCTCAACCAGGACCTGCTCCTTCAGATGTGGCCGGTGCTGCGCGCACTCGTCGGCCGCACCGTGCGCGCCGTATGGGAAGACGCCTTCCCCCAGCTCGCCTCCCGCCGCCGGACAGCCGCGTGAGGGACATGCCGGAGCTGCACACACGGCTCCTGGCCGATGTGATCGCGCTCGGCGCCCCGTATCCCCTGGTCCTCACCGGCGGATACGCCGTGCGGGCCCACCGCCTCGTCAACCGTCCCAGCCAGCGACGTCGCAACCGAGAATCCGGCCCCCATGGCCGACATCGCCGCCACGCTCCGCGCCGGCCTGGAAGCCCGCGGCTGGAAGGTGCACGCGCTGGAGACCGCCCCGCTGTCCGCCCGCTTCACCGTGACCGACCCAGCCACCGGTCAGGAATGCGAAGTCGACATCCTCAAGGAAATCTTCTGGCGGCCGGTCGCCCAGAGCCCCTACGGACCCGTCCTCGCGGAGGAGGACGTGATCGGGACCAAGGTCCGCGCCCTCGCAGACCGCGGAGCGCCCCGCGACCTGATCGACGTGTTCGCAGCCTCCCGCCGCTGGACCAACGCCGAACTCGAAGAGTTCGGCCGCCGCCACGCCCGCGGCCGCTTCGAGCGCGAGGACCTGCAGGCGAACCTCACCGGCGCCGAGTGGACCGACGACGACGCCTTCGCCGCATACGGCCTGGACGAGACCACGATCACCGCTCTTCGCACCTGGGCCGTCGAGTGGGCCGACGACCTCGCAACCCGCCTCCTCGAAGAGTCCGACGGCCCCGACCTCGATTGATCAGGGTCTGTCAAACGAGTGGCTCTTTTCCCTAGTCGGAGGTGACGGTGCGTTCTCCCTATTGCAGGAGGATGCGGTGACGGAGGAGGTCGAATCCTGCTCGGCCGTGCATCTGCCGCATGATTTTCTTGGTTCAGGTGTTGACGCCCTCGGTCCCATCCCGGAGCGGTTCACCGCAAAGGATGCCGAGATCCTGGCCCAGCCGCCGCCAGCTCCCCGTCCTCCGGCGCACTCGCCGCGGCGTGGCTCCGCCCGAAGATACCTATTTGGTACGCGACTTCCGGTACTCCTCGACCACCAGGTCGGTCAGCTCCGCCACCGACGTCTCCGACGTGCGCTTGTCGAAGGTGATCTCGCCGTGCTGAAGCAAGTTGACCCGGTCGCAGACCTCGAAGACCTGGGCGTAGTTGTGGGCGATGATGATCACGGAGACCTCGCCGCGGGCCTTGAGGTCGTTGACCAGGTCGAGAATAAGTGCGCCCTCCTTGGCGCCCATCGCGGCCAGCGGCTCGTCGAGAAGGAGGACCCTGGCCTCGGAATAGACCGAGCGGGCCACGGCGATGGCCTGGCGCTGGCCGCCGGAGAGCTTGGCGACCTCGACATCGACCGACGGGATGTTCACCCCCATCTCGTCCAGGTGCTCCTGGGCAATCTTGCGCATCGCGCGGTTGTGCAGCAGCCGGGTGGGGCGGATCATCTCCCGGTTCAGGAACATGTTGTGGTAGACCGTCAGCTCGTTCACCAGCGCCAGGTCCTGGTACACCGCGTCAATGCCGAGCGAGCGGGCATGGTCGACCGACTTGAGCGTCACCTCCTCGCCGTTCAGGAGGATGCGGCCGGCGTCGGGCCGGTGGAAGCCGCAGAGGATCTTCAACAGGGTTGACTTGCCGGCGCCGTTGTCACCGACCAGGGCGAGCACTTCACCTTTGTTCAGGCGCAGGTTCACGTCCCGTAGCGCCGTGACCGCGCCGAAGCCCTTGGCCATGTGCTCCACGGAGAGCGCCGGTGTCGGTGTCGGCCCGGTCGTCCCGCTCATCGACGGCCTGCCCTTCGCAGTCTGGTCAGGTACACGTTGAGCACCATGGAGAGGATGATCGCCGCACCGAGGATGATGTTGAACGGGTTGGCGTTGATGCCGATGAGGTTGAACCCGTTGCGCAGCTCCGCGAGGACGAGCGCGCCGAGCAGCGCGCCGACGACCGTTCCTGAGCCGCCTGCCAGCGCCGTGCCACCGATGACCGCGGCGGAGACGGCGGTGAACATCGGGGACGCGCCATCCGCACCCGCAGAGGTCGGGTCGATCGAGTCGACGCGGAAGGCCTCGAGGATGCCGGCGAAGGCCCCGAGGGCGCTGGTGACCATGAAGTTGCCGAACTTGATGCGGCCGGTCCTGATGCCGGCCTCGCTCGCGCCGAGCGGGTTGCCGCCGGTGGCGATCGTGTACAGGCCCCAGCGCGAGCGGGTGAGTACCACGTGGAAGTACGCGACGATGATCAGGCACCAGATCAGTTCCGACCAGTCCGACTGTCCGAACCAGCCGCGCACCCCGTGTGCCGCCTCGGGGATCTGTGCCGGGTACGCGTGCGACGTGGTCAGCATGATGCCCAGGATGAGGAAGAGCATGCCGAGCGTGGCGACGAACGACGGCACCTTGAGCACCACCACCACGAAGCCGTTGACGAGACCGATGACGGCGCCGGCCAGTATCGAGCCGATGATCGCGACGATCGGGTACGTGCCGTAGTAGTCGATCATGTAGTGCATCAGGAACGGCGACAGCGCGAAGACGGCGCCCACCGACAGATCGATCTCCCCGCTGACCAGCAGCAGCACCATGCCCGCCGCGATGATCGCGTACGGTGCCGTCTGCTGGGAGAGGTTGACCAGGTTGCTGCGGGCCAGGAAGTCCGAGTTGTTGGACCAGAAGTACAGCAGCAGGCCCACCGCGACGATGAAGATGGTGGCCTCGCGGCGGATGACGAACGCCTCGAAGGCCAGGCGCAGCGGGCCCTGCCGCCTCACCGGCGGGGTGCCGGCCGTGGTGGTCCTCCCGCCGGTCGCGTCCTGCACGGCCCGCTCGCTCATGCGTGTGCGATGGGGCCGGAGCGCTTGACCAACTGCTGCTTCGTGCTGGAGCCCTCGAACCGGGTCTTGGTCTGCAGATAGGGGTCGACGTTGTCCTTGGTCACGAAGAGCAGCCCGGTGTCGGTGACACTCGGGATCACTAGTCCGCCGGACAGCTTGTACAGCCACAGGTAGAGCACGCTCAGGAAGCCCTGCAGATAGGGTTGTTGGTCGATGGTGAAGTCGAGGTCACCCGCTTTGATCGCCGTGAGGGTGTTCGGATTCAGGTCGAAGCCGCCCGCGACCACGCCCTTCTTCTTGAGGCCGTACTTCTTCACGACCTTGCCGACGTTCTCCGTCGAGCCCGCGTCGACCGCGAACAGGCCCTTGAGGTCCTTGTGTCCGCTGACATACGCGTCGATGGTCGACAGCTCCTGAGGAAGCTCTGCGCCGCTCGCGACCGACTTGAAGTCGATCGACTTGCCGGATGCCTTGATCGCGTCGGTGGCCCCGTCGATGCGCGGCTGGATGTTGAGCGCGCCCGGGGTGGCGATGAACCCCACCGCTTGCCCGCCGGAAGGCATCAGCGAGGCGATGCGGCGGCCCAGCTCGACCCCGGACTGGTAGAGGTCCTGCCCGACGTAACAGAGCCGGTTCGTCCCCGGATCCCCTTTCGCCCCGTCCGCGTTGTACGAGAGGGTCGGGATTCCGGCGTCGAGGGCTTTGTCGACGGGCGCCGTGAAGGCGTTCTTGTCGACGACCGCTATGGCGATGCCGTCGGCCTTCGCGGAGACGGCCGAGCTCATGGCGCTGACCATTTCCGGGACGCTCGAGTCCTTCGAGCCGGTCCACTGGAACGAGGCGCCCAGGAGTGCGCAGGCGTCCGCTGCGCCGTATTGCGTGGGAGTGAAGAACGGGTTGGTCGTGACGTGGTTGACGAACACGAACCTCCACTTCGGCGTCTTCGGGAAGTCGCCGACACCGTCGCCCGATGTGTTGTCGTCACTCTTGTTGTCGGCTGAGCAGGCGGACAGCAAGGCCGCCGCGGCGGCCGAGGCGCTCACCATTCCGACGCCGCTCAGCAGTCGCCGCCTGGCCAGCCCGTTCAGGCTGAGCGTGTCGACGGCCTTTTCCACCTGCGGATCGATCTTCTTCATGATCACTCCGGCGCGCTCGGCCCATGCCGCCCGGTATTTCGAACGGCGTTCGGCACATTTGGTGGGGCTGAACGTAGAACTGGCCTGATAGGCCGTCAAGGCCCCGAGCGGGCTACGGTTTCGTCAACATTTGTACGTGGATCGCCTGCCCCGCCACGCCTACGCCGTCGCCTACCTCGTCATCACCGGCAGCCGCTGGGCCCTGGACGGCGCCGAAGCCGTGCTCAAGCTCCGCGCTCTCATCGACAACGGCGACTTCGACGCCTACTGGGCGTTGCACCTCGCCCGCGAGCACCAGCGCCTCTACCCCACCCCCGACCAGCACGATTACGGCCTCACCGCCTGATCATCCGTCGGAAGCGATCAGCTGCTCAGATGCTCATGGAGCATCATCCACACGCTGTCCCGCCGCACAATGACGTTGGTGCCCCGCCCCTGACCGGAACGTGGCTCGCCGTCGACTACGCCGGTCCACGCGAACCGATAGCGGCACACCGCCACACCGGTGGTGAGCACCGGCCACTCCAGGTCCCGGACCTCATACACCTCGTCGAGGATGGTCGAGAATGTCTTCTCGATCGCGGACCGGATCTCCTCGATGCCCCGATATGAGCCGTCTGAGAACCAGTAGTTGGCGTCCTCGGCAATGAACGGCACGACACGCTCGATGTCGTGGCTGTTGTTCGCCGACTCGTACGCGCGCTTGACTTCCTCCCCCTCGTGAACGAGGGGGAGGAAGTCAATCAGAGTGGATCCTGCCTGCAGAGCTGGCCCGAGAACGTGATGGCCCCCGGGCTCGATGCCATCTCCTATTGGGCGCCCCGAACGGCCGTGCAGGCTCGGGGCGCCGCGGCGGCGGGGCTGGGCTGCGCGGGACCGGACGGACCGGCATGCCTGCGCCGGACGGAGACCGGGAAGCTCCTGGCGTTGAACGGCCAGTTCGTCACGTCGGCGTTCGGGACCCGGGCACTGCCCACCGACCCGGTCAAGGCACTGCGGACCGGCGCCTTCCATCGGGTAGCGGTGATGCAGGGCAACACCCGGGACGAACACCGGCTGTTCGGGAGCCTTTTCGAGGCGGAGAAGCCCATCGATGACGCCCGTTACCGGGCTCTGCTGGCGACGTCCTTCGGAGAGCGCATGGCCCGTCGCGTCTACGCTCGGTATCCGCCCCGGGCGTACTCCAGCCAGTCGGGTTCCCCGGCCGCGCTGGCCTGGGCCGCGGTCGGCACCGACGTCGGATGGGTGTGCCCGACCCTCGCCGCCGACCGGCTTCTGGCCCGGCACGTGCCCGTCTTCAGTTTCGAGTTCGCCGAGCCGAACGTCCCGGACTTCCTTGGCATCTTCCCCAAGGGCTACCCGCCCGGCGCCTTTCACGGCTCGGAGCTCCCCTTGCTCTTCGACATCCAGGGCACGTCCGTGCCGCTCGACCCCGCGCAGCGGAACCTGTCCGAATCGATGATCATGTATTGGGCCGCGTTCGCCGCCCAGGGCGATCCGAACAGGGCGGGACTGCCCCGCTGGCCGAGGTTCCCGGCCACCCAGTCGCTGGACTCCGCGCGCGGCGGGATTTCCCAGACCGATCTGGCCACCGGTCACCACTGCCGCTTCTGGGCGTCACGGACATGAGGACTCCGTGGTGGTCGGCGCCGGGGGCGCGGCTTGCTGTCCAACACCGCCTTCACCACCCTCGAGCACCTCATCCAGACCATCCGCCACGGGATGAGGAAATCCAGTACCGCCCTCACCTCATCGACGGATGCCTCGCCTGGACCGGACTATCGCTCACCCCAACGACATCATGAGTTCAAACTCAGTAACGACCACGACGACACCACAGCAGCGGAGACCCTGACCTGCGCCTACAGCTGCCTGACGACCCATCACGAATAAAACTCCAGGTCAGGAGCCCTTTACGGCCGGTTCAAGGATCGCAACACACTCCATATGGTGGGTCATCGGAAAGTTGTCGGCCCGAAAAGATCCCAGAAAAGACCAGGTCAGAGCCGATTTGTCGGCTCATCGTCCTGCGTGCGGGCGACCAGAGCGTCAAACGAGCGTCATGGCCTTCAGTCCATCCCGTGGAAGCATGTCCTCCAGTCCACAGCACCCCGCACCCGCGCCGAGGGACCTCTAGGGCGCTGACACCGAGAACCTCGCTCCGTACCGGGGAAAAGTCCGGCGCCGTCTGCCGGAGTCGCTGGACTAGCTGCATGGGCCGACGCAGGGAATCGTGGAGCTGCCGCTGTACATGGCCTGATCCGGGATGACTTGGTACGACCTGGGCGAACCTTGTCGGCGCATGGGCCTGTACCGCACCGTCCTGCACGAGGGCCTGCACGACGACCTGCCGCGCCACCTCAACCGGAACTACTCCTCCAGGTGTGGCCCGTGCTGCGCGGACTCGTCGGTCGTACCGTGCGCACCGTGTGGAAGGACGCCTTCCCCGGCTCGCCTCTCGCACCCGGGCACTGCCGCACTGGCCGGCCTTCACCCCTCGATCCCTTCACCGTCTGCTGATGTCTGATGCTGCCGTGGGAGCCGTTGTCGGTTGCGTGACGGCGGCTCCCACGCTGCTATCGGGCGACGTAGCCGCCGTCGACGGGGAGGGCGACACCTACGACGAAACCGGCTCCCGGGCTGCACAGCCACAGGACCGCCTGGGCGATCTCCTCGGCCGTACCGAGGCGGTTGATGGGCTGGTTGGCCTCGGCCTCGGCGCGGTCCAGCTCCCCCTTGGCGATCATGTCGCTGACCATCGGGGTGTCGATGGTGCCGGGGCAGACGGCGTTGATACGGATGCCGCGCGGGGCGTACTCCAGGGCCGCGCTGGTGGTCAGGCCGATCACGCCGTGCTTGGAGGCGTGGTAGGAGGCACGGCCGGGGAGGCCGACCAGGCCGCCGAGGGAGGAGCAGTTGACGATGGCGCCACTGCCCTGGGCGCGCATGTGCCGCAGCTCGTGTTTCATACAGGCCCACACGCCGCGGAGGTTGATGGCGTTGACGCGGTCGAACCGCTCGGCGGGTTCGTCGGCGGCGTCGCTGGGCGGGATCTGGATGCCGGCGTTGTTGTAGGCCATGTCGAGGCGGCCGAAGGTCTCGACGGTGCGGTCGACCGCAGCCGCCACCTGGTCCTCGTCGCTGACGTCGCAGGCGAGGGCGAGTGCTCGGTGACCGGAGTCGGTGAGTTCCTTGACGGCTGCGTTCAGGGCGACTTCGTCGATGTCGGTGAGGGCGACGGCGGCCCCGGACTCGGCGAAGGCGCGGGCGGTCGCCAGGCCCATGCCTGAGCCGGCGCCGGTGACGAGGGCGACCTGGCCGGTGAAGTCGTAGGTGGGGTTCACGTGTCTTTCTCCCGTTGAGTGGGCCGGGGTCAGGAGGCGGTTTCGATGGTGACCTTGGTGGCGGTGGCGAGGCGTCCGGTGTCGCCGTGCACGCTGCCGAGGATGATCAAGCCGGCGTCGCTGGAGCCGCTGCCCCGGTAGAAGAGGGCCAAGTTGCCCCAGGGCGCGTAGTACGCCAGGTCACCGGCCTTGGCTTCGGCGGCGTCCGGGGCGCCGGAGGTGGACAGCCGACGGGGCAGGTCAGCGATCTTCTCCGTCTCGTGGAAGTCGCTCAGGTTCAGCGTGAGCGGGAGCAGGGCGGCGAAGTCGCGGGCCGTGGCGGTGTCGTTCAGGGTGGCGTCGGCCCGGTGGCCCTCGATGGTGACCCGGATGTTCATGGCGGTGCCCTTGTCATCGGACGGTGAGGCCGGTGCCGTGGCCGTCGGCGTTCGCTGGGACGCGGAGGCGGAGGTCGAGGACGGGGAAGACGGGGACGGGGGCGCCTCGTCGGTACAGGCGGTCACTGCAAGCAGTAAGACGGTCGGGGCGGCGCGGGCAAGGCTGGAACGGGTGGTCGGGCTCACGGCATCCTCCGGGGGCGTCAGTTGGGCAGGGGCTCGGCGTAGTGGCGGAAGCCGTTGCACTTGAGGTGCATGTCGTACAGGCGATGGGCCAGCACCTCAGGGCTGCTGTGTTCGGCGTCGGGCCGGATGGCGCTGGGGATGATCAGCTGGGCGGTGTGGATGTTCTCCGGGGCGAGGGCGTCGTGGAGCATGTGGGCGTAGGCGCTCTCGGCGGCGAAGGCGATCGAGGTGCCAGCCCGGTCGGGATGGGGGCGTACGGCGCTGCCGCCGTTGACGAACAGCAGGGTGCCGCGACCGAGTTGACGCATGCCGGGCAGAGCGGCGTTCACCGCGGTGACCGGGCCCTTGACGGACAAGGCGAGGGGCGCGTCGAGGCCGTCGGCAGTCGCCTCGAGGACGGGCTTCATGAAGTCGGCGCGGGGCACGGGGCTGTACTGCAGGATCTCGATGGGACCCAGGGAGGTTGCGGCCGCGTTGAGGGCCGCGTCCAGTGACTCGGTGTCGAGGACGTCGGCGGTGAAGCCCCGCGCCTGGATGCCGTCGCGGGCCAGTTCGGCGCTCAGCCCCTCCAGCTTCTCGGCGTTGCGGGAGATGAGGGCGACGGTGTGTCCGGCGGATCCGAAGCGGCGTGCGGTGGCGAGCCCGAGGCCGGGGCCGGCGCCGACGAGGGCGAAGGTCGTCATGGTGAGTCTTTCTGGGTGGAGGGGCTTCGCTGAGGCTTGGGGAGGACATTGCCGCCACGGCGCTCGGGATCGCCGCGCAGGCTGCTCTATGTCGAGCCTCACACGCCGAGGCAAGAGCGAAGAGTGGAGAAAGACATCCGAGGAGGGATACATCCTGGGGGAAAACTCTCCCTCCTTCCTCAGGTGCGTGCGGTGTCATGCTGAGCGGCATGACCGGCAACGTTCCCCTCAACGAGCTGGGAGAATTCCTCAAGAAGCGCCGCGCCGAGCTGAGCCCGCGCGCTGTCGGCCTGCCCGACAACGGCGGCCCGCGCCGAGTCGCCGGGCTGCGCCGCGAAGAGGTCGCCCAGCTCGCCAGCATCAGCACCGACTACTACACGCGTCTCGAACAGGGCCGTATGCAGGCGTCCGCGCCCGTGCTGGACACGCTCGCCCGGGTGCTCCATCTCGACGACGACGAACGCGGCTATCTCTTCCAGCTCGCCGGCAAGATCACCACGCGCACCCGCAGCCGGGGGCGGCAGAAGGTCCAGCCGCAGTTGCAGCGCGTGCTGGACGATCTCACCGCCACGCCGGCCATCGTGCAGGGGCGGCGCGGGGACATCCTCGCCTGGAACGCGCTGGCGGCCGCGCTGGTCACCGACTTCTCCCGGATCCCGGAGAAGCACCGCAACTACCCGCGGATCATCTTCACGGACCCGGCCATGCGCACCCTGTACGCCGACTGGGAGACCTCCGCGCGGCTCGCCGTGGCCCAGCTGCGGATGGAAGCCGCGCAGTATCCCGAGGACCCCCGTCTGATCGAGCTGGTCGGTGAACTGTCCCTGCGCGACAAGCAGTTCGCACAGTGGTGGGGCGACCACCGCGTCGCGGCGCGCACGGTGGGCACGAAGACCCTCAACCACCCGGTGGTCGGCGAACTCGTCCTGGACTGGGACACGTTGACCGCCAACACCGACCCCGACCAGCACCTCACCGTCTGGACGGCCGCACCCGGCTCCCCCACCCACGAGCGGCTGCGCATCCTCGCCTCCTGGGCCACCGACCAGAAGCTGCCGGCCTCTCCTCCTGTCGCCTGACCACGGTCGGGCCCTTACTCGCGAGCAGGCACATCACCAACGACATGCCCAACGGCCAACTGCCGCCACCCCGGCGTGGGCCCTCCCGCCCCACCACGACCCGCCGGACCTGCTGTTCGGTGCGGGCGCCGCGCTCGTCGTCGGCCTCGGCAGCGCGGCGGCCAGCGTCGGCGACAACCTCCCGGGACAGCGTGGCGCGAGGCGGGGCGGAACGGTCGACCGGCCCTCCGCCCAGTGGATCGCCGCGTCGGCCGCCAACTACCGCTACGCCGACCGGCCCGACGACTACACCATCGACCGCATTGTCATCCACGTCACCCAGTCCCGCTTCACCGCGGCCGCCCGGGCCTTCCAGGACCCGGGGCACCGTGTCGCTGCGATGCCGCCTACCGCGCCTCCGCCGAGTTGGCGGCCGACATCAGTGCGCGCTACGACATCCACGTCGACCGCGAGCACATCGTCGGCCACAACGAAGTCCCCGGCGCCACCCACATCGACCGCGGCCCGTACTCGGACTGGGACCGCTATCTGCGCCTGGTGCGCGCCGCCAGGTAACAGGCGCCCGTTACACACGACTTGAACGATGGTTGCGGGTTGCCTGCCCGCAGCGGTCAGCCGGGCTCCGGTAGGCAGGGGTGTCACATACCTCGTCCGCCGATGCCGCCGTCGGGCGCGATCTCGTCGATGCGGGCGAGGTCGGCGGCGGTCAGCCTGAGGTCGGCGGACGCGATGTTCTGCGCGACGCGCTCGGGGTTGCGCGAGCCGGGGATCGGGACGATGTAGTCCTTCTTCGCGAGCAGCCAGGCCAGGGCGAGCTGGGACGTGGTGACGCCCTTGCTCTCCGCGAGCTTGGTGAGCTCGCTGACGATGGAGAGGTTCTGGTCGAAGTTCTCCGGGGCCCACCAGGGAATCATCTGGCGGAAGTCGCTCGAGTCGTAATGCTCACGGGGCTTGACCGCGCCGCTGAGAAAACCGCGGGCGAGCGGGGAGTAGGCGACCAGGCCGATGCCGAGCTCCTCCAGTACGGGGAAGAACCGCTCGGAGTCGTGGGCGAAGATCGAGTACTCGTGCTGCAGGACCGAGATCGGGTGCACCGCGTGGGCTCGGCGGATGGCGTCGGTGTCGGTGTTGGACAGGCCGAGGTACTTGACCTTGCCGGCGTCGACGAACTCCTTCATCACACCGACCACGTCCTCGATCGGGACGCTCGGGTCGGGGCCGTGCTGGTAGAGCACGTCGATCACGTCGATGTTCAGGTTGCGGAGGCTGTTCTCGACGACCTCCCGGATGTGCTCCGGCCTCGAGTTCGGAGCGAAGGTCGGTGTGAGGCCGAACTTCGTCGCGATCGTCACCTCGTCGCGGATGGGGGCCAGAGCGTTGCCGAGCAGCTTCTCGCCCTCTCCCCAGCCGTACATCTCCGCGGTGTCGAAGTGGGTCACGCCGAGCTCGTGAGCGCGGCGGATCGCGGCGATCGACCCGGTGTCGTCCGAGGGGCCGTAGCCGACCGCGGTGCCCATCGCGCCGTAGCCGATCTCGGAGACGGTCAGGCCCTGGCGGCCCAGATTGCGCTGTTGCATGGTCTGCTCCTGTATGTCACACCAAACGGTTTGGTTCGACCATACAGCTGTCCGTCGCCGCCGCCAAACCGAACGGTTCGGTTGGATAAGCTAGACCTCATGGCCTCCCGCAGCAGCGTCACCGACGCCACCAGTGACCGCATCATTTCCGCGGCCACCGCCGAATTCGCCCGTCATGGCATCGCGGGAGCGCGGGTCGAGCGGATCGCCAAGGCGGCCCGCACGAGCAAAGAACGCGTCTATGCGTACTTCCGCAGCAAGGAGGCGCTCTACCGGTTCGTCGCCGGCCGGGAGCTCGCCGCCATGGCCGAAGCCGTTCCCCTGGATCCCGCCGACCTACCGGGCTACGCCGGCCGCATGCATGACCACGCCGTCCGCCATCCCGAACGCCACCGGCTGATGATGTGGGGCCAACTGGAGCTGCCGGCCGGGGAGACTCCCTCCGACGACCCGGTGCAGGAGTCCCTGCGCCGCAAGATCGAGCAGGTACGCAAGGCGCAGGAGGCCGGCCACCTCGATCCCGCGTGGGAGCCCGAGGACATCCTCGTGTTCGTCAGTCAGCTGGCTTTGTCGTGGGCCGGCCAGAACGACCTTGTTCCCCTCGGCGAGGAACGCGACGCCTTCCTGGCGGCCCGCCGGGCAGCCATCGTCGCCGCCGTTCAGCGCCTCTTCCCTGCGACGCATGAACCAGGAGTAGCGACCGACGGTGATGGGCCACGGACTCGTCAGCCAGGGTGACGTCCTCACCGTGCCGCAACCCGGCCGATGCCGCCGCGCGCTCTCCGCACCTCACTCGAGGCCCCCGTGCTTCCTACTCCGCTCACGCCGTCAAAGGAATTTCACAGAAGATCGCACACCGCATGAATGTCTGAAGCAGCCCCGGAAACGCGGTGGATCGGACCCTTGACCCGCGCCAGAGGCAGGCCGGTGCTCTGGTTTGCGTGGGCGATGATCTCGGCGGTGATGGAGATGGCCGTCTCCTCGGGGGTGCGGGCACCCAGGTCGAGGCCGATCGGGGAACGCAGCCGATCCAACTGTCCATCAGTGACCCCGACTTCACGCAGGCGGCGCAGACGTTCGTCGTGGGTTCGCCGGGAGCCCATGGCGCCGACGTAGCCGACGGGCAGGTCGAGGGCGAGCCGGAGCAGAGGGATGTCGAACTTGGCGTCGTGGGTCAGCACGCAGACCGCGGTACGGGCGTCCACTGCCGTCCCTTCCAGGTAGCGGTGGGGCCAGTCGACGACCACCTCGTCGGCGTGCGGGAAGCGGGCTTCGGTGGCGAAGACCGGGCGGGCGTCGCACACGGTGACGTGGTAGCCGAGGAACCGGCCGGCCTGGGCGAGGGCGGCGGCGAAGTCGATCGCGCCGAAGATCAGCATGCGGGGGCGGGTGGCGGCCGCGTGGACGAGGACGGAGAGCTTCTCGGGGCAGGTGTCGGCGTCTGAGCCGAGGGTGAGGAGTGCGGTGCGTCCGGTACGCAGTTGGGCGGTGGCCCGGTCCGCCACTGCCCGCCCGGTCGGCCCGTCGCCGAGCGTGCTGTCGGCGATCCAACTGTCGCCGAGCACGCTCAATGTGGTGCCGAGCAATCCCTCGGGCCCGTCCACGACCTGCGCCACGGCGGCAGGCCGGCCCTCGACCGCCTCGGCGAGCGCCGCGCCGAGATGCGGCTGGGCGGCCGGGTCGACACGCTGCACGAACACGTCGAGTTCCCCGCCGCAGGTCAGGCCCACGGCGAAGGCATCGTCGTCTGAGTAGCCGAACCAGGCGCGCTGGGGGCCGCCTCGGTCGTGGAGGACCTGGCGGCACAGCTCGTACACCGCGCCCTCGACGCAGCCGCCGGAGATGCTGCCGATGGCCTTGCCGTCCTCGTCCACCGCCACCGACGTTCCGACGGGCAGGGGTGCGCTACCGGTGACGTCGACGACCGTGGCCAGGGCGAAGGGGCGTTCCTCGCGGCACCAGCGGTGCAGTGTGTCTGCGATGTTCAGCATGGGGGTCTCCAGAACAGACGTCGCTGTCGCAGAAGGCGGATCGGGCCGCCGCCGCGTCCACGGGGGCGCATGCGCGGCGGCGGCCCGGGGAGGTCCGGCAGCCGTACGGGGAATTCGGCTGCCGGACCCGTCCATGGAGGCGGTGTCGTTCAGAGCAACGCCTCGGCGGTGATGGGCAGTTGGCGGATCCGCCGGCCGGTGGCGTTGAACACCGCGTTGCCGATCGCGGCCGCCACACCCACCTGGACGACCTCGCCGAGTCCCTTGACGCCCAGCAGGTTGCCGGCGTTGTCCTCGCCGTCCAGGTAGATCGCCTTGATCTCGGGCACGTCGGCGTTCACGGGGACCAGGTAGTCGGCCAGGCTGGCGTTCACGATCCGTCCGTCCCGGTGGTCGGTGACCGTGTGCTCAAGGAGCGCCGTGCCGATACCACCCACGATGCCGCCGAACGCCTGGCTCTCGGCCAGCTTGGGGCTGATGATCCGCCCCGCGTCGTACACGCCGAGCATCCGCCGCACCCGCACCAGACCCAGGTTCGCGTCCACGGCGACCTCGGCGAAGGTGGCGTTGTAGGCGAAGTAGGCAGACCGTTCGCTGCCCGGCCCGTCGTAGGAACCGTTCGCTTCCAAGTGGGAGCGGTCATTGCGGGCCAGCAGACTCTTGTACGTCTCCCCGCGCGCCGGGCTGCCCTGCACGTGCAGTCGGCCGTTCCGCACCACCACGTCGTCCGCGTTCACGCCGTACAGCGGCGACTCCCGGTCCTCGACGGCCAGCCGGATCGCCTGCTCCCGCACCTTGTTGCAGGCGTCGACGACGGCCGAGCCGACGCTCGCCATGGTCGCCGAGCCGCCGTGCGGCGAGGTCGGCGGATAGCGGGAGTCACCGAGCCGGAAGGTCACCGTGCGCATCGTCAACCCGAGTGCGTCCGCGGCCACTTGGGTCTGGGAGGTGTAGGTGCCGGGCCCCATGTCGCTGGTGGCCGCCTCGACCACCGCGCTTCCGTCGGCATCCAGACGGGCCCGGGCCTGCGCGGGATACCGCCCCGGGTCATAGACACCGGCGGCCATGCCCAGGCCGATCAGCCAGTCCCCGTCCCGCGTCGAGCGCGGCTTCGGATTACGGCGGTCCCAGCCGAACTCCCGCGCGCCGACCGTGTAGCACTCACTCAGCCGCCGTGTGGAGAACGGCTCGTTCGTCGACTCGTCCTCGCTCGGCTCGTTGCGCCGACGCAACTCGATCGGATCGACACCGAGTTCGTGCGCGAGCTCGTCCATCGCGGACTCGATCACGAACGACGCGGAGGCGAAGCCGGGGCCGCGCATCCAGATAGGCGTGTTCACGTCGAGGGGCACCCTCCGGTACGCCTGACGGACGTTGGGCATGCTGTAAAGCATCTGGCCTGCCGGCATGACGGCCTCGAAGAACGTCTCGTACGACGAGGTCTCGGCGTCGATGTCGTGGATCGCGGCGTTCAGCCGGCCTCGCCGGTCGCTGCCGAGCCGCAGCCGGTACTCGTACGACGGCCTGAAGCCGGTGCCGAAGTACATCTGCCTGCGGCTGAGCACCAGCTTGACCGGGCGTCCCGCCACCCGCGCGGCCAGCGCGGCGACGACCGTGTGCGGCCAGCAGCGCAGTCCGCTGCCGAAACCGCCGCCGACGAACGGCGAGATCACGCGCACCGAGTCCGCGGGCAGGTCGAACACGGCCGCGAGCTCGTCGTGCGTGCCCATCACCCACTGTGTCTTGTCCCACACGGTCAGCTTGTCGCCGTCCCAGCGGGCGATGGTGGCGTGCGGCTCCATCGGGTTGTGGTGGTTGCGCGCGAGCTCGTACGTCAGGTCCAGCCGTACGGCCGAGGAACGCAGGCCGGCTTCCGCGTCGCCGCGCGCGTAGTCCGTCGGCTCGCCCGGCTCGGCCTCGTGCAGGTCGGTCGAGGGCCGCTCGGCGTCGTAGCGGACCTTCACCAGACTCGCCCCGTGCTGCGCGGCCTCCAACGTGCTCGCCACCACGACCGCGACCGGCTGGCCGTGGAAGAGCACCCGATCATCCTGGACGACCCTGAGCCTGCGCCCGGGCGGGTTGTTGGGCCCGGCGTTGTCGCGGTACGGCAGCGTCGGCGCGTTGCCGTGATGGATCACCCGCAGCACACCGGCGTGTTTCTCGGCGTCGCCGGTGTCGATCGAGGTGATACGGCCGCGCCCGATGCTCGCGTCGACGATGACGGCGTGCACCACACCTTCGAGGTCGTGTTCGGCGGCGTACAGGGCCTTGCCGGTGACCTTGAATCGGCCGTCCACCCGGGACAGCGGCGCGCCCACGGCCGCCTGTGGCTGGGGGCTCACTTCGTACCTCCTACGATGCGCAGCTGGCGTTCGACGGTCCGCTTCAGCAGCTCGACCTTGAAGCCGTTGTGCTGAAGGGGACGGGCGCCGTCCGCCGCCTTCGCGGCAGCGGACGTCCACAGGGACTCCGAGGGACGCTCACCGACGAGGTGCTGCTCGACGGTGGGCAGTTTCCACGGCACGGTCCCCACGCCACCGGCGGCGACCTTCGCCTCCTGGATGACCCCGCGCCGGACGTGCAACGCGACCGCCGCCGAGGTCAGGGCGAACTCGTAGGACTGCCGGTCGCGCACCTTCAGGTATCCGGACTTGAGCGGACGCGGAAGCGCCGGGATCTCCACAGTGGTGATCAACTCGCCTTTTCTGAGGGCTTGTTCACGGTTCGGGGTAGTGCCGGGCCGTAGCAGGAAGTCGGCGAACGGCAGGGTGCGCGCGCCCTCCGGGCCGAGGAGGTGCACCGTTGCCTCCAGGGCAGCGAAGGCCACGGCCACGTCGGAAGGGTGGGTGGCCACGCAGGCGTCGGAGGTGCCGAGGATCGCGTGCATCCGGTTGAAGCCCTCCCGCGCCGCGCAACCGGAGCCAGGCTCACGCTTGTTGCAGGCCGCGGTCACATCACGGAAGTAGGTGCACCGGGTGCGCTGCATGATGTTGCCGCCGATGGTCGCCATGTTCCGCAACTGGGCCGAGGCACTCAGCTCCAGCGCCTGCGAGACGACGGGGTACAGCGTGCGCACCTTGGTATGCGCGGCGGCCTCGGACATGCTCACCAGCGCACCCAGGCGCAAGCCTCCGCGCTCGGTGACCGCGACCTCGCGCAGGGGCAGGCCGGAGATGTCGACCAGCGCCTCGGGGCGCTCGACGGTCTCCCGCATCAGGTCGACCAGCGTGGTCCCCCCGGCGATGTAACGGCCGCCTGCGCGACCGGCCTTGAGGGCTTCACGGGTGTCGGAGACGCGGGTGTAGGAGAAGGGATGCATGGTGGGCCGCTCCTTACTTCCGGCCCGCGGTCTGTTCGACCGCGCGCACGATCTTGACGTAGCAGCCGCAGCGGCAGATGTTGCCGCTCATCCACTCCCGGATCTCCTCCGGCGAACCGGTGTGGCCCTCCTGGATGCAGCCGACGCCGGAGAGGATCTGCCCTGGAGTGCAGTACCCGCACTGGAAGGCGTCCTTGTCGATGAACGCCTGCTGCAGCGGGTGCAGTTCGTCGCCCTTGGCCAGGCCCTCGATGGTGGTGACCTCGGCGCCCTCCAGCCGAACGGCCAGCGTGAGGCAGGAGTTGACCCGCTGTCCGTCGACCAGCACGGTGCACGCCCCGCAGGCCCCGGCGTTGCAGCCCTTCTTGGAGCCGGTCAGGTCGAGGTGCTCGCGCAGCAGGTCCAGCAGCGAGGTCCGGTTGTCCACCGTCACGGTCCGGCGGGTGCCGTTGACCGTCAGGGAGACCCGGCTGGAGGGCGCCGCTTCCGCGGCGGAGGCCTCCTCCGAGCCGGCGAGGAACGTCCCTCCGGCCACCACGGCACCGCCCACCACGACACCAGTGGCGATGACGGTACGCCGGCTGGGCCCCGAGGAGGACTCACCCGATTCGGTCGAGGGTGGAACAGCGGATTCAGAGAGGTCAGCAGACATACGCACGCCTTCGCATCACGGACGGGACAGTCGTGAACAACAGCGGGGCAGCAGGCGCGGGATCAACGCCGCCGCGGGGAAAGGGCAACCGCGCGCCTTGGCAGCGGCGGCCGGTCACGCCGGGAGTCTTGCATCACCGGCCACACTCGCGACAGGGAGACTTTTATCCCCCCTTTTCCTTCTCGTGGTCTTCTCCATGACGAGGAGGCGGTGAGCGAACCGAATTCCTGAGCGCATGATTCTTGAGGCCATGGCACATTTCGCGCGCCGCCGGGAAAGAGCCTGACTCTGACAGTGGTAGGAACCGCGAACGTAGGCACATTCCTGCCCTGGGTCATTTCCCGGCGGCGCGGCAAGCTCGTCACCGTGCCCGGTCGGAAGGCAGCCGGGTACGAGAGCACTGCTAGGAGACCCCCTCATGACCACCGTTGCTGCTTACGCCGCTCCCGCCGCCAAGGCTCCGCTGGAGCGCACCACCATCGAGCGGCGCCCGGTCGGCGAATTCGACGTGCTGATCGACATCAAGTTCGCCGGCATCTGTCACTCCGACATCCACCAGGTCCAGGAGGGCTGGGGTACCGCCATCTTCCCGATGGTCCCCGGTCACGAGATCGCCGGTGTCGTCTCCGAGGTCGGCCCCGGTGTCACGAAGTACAAGGTCGGCGACCGGGTGGGCGTCGGCTGCTTCGTCGACTCCTGCCGCGAGTGCGACCACTGCAAGGCAGGCCTGGAGCAGTACTGCACCGGCAGCGGCATGATCCAGACGTACAACTACCTCGACAAGGACGGCCGGCCCACCTACGGCGGCTACTCCGAGAAGATCGTCGTCGACGAGAACTACGCCGTCCGCATCCCCGACGACCTCGCCCTCGACGTGGCCGCCCCGCTGCTGTGCGCGGGCATCACCCTGTACTCCCCGCTGAAGCACTGGGGCGCGGGCCCCGGCAAGAAGGTCGCGATAGTCGGTCTGGGCGGTCTCGGCCACATGGGCGTCAAGATCGCGCACGCGCTGGGCGCCGAGGTCACGGTCCTCTCCCAGTCCCTGCGCAAGAAGGACGACGGCCTGAAGCTGGGCGCGGACCACTACTACGCCACCAGCGACCCGAAGACCTTCGAGGACCTGGCAGGCACGTTCGACCTGATCGTCTCCACGGTCTCGGCCCCGCTCGACTTCAGCGCGTACGTGAACCTGCTGAAGATCGACGGAGCCCTGGTCAACGTCGGCGCCCCCGAGGAGCCGATCTCCGTCAACGTCTTCCCCCTGATCATGGGCCGCAGGTCCATCGCCGGCTCCGCCATCGGCGGCATCGCCGAGACCCAGGAGATGCTGGACTTCTGCGCCGAGCACGGCTTCGGCGCCGAGATCGAAGTGATCGCCGCGTCCGAGATCAACGAGGCGTACGAGCGGGTGTTGAACAGCGACGTGCGGTACCGGTTCGTGATTGACACCGCGACGATCTGACCCCGGATTCCCCACCACATTCCCTGTGCCCTTGTCGGGCCGCCGCACTGCGGCCCGACAAGGGCACAACCATGAGGATTGCGGGTGCGTCCGCACCATTACCGGATTCACTCCGATCCCGACAGGGAGGAATTACTCCCTGGGATAATTCCTTCCCCCTCTCTTTCCCTTCCCAGGCCGAGCTCAAGATGCGAAAAATCCGTTCACGGGCCTACTTGGGGGAAATCCGGGCGCCCGGAGCACCACACATCAAGCACCCTTGCCGGGAAATCAGGAGCGCACCATGACCGAACTCGACATGGCCGAGCTGGCATTCAGCGGATTCGTCGGGCAGTGGACGGAAGGCACCACCGACGGCCGGCGCGCGCCTCTGCTGCGCCGGCCCTCCGAACTGGGCCTGGCCTACGAGGACGTGACGTTCCCGTCGATGGACGGCGTGCCTCTCGAGGGGTGGTTCATCCCAGCCGACTCGGACCGGTTGATCACCCACAACCACTTCTCCCCCGGCAACCGCTACGGCTATCCCGGACACCTGCCCGGCTGGGACCGCTTCGGCGGATTCGAGGTCAACTTCCTCCCCGCCTACAAGGCACTGCACGACGCCGGCTACAACGTCCTCGCCTACGACCTGCGCAACCACGGCATGAGCGGGTACGGCAACGGCGGCATCTGCACGATCGGCCTCACCGAGTATCGCGACCTCATCGGAGCCCTCCGCTACGCCGCGGCACGCCCCG
Source organism: Streptomyces sp. NPDC001663 (assembly GCF_042893105.1). Taxonomy (NCBI): domain Bacteria; kingdom Bacillati; phylum Actinomycetota; class Actinomycetes; order Kitasatosporales; family Streptomycetaceae; genus Streptomyces; species Streptomyces sp. NPDC001663. Next base: position 20,612 of record NZ_JBIAUR010000028.1, on the reverse strand, counting down.
ACACCAAGAACATGAAGAAGGCCCTGCTGTCGGTGTGCCTGGGCGCCAACTCCACGGCCGTCGCCTGGGCCAAGCACCCCGAGGAGTTCGCCGAGATCCAGGCGCTGGTGATGCTCCAGCCCTTGGAGGGCCGTTCCATCGGCGAGCAGTTCTCCAAGGCCCTTGGCTTCAAAGGCGGTTACGACCGGCTCGACCAGGCCGTGCTGGAGCGTACCGGCTTCCATCTGGCAGAGCAGTCGCCTGCCAAGTACGCCTCCGCCATCACCGTGCCCACGCTGGTGGCGCAGGAGCACGACGACGTCATGACCACTCCCGAAGCCGTGCAGGCCGTCCACGACGCCATCCCCGTCGAGGACAAGCAGATGCACTGGATCTACGGCAGCACCCGCCGCTTCGACGGCTACAACTACTTCAGCGAGCACCCCGAGGTCGCTGTCGACTGGTTCGACTCCCACGTCCGCTGACGAACAGCCCAGGAGAGACCGGGGACATGCCTCCGGGGACAACTGAATCTTCGACCTTGACGAGAACGTCAGCCGCACCCCGGTGTCGTGTACGCGAACTCGCCTCGGAGCCGAAGGAGTACAAGCAGGAGGAGTTCTTGACCAAGAACCTCGCGTGAGCGGTGCTCGCGGAAAGCCGACCCGGGGCTGGCCTCGGGTCGGCTTTCCGTCTGTCGGGGCTCAGCGCCGCCGCAGACGCAGTACGGGCACCAGGTTCAGGAGCAACCCGGTCGCGGCTACGCCGGTGACCAGGTTCAGGCCGGGTCGGTAGGCGGTGAAGTCGGCGCCGCTGTCGCCGGCTTGGGCGATCACGGCGGTGAGTACGGCGAGGACGAGGGCGGCGCCGACCTGGCCGGAGGTCTGCACCAGGCCGGAGGCGAGGCCCTGTTCGGAGTCGTCGATGCCTTCGGTGGCCTGGGCCATGATGGCGCTGTAGCCGAACGCGAAGCCGCCGCCGAGGAGCAGCAGGGACGGGAGCATGGCGGTGACGTAGTCGGGCGAGGAGCCGGCCGTCGCCAGGAACCAGACGTAGCCGAGGGTCAGCGAGGTCATCGAGGCGATGATCATCGGTGCTGTGCCGAAGCGGTTGACGAGTCGGCCGGTGAGGGGCGAGCCGACGGCGACGATCAGGCCGACCGGCAGCAGCGCGAAGGCCATGCGCAGAGGCGACCAGCCGAGCCCGTCCTGCAGGAACAGCGTCATCATGAACTGGAAGCTGAGGTAGGAGCCCATCAGCGCGACGATGCTGAGGTTGGCCCGGACCGTGGTGGCCTTGCGCAGGATGCCGAAGCGGACCAGCGGGTGCCGGACCCGCTGCTCGATCAGGACGAAGGCGAGCAGCAGCAGGGCGGCGACGCCGAAGGCGGCGAGCGTCGCCCCGGAGGTCCAGCCCGTCTGGGGGGCGGTGACCACGGCGTAGACGGCGAGCAGCATGCCCGCGGTGAGGGTGACCGCCCCGGCCGGGTCCTGGCCTCCGGTCTCGGTGCGGCGGTCGCGCGGAATCAGGATCAGGCCGACGACGAGTGCGAGCAGGGCGAGCGGGACCGGCATGAGGAAGGTCCAGCGCCAGCCGATCCCGGTGAGCAGACCGCCCAGGATCAGGCCCGAGGAGTAGCCCAGGGCACCGAAGAGGCTGAAGACCGACAGCGCCCGGTTGCGCTGTGGGCCCTCCGGGAACGTCGTGGTGAGGATCGACAAGCCGGCGGGCGCGGTGAAGGCGGCGGCCACGCCCTTGACGAAGCGGGTGGCGATCAGCAGCGAGCCGCTGTCGACCAGCCCGCCGAGCAGCGAGGCGGCGGCGAAGACGGCCAGCGCGACGAGGAAGACGCGGCGGCGTCCGAGCAGGTCGGCGGTGCGGCCGCCGAGCAGCATCAGGCCGCCGTAGCCGAGGACGTAGCCGTTGATGATCCACTGCAGTGAGCCGGTGGCCATGCCGAGGTCGTGGCCGATGGAGGGCAGGGCGACGCCGACCATGGAGACGTCGAGGCCGTCGAGGAACAGCACGAGGCACAGCACGGCGAGAACGGCCCAGAGGCGGGCGGTCCAGCGCGGTTCGGGGACGGCCGAGGGCAGCGTCCCGGGGCGGGACTGGGTCAGGGACATGGGGAGGTGGATCTCTTTCCTGGCGGATGAGCAGGCAGGTCGGACGCCTCGGCGCTGAGGAAACCGGTTCTGTCGGTGGGAAGAGGGCCGGACCGGGGCGGGGACGCGCAGCGCGGTGGGCCTCGTGACGAGCGTGCCAGGAGAGCCGTACACGAAAAAGGGAGAGCCTCTTCCTAGGCGCATGGCGCGTAGGAGGAAAGGCTCCCCCTTTGAAGGGAATACCTGGGCGACGGTCAGGCGGAGCTGTCGCTGGTCGAGTGGCTCGGGTCCGCCGCCCAAGAGGCCAGCATGCGCAGGCTGTCGTGGGTCGGGGTGCCGGTTTCGGCGGTCCAGACGATGATCGCCAGGTCGGGATCGGCGGCCCAGGTGACGGCGTTCCAGTCGAGGTGCAGGTCGCCGACGACGGGGTGGCGCAGGTGCTTGGTCCCGGTGTCCCGGACGGCGACGTGGTGGGCGCCCCACCACTGGCGGAACTGCTCGTCCCGGACCGAGAGTTCGCCCACCAGGGTGGCGAGCTGCGTATCCCCGGGGTTGTTGGCGTTGTGCATGCGCATCTGGGCGATGGCCAGCCGGGTGACACCCTCCCAGTCCGCGTACAGCTCGCGCATCGCGGGGTCCGTGATGAGCAGCCTGATGTAGTACCGCTGCTTCTCGGGGATCTTGCCGAAGTCGGTGATCAGGGCGGCGCCCATGGCGTTCCAGGCGACGATCTCGGTGCGCGGCCCGATCACGAACGCGGGAGTGTGCGCCATGTCGTCGAGCATGCGCTGCAACTGCGGCTGCGCCTTGAGGCGCGGCTGCCGGCGGGGTGGACGGAATTCGTCCTTGGCCGCGAGCTCGTACAGGTAGGCGCGCTGGTCCTCGTCCAGGCGCAGCACGCGGGCCAGGGACTCCAGCACCGACGGCGACGGCTGGATACGGCCCTGTTCGAGGCGGGCGTAGTAGTCGGTGCTGATGGCCGCCAGTACGGCGACCTCCTCACGGCGCAGGCCCGCGACGCGACGCGAGCCGCCGTCGGGCAGGCCGACGGCGGCCGGGTCGAGCTCGGCACGGCGCGCCTTGAGGAATTCCCCCAGATCGTGGCGGTGAGGATCGCGGTTCATGCCATCACCCTGGCATCGGAAAGCGGCGTTGTCAGGGGGAGAGATTTGTCCCTGGAAGTCCTCACCGTCGAGAAGAGCGCTGCCCTGCGCGATCAGCGGACGCGGGTCCACTTCCCGTGGAGCTGGACGAACTCGCCACCGATGACCGAGCTGGCCATGCAGGTGCCCTCGGTGTAGTCCTCGATGTGAGTGACGTGGTCACCAGCGTCGGGCTCGGTCCAGCGGACGACGAACAGGCCGTCGCGGAGCTGGGTGGTGGTGTACTCCATCGTCTGCTTACGGCCCTTGATGGCGCCGCCCATCACCTCGAAGCTGACCTGGGTCGCCGAGTCGAAGGTGATCTCCACCGTGAAGTGGCCGAGCGGGGTGTCCGGGCCGAGGTCCGCCAGCCAGGTCTGGCCGACGCTGGGGAGAGTCGCGTTGCTGTCCATCGGTACTACCTCTTTCTTTGAACCTTTGAGCGGTCGTGCGGGGTGTCGTCAGCCGAGGGTCTTGACGACTTCCTGGGCCAGCGGGACGGCCGAGGCGGGGTTCTGGCCGGTGATGAGGTTGCGGTCCACCTCGAGGTGGGGGGCGAAGTTCTCCTCACCCTTGTGGTAGTCCGCGCCGACGTCCGAGACGAGACGGTCCTCAAGCAGCCACTTCGCCCGGTCCGCGAGGCCGTTCTGGATCTCCTCGGAGTTGGACAGACCGGTCAGGCGGTAGCCGGAGAACGGGGACTTGCCGTCGGCGTCCACGGTGGACAGCAGCGCGGCCGGGCCGTGGCACACCAGCGTCACGAGCTTGCCGGAGGCGAGCCAGTCGCCGAGCAGCTTGCCGGCCGCAGGGTCGTCGGACAGGTCCTCCATCGGGCCCCAGCCGCCGGGGACGAACACGGCGTCGTAGTCGTCGATGTTCACGTCCTCGATACGGATGGGGTTCGCCAGTTCGGTGGCCTCGCGCAGTGCGGTCTTCATCTGCTCGGCGCCCTCCTCGCCGCCGTTGAAGTCCGGGGTGAGGCTGAGGGCGTCGGCGGTGGGCGGGACGCCACCGGGGGTGGCCGCGGCGATCTCGTAGCCGGCCTCCTTGAAGACGCCGTACGGGCCGATGGCCTCCTCGGCCCAGAAGCCGGCCGGCTGCTCGAACCCGTCAGCCAGGGTCCAGTGGTCGGCGGCGGTGATGAGGAAGAGGATCTTCGCCATGGGGTGCTCCCAAGGGTGAGTGCGGGCGGTCAGTTGTTCGCGGCCTGCTGGACGACGTGGCTGTCGGCGGCCTGGATCAGGTGGGTGAGCTTGCCGTCGCCGACCGTCCACAGGTGGATGAAGCGGGCGTCCGACTCCTCGCCGGACTTGGACACGGCGTGATAGTGGCCGCGGACGAACACGTGCTCGCCAGAGCCGTAGAACTCCTCGGCCACCGCGCCGAAGGAGGTGAAGCTGGGCGCGAGGCGGCCGAAGAAGTCGGCTCCGGCGCTCGCCCAGGTCTTGTAGACGCCGCCGTAGGGGAAGCCGGGGGTGATGTCCCAGACGATGTCGGGGTCGATGACCTCGGCGACCACGTCCGGGGCCATGCCGGAGTCATAGAGCCGGCGGACGAGAGCGAGGTTCGGGGAGTCGGACACGGTGCTGCTCCTTTACGGGTCAGGCTGCGGGTGAGGTTCTCGGGTTCAGGCGGCGAGAGCGGCGCGGCCGGCGCGGAAGAAGGCGGTCTGCTGCGCGACGCGGGCGCCGAGGCCCTCGGCGGTGGCGATGTCCGACTTGTGGACGGCCTCCGGACCGGCATCGGTCGGGGTCTGGGCGCCGGCACCGACGAAGTAGCCCAGACGGTTGATGTCGTTCTCGCTGCCCTCGGTGGAGGCCCAGCCCGGCTGCACGCCCAGGCTGACCCAGTGCATGCCGTGCTGGGCGGCCATGGTGAAGAAGTAGCCCAGGGTCGAGGACTTGTCGCCGTTCTTGGCACCGGAGTTGGTGAAACCGGCGGCGATCTTGTCGACCCAGGTCTGGGTGAACCAGCGCTTGCTGCTCGCCTCGGCGAAGGCGTGGAAGGCGGCGGAGGCGGTGCCCATGTAGGTGGGGGCACCGAAGATGATGGCGTCGGCGGCGTCCAGCTGCGCCCACTGCTCGTCGGTGATCGTGTCCACGGGGATGGAGATCACCTCGGCACCGGCTTCCGCGGCACCGCGCGCCACGGCCTCGGCTATGACGGCGGTGTGGCCGTAGCCGGAATGGAAAGCGACGGCGACCGTGGGGCGGGAGGTGGAGGACATGGGGGTATTGCTCCTCGAAAAGGATCTCGAAAGGGATTGCACGAACCGTGCTCTGGAAGCATGGCACGGAATTCAACAGCGAAGGTAGGAAGGATTTGTCCCTGGCTTTACGCCGGGAATCTCCTGCCGATTTTACGAATTCATGGCGGGGGTCGCCGCCCAGGAGGAAAGGAAGCGTAGGCCCTCGTACGTACGTGATTCGGGTTCGGCGCTCCAGATGATCAGCTGCTGATCGGGGTCGGCCACGCAGGTGAGGGCGTCCCAGGTGAGGGAGAGTTCACCGGCGACCGGGTGGTTGAACACCTTGGTGCCGCCGGCCCGGGGCACCACAGGGCGGCCTCCCCACCACTGGCAGAACTGCTCGTCCTGCACCGACAGCTCACCGACGAGGTCGGCCAGTCTCCGGTCGTCGGGACAGACCGCGGCGTGCTGCCGCAGCACGGCCACGGCGTTGCGGGCGGAGTCCTCCCAGTCGGCGTACAGCGTTCTCATGGCCGGGTCGGTGAAGAGCTGCCGGACGTAGTTTCGCTGCTGCTGGGGGGTCTTCGCGAAATCGGTGCCGAACAAGGCGGCGGCCGTCGGGTTCCACGCCAGGATGTCCAGATACCGGCCCAGGATCATGCCGGGGGCCACGCTGAGCTCGTTCAGCACGGTACGCAGCCGCGGGTGCACCTTCTGCGGGGCCCGCCGCCGCGCCCGACCGGCCTCCCTTCCCGCCAGCTCGAACAGCTGGTCCCGCTGGGCGTCACTCAGGTGCAGGACCCGGACGAGCTCGGACAGCACGGACGTGGAGGGGGTCATGCGACCCTGCTCCAGCCGGGTGTAGTAATTGGTGCTGATGGCGGCCAGCATGGCCACCTCGTCCCGGCGCAGGCCGGCCACACGCCGGCGCCGCTCGGTTTCGGGCAGACCGACCGTGCGGGGGCTGAGCTCGGCCCGGCGGGCCTTCAGGAATTGACCCAGCTCCTTACGGTGCGCACTGCTGTTCATACTGGCCAGTCTGCGCTGTCCGCCACTCGGCTGGGTAGGAAGGTTTTATCCCTGGATACATCTCTCCCGGGGTGAAATTCTCCTCTGTACGGGTCCTGCGGGCGGTGACAGAGTCAGAGAACGGCAATTGTTTTCAGAGGCCGTCGACGCTTCTTTACACCTTATGGCCATCGTCGACGAATCCGGCACGTCCGGGTGACACCGCTGCCCGAGAAACGCTTCAGGAGAAAAGACATGCGCGCAACCGTGATCCACGCCCCCGGTGACATCCGGGTGGAGGACGCCCCCGAGCCCAAGATCGTCAACCCGACGGACGCGATCATCCGCACGGTCGCCACCTGTGTGTGCGGCTCGGACCTGTGGCCGTACCGCGGCCTGGAGCCGGTCGGCGACCCGCACCCCATGGGGCACGAGTACGTCGGCATCGTCGAGGAAGTCGGCAGCGAGGTCGGCAACGTCAAGCCCGGCCAGTTCGTGGTCGGCTCCTTCGCCACGTCGGACAACACCTGCGCGAACTGCCAGAAAGGCTGGCAGTCCTCCTGTCTGAACCGCGAGTTCATGGGCACCTGTCAGGCCGAGTACGTGCGCATCCCCAACGCCCACGGCACCCTGGTCGCCACCGACGAGCACCCCTCCGGCGAGTTGGTGCCGAGCCTGCTGGCCGTGTCCGACGTGATGGGCACCGGCTGGTACGCGGCCCTCGCCGCCGAGGTCAAGCCCGGCTCGACGGCCGTCGTGGTCGGCGACGGAGCCGTCGGCCTGTGCGGTGTCATCGCCGCGAAGGAGCTCGGCGCGGAGCGGATCATCGCCATGTCCCGGCACGAGTCCCGCCAGAAGCTCGCCCTGGAGTTCGGCGCCACCGACATCGTCAGCGAGCGCGGCGAGGAAGGCATCGCCCGCATCAAGGACCTCACCGGCGGCATCGGCGCCGACTCGGTCCTGGAGTGCGTCGGCACCTCCCAGTCCATGAGCCAGGCCCTGCACTCCGCGCGACCGGGCGGCAACGTCGGCTTCGTCGGCGTCCCGCACGAGGTGGCCGTCGACGGCCAGGAGCTGTTCTTCTCCCAGGTCGGCCTGCGCGGCGGCCCGGCGCCCGTGCGCCGCTTCCTGCCCGACCTGATCGACCGCGTGCTGTCCGGCCACATCAACCCGGGCAAGGTCTTCGACCTCACGCTGCCGCTGGAGCAGGTCGCCGAGGGCTACAAGGCGATGGACGAGCGCCGCGCCATCAAGGCCCTCCTCACGCCCTGACCCGGTCGCCTCGTGGGCGTGAGCTGCGCCGGCCGCGCTCACGCCCACGAGGGCACACCCCGCCGCATGGTCGTAAAGGAGGCAAGCCCATGACGACCTGGACGAACGACGAGCTGACCCGGATCGAGCACGCCGAGGAACTTCAGATGGCCCCTTCGCGCAGCGACGGAAAGCCGCGCACACCCGTGCCGATCTGGGTCGTCCGCGACGGCGACGACCTCTACGTCCGCTCCTTCCGCGGCAGCGCCGGCGCCTGGTACCGGGCGGCCCGGGCCAGCCACGAGGGCCGTATCCGCTCCGGCGGCGTCGACAAGGCCGTCACCCTCGTCGAGGTCACCGACCCCGGCGTCAACGACCGCATCGACACCGCCTACCGCACCAAGTACGGCCGCTACGGCGCGAGTTACATCGATCCCATGGTGGCCTCGCGGGACACGACCCTGAAGCTCGTACCGCGCTGACCTACAGGAGACAAGAACCACCGTGCTCGGTCTCGAACTCGTCGTGGTCCTGGGCGTGGCCGTGCTGGTGGGCAACGTCGCGGGACAGCGCCTCGGCATCGCCCCACCCGTCGTCCTGCTCTTGACGGGTGTGCTGCTGGGATTCATCCCGGCAGTGCGGGAGGCGCAACTGCCACCGGAGGTAGTGCTGTTGCTCTTCCTTCCGGTGTTGCTGTACTGGGAGAGCCTGACCACCTCCCTGCGGGAGATCCGTACCAACCTGCGCGGCATCCTGCAGCTGAGCACCGTCCTCGTCATCCTCACCGCCTGGGCCGTCGCCGCAACCGGGCACGCCCTCGCGCTGCCGTGGGGGCCGGCCTGGGTGCTCGGCGCGGCCATGGCGCCCACCGACGCGACCGCGGTCGGCGTCCTCGCCCGCGCCCTGCCGCGCCGTCAGGTCACCATCCTGCGCGCGGAGAGCCTGGTCAACGACGGCACGGCCCTGGTCGTCTACGGTCTCGCCGTCGGCATCACGGTCGGCGAGGAACACTTGAGCATGCCGCACGTCGGCGGGCTGTTCCTGCTTGCCTACGGCGGCGGAGCCCTGGTCGGCGTGGTGGTCGCGTGGGTCAACATGAACCTGCGGCGCCGCCTGACCGATCCGCTGCTGGGCAACCTGGTCATGATCCTGGCGCCCTTCACCGCGTACCTACTGGCCGAACTGGTCGAGGCTTCCGGTGTCCTCGCGGTGGTCGTCAGCGGTCTGATCATGTCCCAGGTCGCCCCGCGCATCATCCAGGCCGAACACCGCACGCAGGCACTGGCGTTCTGGCCGCTGGCCACCTTCATCATCAACGGTGCGCTGTTCGTCCTGGTGGGGGTGGAACTGCAGTACGCGGTCCGCGACCTGGGCCGCGCCGATCTCCGGGACGCGCTGATCGCGGTGGGTGCCATCTCCGTGGTGCTCGTCGCCGTGCGCTTCGCGTTCCTGTACGCCTCCACCTACCTGGTCCGCGCACTCGACCGCCGCCCCCAGCAACGCACGCTCCGGGTCGGTCACCGAACCCGTGTCGTCAGCGGGCTGGCCGGCTTCCGGGGCGCGGTCTCGCTCGCGATGGTGCTCTCGGTGCCGCAGACCCTCGACTCGGGCGAGCCGTTCCCCGACCGCAACTTCATCGTCTTCGTCACCTCCGGCGTCATCCTCGTGACGCTGGTGGGTCAGGGACTGCTGCTGCCGGTTGCGGTGCGCTGGGCGAAGCTGCCACCGGACACGTCGGTCGACGAGGAACACGACCTCGCCGAGACCGCCGCCATAGAAGAGGCGATCAAGGCGATGCCCCAACTCGCCACCGATCTGCGGTCCGAACCGAAGATCGTCGAGTGGCTGCGGCAGGAGTACGAGGCGCACTTGGCGTCGGTACGGGCCAGGAGTGCGGGTGCCACCGACGACCCGGCACAGCTCCAGCACCAGGACTACCTCGCACTGCGCCTCGCCCTCATCGCGCACAAACGCGCCACCGTCGTCCGGCTCCGCGACGAGCGCCGGATCGACGACACCGTACTGCGCCGTCTGCAGGCCGCCCTCGACAGCGAAGAGGTGCGCCTGTCGGGAGGCGCGGCGGTCGAATGACCCATACCTGAGGAAGGACCTTCCATGAAGGCCATAGGACTGACTGAATTCGGCGGGCCCGAGGTACTGCGGGTCCTGGACCTTCCGGTCCCCCAGGCCGGGCCGGGCGAGATACGGATCCGCGTACACGCGGCGACGGTCAACCCCGTCGACACGCTGGTGCGCCGAGGAATCGCCTTCGTCTCCGACGCCGAACCGCCCTACGTCCCCGGGATGGACGCGGCTGGCGTCATCGAGCAGATCGGCGAGGGAACCGACACCGATCTCACCGTCGGCGACGATGTCATGGCCGTCGCGGTCGTGTCTGGAACGCACGGGGCCTATGCCGAGCACCTCGTCGTGCCCGCCGAGTGCCGCCACGCTCCCGATGAACGGGCTGACCGCACGCATGCCTTTGGACATGCTGCACCTTCCGGCGGGCGCCACCGTGGCGGTCACGGGAGCGGCCGGCGCTGTCGGCGGCTACGCCGTCCAGCTGGCCAAGGCAGACGGGTTCCGGGTGATCGCCGACGCGGCACCGAAGGACGAGCGGCTGGTGAGGGAGCTCGGCGCCGACGTGGTCCTGCTGCGAGGTGCCGGTTTCCCTGAGCTGGTGCGCAAGGAGATACCCGACGGTGTCGACGGACTCGTCGACACCGCGGGCATCGCCGCCCTCGCCATCCGCGCGGTACGCGACGGAGGCCGAGTGGCGACGTCGGTCGGCGGCGTCCAGGTCCCCGTTGAACGCGGCATAGAAACCCGGAGCACCTTCGTGCCGCAGTACGCACGCGAACACGCCAAGCTCGCCCGCCTGCGCGAACTGGCGGAGAAGGGCAGCCTCACCTCTCGGGTCGCGCGGACCCTGCCTGCCGAGCAGGCCCCCGAAGCGCACCGACCGCTGGAGGCAGGCGGTATCCGAGGGCGAGTGGTGCTCACGTTCTGAGCATCGAATCGGGGACAGCAGCGGACTGCGCCACGCACCTGATGACCCATCAGAACGAGCGTCATGAGCGTCATTTCAGCGACAAGAGTTCGCCCGTACCGCCCACACCGCATCACACGCACACACGAAACCGCAGGTCAGACGGCCTATCGGACCGGCTCAAGAATGGCGAGGCACTCCACGTGATGCGTCATCGGAAAGACGTCGGCAGGCGAGGAGCCCGTCATCGCTGCAGGTCAGGGGCCATTTCGACGCGGCTAGGAGGTTCCTTGGCTGCCTGGAGCGTCAAATGAGCTTCACGACTGGCCAGAACAGCGGCCGGTCGAACCGGCGCCGTCAGTCCTCCGGTGTCGGCTCGCGGCGGTGCGGCATGACCGGTAGCCGACCGAGCGGGTCAAGTGCCTGAACGTCCCGTCGAGCCCAGTCCAGCCACCGCCTCGATGCTTCCCTGTCCCTGTCGGACCTGTAGACGTCTTCGACGTTTGCGAGTCGGCGCTCCAGCGCAGAGCACTTCGGCGAACTGGGCCTGCACGGCGTGCTCGCTCGCCTAGACCATGGCCGCTTTCCACCGGACCTCACGGTCCGCCTTGGCCCACTCTTCGTCCGCCTTGCGCTGGGCATCCTCGACAGCCCCGGCCTCGATCTCCTTCAGGACCGCGCCCAGAGCGTCCTCCACAACCCACCGCTTGCGATCGCCCCAGCGGCGCTGGCGACCAGACCGGTTGCAGGGGAGCTCGATCACGAGCTTCCCGGAGCGTTCCGGGTCTTCGGATTGGGGGAACTCCTGCTGGATCGTGACCGAGCAGGTGAAGCCGTCGACGACCACGTCCACTTCGCCCGCTCGCCATGAGCGGGCCGGACTGTCCTTCACCTTGTATCCACGTTGGACGGCCTCGCCGACCAAGCCCTGCAGCAGGAAAAGCGTCCGCTGACGAAGCGCGGACGGCATTGTGAGCCGCTCGTTGTCCCGAAGCGCTATGACAAACGGGTGCGGCAAGCGTAGTTGGGCCGGGACCTGGACCTGCGGCGCGTCGCCCTGCGCCTGCCCCCTGGAGTTGATGTGCGGGCCTGTCGCCAGGAACATCTCCAGTCCACTCCGGCCGCAGCTCGTCTTCTCGATGCGCTTGCCTTGGGGCTCCAGACCGTGCCGCTTCGCATAGTTGATAACGCGACGCCACTCCGTGACCTCGTCCTCATAGGGATCGCTCAGGATGACGCGCCCTCCGGCCACAAGTCGCTCAATGAGTTCGGTGGCCTTCGCACGTCGCGCACGAGCAACAGGGCGCTGGCTGTACGGCATCGGACCAGTCGATGTCTTGCCCGCTGACGCGTCCTCTGTCGCCCTCCTGCGGTGCGTTGGATGGTCTGGGTGGTGGCCGTTCCGGGGATAGAACGTCCCTGCCTCGGTGACCTGCACATGCGCTTCGTCTTCGCCGCGCCTGACCGTCAGCAGCCCCCGGTCACGTAACGCGTAGGCCGATCGCCACTCACCCGGTGCCCAACCGTCGGGGTCCTCGCCGTCGGCTATGCGGCCAAGTAGCGCGCGCTGTCGTTCGTTCCAGGGGGACCAGCGATGCATGAGAGCAGCCCACACCGCTCCGACATCCCCTGCAATGGCACATACGGGTGATAGCTCCTTGAGGGCCCGGCCCTCCAGAAGTGCACCCGTCGCTCACTCGGCGATGTCGACGCCGTAGCCACGAGCGAGGTCGGCCAGTCCATGGTCGTACCCCTGCCCGACGGCCCGCAGCCGCCACCCCTCGCCTCTGCGGTAGAGCTCGGCGAGGATCATGGTGCGCTCGGTGGTGGCGGCGTCGAGGGTGGCCCGGGCGGTCGGGGCCGCACCGATCCCGCGGGTGGCGGTGATCTCGACGGCCCCGACGTCGGCGAAGGTCGCGGCACCGTCGATCGCGGCGGCGACGACGACCCGGTGGATCTCCAGGGGCAGCCGCTCCAGGTCGACGGTGACGGCCTGTTCCGTCGGGCCGTCCGTGGCGAGGCGCACGGTGCCGTCCGGGTGCAGGGGCGCGCCGTAGAAGACGAAGTCCTCGTCCCCCGGGACCTGTTCCTGCGCGTCGACTGCGAAGGCGACGACGTCCACGTCGCAGGCGGTCTGCTGACGCCAGGCGGCGGCCACGGTCCAGGCCGTTCCGGTGTCGGTCAGATCGATGACAGCACCTCGGACCAGGACGTCAGCAGTGTCCAGCCGATTCCCGACCGCGCTCTGCGTCGGCGCGGGGGCGGGTGCGCGGAGCCAGTCGGCGTCGTGGACGCGGAGCCCGAGGCCGGTGATGCGGCCCATGCGCCGGTCCGCTTCGCCGCCGGGCAGCACGACGACATCAGAGACACTGGCCGAGAGGTTGACCGCCGCGGAGGCACCGAGGGCGACAGCACGAGCGCGCGCCTCGACGGCCTGGTCGTGGGTGCCGCCCAGGACCAGGACACGGCGTCCGGAGAGCGTCTGGGCCGCCGTGGCGGTGGACGCGGTCGACGTGGCAGGGCTCTGGGCCGGAACGTTCGGCGACGCGGCCGGTGCGGCAGGACGCTGGGCCGGCACACTCGGCGTGGAAGCGGCGAGCGCCGCAGGACGCTGGGCCGGGGCGTCCGGTGCCGGCGCAGGCGACGCAGTGACGGCGCTCGCGGGCGTTTCCACCGAACTCCGGTTCCGGGCAACCCCCTTGGCCTGGCCGGGCCGCACACGCTCCAGCAGCCGCAGATAGGTGGGCTCGTCCACGAGCGGAACGCCTTCGGCGGCGGCGCGACGCAGCTTGGCGGATCCGGCGGAGGGGTCGTTGGTGACGACGACACTGGTCTGGCCACTGACCGAGGTCATCATGTTCAGCCCGGCATCGACGGAGCGGGCGACCAGCTCCTCACGGGAGATCCGGGTGTCCCCGGTGATGGCGACCTTCATGCCCTGCACCAGCGCCCCGTCCGCCTCCAGCCGCCCCGGATTCCGGTACGCGCAGGGCGTCTTGGGAACGTACGGCCTGTAATCCTGCCGGGGCGGACAGTCCAACAGCGGCAGGGCGAGGCCCAGTTGCTCAGCCGCGCTCAACGAGCCGCGCAGGATGCCGGAGAGCACCCGTACGTCGTCCTGCGCGTCGTGCGCCTTCTCCTGGCGCACCCCGTAGTGCTCGGCGAGCGTGCCCAGCTTGAGGTCCGGCGTCACGGGCCCGACCAGGCGGTTGAGGGCCAGTGTGCACAGCCGTCTGCTCACCGGCACCCACGACCGGACATGGGCGAACTCGTGGGCCAGGAAGTCGTAGTCGAACTGCGCGTTGTGCGCGACCAGGACACGACTGCGGAGCAACTCCCCCACCTGCGGCGCGACCTCCTCGAAGGTGGGCGCGCCGGCGAGACGGTCGGGGGTGAGTCCGTGAATGTGCACGGGACCGGGATCGCAGCCGGGGTTGAGGAGGGTGGCGAACTCCCCGGTCCGGTTGCCCTGTGCGTCCAGCGTGAGGATCGCGAGGGACAGGACACGGTCCCGGCCGGGCCGCAGCCCGGAGGTCTCCACGTCCACCAGCGCCCAGTCGTGGAAGTAGTCGGGCAGGGTGGGCCACTTCGGGCTCGACGACAGCAGGACCATACGAGGCTCCCCTCCCCCGGGCGGCGGGCGGCGGTGCCCTCTCCGCGATGAAGATCGATCGGGTGGGATTTTCGCATGCTTCGGGTGCGGTTCGTGGTGGATCTGTGACGGAGAGCCAGCTCGGCTCCTCTGTACAGCGTTCACGCTGACGACCGCCGCTCCCCCACGCCTCAGCACTCACCGACGTCCGTCCAGTCGACCTGAGTGAGTTGGCGTTCACGCCAGGACTCCTCGTCTCCGCCTCTCAACGCCTTCGCCCTGCCCACAGAGGAGAGGACAGGGCGAAGGAACGTTGATGCGGCGATGGTCAGCGGAGCGTCCAAGTGTTCCCACGCGCCGAGAACAGCCCAGGAGTCCACAGCGGCCACGGCTGAGGCTGACAGTTCTATGCGGCAGTCGCCGTGCGAGCCCCCCCGTTGCATCCGTCTCGGGGGTCGCCGAAGGCAGCCTCTGCCGCTCTTCCCGACAATCAGCCCAGCCATATCCCGCGATCGCGTGGGCCGGTGCCTCTCCTCCTTGCTGCACCGCGGTTCCCGCGACCAGGGCCGGCCATGCCTGCACGACCCCGCGCAGTGTCCCCACCGCCTGCGCGTCCACCCCTACCAGCGAAGTGTCGATGGAGTCCGCCATGGCGCGCAGCACCTGCGCGTTGGCCAGGCCCGCACCGTTCCGGTCGACCTCGGTACGGAACTCGGCCAGGAGGTCACGCACGGTTTCCAGATCCACAGTCGCGCCTGCGACGGACGCGGACTGGTGGACGTGCGAGATGTTCTGGATCACTTTTGGTGCCAGAGCCACGGAGGGTCACCACAACCGTGATCATGAACGGTCGTGACCCACGACCTGCTCCAGGACCTCTGGCTTCACCAGACCACCGACGTCGCGGTCAGCGCCGTCACCATCCACGCCAACCACGTCACCGTCCACGCCGTTACGCCCCGAGTCGGCGTACTGCCTGGTCTGCAAAGGTAGGTACGGGTGAACGAATAGAAGGTTTTGGTGCTCCAGGCGGGCTTCGTGGTCAGTTGCGTGACCGGTCGCCGGCGGAGCCGGTGGACGGGGCGTTCGCGGTGGCCACGATGGCCTGCAGTGCGGCTACGTGACCTAGGAAGGCGACTCGACCGTCGCTGGTCAGGCGGGCACGGACGCGGCGTCTGATGGTGCGGTCGACTGCGACGTAGCCGGCCTGCTCCAGCGTCGAGAGCTGTTTGGACAGTGCAGAGTCGGAAAGACCGAGCTGGTCGCGAATGAAGCTGAAGTCGGCCCAGTCGGCGGCCGCAAGTAGGGAGACAAGGGACAGCCGGGTGCTGGGATGGATCAGCTCGTCGAACCGTGGCGTGGTCATGATGCCGCGCCAGTCCGTACGGCGCGGCGGCGTGCCGCGGCCAGCAGCAGAGGCCCGCCCAGCACGAGGATGACCGCGGCCAGGACGGCCGCCCCGGTGACCGGGTGATGCGCGTCGTCGGCGTTCAGGATGAGCGCTGCGGCGATGGTGACCCCGACCAAGGCGACCAGACTGCCCAGCACCCAGGCTGCCAGCCGTGGGCCGGCGATGTCGGCGCGCACGCTCATCTGGCTGCTGCGGTGCCGTCCGTTGACCACTCGGGGCGCGATCGAGGCGTGCGCGGCTCCGAAGGCCAGCGTGGCCAGGGTGGTCACCAGCGGATGATGGACGTCAGCGATCACGCCCAGCACGATCCAGCCTGAGGCCAGGCCCGCCCAGTACCAGCGCGGCACGTCGATCTCGTCGATCACCCTGCGGCGGGATCGCTCCACGGCGTCCAGCGCGGCTCGTGCCTGCTCGGGTGTCAGCTCGTCCACGACGCCTCACTTTCCTATCGGGAAAGCCAGTATTGGCTTTCCCGATAGGAAAGTCAAGAGATAGGGCTTGTAGGGGTCGAGGATGCTGGTGCGTCCCGTCCAGCGGCCGACCAGCAGTTCGTCCGGGCCTGAGGCGTGGGCCAGGCGGCGAATGGTGCCGCGGGCCAGGCCCAGTCGCCGGCCGATGGCGCGCAGGCTGACACCATCGCGGATCAGCGCGTGGACGGCCGCGTGCTGTTCGCGGACGCGGTCCGACAGGCGTCCGGTCCGGCCGGGCTCGGCAGCTGTGACCGGTGGGGGCACGGGTTGGTTGGGACCGGCGGGTGGCGGGGGTTGGGGCAGCAGGGCGCGGTGTTGGAGCACGGTCTTCTCGACGGCGTCGGCGAGGTTCTGCCAGAGGTGGCGAACGCCTCGGCCAGGCGGGAGCCGGCCTGGCCCGCCACCATCAGCCCGAGCCGCTGCAACGCGGCCTGAAGTTGTTGGCTTCGCCGTCCGTATCGGAAGGTGACGCCCTCGACCTGCTCGACGAACGTCGACCGCGTACACGCTTGTTGACGGCACCGGTACCGGCGGACCCGTAACTCGACCACGACCCGGCGCTGGCCCGCGGCGCTGTCGTCGAGCCTCCGCACCTAGCTGCTGTGGACGCGGGCCGAGGACATCCCGCACGACGGACACTCCGCACCCACTCGGGTCGTGGCGGCGTGGACGGTGACGCGGTTGGCATGGATGGTGACAGTGCTGACCGCGACGTCGGCGGTCTGGTAAAGCCAGAGGTCCTGGAGCAGGTCGTGGGGCACGACCGTTCATGATCACGGTTGTGGTGACCCTCCGTGGCCCTGGCACCAAAAGTGATCCAGAACCACTCTTGAGGCGTCGTCGACACACGGGCACGAAACGGCCCCGCTTCGGCGGTGTTGGGGACCATCCCCGCGCCCGCGGGGAGGGCCCGGTGTGAGCGGGTCTCATCCGCCAATCCTGCAGTGCTCCCTGCACCTGCGGGGATGTCGGCGACGCGTGAATCCACCCCCGCTCCCCCGCCCTCGCGGCTGCAGGGCGAAAACGGATGGCGTCCCATGAAGTGGCGCAGCCGGGCGGGGGCCCGGAACGCGCGGGTGCCTGCTCAGGGCGTGCATCTGTTGACTGTGCATGCTCCCTGAGCAAGGGCAGCCACCGCACAAGTCTCCTTGGTGAACGGGCAGTTCAACCGGAGAAGCACGCGATGGCCTTGTCCCAGTCTGAGCTCATGCTAATCCGTTGTTAAGGCGGCCAGGATCCGCACGACGGTCCGGCTGCCCCTGCGTCGGAGGTATGCCTTTGGAGTCACCGGCCGGTCAGGTCCAAACATAAATCGGCACCTCCGGCGCCGCCCATCGAACCTCAACTTCCTCATGTTCGTTGGCATTCAGGTGCCCGGAGTACTCGACCGATACCGGCGGCGCACCACTCGTCTGACCAGGCAAGTCAAGGCCGTGGTCAAGGAGTTAGCGGGCCGGGCGGGGGCACGTTTGCTGGCGATCCAGGTACGTGCCCACGCCGTCGCTGCCGCCGGACTGCTCGGCATCGCCACGGCGGCCACCTCTTTCAGGGGTTCTGCCCGGCAGGCTCAGGGGTAGAGGCCGGCCCGGAAGGTGAACGAGACGAGTTGCGCTCGATCACGTGCGCCGACCTTCGTCATGGCCCGCACCGCATGCGTCTTCACGGTGAACGGCGACACGCACATCTGGGCCGCGATCTCGTCGTTGCCGAGACCGCTCGCGACGAGAACGACCACATCCCGCTCCCTGGGTGTCAGAGCGTCGAAGCGTCGCAGCAGTTCCTGGTCGATCACCGGAGGCGGGCTGTCGGTCATGTGACCGATGAGCGCGGCCGTCGCGGCGGCCGACAGCGCACCGCCACCGCCGACGACCTCGGTGATGCCGGCGACGAGTTCAGCGGGGCTCACCATCTTGCTCAGGAAACCGTTGGCGCCCGCGCGCAGGGCGGCGAGAACGATGTCGTCCTGGTCAAACGTGGTCAGCACGATCACCCGCATGTTTTCGGGTGGGTACTGTTTGCGGATCCGGCGGGTGGCTTCGACACCGTCGATGCCTGGCATCCGGATGTCCATCAGCACCAGGTCGACGGGGTGGTCCCGGAGGAAGGGGACGACCTGGAGTCCGTCGGAGAGATCACCCGCAACAACGAGACTGGGATCGAGCCGCAGCATCGCTTTGATGCCTTCCCTGATCTCGTCCTGGTCGTCGACGATCAGAATCCGCGTCGTCATACGACGGCTCCCCGCAGGCTGAACTCCGCACGGACCCAAAATCGCCCGTCGTCACTGTCGATCGTCAGCCGCCCGTTGGAGGACTCGACGCGTTCGCGCATCCCCACCAGTCCGAGTCCGCTGCCCCCGCCGGAGCCGCGCCGTGCGTGAGCGACACGGTTCTCCACGGTGACGCAGATCCTGCCGTCGCGCTCGCGCACCTCCACCGTGGCCGCCCCCTCTCCATGCCGGTAGGCATTCGTGAGTGCTTCCTGAACGACCCGGTAGACCGTCACTCCGACGCTGGGCTCCACGAAACCGGCGGGGATGTCGATGGAGGGCCGGACGTCGAGGCCGATGCTCTGGAAAGAGGCGACAAGGCCTTCCAGGCCGCTGAGCGCCGGGGTCGGCCGGAGCGCCTCGTCGTCGGAGATGTCGTCTTGGAGGCGCAGGAGAGCGAGGATGCGTTGCGTTTCGACGACGACGGTGCGGGCGCTGGACCTGGCGGAGACGAGGGCCTGCCGGCAGGACTCGGCGTCGTCGGGCAGCCCGATCTCCGCGGCACCGAGATGCAGGCTCAGCATCGCGACCTGGTGGCCGATGACGTCGTGGAGGTCCCGGGCGATGCGCAGTCGTTCCTCCGTCACCCGTCGGGTGGCTTCGATCTCGCGAGTAGCGAGGGCGCTTTCGGCCCGTTCCTCCAGGATCCGCCAGTGCTCCCGGTGGATGCGCAGCGCGGCCCCGGTCGCACCTCCTGCCACGGCGGAGAAGAGTGCAGCGGCTCCCACGATCGCACCGCCACGGAATCCTCCCAGCGTCATGAACGCCCCCAGGAGACACGCCGCCACGATGCCGGTTGCGGCCAGCGGCTGCTTTCCCCTGAAGGTGACCGAGAACAGCACGAGCACCGCCATCATCCACACCGACAGGGGGTCATGGCCCACCGCCGTGACGGCGAAGGACGCCGCGCTCGCCACGACCAGCCCGGCCCACGGCCTCCACCATGAGAGGGTGACACCGCCACCGGCCAGGAGCACGGACAGGGCCGTCGGCCAATCCGACCCTCTCACGATCACTGCCACGATCTGGCCGGTGAACACCAGCGCGGCCACCGCATAGGCGACCAGGTGCAGCGCCTCGGGGCGGCGGACCCACACGGGTGCGACGGGCCCGTCCTGATTGTTCTGCGCCTTGACCATGGCCTGATTCTCGTCCACGTGGGCCGCGGCCGTGTACTTCGAACGATGTACACGGCGAGCTTCGTCCGAGCGATGGGGACGGCAGAACTCATTCGATTCGAAGCGGATGGCAGAACTACTTCGTTCGAAGTACGCGGCCCCTCCCGAGGCCGCCAAGACTCCTCATCGAGGCGACCGTCTCACACCATCACGATCACCAAACGGGACACCCGATGACTCAGACCACCATGACACCGAACACGACCACAACCACAACCGCGACGACGTCCTCCGGGCTCCGATCGCTCTACCTGATCCGCATCGCCTTCTCCCTGATCTGGGTGGCACTCCTCCACACCACCTCCGCCTCCCTCATGGCGGCGGACCGGCCCACCGTGACCGCGGCCGTGCTGCTCGTCATCTACCCCCTCTGGGACGTCATCGCCACGCTCCTCGAGCGCCGCCTGGCCGGCACCGGCCCCACCGACCGCGCCAGGACCACCAACATCGCTCTCGGCCTCACCACCACCGCCGGGATGATCATCGCCGTCTTCTCAACCATCGGGACGTCCCTGCTCGTGTTCGGCATCTGGGCCCTGCTCTCCGGAGCGATCCAGCTCGTCATGGCGATCCGGCGTCGACACACCGTCGGCGCCCAGTGGCCCATGATCATCAGCGGCGGACTGTCCGTCCTCGCCGGCGCCTCCTTCGCCGCCATGTCCGCCTCCGCGACCAGCAGCCTGTCCACCCTCGCCGGATACTCCGCCTTCGGCGCCTTCTGGTACCTCGCCTCCGCCACCACCCTGACCATCCGCAACCGACACGAACAGCGCTGACCACCACCGCAGCCACCACCCCTCCGGTGCTCGCGGGCGAAGCGCAGCCAGCACGCCTCGCAGCGGGCCGCGAGCAGGGCTTGCGCCACGGCACCCTCGCCGTCGGGGTCGACATGGACGGCTGCAAGGACGTCCTTGGCCTGTGGGTCGGCGACGAGGGAGAGGGCGCCACGACCTGGATGACCGTCCTGTCCGAACTGCGCAACCGCGGAGTGGAAGACGTCTGCATCGTCGCCTGCGACGGCCTGAAG
>NZ_JBIAUR010000027.1:0-124461 GCF_042893105.1 Streptomyces sp. NPDC001663 | reverse complement strand
GAGTCAACGTCCTGTGGGCCCTCCTTCGTGACGGACGGTGTTACAACCCCATACCGCCCGTCACTCCGGCCACTTGACAACTCCATTAGGAATCCGCGACCAGTTCCACCGGTGTCGCGATGACGTCCACGAGGGCGTCGCCGCGCAGGGCGGTCAGGGCGAGCGGCCGCCCTATGGCGTCCTCGAGCATCAGCTGCTGCAGCGCCTGGGCACTGGTCACCGGCCCGCCGTCCACGGTGATCAGCAGGTCGCCGTTGCGCAGCCCGGCCCGGGCGGCCGGGGAGGCGGGGACGACCTCGATGATCCGCAGGCCGGTGGACCGCCCGGTGCGTCCCCGGAGCAGCGGCGGCAGCGGTGCGGGGATACCGGCGAGGCCGAGGTAGGCGCGGCGGACTCTGCCCTCGGAGAGCAGGGTCGCGATGATCTGCCGGCTGGTCCCGTTCACCGGGATGGCCAGGCCCAGCCCGACCTCGGCGATCGCGGTGTTGATGCCGACGACTCTGCCGTCGGCCGTGGCGAGCGCTCCGCCCGAGCTGCCCGGGTAGAGGGTGGCATCGGTCTGGACGACGTTGTCGATGACGCGGGTCGCGGTGCCCGCGCTCGCAGGCAGCGAGCGGCCCAGCGCGCTGACCACCCCGGCGGTGACGCTGCCGGTCAGTCCGAGCGGGTTGCCGACCGCCACTACCAGCTGGCCGACCCGCAGTGTGTCGGCCTCGCCGAGCCGGGCCGGTGGCGGGGTCGGCCCGTCGGCGCGGACCACCGCGAGGTCGGACAGGGGGTCGGCGCCGATGACGTGGAAGGGAATGGTCGTGCCGTCGGCGAAGGACGCCGTACCGGCGTCGGAGTGCCCGACGACGTGGGCGTTGGTGAGCAGGAAGCCGTCGTCGGTGAACACCACCGCGGAGCCGGTGCCCCGCACGAACCGGCCTCTGGAGCGGCGGTGCGCGACATTCAGCGCCGCCACCTTCGGTGTGAGTTCGCCGGCGACGGAGGTGACGATCCGGGAGTAGGAGTCGAGCGCGGCCTGCTCCTCACGGGAGCGGTCGGGCTCGGAAATGGTCTCGGCCACGAGTCGACCTTTCCGCTTGCCCAAGGGCTTGGATTACATGCTTACACCCTTGAATCGGCCTGCGGACGGGACTTCGCTGCGGGCTGACGGCCCAGGCCACCCGCGTCGGACGGGCCTCGATTCAGCGGTCGCCCGTACGCCCCGTACGCACCGCCCCCGCGCTGGCCGCGACCACCATCGCGATCGCACCGCACTGCGGCAGCGACAACCCCTGGTCCAGGACCAGATAGCCGGCCAGCGCGGCGAGGGCCGGTGACAGGCTCGTCAGGACCGCGAAGGTCGCCGCGGGCAGCCGTCGTAGAGCGAGGAGTTCCAGGGTGTAGGGCACGCCCGAGCTCAGCACGGCGATCGCCAGCCCGAGGGCGAGCACCCCCGGTTCCAGCAGCGTCCCGCCCGCGGCGCCGATGCCCAGCGGCAGGCTGACCAGCGCGGCGACGGTCATCGCGATCGCCAGGCCGTCCAGTCTCGGGAAGCGGGCGCCCGCGCGGGCGTTGAGCAGGATGTACGCCGCCCACATCACGCCGGCGCCCAGGGCGAAGGCGACGCCCACGGCGTCGAGCCGGCCCAGGCCGCCGCGGCCCAGCAGATAGACCCCGGCCAGTGCGAGGGAGGCCCACAGGAGGCTGGCGGCGCGGCGTGAGGCGACGACCGACAGCAGCAGTGGTCCGAGCACCTCGAGGGTGACCGCCGTTCCCAGCGGGATGCGCTCGATGGCCTGGTAGAAGAGGGTGTTCATGCCGCCCAGGGCCAGGCCGAAGCCGGTGGCCACCGCCCAGTCGATGCGCGAGTAGCCGCGCAGCAGGGGCCGGGTGACGACCAGGAGCAGCACCGCGGCGAACGTCACCCGCAGCGCGACCACGCCGAGCGCCCCGGCCCGCGGGAACAGGAGCGCGGCGAAGGCCGACCCGAACTGCACGGAGACCGCTCCCGCCAGCACCAGGCCGACACCGCCGAGGCTCCCCCGCCCCGCGGCGTGACGAACGAGCACCGGCGCTGCGGTCGCCGTGGACGAGGCCGAGGAGTACCCCGTGGATCCCGTGGATGTCATGACCTTCACGCTAGGAATCCGGCTGCGCGGCGTGAAATGCCGATTCTGCTGTGGTTATGCTTCTGAAGCATGACCATCGAGCTGCGCCATCTGCGGGCCTTCCTCGCCATCGCCGAGGAGGGCAACGTCACCCGCGCCGCCGTCCGCCTCCATCTGGGCCAGCCCGCCCTCTCCCGGACCCTGCGGCAGCTCGAGGACCACCTGGGCGCCCGTCTCGTCGACCGCTCCACGCACCATCTCGAACTCACCGCCGAGGGCCGTACGTTCCGCGACAAGGCGGCGGCCGCCCTGGCCGCCGTCGAGACCGCCCTCGACCCGCGGGGGCTGACGAGCTGGCCGCTGCGTCTCGGTCATCCCTGGGCGGCGCTCGGCGATCACACCGTCCCGTTGCTGCGCCGCTGGGACGAGACCCGTCCGGACGTTCCTCTGCAGCTGCTCCGCATCGACGACCGCACGGCCGGCCTCACCCAGGGCAAGGTGGACGCGGCCCTGCTGCGCGGCACGGTCAGCCCGTCCGGCCTGTGCACGGAGCTGCTGATGTCGGAGGAGCGGGTGGTGGTCATGCCGTTGGACAGTCCGCTGGCGGCGCTTCCCGAGGTCGGGCTGGCGGATCTCGCCGCCCATCCGATCGCCCTCAACACCGTCTCCGGTACGACGACGATGGATCTGTGGCCGCCGACGGCGCGCCCCGTCCGGACCATCGAGGTGACCAACACCGACGAATGGCTCATCGCCATCGCCGCGGGTCGTGCCGTAGGAATCTCCACGACGGCCACCCCGGGCAACCACACGCACCCCTCGCTGGTCTACCGGCCGCTCGTGGACGCGCCGAGGGTCCCCGTCGTCCTGGCCTGGCGCCCGGGCCCGGTCCACCCGGCCGTCCCGGACCTGCTGGCGCTCGCCCACGAGGTCGTCGCGGCCGGACGCGCCTGAACTCTCGCTGACTGCTGTATCCAAGTCATGTCATGGAGCCGACGGCGTCCAAGTCCTGTCGTGGACAAGGGCGTTCAGCGTGCGCGGGATCCCGTGGAAGCACCGGATGCCGCCCGGCGCGAGGTGCGCAGTTCGCCGATCGTCTTCAGCAGACGGTCGGCGGGTGCGCGCAGCTCGGGATGGGCGTTGACCGTGTTCCGCAGTCCCCGCACGGGTCTGCGCCACATCCGGTGCGCCGTCGCGACCGGATGAGGGCGGCTGGCGAACCCTTCCGCCACCCGCAGTTCGCGGGTCTTGAGCCAGTCCTTGTACTCCTTGTCGCCGCGCCCCAGGTCCATGAGCGTCACCCCGTGCCGCGCGGCCGCCTCGGCCGTACGCAGATGCATCATCAAGCCCGGCGAGTAGTAGTGGAGTTCGGGGTCGTACGCGGTGAACCAGGCGGCGAGCACTGTGCGTGAGCGGGGTCCGAAGTGCGCGGCCACGGGCCGGTCCCCGGCGTAGAGCACGGACAGGACGCCGGTGAAGTGCTCCTCGCGGACCTGGAAGAGATGGTCCACCAGGTCGACGATCCAGGGCCGCGCGAAGCGGTCCATGCGTCCCGTCCTGCGGTACTGGGCGGACTTCCACTGCATGAGCCGGCGCAGCATCTGCGGGTCGCGCTCGTCGAACTCGAAGCGCACCTCGCCGACGTCACGGCCGATGCGGCGTTCCTTCTTCAGCGTCGTCTTGGCCAGCCCGGGGTAGGCGCCGCGCAGCCAGGGCGCGTAGCCGCTCTCGTCGGGCTTCAGGTCGACCACCGGGGAGGCGAACTTCCCCGTCACATGCCGTCCGAACGGCTTCTGCTCCTCCACGAGATGGTCGAACTCGAATATGGACAGCCCGCAGGCCTTCAGCAGCTCCTGGGCGTCCCAGGTGACCCCGGGGCTGTGCACGAGGGCCTGGCAGTCGGACAGCCCGAGTCCGACGGCCTTGCCGACGCCGAAGGCGTTGCGCTCGTACGGGAAGAAGCCGACCGGCGTGCCGTTCTCACGCAGGATCGCGATCCGGGTCCCGGCGCGGTACCTGCCGATGCCCTGCGCGAACTCCGGCGCCAGGAAGGGGTTGGCGTATTCGGGAGATTCGTCCATCGCGCGGTGCCATGCCGTGCGAAGCGAGTCGCTCAGCTCGTCGGCTCTGTGGATCGTGACGTCCACTTCAGATCAACCGCCCTTCCACAGGCTCCGCGAGGGACGTGCCGGCCGCGGCACAGACCGGAAAGGCGTGTGAACTCCTGCTTGTCGATCGCATCGGCGACCGCTCCCCCCGTGACGTCCCCCCATGACGCGCTGTCCGCGTCCTACCACTTCTTTGAGTATCAGCCGATTCCACGCCGTGTACACGCTCGTTCCGCGGATGACCCCAGGATTCCGAACTGCCCGTCGAGGATCAAACGTCGCGAAACAGTACGCATGTTGTCAAGAGTGCCTACCGCAACGGAAGTCCGCGTGACGTCCCGCCTGCGTGTACCCGTTCGGCGCGGGGTGACATACAGGGAGAAATCTCCGTCCTCTCCGCCACCCTCGCGCCCGGACGGCACCGGGCAGCTCGTGCCGGGCGGGCGGGAACGTCGTCGTCCGCTGTCTCTTCCCTTCGGGACTCAGCTGACGGGCAGATTGGCCAGCCTCACCTGTCCGCGGGCTGTGAGCCGTCCCTCGTCGTCGACGATGTCGACCGTCCACAGTTGCTGGGAGCGCCCTCGATGGACGGGTACGGCCGTGGCCGTGAGCCGTCCGTCGCGCACCGCCCGTAGGAAGTCGGTCTGGT
The DNA here is from genome assembly GCF_042893105.1 of Streptomyces sp. NPDC001663. NCBI lineage: Bacteria > Bacillati > Actinomycetota > Actinomycetes > Kitasatosporales > Streptomycetaceae > Streptomyces > Streptomyces sp. NPDC001663. The sequence goes on along the minus strand of NZ_JBIAUR010000027.1, from coordinate 119,608 downwards.
TGGCGCTGCCGACAACCCGCCCGCGCTCCCCGAACCACAGGCTGGCGCCGACGCTGGCGGCGGTCTCCACGAGCGCGCAGTACACGCCGCCGTGCACGATGCCGTGGGCCTGCAGATGCTGGGGGGTGACATGGCAGGAGAGCACCACGCGGTCGGCGTCCAACACCTCGTACTTGATGCCCAGCACCCGCGCCAGGCCCACGTCGATGACCTCCGGGTCCACGCCCCCGGGGAACCCACCTTGATCTGGTTGAGAACTCATGCGAATGGTCGAGCCTTTCTCGCTCTGCGCCCTTGATGTCGACGATTCCCGACTCTAGAGATCTTTGACGGCCGGGGTCAGTGCCTTGGGCACTCGGCGCAGGCGGAGGCGGAGCCCATCACGGCCTCCCGCCGGCCCGATCCGCGCCCGCGCCCGCGTCGTAAAAGATCTGTGACCCTGCCATGCGAAGGGGCAGAATGCCGAGGCATGCGAGACCGGCCGACGGGCTTGAGCGAGAGCGCACTGATCCGGGCACTGGCCGACGGTTGGGCCGTCGCGGCCCGATCTGCCCGGTACCTGCCGGTGGGCGCGGGCAGCTATCACTGGTCGGCGGTCGATCGGCACGGGACGGCGTGGTTCGTCAAGGTCGACGACCTCGGTGTCGAGGCCACCGGGCGCGATGACGCGTTCGGCCGGCTCGGTCGGTCCTTCGCCACCGCGCTGGCCCTGCACCGCGACGCCGAGCTCGACTTCGTCCTCGCGCCGGTCCCGGCGGTGACCGGCGCGGTGGTGTGGCGGCTCACCGAGCGGTACGCCCTCTCCGTGTTCCCCATGATCGCGGGCGTCGCCGGGCGGTTCGGGACGCACCGGTCCGAGGACCGGGCCGAAGTCATCGACCTGCTGGCCGAGTTGCATCGCGCCACGGCGGTGGTGGCGGACACCGCCGTGCGCGCAGATCTGGTGCTGCCTGGCCGGGACCGGCTGTACGAGGCGCTGCATGACCTCGACCGGGAATGGACCGGCGGGCCGCTGTCGGAGCCCGCCCGCAGAGTGGTGGCCGCGCACACCGGACGCATCCACGGCTGGCTCGCCGACTTCGACCGGCACGTCGCTGCGGTCCGTGGAACCGAGGCGAACTGGGTGCTCACCCACGGCGAGCCGCATCCCGGCAACATCATGCGATCCCGCGCCGGGCTGCGGCTGATCGACTGGGACACCGCGCAGATCGCCCCACCGGAACGAGACCTGTGGATGCTCACCACCGCCCTGGCCGACATGCTCGGTGAGGAACCGGTGCACGGCGACGACAAGGCAATGGCGCGCTACACCCGGCTCACCGGCCGCACCGCCACACCGACCGGCATCGCGCTGTACCGGCTGTGGTGGACGCTCGCCGACATCGCCATCTTCGTCGACGAGCTGCGCCGGCCACACGGCACCGGCAAGGACATCACCGCGGCACTGACCCATCTCACCGGCTGTCTGGAATCCGGCCGGAACCATCAGTAGCGGCAGCGGCCGGCTGCCCGAGGAGGCCTCAGTTGAGATCTCGGCCGCGGCGTGCAGCGGTGGTTGGGCTCAGTCGGCGGTGAAGTAGTGGCCGTCTTCGAGGTCGGCGATCAGGCCGGGGTGGACCGGCTCCCAGTCGAGCAACCGCCTGGTGTCCGTGTTGGGCATCGTGATGTCGAGCGTGATGAACGGGAATGCCTTGAAGTGGTCCGCGGCCTGCTCGGCCGGGATGCTCACGGCCGGGACGTTCAGGTGGCGGCCGATGGTCTCGGCGATCTCGCGCACCGTGATGCCCTCTTCGGTCGCGGCGTGCAGCTGCGAGCCGGCCGGGGCCTTCTCCAGCGCCAGCCGGTAGAGGCGGCCTACGTCCAGGGCGTGACCGGCGGGCCAGCGGTTGGTGCCGTCGCCGACGTAACCGGACAGGCCCGTGTCGCGGGCGATCCTGATCAGCGTGGGGATGAAGCCGGTCCTGTCCCGCGGACTGTGCGTGACCGGCGGGATCGCGACGAGCACGGTCCGCACGCCGCGTTCGGTGAACCCTGCGAGCGTGCGCGCGACGGCAGATCGGGGGTTGGCTTCGATGGCCGCGTCGCGCTTGGCGTCGCCCGTGCGCGTCAGGCCGACACCGACGAGGGTCTTGCCCGTGCCGGCCAGCGCGTCGCCGAGCGCCTGCACCACTGCCAGGTCGGCGGCCACCGCGTCGGCGAACTTCCCGGCGGCGATGGCGTCATGGTTGAACGCGAGATGGATGACCGCGTCCGCGTCGGTTGCGGCCTCGCGCAAGCCTTCCAGGTCGTAGAGGTCGCCGAGGCGCACCTCGGCGCCCATGGCCTTGACGACGGCGGCCGAGGTGTCGGACCGGGAGAGGCCGACGACCTGGTGTCCGGCCTGGATCAGTTCGGGCACCACGGCCGACGCGATGTGGCCGCTGGCTCCGGTGACGAATACACGCATGAGTGGCTCCCAGGTTGGAGCACTTCGCCTGAGCGAGGCGAAGTGATGTGACTTGGTACCGTCACCATAACCAGAGTGACGGTACCAAGTCACATCACTTATGCTGTCGGCATGGCTCGATGGGAACCGAACGCGCGGGAACGGCTGGTGCGCGCTGCACTCGACCTGTTCACCGAACAGGGCTACGACGCCACCACCGTCAAGGAGATCGCCGATCGGGCCGGTCTGACCAAGACCACGTTCTTCCGGCACTTCCCCGACAAGCGGGAGGTGCTCTTCGCCGGCCAGGACGTCCACGCGCGGCTCCTCGCCGACGCGATCAGCGAGGCGCCCGGCCCGGCCACGCCCATGGAAGCGGTCGGCGCGGCCCTCGACTCGATCACGGCCACCTTCACCGACGACCGCCGCGAGTTCAGCGCCAGGCTCCGGCCGGTCATCGCCGGCCACAGCGAACTGCAGGAGCGCGCCGCCCTCAAGCGTGCCGGACTCGCCGGAGCCATGACCGAGGCACTCCGCAAGCGCGGCGTACCGGAGCCGACCGCGAGCCTCGCCGCCGAACTCGGCGTCCGCGCCTTCTACAACGCCTTCGACCAGTGGGCCGATCCGGCCGACCGGCAGACACTCACCGAGCTCGCACGCCACACACTTGACGAACTCCGAGCCGCGGCGGCTGCCCTCGGCTGACTGGTCCGGGCAGCCCCACGTGCACATGGTGTGCTGGGCGGGCCGCCGGGCGGAGACGCCCTGAGCGGGCCCCCTCCCCGCACGCGCTTTGAATCCCGCATACCAGTTCTCACCAACGGTCACAGGACACCCTTTACGCTACTGCTCTTGATCGGCTCATCGGATCGGGCGATCAGGGCATCAGGGGGGACGGGGACCGATGAACAACGCGACCGAGGTGTTCCAGCCACTGCAGGCGGACGACCCGCCCTTCGTGGCCGGTTACCGCCTCGCCGCCCGGCTCGGCGCGGGTGGGATGGGCCGGGTCTATCTGTCACACACGCAGGGCGGCCGCCCCGTGGCGATCAAGGTGGTACGCCCGGAGCTGGCCGACGACCCTGACTTCCGGCGGCGGTTCGGCCGGGAGATCAAGGCGGCCCGGCGGGTCCGGGGCGCGTACACCGCCGAGTTGATCGACGCCGACGCGGACGGCGTACCGCCGTGGCTGGCCACGCTGTACGTGCCCGGCCCCTCCCTTGCGGAGGCGGTCGCGCGGCGCGGACCGCTGCCGGCGCCGGCGGTGCTGTGGCTGATGGCGGGGGTGGCAGAGGCGCTGCAGGCGATCCATGGCGCGGGCATCGTGCACCGGGACCTGAAGCCGTCGAACGTGCTGCTGGCCGCCGACGGACCGCGCGTGATCGACTTCGGCATTTCGCTGGCCTCGGACATCACCTCGCACACGGCCACCGGAGCCGCCGTAGGAACACCGCAGTTCATGGCCCCCGAGCAGGCGACCGCGGGTGAGGTGACGGCGGCGACCGACATCTTCGCGCTCGGCCAGACCGCGGCGTTCGCGGCGCTGGGCGAGCCGCTGTACGGGGACGGTCCCTCGCCCAGCGTGCTGTACCGGATCGTGCACTCGCAGCCCGACCTGTCCGTACTGCCCGAACAGCTCCGTCCGCTGATCGCCCGTTGTCTGGCCGCCGCTCCGGAGGAGCGGGCCACCCCGGCTGAGGTCGTCGAGTGGTGCCGGCAGCAGCTGGGGCGGGATGCCGACGCCGGCGGGGGTCCGGCCGTCTGGCGAGAGGTCACCGGGCCGGAGGTGACGGTTCCCTCTCCGGTCCCCCACCCCACGCCGGTGCACACGATGCCGTTGCTCGCACCGCCGCCGCCAGGACCGACGGTCGCGGACGAGCGGTGGGTCCGCCGGCGACGTATCGCGCTGATCACGGCCGTCGCCGTGACCGCGGGCGCGCTGCTGGTGACGGGCCTGGTGTGGAAGTTCAAGGAAGGGGCGGACCGGGACCGGGACACGACCTCGTCCTCGACGGCGGATCCAACGGCGTCCGGACGGTCGTCGGCGTCCTCCTCCCCATCCGGCGCGGACTCGGCGGCCGGGAACGGAGCACCGGGGGCGTCGAGCCCCTCCCCGACCGCGGCCGGACAGCCGCGAGCACATGCGTACCCCGGGCAGGACCTCAACGAGAAGAACTCCCTCTACATCGACGTCAAGGAGCCGGGCACGCGCGACGACCGCAAGGGAGACATCCGCTTCACCTGCGAGAAGATCGGCTGCGCCCTGGAGAGCGACACCAGCGCGATCGTCCAGCTGTTCGGCGATCCGGGCGCCACCCTCGAGGATTGCCGTGTGCTCCTCGGCGGCGCCAAGGGTGCCCAATTCCACAACTTCCCGCTGGCTTCGGCGGCGATCGGCAGCGAGTTCTGCGTCAAACCCCCTTCCGGAGACATCACGCTGCTCGCGATTCAGCAGAAGTCGACCGCGCTGTGGGACACGCCGGGGGTCAGCTTCCTGAGGGCGGACATGACGGTCTGGAGGGCGGGCTAGACGTGCGGTTGCCAAGTACTGAATGGTCGACGGGGCGTTGTCGGCGCCCGAGTCGTGCAGGCGATCAGTGAGTTGAAAGCTTGAGGACAACGCATGGCCCACGTCGTCGAGTTGACGTACTACCCCATCAAGGGATGTGCCGGCGTGACAACCGGTGAGGCGTTCCTGACGCCCGCCGGTCTGGCGCACGACCGCAGCTTCATGGTCGTCAGCGAAGAAGGCGTCTTCCGCTCCCAGCGCCGGGACCCCCGACTGGCCCTGATCCGACCCGCCATCGACAGCGACGGCGAACGGCTCACCCTCCACGCGCCGCACACCGAGCCCCTGGAGCTGCCCGTGGATGCCTCGGGCGCTCGCCGCCCGGTGGACCTGTTCGGGACCGCCTACCAGGGCATCGACCAGGGCGACACCGCCGCCGAATGGCTGTCCGACGTGCTTCGTGCGCGCAGCCGTCTGGTGCGTGTGCCGCCGGAGCACGACCGGGTGACCGACGGAAGAACACCGGGCACTTCCGGCTACGCCGACAGCTGCGCCCTGCACCTCATCTCGCGCTCCACCCTCGACCTGCTCAACCGGAAGCTGGCTGAACGCGGTACGGCGCCGCTGCCCATGAACCGCTTCCGCCCGAACATCGTGATCGACGGCTGGCTCGATCCCCACACCGAGGACCGGGTCCACGGCCTGCGGATCGGTACGACCGAACTGGGCTACGCCAAGCTCGCCATCCGCTGTGCCGTCACCCTGGTCGAGCAGGAGTCGGGCGGGCGGGCGGGCCCGGAACCCTTGCGCACCCTGGCGGGCTACCGGCGGGCCGCCCAGGGCGGAGTCGCCTTCGGAACGAAACTCTCCGTGCTCAGGACCGGAAGGGTGCGTGTCGGTGACGCCGTGACCGCCACCTCGTGGGGCGAGTCCGAACTGCACGCCTACCAGGCTTCTGCGCCTGCCGCCGCCCGCATGACGAGGTGGCATGGTGCCCCACCACGATGAGGCGGGAGCCGTCCGACCGTTGACCCTGGCCTGGATGAGCCGGCACCTGGAGGTCGGCGAACGCATCGTCAGAACCGAGGCGTTGCTCGGCGGCATCGCTGCCGAAATGCGACGGCTGACCATCGGCACGCCCCGCAAGCCCGCGCCGCCGCGAAGGGCGATTCCTGCACCGCGACTTCCATTCCGGCAGCGCTGGGCTGAGCCAAGGCGGTCCGGGGCACGGGCACGGCGCCGAGCGCCGGGCCCGGCTGCCGCGTCCGGGCGTCAGTTCACGGACAGAGGTTCCGTGCTGTCCCGCACGATGATCTTTCCGGTGTTCCGGCCGCGCAGCATTCCCAGGAACGCCTCCACGATGTGCTCGAACCCGTCGACCACCGTCTCGTCCGGCACGAGCCGGCCACTCTGCAGATGCGGTACCGCGAACCCGTACAACTCCTCCTGTATGTCACGGTAGTTGCTGACCAGGAAGCCCTCCATGCGGAGGCTCTTCTCCACGATGTCCGCGTAGTTGAAGCGCGGCGTCGGCGGGTCGGGGTTGTTGTACTGGCTGATCGTGCCGATGCGGACGATGCGCCCGAACTCGCGCAGCGCTCCCACCGCCGCGGCCAGCTGCTCACCGCCGACGTTGTCGACGAAGACGTCGATGCCGTCCGGTGCGACCTTGCCGAGCAGGTCGGCGGCGGGCCCGTCGTGGTAGTCGAAGACGGCGTCGTAGCCGACCTCTTGGATGAGATGGCGGGCCTTCGCCGCCGAGCCCGCGCTGCCCACGAGCCTTCCGGCGCCGAGCAGCCGTGCGAACCGCCCGGTCGCCGTGCCGACCCCGCCCGCCGCGGCCGACACGAACAGGTCCTCGCCCTCCTGGAGCCGGGCGATCCGGGTCAGGCCCACATAGGCGGTGAGGCCGGTGCCGCCGAGGATGCTCAAGTACGCGGTCAGGGGCACCCCGTCGAAGCGGGGCAGCTGCCGGGTCTCCTCGGGCGTGACGACCGCGTGCGTGCGCCAGCCCTGCCGGTGGAGCACGATCTCGCCCTCGGCCAGCCGAGGCGTGCGCGAGGCGATGACCCGCCCGATGGTGCGGCCCTCCAGCGGTGTGCCGAGCGCGAAGCCGCCGGGCAGATCGTCCATCATCTCGCGGTGATAGGGGTCGACGGACCAGTAGAGGTTTTCCACGAGCGCGCTGTCGGCCACGGGTTCGGGAAGCGTGGACTCGACGAAGGCGAAGTGCTCGGCGGTCGGAAAGCCGTGGGGGCGGGCGGTCTGGTGCACGGTGAGCGCGGTCTCGTTCATGACCGGACCGTAGGGCGGGAATGCCCCTGATGGGGAGCCGGTTGGGCTCATGCGAGACCCCCTTCCATGAGCAGTTCTCATACGTTGAGGTGAGCGTCCCGTGGCCCGCACGACCGACTCCGATCTGGCCCCGCACGAACTGCGCGTCCTGGTGGCGGTCGCGGTCACCGGCGGCTTCTCGGCGGCGGCCGGGACTCTGGGGCTGACTCAGTCGGCGGTCTCGCACTCGGTTCGCGGCAGCGAGCGCAAGATCGGTGCCGTGCTCTTCGAACGCGGCCGCACCGGCGCCCGCCCCACCCCTGCCGGTGAGAAGGCCGTGGCCCACGCCCGCCGCATCCTGCGCCTGCTGGACGTCCTGACCACCGAGGTGCGCAGTGCGGCCCGGGCCGATGCCGCGGAGGGGCCACTGCGGATCGCGGCTTTCCGCAGCGCGGCCCTCCATCTGCTGCCGCCCGTCCTGCAGCGGCTGCGCGCCCGGCATCCCGGGATCGAGCCGCAGGTGCGGATCGTACACGAGCTCGGGCGCGGCACCATGGGCGAAGTGGCCGACGGGAAAGCCGACATAGCCATCGCCACGCTGGGCGGCTCCGTACCGCTTCCATCGGGACTGGTCGCGAGCGGACTCTTCGAGGAGCCGTACGCCCTGGTGCACGCGGCAGGTCATGCCGCCCCGCGCTCGCTGCCGCTGGTCGACTGGGCCGAGAACTGCGGCTCGTACACCCGCGACTGGTGGGCCGCACAGGACTGGATCCCGAAGGCGACCGTCGAGGCCGAGGACGACGGAGCGGTGCTCTCCTTGGTGAGCGCAGGTCATGGCATGGCGATCATGCCCTCACTGTCCCTGGTCGGTGCAGCGGACTCGGTCGGGATCACTGATCTCGGCCCGCGGCGCCCGACACGGCAGATCGGCTATGTCACCACCTCCGAACTGGCCGGATCCGCCGTCGTACGCGCTCTGGTCAGGGAATTGCGAGCCACGATTCCCCACAGCGGTACCGGCCGGTTCTGGACATTCACCGGCCCATCATGTCCAGGACGTTGAGAGTGCCCGCATCCCAACTAGCGTCTGGGGGCAGCCCGAACCGACACGAGTGAGGTTTCGATGTCCTCAAGACATGTCCTCGCCGGCCTGGCGCTGGCTCCGCTGTTCGCCTTCCCGGTGGCCGCCCACGCGACGCCGTACGACGGCTCCGAAGTGCCGTACCAAAAGGCCCACTTCGACCTGCAGGCCCATCGCGGCGGCATCGGAATGACGACCGAGGAGTCCCTCGAGGGCTTCGGCAAGGCGATGCGCCTCGGGGTCTCCACGCTGGAGCTGGACACGCACATCACCAAGGACGAGAAGGTCGTCGTCAACCACGACCGGCAGATCAGCTCGGTCAAGTGCCGTGACACGGCGCCGGTCACGCCGGGCGACCCGATGTACCCGTATGTCGGCAAGTACATCAAGGATCTGACGTTGGCTCAGATCAAGACGATGGACTGCGGTTACCAGCAACTGCCCGGCTTTCCCGAGCAGGAGGTGGTCAGGGGCTTCCGGATGGTGGAGTTGAAGGACGTCCTGAACCTGGTCAAGAGCTACCGCGCCAAGCAGGTCAAGCTGAACATCGAGACCAAGGTCGAGGCGGGCGCACCCGAACAGACCGCGCCGCGCGAGCTGTTCGTACGCCGCGTCTACGAGGAGATCCACCGCTCGGGCATCGAGAAGCAGGTCACCATCCAGTCCTTCGACTGGGGCGCGCTGAAGGCGATGCACAAGCTGGCCCCGAAGTGGCCGCTGGTCGCCCTCACCAACTACGACTTCCTCCAGGTCGGGCAGCCCGGCGCCTCCCCCTGGCTCGGCGGGATCGACGCCGACGACTACGGCGGCGACTTCGTCAAGGCGGCCGCCACCATCCCCGGCGTCAGAGCCCTCTCCCCCAACTACGGCTTCCCGCAGTCCGGCAAGGTCGGCGACCCGGACTTCCGCTTCTACGCGGACCGGACGATGGTGCGCGAGGCGCACGCGCGGGGCCTGAAGGTCGTCCCGTGGACCTGCGACGACCCGGCCACCGTGGAGGCGCTCATGGACATGGGCGTCGACGGCATCATCACCAACTACCCCAACCACGTCCGCCAGATCATGGCCGAGCGGGGCATGCGCCTACCCAAGGCGTACGAGCCGCACTGATCTGTCTTCGTACGGCTGTATAGGCCTCGTACCGCCACGGCCGCGATCGTCCTGCTCGCCGGATCACTCGGCCCACGGCCGTCGCTGTGGCGGCCGCCTGCTGGGCAGAGGGAGCCGGCCGCCGTTGATCGTTTACGGTTGAACCGTGATCGTTCTCGCTCTCGGGCAGAGCAACTACTTCCACTCCAAGCTGCGGATGCTCATACCGGCGCTGATCTTCCTGGTGCCGCCGGCCCGCGCTCCGGCCGAGACCGGTCCCCGCTCCGCCGCCGTCGTCCTCGGCTGCGCCTGCCTCTTCGGCTCCTGGTACGGCGCCTATATGCTCACGGCCTGGCGCTATGCGATCTGACCTGCGCAGACTCGCGATCGCCGCCGCGGGCGACGGCCCGGAATCCCGGGGCACCTGCACGACTGCCGTGGTGGTGCCCGAATCCCCGCCCCCGGGCGTACAGAACCTGCATCGTGATCAGCATCGGGGAGCCCCATGACCAGCCAGGCCCCCACCCGCCCGGCATCGAGCCGCACCGCGTCCGCCACCGCGACCCGCTCCACGGGGCGGGCAACGGGCGAGCCGTGCGCGGACAGCAGCGACAGTGCCGCCCCCACGTCACCACCATCCCCACCGGGGTCCGCGGACGAGTCCGCCGCCATGGCCGTACCGAATCCCGGCTCGTAAGGACATCACCCCCGTGCCCAACACCCAGCAGGACGCCCCCACTTCGCTGCTGCCCGAGCCCTCCATACCGGCGCCGGTCGCGCCTCCCCCGCGTGACCGGCGCCCCCGTCCGCCCGGCCGACGCGACCCTTACCTCCTCGCCGGCGTCCTGTTCCTCGCCTACGCGGCCCTGTCCATCGGCCGGTACGAGCATCTGGCCACCCGGTCCTGGGACCTGGGCATCTTCGAGCAGGCGGTCCGCGCGTACGCCCATCTGCAGGCCCCGATCGCCGATCTGAAGGGCCCGGGCTTCAACATCCTGGGCGACCACTTCAGCCCGGTCCTCGCGCTTCTCGCCCCCGTCTGCCGGCTCTTCCCCTCCCCACTCACGCTGCTGCTCGCGCAGGCCGCCCTCTTCGCGCTCTCGGCCGTACCGGTGACCCGTGCGGCCGCCGGGCTGCTGGGCCGACGGCGCGGGCTCGCGCTCGGGATCGCGTACGGCCTGTCCTGGGGTCTGCAGCGGGCCGTCGACTTCGACTTCCACGAGATCTGCTTCGCCGTACCGCTGATCGCCTTCAGCCTGGAGGCGGTGCCGGCCCGCCGCTGGCGGCCCGCGCTGCTGTGGGCGCTGCCGCTGGTGCTGGTCAAGGAGGACCTCGGCGTGACGGTGGCGGCCATCGCGCTGGTCGTCGCCCTGCGCGCCCGCCGCTCCTCCAGGCGGACGGTCCTGTACGCCCTCGCCGTGGCCGTCCTCGGCATCGCCGCCACCCTCGTCACGCTCACCGTCGTCATCCCCGGCTTCAACACCAGCGGTGACTACGACTATTGGACGAAGGTGGACGGCGGCTTCGCCCTCTTCGACGGCACGGGCACCAAACTCCGCACCCTGGCCTGGCTGTTGCTGCCCACGAGCGGTCTACTCGCCCTGCGTTCACCCCTGTTCATCGTGGCCCTGCCCACCCTGGGCTGGCGCTTCCTCTCCTCCGACGAGCACTACTGGGGCACCGACTGGCACTACAACGCGGTCCTGATGCCGGTCGTCGCGCTGGCCCTCGTCGACGCACTCGTCCGGGCGCGCGTGAGCTCCCGGCCCTGGCTGCGCTCGTACGCCCAGCATCTGCCCGCGGCAGTCGCCGGGGCCGCGCTGGCACTCACGACCTCGCTCCCGCTGTCCGCGCTGACGGAGTCCGCCACCTACGAGACCCCGGAAAACGTCCCCCGCATCGAACGCGCCCTGGACCGCATCCCGAACAACGCGACGGTCGAGGCCAACATCGGCCCCAGCAGCCGCCTCACCTCACGCTGCCGCGTCTTCTGGCTCGGCAACACCCGGGGCATCACGCCCGACTACATCGCCCTGGACAACACCACCAAGTGGGTCGGCGACGTGCAGGCGTACGCCCGCCAACTCCATCCGAACACCCGGTACACGATCGACGATGCCGCGTACGGTTACGTCGTCCTCAAGCGCAGTTCGTGATGGGCGAGGAGACCGCCGGCCCCCTGCTCGCCACATCGTGATGGTCGTCATTGACAAGTCGATCATCGAGGGTTGTCATGAGCACATGCTGCGTTGCCCTGGGACCTGCCGCACTCGCCGCGGGTACGGTCGTTGACCGGGCGCCGCGAGCTGCTCGATGCCGCCCGGGCCGAGTTGACGGGTCGTTCGGGAGTGCTCTTCCACGGGCCTGCGGGGATCGGCAAGTCCACGCTTCTGACTGCCCTGTTGGCGTCCTGGGCCGGGCAGGACCGGCCATGCGCGGTGCTGCGCTGCTCGCCCGCCCGGGAGGACGCGCGGCTGCCGTATGTCGGCCTCGTCGACCTGTTCTCGCGGGTGCCGGAGAGCTGCCTGGAGGCCCTGGCGCCGCAGCCGCGAGCAGCGTTGAGGGCGGCTCTGCTGCAGGGCCCCGAACCGGCCGACGACCACAGCCGTCTCGCGGTGCGCGTCGCCGTTCTCGAGGTGCTGCGCGCCCTCGCCGCCACCGGCCCCGTTCTACTCGTCCTCGACAATCTCCAGTGGCTCGACGACCCGAGTGCCGAGGTGCTCGCCTTCGCCGTACGACGTGTCCAGGGCCTCGACATTCGGATGGTCGCCGCCGAGCGGGTGACCGACGGCGAGCAGGCCGAGCGGCTGCGCTGCTGCCCGCCGGACACCGTCGAGTTTCCCGTGCCGCCCATGACGGACGGCGAGGTGGCCCACCTGGTGCGCACCGCGGTCGGGGCCGATCTGCCACCGGCGGTGCTGCGGGCCATTCAGGACACCGCTGCCGGAAACCCTTGGTACGCGCTGGAGTTGGGGCGGGCGGCCCCGCGCGACTCGGCAGCCGTCGGCTTCGGCCGGACGCTGCCCGTACCCCGAAGGCTGCGTGACGCACTGCTGGGCCAGGTGCGTTCGTTGCCGGAATCAGCACGGAGCACTCTCCTCGTCGCGAGCGCCGCCGCCCGGCCCAGCCTCACTGTGCTGCGTGCCGCCGGGCTCCCGGACCCGGCAGCAGATCTCGCGGAGGCCGAGCAGCTCGGCGTCGCGGCGGCGGACGCCGACGGGGCCGTACGTTTCCGGCATCCGCTGATCGGGGCCGCCGTCTACGCCGACGCCCCCGAGTACGGCCGCCGGGAGGCGCATGCCCTGCTGGCGCGCGCGGTCGCCGAGCCGGTGGAGCAGGCCCGCCACCTCGCGCTCGCCCATCCGTACGAGGACGAGGCCACCGCCCGCACGCTGCTGTCGGCGGCCGAGTCCGCACGCCGCGACGGCGCACCCGATGCCGCCTTCGAGCTGGCCGGGCTCGCCGCCCGGCGCACTCCCGGCGACCGTCCCGCGGACCGTGCCGACCGGCTGCTGGCCGCGGCCGAATACGCCTGTGACGCCGGGCAGTTGGAGGAGGCGGGGCAGGCGGCCGAGACCGTCCTCGCCGGGTCGGGCTCCGCACGGCAGCGGGTGCGGGCCCGGCTGATCCTGCTGCGCAACGCCGGGCAGGCCCTCGGAGGCGCCCGTGACCTGATCGAGGAGGGCCTGCGGGACGCGGCCGGCGATCCGGAGGCCGAGGCCTGGCTGCACCACTGGGCGGCCGTACGCGGCCTGCTGTGCGGGGAGTTGGCGGACGCGGCCCGGCACGCCCGGCACGCCGCACGGCAGGCGGAGCGGGCGGACGACACGGACACCCGGATCGGGGCCCTCGCCACCCTCGCCCGGGTGCAGTCCCTGGCCGGGGAACCGGTCGCCGCCGGCGCCGCGATCGAGGAGGCGCTCGCCCTGGCCGGCGGCGCGGGCGCCGGTCCGGAGAGCTGGGGCCTGATCCGGATGCGGGCCATCCTCGCGCTGGACTCCGACAAGGTCACGGAAGCCGGGGAGCAGGTCGCCCAACTCCTCGCGGAGATCGGCGAGTTCGCCGGGGTCGAGGAGGTCATGGCGACCTTGGTCGCGCTGACCCGTATCCAGGTGCGCGCCGGGCACTGCCGGGAGGCGCTGCACACCGCCGCCCGCTGCTCGCGCGCCCAGACCGAGACCGGCGTACAGGCTGCTCCCGCGCTGTATGCGGCGGCGCTCGCGGCGACCGCGGGCGGCAGCGCCGAGGAGGCCCGGAGCCTCGCCGAACAGGCGGTGCGGGCCTCGGAGGCCGACGGCGACCGGCTGTTCCTGCTGCGTGCGCTGGCGGTGCTCGGGCAGGCCGAGCTGCTCGCCGGCGACCCACGGGGTGCGGCGGCCGCGGTCGAGGCGCTGCAACGCGCCAAGGAACTCGGCGAGGCCATGTGCGCCGCCGATCCGCCGTTGCTGCACTGGTACGGCGACCTGGCCGAGGCCCTGGTGGTCCTGGGTGAGACGGACGCCGCCGGAGCCGTGCTCCAGGAGGCCTTTACGCGGATGCCCGGGGACGCGCCCGGGAGCGTACTGGCAGCTCTGGAGCGGGCGGAGGGGCTGCGCGAGGCCGGCCTCGGCCGGGCGAAGGAAGGCGCAGTACGGCTGCGTGCCGCGGTGGACCGTCTGCGTCAACTCCCCCTGCCCGTGGAGCTGGTGCGAACCCTCATCGCGCTCGGCACGGTCGAGCGCCGCGGCCGCCGCAGGAGCGCGGCGCGTGCGGTCCTGGGCGAGGCCATGGAGACCGCGACGCGAATCGGCGCCGCTCCGCTGGCAGTTCGGGCCAGGGACGAGCTGGCGCGCCTGGACGCCGGGGACCGGAGCGGAGAGGCGGGCGCGGGCAGACCCGAACTCACCCCCACGGAAGCCCGGATCGCCGAACTGGTCGGCGGCGGGGCCACCAACCGGGAAGTCGCCGCAGAGCTGTTCATCAGCGTCAAGACGGTGGAAGGCACCCTGTCGCGGGTCTACCGCAAGGTCGGGGTCCGCTCGCGCACCGCGCTCGCCCACGCGATGGCGGTCGCCGTCATCGCATCAGGGGCGGCGGCGTCCGTGAGCTCCGGCGACGACGACCAAGTGCGGCCCACCGTCCAGGCGGTGGCGGTGAGTCAGCCTGGCCGGGTCCGGGGCGGCCGGGCGCTCGACACCCGCCGTTGACCCACCGTTGGCCCGGCGTCCGCGGTCCTGCCTGACATCCGCCGTTGACGTGACATCCGCTGTTAACACGTGATGCAAGGGTTCCCCCGCTTATGCGGGTGGGGCTGATGTTCCTACGTTGAAGCCGTTCCGAACCGCGTTCCGCTTCCGGGACACACCCCCCACTTTCCGGAGGACCTCAGTGAAGTCACGCCTGAAACTGCTCGGTCTGGTCACCGTGCCGGCCCTGCTCGCCGCCGCCGTACCCGCCGCCTACGCCGCCGGCGCCACCCAGTCGCACGCAACTCGCGCGGCCATCACCGGAGATGTCCTGAAGGGCCTGAACAAGAACGCGACCCGCATCGGCAACGTCGCTGCCGGGAAGCGGATATCGGTGGCGATCAGCCTGACGCCCAGAAACGACAAGGCACTGGACACCTTCGTCGCCAAGGTCAGTGACCCGCGGTCGAGTTCCTACGGCCACTACTTGACGAAGCGTCAGTTCGCTGCGCGCTTCGGCCGGACCGACGCCGAGGTCAAGCAGCTCAAGGACTACCTGCGCGCCCAGGGACTCACCATCGGCAAGGTCCACTCCGGCAACCTGCTGGTCGACGCCAGCGGCACCGCCGCCCAGTTGGAGAAGGCCTTCGGCACCAAGCTGTCGACCTTCAAGGACTCGGCGTCGGGCCGCTCGTTCTACGCCAACGACAGCGCACCGACCCTGCCGTCCTCCGTCGCCTCCCTCGTCAGCGACGTGGCCGGCCTCAACAACCGCCTCACGCTGCACCACCAGGCGCCCTCCACCGTCACCCCGCACAACGGCCCGGGCGGCGGCTACACCCCGGCCCAGCTCAAGGGCGGCTACAACGTCTCCGGTACGTACACCGGCAGCGGCCAGAAGATCGCGCTGCTCGAGTTCGACGGCTTCCAGCAGTCCAACATCACCAAGTACGACACCAACTACAGCCTGGGTTCGCCCACGCCGACCGTGCAGAAGGTGGACGGCGGCTCCGGCGCGCTCGGCGACGGCCAGGTCGAGGTCGAGCTGGACATCGAGGTCCTGCACGCGATCGCGCCCAAGGCGAACGTCACCGTCTTCGAGGGCCCCAACTCCGACGCGGGCGAGGTCGACACCTACCAGGCGATCGTCGACAGCGGCATCCCGACCACCTCGATCAGCTGGGGCGCCGCCGAGAGCGCCCGCACCACCTCCGGCATCAACGCCGTGGACGCCGTCTTCAAGGCGGGCGCCGCCCAGGGCCTGGGCTTCTACGCGGCCTCCGGTGACGACGGCTCCGACGACGCGGGCGACGGCGGCACCTCCGTGGACTACCCGGCCAGCGACCCGTACGTCACCGGCGTCGGCGGCACCAAGCTGACGGTGACCTCGTCCAACGCCTTCAGCAAGGAGGTGGCCTGGTCCGGCGGCGGTGGCGGCAAGTCCTCCGTCTTCAAGATCCCCAGCTGGCAGACCGCGGTGCAGAAGAGCGCGGGCGGCGGCTTCCGCCAGGTCCCGGACGTCTCGGCGCACGCCAACCCCAGCCCCGGCGTCTCGATCTACTCGCAGGGCTCCTGGTCCTCGGTCGGCGGTACCAGCGCGGCGGCGCCCGAGTGGGCGGCGTTCGCGGCCCTGTACAACCAGCAGGCCGCGGCGGCCGGCAAGGCCAACCTCGGCTTCGCCAACCCCGCCCTCTACTCGGCGAGCGGCACGGGCTTCCACGACATCACCAGCGGCAGCAACGGCGCCTACTCCGCCGCGACCGGCTGGGACTTCACCACGGGTTGGGGCTCGTACAACGCCGCGACCCTGGCGAGCAAGCTGCTGGGCTGACGGCAAGGCGGCTGAAGACCGACCAACGGGGCGCGGGCCGGGATCACTTCCGGCCCGCGCTCCCGCATGCAAGCGGTCTTGGCCGGGTGAGAAAGTCACCAACTGCGCGCCGCGCAAGCGAGGGCAACCTCGCCGTCCCCTCCGTCGGTCAGTCGACAAACCCGTCCCGTACGGCGTCGAAGACGGGACGGTACGAGTCCCACTGCGCGTTCGGGGCCGACAGGTAGATGTCGTACTCCCGGCCGCCCGCCTTGCCGTACCCGAGGTCGATGGCGCGGAAGGCGCGGGCGCGGCCGTGGAAGGTGAACTCCCAGACCGCGGCCGGCTTGCCCCTGAAGGTGGCCTTC
Source organism: Streptomyces sp. NPDC001663 (assembly GCF_042893105.1). Classification (NCBI taxonomy): domain Bacteria; kingdom Bacillati; phylum Actinomycetota; class Actinomycetes; order Kitasatosporales; family Streptomycetaceae; genus Streptomyces; species Streptomyces sp. NPDC001663. The sequence continues at coordinate 102,887 of NZ_JBIAUR010000027.1, read as the reverse complement.
TGGAGGCGCAGCCTGCGGTACGTGGAGTAGTTGGCCTTGGTGTTCGCCTCGATGTCCTTGAAATGCTCGATCGGGTGCGAGCCGGCCGGGTCCACCATGCCGATGGTGATGCCGGCCAGTCCGGTCGGGTCGGCGTAGGTCACCTCGTCGTCCGCCCCCTTCTTCGCCGTCCAGCCGTCCGGCACGGGGAAGGAGACGCCGAGCTTCTGGTCGCGGACCAGGTGGTAGCCGTCGGGGACGGGCGAGGGCGTGACGGATGCGGTGCCGCTGGTCTTGTGCGGGCCCGCCGCGGTCCCGCCGTCGTGCAGGGAGACGTAGAGGGTCACCGCCGTGGCGGACGCGGCCAGGACGGCCACCGCTGCCGGCAGGACACGCCGCCCCCGTCTCCGGCCCCGGCGGCGACCTCGTCCGCCCTTGTCCGGCGGAGCGGGCGGGGCATGCCGGGTCGGGGGCGTGTGCGTCGCGTCCGGGGTGCCGTCGGGCCTGAGGGGGGCGGGAACGGCTGAGGGGGCGGTCGGCGTGCGGCCGGCCCGGGCGGCCTGCAGGGCCCGTTCCGTCTGCTCGGCCGTGGGCCGGTCCTCCGGGTCCTTCGACAGCAGGCTCTCGATCAGCGGTTCCAGCGGACCGGCCTGCCGCATCGCCTCCAGCGGGTCCACGGCAATGGCGTACGCGGTTTCCATGGCGGTGTCGCGGCGGTACGGCAGGCGTCCCTCGACCGCCTGGTACAGCGTCGCGCCCAGCGACCACAGGTCGGAGGCGGGGCCCGGCTTCTGTCCGCGGATGCGCTCCGGGGCCATGTAGTCGATGGAGCCGATCATCTCCCCGGTCTGGGTGAGCGTCGAGGCCCCGGCGGTCTGGGCGATGCCGAAGTCGGTCAGGACGACCCGGCCCCCGTCGCCCAGCAGGACGTTTCCGGGTTTGATGTCGCGGTGCAGGACACCGGCCGCGTGGGCGGCCCGTACGGCGGTGATCATGCCGAGGCCGATGCGGGCGGCCTCCTCGGGCGGCAGGATCCGGCCGTCCTTGAGGGCGTCGCCGAGCGTGGGCGCGGGGACGTACTCCATCACGATGCAGGGCCGCCCATGGTCCTCGACGACGTCGTGGACCACGACCACGTTGGGATGGGCGACCCGGGCCGCGCTGCGCGCCTCGCGACGGGTCCGCTCGTAGAGCGTGGAGACCTCGGCGTCGGACAGGTGTGGCTGCGTATGGAGCTGCTTGAGCGCGACCTGGCGAGCCAGCAGCTCGTCCTCGGCCCGCCACACCGTGCCCATACCTCCACGGCCGATGCGTTCGACCAGCCGGTAGCGCCCGGCGACGAGCCGTCCCTCGTCCGACACAGCCCTGCCCTCCGCCTGCTCTGCCCCCCTTCATGACACTTGGTCCTGCACACTAACCGACCAGGTCAAGAGACCGATGCGCGGTCCGGCATCTGGAGCTGCATGTGGTTGACCTGGGGCTCCGCGGTGTGGGAGATCACTGGCAGGATCCCGCGGCCGGCCGGCGGTATCCGCCCGCCCGATCTCCGTCCTGGCAAGATGGCGGCATGGAACGTGTGCTTGGAATCGGTGGATATTTCATGCGGGCGGCCGACCCGGCGGCCCTGAACGCGTGGTACCGCGATTGCCTGGGCCTGGACGCCGACGAGAACGGCCTGTGGCGTCAGGGAACCGGGCCGACGGTCTTCGCGACGTTCGAGTCGGAGACCGACTACTTCGGGACCCGCACCCAACAGACCATGCTCAACTTCCGGGTCCGCGACCTGGACGCAATGCTCGCGCAATTGCGCGCCAAGGGAGCGGACGTGGCCGAGGAAACACAGGACATGGAGGGAGTCGGCCGATTCGGCTGGGTCACCGATCCCGAGGGCAACCGCATCGAACTGTGGCAGCCCGCCTGACCGGGTCCTCCCGCAGGCGGTGACGCGCTGCCGCCGCAGACGTACCGGAGTTGGGCGTCAAGGGCGCCGCAGGCACCCCTCGGGCAGAGTGGCCCCGTTGCCGCAAAGGTGCTTGATGGCCGCAGCGAAGGAATAGCAGTCGAAGAGTGCCGAATGCTCATTTCCGGCCGCGGGCTTGGGGAGGCCGAGTACCTGCCACAGGCGGCCCACGTTGGCGGCAGTCGTTTCCGGTGCGAGGGTGTTCAGCCAGGGGCGGACATTCAGGAAATGAGCGGCCAGGAAACCGTTCTTGACTTCTTCTCCGCGGGCTCGTGCCCAGCCCACGTTCTCCCCGAGAACAACCATGTCGTTCCCGTAGGAAAGCACCGATTCGCCCCGGCAGAAACCCAGGAAGTCGCCGAGTGCTTCTGCCGGGGAAATCCCTTCCTGATCCACGGTCTCCTGGTCGATACCGGTGAGCTCGGTGAAGTATGCGGACAGGTGCGGGTTCGTCACTGGCCGCACCAGTGCTTCGTACTCCTCGACGACGGAACAGTCCTCGCGCAGGCGCAGCGCACCGATCTGCACGATCTCGCGGAGCTGTCCCGGTGCCCCCCAGTCCCGTTCGAGCGCCCCCGGCCATGACGTGAATTCGAGGTCGAACACAACGAATGTGGGCACAGCAGGTCTCCCTTTGGTGCGAGTCATCGCCAGATTACCCATCTCCATGGCACCCGACCGGCACCCCGCCGTCCGGACCGCAGCAGGTCACAGGGGTCCGGGTAGGGTGCGACAGTCGGCCCAATTGCCGTCAACAGCAGTGGTCGTGCCGTGGACAGCCAGGTCCAGTACAGGAAATGGGATGTGGTGAGAGGTCGAACGGCGAGCGCCCTGTGTGCCGCGGCAGTCGCCCTGCTGGCCGGCGCCTGCGGAGGTGCCCCGAAGGAGCTGCCGCAGGTGACGGCGGCGGACGTCTTGGGTCACTGGACAAGCGACTGCGGATCGACGCTCACGGTCGAACCGGACCGCACCTTCACCGTCCGGGACTTCCCAGTGGATTACGCGCTGGCCTCCGGGGCAGTGAAGCGCCTGGCGGCCGGTCACGGGACCTGGTACCTCTACGCAGGGGGCAAGGGGGTCAGCCCGCAGACTTTCGACCTGAAGATCGGAGAGGAGTTCTACGATCTGGACTACGTCCGCAAGGGGGACTCGATCGGCCTCCGCATCCCACTCGGCGACCCCGACGACAACCAGTGGTGCGAGTTCTCCCGCCGCTCCCGCGCATGACCGGTCAGGCCGGGTGTCCGGCACGCTCACGACTGCCCCCCGCCCCAAGACTGCGCCCCATCTCGCCGAGCGGAACCTCTGCGGCTCCGGGGTGAGAGACCCCGGTGTCGGTTGTCCACGCCGGTTCATGCACCGGCCGACGGGGCGGCAAGCGACTCCCCGGGCAGGGCGTCGACCAGGCTGAGGAGCCCTCGCAGTGCCGGTGCGGCGCCTGCCGGGCGGTGCGCCAGGGCGAGATCCACGGTGGGCACGGGTGCGGTCACGCGTTTGAGTCGTACCCCAGGTATGCGCAGCGCACGGGCACGCCCCTCGGGCACCGGGGCGATGCCCGTGCCCGAGGCGACGCTGAGGAGGAGTTGCTCGTCGTCGGGTTCTTCCCGCACGATGCGTGGCCCACCGTCGGGCCACAGCTGACGGGTGATCAGGTCGTGCATTCCGGGGGCGTTCTCGCGCGGCCAGAGGATCACGGGTTCGGCGGCGATGTGCCCGCGGGTGACCCTTCGTTCGCGGGCGAGGAGATGATCCGCGGGGACGGCCACGAGGAGTTCCTCACGGGCGATGTGCCGGCACTCCAGGCCCTCGCCGTCCAGCGGGGGTCGTACGAAGGCGGCATCCAGCCGTCCGGCGAGCAGCTCGGTGATGTTGTGCGAGGTCCATCCCGTCCGTACGACGAGATCCACGTCCGGATGGTGGGTACGGAACGCACCGAGGAGGGCGTCGACGGGTCCGCCGCGGGCGGAGCGGGTCAGGGCCAGGCGCAGTTGCCCCTGCCGTCCGCCGACGGCGGCACGGATCCGTTCCCGTGACGCCTCCGCGTGAGCCAGCAGTTCGTCGGCTTCACGGGCCACGACCTCGCCGACAGCGGTCAACCGGCAGCCCCGGCTGTTGCGTTCGAGCAGCGGAGCGCCGAAGTCCCGCTCCAGCGCCCTGATCTGCTGGCTCAGGGCCGGCTGGGCGATGTGCAGCCGGTGCGCAGCCCGCGTGAAGTTCAACTCCTCGGCCAGCACGAGGAAGTACCGCAGCCGCCGCAGGTCCATCCGTCAACTATAAGCGCTTCTTATGGCGTTGGACGTTGCTGGTCTTGGACAGGTCGTCAACTCCCCGCCGACAGTGGGAAACACACGGTTCGGCGATCAAGGAGGGGACATGGGCGACAGGTTCGACGCGGTCGTCGTCGGCGCCGGGGTCATCGGGCTCACGACCGCACTGCGCCTGCAACAGGCCGGCGCCCGCGTCGCCGTACTCACGGCCGAGTCGTCGGCCGAGACGACATCCTCCGTCGCCGCGGCCGTCTGGTATCCGACCCGCACCCGGTTCGAGCAGCGCGTACTGGGCTGGGCCGTTCGCACCTACGACGAGTTCGCCCGTCAGGCGGCGGACGGCGTGCCCGGCGTGGTCATGCGCCCCACCCGGATGCTGCTGCGCGGCGAGACCCACGACGTCCCCTGGTGGGCCGCGGCCCTCCCCGACCTCCGTACCCTGCGAAGTGACGAGGTACGAGCCCCGTTCACCGGCGGCTGGGCCTTCACCGTTCCGACCGTGGAGATGTCCCGCTACCTGCCCTGGCTCCAGCAGACCTTCGTCGCAGCGGGCGGCACGCTGATCCGTCGCCGTATCGACGCCCTGGAACAGGCAGGCGTCTGGGCTCCTTCGGTGGTGAACGCCTCCGGCCTGGGCGCCCGCGCCCTGTGCGGCGACACCGAAATGCGGCCGGTGCGAGGGCAGTTGGTGCTCGTCGCCAACCCCGGCTTGCAGATGTCCGTGCGCGACGAGGACAACGCAGACGGCTACACCTACGTCCACCCGCGCAGCAGGGACATCGTCCTCGGCGGCACCTTCGAGATCGGCGAGTGGGACACCACACCTTCCCCGGCCACCGCCGCCGCGATCCTGCGCCGCTGCACCGAACTGCTGCCGGAGCTGGCAGGCGCCCCGGTCCTCGGCCACCAGGTGGGCCTACGGCCGTATCGAGACGGCGGCGTCCGGCTGGAGGCCGACCCGATTCCGCACGGCCGGGTGCGGCGGCTGGTGCACAACTACGGCCACGGGGGCGCCGGAGTCACCCTGGCCTGGGGCTGCGCGGACGCCGCAACCGCCCTTGTGCACCAACCCCGTTAGCACTGCTCCCCTACTCGAGAACCGGGTGTACGCCGATGGATTCCACCGAACCCGCAGAGACCGACACGCCTGCCACGTCGGCCGGTGGGACACGACCGCAACCCGGCCGGCCGCCGATGAGACCCCGCGCCAAGGTGCGGCGCCGCACGCTGCTGCTCGCCGCGCTCGGAGTGACGGCCGTAGCCGTCCCGCTCGCGGTGATCGAGTCGAGAGCCGACGACGACGAACCCCGCAAGGTCGTGTTCACCGTCCCCGACGGCTACGCCTCCTGCGTGGCGTTCAGCCCGGACGGAAAGACGCTGGCTGCCGGCCTGTCCGCGCTCCAGGGCACAGGCAGCACGCTGCGGTTGTGGGACGTGGTCGAGGGCACCGCGACCACTCCCTGGCCCGACCGGATCGAAGACGTGACGAGGATGGCCTTCAGCCCGGACGGCAAGACCCTGGCCACGACCGGCGCCCTCGACGTGTCCCTCTGGACCCTGGGGGATCGCACCGGCATCGCCCTGCCCCATCCCCGGCTCCCCCTGGACCTGGCGTTCGCCCCGGACGGCAGGACCCTCGCCACCGGTGGCCGCTATGGCGCGGCCTGGCTGTGGGACCTGTCGACCCGTACCGTCACCGCCACACTCACGACCCAGGGCATGGCCGTGGTCAACGCCGTGGCGTTCAGCCCGGACGGAAAGACGCTGGCCACGGGCAGCGCGGACCTGACCGTAAGCCCGGTCCGGCTGTGGGACTTGCTCACTCGCACCGTCCAGGCGACCCTCGACGCCCCGCTCTGGCACGGCTTCAAGCCCATCTGTTTCAGCCCTGACGGAAGAAGCCTGGCCACCGGCAGCGCCGACAACATCGTGCGCGTGTGGGACGTGGCGACCGGCACCGTCGTCGCCACGCTCACCGGCCACACAGCCCCCGTGACGACGGTGGCGTTCAGCCCGGACGGAAACACCCTGGCCACCGCCGGCGAGGACAAGACCGTGCGGTTGTGGACACGAGCACGCTCGACGCCGTCCCCATCGACACCCTCACCGGCCACACCGACAAGGTGACATCGGTGGCGTTCAGCCCGGACGGCAAGACCCTGGCCTCGGCCGGCGCCGACTCCACGGTGCGGCTGTGGCCGAGCCGGTGACCCCGACTCCCTTGTAGCCACGTCAGTCGACCATTGAGGGGACCCAGTCATGGCTGTCAGAGATGCGGAGCCCGTAGCCGGAACGATGCTGCGCGGCAGAGGCGGAACCGCGTACCTCGAGCGCGAGGCGGTCGCGCTGGACCGGGCAGGCATCCGGCTGGTCATTCCCCTCGCCGCGATCGAGACCGTCTTTGTCGCCAGGAACAAGCGCCCGTCCGCCGAGATCCTGCTCAACTCGACGGTCGCCGGAGCCGAGCCGGCGACGATCTGTGCGATCAGTTCCCGCAACACCGAGGCTGTGGAGGCCTTCGCATACGCCGTCAACGCGGCGATCCCGCCACGTGACAAGGCCGAAAGACGCATCGACGGTGCGGCCCTGGTGAAGGCGGAGCAGCGTCCCTTCGCGCCCATGACACCGCGCAGACCATTCCTCTCCGCAGGCCAGTGGTGGGCCTGGTCCACACTCACCTGCCTCTTCACCCTCGGCCTGCTGCTCCCCGTGTCGGCGGGCGACGGGCGCCTCGCCCAGTTGTGGGCCGGCACCTTCCCGGTGCTCGTGTTCGGCTGCACCATCGCCCGTGGCACGTGGCGGGCCACGGTGACTTGGTGGCTGTTGCACCGTTACGGCGTGACGACCTCCGCCAGATGTGCGGGCTACAGCCCCCCAGGCGATCCCGCTCACTCCGGAACCGTCCTGTACGCGTTCACCGACACCAGCGGTACGTCCCACACCTTCGAACGCGCGGGCGGCCCGTCGGCGCCCGACATGAGGATCGCGTACGACCCGGCCAGACCCGACTTCGCCAGGGGGCCGGGACACCCGTGGGCCAGAATCCTGATCCTGCTGATCCGCCTCCTCGTCGGCGTGCCGATCACGCTCGTCATGGTGGCCTACCTGGTGTGGTACTTCACGACCGCGACGCACGCGGGAAGCGTGGACTCACCCGGTTGTTTCCAGCGGAACTGGTGACGGAGCGGTCAGGCGGCGCGGCAGAGCACAACCGCGTCGGGCTGCACCTCGGCGTGGGCCACGGCCGCGCGCACGGGACGGGCGGTGCGGGCGGTGGCCGCGAGCTGCAATCGGTTCCGCGCGAAGACGACGAGGCGCAGCACCGCGAACCGCGCGACACCGGCGAGTGCGGAGGCGGACAGGTAGACGACCTGCTCGAGCACCGCACCGGGTGTCGCCACCAGTTGCTGCAGGACCAGCATCGCCACGCAGGTCACCACATACGCGGCCACCGCGGACCCGGCCGACTGCGCATGCTGGCGCCAGGTCGCGCGACCGCCCGCACCGAAGGTGAAGCGGGCGTGCAACTCGGTGGCGAGGAGCGTGGAAGCCGCGGTGATCAGCGCGTTGGCCAGTCCCCAGGGAATCCAGGACGCGAGGGCCGCCACGGCGAAGCTGGAGGCGAGCCCCACGCCGCCGCCGCAGAGCACGAAGCGGGCGAACGCGGTGAAGGTGCCGGGTGCCGCCTGCGGCCGGCTCTGCATTAACCCGTCGTTTCTCATGACAGAAACGCTACGTTGCGTTCACTAATTAGGCAATGAAGTTATTGCGTAGAACCTACATATATGCAGGTGAAAGCCCACAAATTGTTGCAATGACTTGGAGCTAACGCAACAAGCAGACTTCGGTCGTTGCAATGGTGTAAGAGTGAACGCACTAAGCCTCTCCAGGATTGCGTCCACGCGGTGTTCACCAGCTGATTCCGGCAGCCACCGGCAGGTGGTCGCTGCCGGTGGCCGGCAGCACCCACGAGCTGTCCGGCTTCACGCCGTGGACCAGGATCTGGTCGATCCGTGCCACTGGGAACTTCGCCGGCCAGCTGAAGCCGAAGCCGTCCCCGGCCGCGTCCTGGACCGAGTGCAGCTGCGAGGTGATGCCGGCGAACGCGCGGTCGTCCGTGGTGCCGTTCAGGTCGCCGAGCAGCACCACCCGCTCGTTCTTCTCGCCGGCGACGGCCTTGGCGAGCGCCTGCGCGTTTCTGTCCCGGCTGTCCGTCCAGAAGCCCGTCCTGGGAGTCACCCGTACGGACCCCAGGTGGGCCACGTACACGGCGAGAGGCCCGTGGTCCGTGGCCACGGTGGTGCGCAGTGCCCGGTTGTAGGCCAGTTTGACGTCGGCCGGCTTGGTGGCCGCCAGCGGCCCGGCGTCCATCTCGGTGTCGACCGGCCGGATGTCCGACAGTGGCAGCTTGCTCCACAGTCCGACCGTGCCCTGCACCGTGTGGTACTTGTACGCCTTCGCCAGCGTCTTCTCGTATGTGCCCCGGGCCTGCTGGGTGATCTCCTCCAGCGCCAGCAGGTCCGCACCGGTGGCTGCCAGGTCGCGGGCGGTGCCGGCCGGGTCGGGGTTGTCGGCGCCGACGTTGTGACTGACCACGGTGAGGTCACTGCCCGGGTGGGACTTGTCGCCGAGGAGCCCGCCGAAGAGGTTCAGCCACACCAGGACCGGCAACAGCAGCGCGACCACCGCGGAGGCGGAGCGGCGCCACAGAGCGCCGGCAAGCAGCACCGGGACGAACAGGCCGAACCACGGCAGGAAGGTCTCGACCAGGCTGCCGATGCCTCCGGTCCCGTTCGGGATCTTCGCGTGCAGCAGCATGAGCAGGCCGAGCAGCAGCGCCAGCGCCGCGAGCACCGGGCCGCGCTTCCAGGGCCCCGGCCGGGAGGCGATGCGGATCGCCCGGCGGATGCCCGCGCGCCAGGTCCCGCGGCCGGTGTCCCGGTGACCGGCACCGCCCTGTCCGGTGTCCACCGTGTCGACCTGCACCATCGTCTGTCCTCGCTCACTGCCGGTCACTGCTGCATCCTCGGGTCCTGGGTGGGGTCGGCATACATGCGCGGGCAACCGCGATCGGTCGCCTCACTGCGCAATTCGTAATGCCAGGGTTCGTTCCGGTAGATCTGGCACAGCCCGTACGCGGCACCGTGCTTGGACAGCCACGCCATCGCGTCGGCGTGCCCGATGTCGACCGCGTCCCCCGACACGTGAGGAGACGTCGCCGCGGTGGCCACCCATCGGGCGGCCTCTTCTTCGGACCCGTACTTGGCGACGGCCTTCCGAAGAAGCTGATCCTGGTACGCCGGGGAACGCCATCCGCTGGTGACGTAGAACGCGACTCCGTCGTCCGCGGCAGCCGTTGCAGCCTGACGGAGGGCCTTGAGCAGACCTGGATCAAGCTTGGCCACTGCCGGAATCGAGTCGTCGAAAACCGTCACCCTGTCGGGAACGGCACCGTCGGCCTCGCCCAGCGCACCACGGTGCTCGGTGCGAAGAGTGTTCAAGGGCGATGCGGCCGAGGGGAACGAGGGGGACTTCGGCCCCTCGTAGAAGACCGCTGCGGTGATCACTGCTAAGAGGGCCAACAGGCCGACGCCAAGGAGCCATCGAAACCGGCGGGCAGGTGTTCGTGCTGTTGGTGGGGTTCGAGTCATACGGCCAGTCAAGGCAGCGCGGTGTTGCCGACACGTATGCGGTTTTCGATATGCCGACGATATGCGCCGACTCGTAGCCTCAAGAGCATGCGTGTGTTGATTGTCGAGGACGAGCCCTATCTGGCAGAAGCCATCCGCGATGGCCTGCGTCTGGCAGCGATCGCGGCCGACATCGCAGGTGACGGCGACACCGCTCTGGAACTGCTGGGCGTCAACGCCTACGACATCGCCGTCCTCGACCGCGACATCCCCGGACCCTCCGGTGACGAGATCGCCAAACGCATCGTCGCCTCCGGCAGCGGCATGCCGATCCTCATGCTCACCGCTGCCGACCGTCTCGACGACAAGGCCTCCGGGTTCGAACTCGGCGCCGACGACTACCTGACGAAGCCATTCGAACTCCAGGAACTCGCGCTCAGACTCAGAGCACTCGACCGCAGACGCGCCCACAACAGACCTCCGGTGCGGGAGATCGCAGGCCTGCGTCTGGACCCGTTCCGCAGAGAGGTCTACCGCGACGGCCGCTACGTCGCGCTGACCAGGAAGCAGTTCGCCGTGCTCGAAGTCCTCGTCGCCGCCGAAGGCGGTGTCGTCAGCGCCGAAGAACTCCTGGAACGCGCGTGGGACGAGAACGCCGACCCGTTCACCAACGCCGTGCGCATCACCGTCTCGGCGCTGCGCAAGCGGCTCGGCGAACCCTGGATCATCGCCACCGTGCCGGGCGTCGGCTACCGCGTCGACACGCAACCGGAAGCCGGACACAAGGGAGACGGGCGTGGATAGGGCACCAGGGATGAGCGTTCGCCTCAAACTCACCCTCAGCTACGCCGGGTTCCTCATGCTTGCCGGCGTCCTGCTGCTCGCGGCGGTGTGGCTGTTCCTCCTGCGTTACGTCCCCAACCGTGCGATGCTCATCAACCCCGATGACAGGCCCACGGGTGTTTTTCCCATCCGGTCCGTCCTCCTGGACGTCTTCGCTCCGAGGGCAGCCGCAGTACTGGCGTTCCTGCTGGTGTTCGGACTCGTGGGAGGGTGGATCCTCGCCGGCCGCATGCTCGCCCCGCTGACCCGCATCACCCACGCCACCCGCATGGCCACGAACGGATCGCTTTCGCACCGGATCCGGCTGCCCGGGCACAAGGACGAGTTCCGCGAACTCGCCGACGCCTTCGACACGATGCTCGTACGGCTCGAAGCACACGTCGCCGAACAGCGGAGGTTCGCGGCCAACGCCTCGCACGAATTGCGCACCCCGCTGGCGATCTCGAAGTCTCTTCTCGACGTGGCCCGCACCGATCCGAACCGCGACACCGGCGAACTCATCGACCGCCTCCATGCCGTGAACACCCGAGCGATCGACCTCACCGAGGCACTGCTCCTGCTCAGCCGCGCCGAGCAGCGTTCCTTCACCCGAGAACCCGTCGACCTGTCCCTCCTGGCGGAAGAAGCCACCGAAACGCTCCTTCCTCTGGCGGAAAAGCGTGGGGTCACCATCGAGACCGGCGGCGACGTCACCCCCACGAGCGGTTCGCAAGCGCTCCTGCTGCAGCTGACGATGAACCTCGTGCACAACGCGATCGTCCACAACCTGCCCGAACAGGGCACCGTGTGGGTCACCACCCGCGTCCGCTCCACGAGTGTGGTGCTCACTGTCGAGAACACCGGCGATCAGGTCACCCCACAGCTGGCCTCGACCCTCACCGAAGCATTCCAGCGCGGCACCGAGCGCACACACACCGACCACGCGGGCGTCGGCCTCGGCCTGGCCATCGTCAAGACCATCACCCAGGCACACGACGGAACACTCACCCTCACCCCGCGCTCTGGCGGCGGGATCCGCATCACCGTGGAACTACCAGCGATGTCTCCGCACACCGACAGGTGAAGAATCCGGCTCGCCGAACGCACCACGCTCGATGGCAGTTGGAAGCCGTGCGGATGCGGACACGCACCGTTCCGCCTCTACCCGCGCTGCTCGTAGCGCCGCCACTCGCGTCCGCCGTCGCGAGAGATCCACAGCCCTTCGCCGCGTACCAGGTCGTACGTCGACGTCGTCGCGTCCGCGATGCCGTAGAGCGTCGTGCCGTCGACGGTGAACGACGTGAATGTCGCCGGTGTCTTCAGCTCGTGGAAGGCGGTGTTGGTGCGGTCGGCGGCGAGCCAGAAGCGGCCGCCTTCCTCGCCGACGAGCAGCCGCCCGTCGGCAAGCAGTTCCAGGACCAGCGACTCCGGGCCGCGCTTCAGGTCCCTCCAGGGAATGCCGCCGGCGAGGAGCGTCCGCCAGTGCTCGCCGCCGTCCGTCGTCACCAACAGGCCGCGCACGCCCTCGCCTTGGGCGAGGGACAGCGCCGCGGTGCCACCCCGCGCGACAAGGATTCCCCCCGCGTACGGTTTCGGGACGGCCGTGGAGCCGAGGGTGCGACCGTCGCGCTGCCGTACGACGCGCTCGGGGTCCTCGGTCAGGGGCTGCTCCAGGCTCCAGGCGGTGCCTCGCTCGTCGACGGCGAGGCGGACGGCGTCGTCCGGCACTCCGGCAGGGGGCGCCACGGTGCGTGTGGCCGGGCGGTAGATGAGGGTCGGCTCCAGTTCTGCGAGCAGGATGTCGCCGGGGCGGGTGCGCAGCCTGGTCCCCGTGACGACGACCTTGTGCCGCTTGCCGTGCACGTCCAGGGCGTACGCCCCCTCGGCCCCCTCGTCCTGCGGCACCCGCACGAAGCCTCCGTGCACCCCCTTGAACGCGGCCGGTACCGCCTCCGCGTCCCCGTGTTGCGCGTGCTCGGCGACCGTACGGCCGTCGGGGCCGACGATGCGCCAGGCGGTGGCGGCCGGCCCCTCGTCGTCCTCGACGTTGCCGGCGTCGTACGTCAGGAGCAGCGAGCCGTCGTCCGCGAGCACCACGCCGACGGGTGCGCCGGCTGCCTCGATGACGTCGGCGGGGCGCGGGTGCGGGTCTTCGATGACGCGCTTGTACTTCGCCTCGCGGCCTCCGGAGGCAGCGTCGTCGGAGCCACCCGGACCGCAGGCGGTCACCGCCAGCGCCGCACTCGCCGCGGCCACGAGCCCGACCGCCCGCCTCCCGTGTTTCCTCAGCCACGCCATCGCCACATCCTCACATGAGGCGGCCGTGTGATCGACCTTCCCTGGAATGACCTGCCGCGACCGGAATTGGGGGTCTCAGGGGCGCCCAAAACGGGGGCGTACACGGCCTGGGCGGGCCCGCGGACATGCTCCGGACGCGGTGCGCACGCCTGGGGCCGACCATCTCCCGGCAGGCCCGCACCCGCTCTCCCACAGCCTCGTCGTATCGCCTCTGACCTGGTGTTTTACCGGATTCCGCCTAGGCTGGGGTGATCTGCCGGACGCCATGGGAGGGGTCTTCGTGAGTGGAGAAGGCATGAGGTACGACGCTGCCCAGATCGAGGTGCTGGAGGGGCGGGAAGCCGTACGGAAACGGCCCGGGATGTATGTCGGCTCGGTCACGGAACGCGGCCTGCATCACATGGTGTTCGAGGTCGTCGGCCGGGCGGTGAACGAGGTCCTGGCGGCGGGTGCCGGTTCCGTCGACGTCACGCTCACCCCGGACGGTGGGGTACGGGTCGTCGACGACGGGCCGGGGGTCGCCTTCGAGGCCGACACCGGCAGGGACAGCGGCGGCCCGGGCCTCGAAGCGTTGCTGACCAGCCTGCACACCGGGTCCGAGCCGAGTGGTCGGCACAAAGCGGACGTGGCTCCTTTCGGTGCGGGGCTCCTCGTCCCCAACGCCCTGTCGAGCCGCCTGACGGCCAAGGTGCGGTACGAGGAGGTCTGTTGGTCCCAGGAGTACGCGCGCGGTGTCGCGCTCGCCCCGCCCGCCGCCGTGGGACCCGCGACCGGCACCGGGACGACCATCGCCTTCTGGCCCGACGCCGAGATCTTCGAGACGACGTGGTGCTCGTTCGCCGTGCTGGCGGAGCGTTTCCGGCAGGTGGCCTTCCTCAACCCGGGTCTGGGGATCTCGCTGACGGACGAACGCCCGGCGGGAGGGATCCGAGCGGAGCGGTTCCAATTCCCGGACGGGGTAAGGGACTTCGTGGCCGCCCTCGACGCGGAGGCGGGGGCGGTCCTCCATCCGGACGTGATCGGCTTCGAGCGGGAGGACCCGCGGATGGCGGGGACGATGGACGTGGCCCTCCTGTGGGGCCGCTCCCGGGACGAGCGGGTGCGCAGCTTCGCCAACAGCCGGGCCACTGCCGAGGGCGGCACGCACGTGGACGGCTTCCGCGACGGGCTGGCGGCCGCGATCACGGCGTACGCGCGAAGGCTGGGGCTGCTGACGGCGGCGGATCCTGATCCCGTGGCCGACCGGATCGGCGAGGGCCTGACGGCGATCGTGTCGGTGAAACTGGACCGTCCCGAGTTCCTCGGCGCCACGCGCGGACTGCTGGGCGGCCCCGAGGTGCGCAGCTGCGTCGCCGAGGCTGTCCGCGAACATCTCGACGGCTGGTTCGAGGAGCACCCCAAGCGGGCCGCCGAGATCGTCGACCGCATCGTCCGGGGCACCCACCAGGACTGAGGAACAGCGGAAGCCGCCGTCGGAAGAACCGTGCCCTCAGCCGCGCCGAAGCACGGTTGTTCCGGTGGGACGTGGCCAGGCGGTGCCCCGGAAAACGTACGTGCGTACGAGATCCCGGCCGTGCCAGGATGGCGTGGGGAAGCGAGGTCTCGTGGACGAGTTGAGGCGATTTCGCCTGGCGCTGCTCGCGTGGGCGGCCGGCGGAGCGGGTGCGGGTGCGGCCGCGGCGGAGGCGCGGGAGCTGGCCGGCGGTCGTCTGCGGTCGATCATCCTCGTGGAGGGGAGCAGCGATCAGGTCGCGCTCGAAGCGCTGGCCACGCGCTACGGCCGTGACCTCGGCGCGGAGGGCGTCGCGGTGGTACCGCTCGGAGGCGCGACGAACATCGGGCGTTTCCTGGACCTGTGCGGCCCTCCAGGGCTCGGCCTCCCGCTGGCCGGTCTGTGCGACATCGGCGAGGAGCGGCATTTCCGGCGTCATCTGGAGCGGGTCGGGCTCGGGTCCGCTCTCACGCACGCCGGACTGGAGACACTCGGGTTCCACGTGTGCGTCGCCGACCTGGAGGACGAGCTGATCCGCGCTCTGGGGGCCGAGGAAGTGCAACGGGTGATCGAGTCCCAGGGCGAGACGCGCCCCTTCCGCACCTTCCAGAGCCAGCCCGCCCAGCGGGAACGCCCCGTGGAGCACCAGCTGCGGCGCTTCATGGGCACGCACAGCGGCCGCAAGTCGCTCTACGCACAGGCACTGGTCGCACGCCTGGACCTCGAGCGCGTTCCCCGGCCGCTGGAACGCCTCCTCACGCACGTCTGACACGGCCGACGCCGACGAACTGCTCCGCGCCGACGAATGCCGAGCGTGACGCAGGCCATGGCCAACCGGGCGTGGGCCACATCTACCTCCTGCTCTCTGTGTGCAGCGGTGTGCGGTAGGCGGCCGGGGTGACACCGTGGATGCGGGTGAACCACCGGGTGAGGTGGGATTGGTCTGCGAAGCCGGGCTCAGCGGCGGCCACCGAGGGCGCCATGCCCTCGGCCAGAAGCGCCCGTGTTCGACGCAGCCGCAAATCGCGTCGGTAGTCGCCGGGTGCGAAGCCGTACGCCCCTCGAAAGCCCCGGTACGGCGCGAAGCGACGCGGACGCTCGGCCGGAGCTGTTGCGCGCCCGGTCTCGGATTCACCCGCCGTGGGTGAAGTGACGGCCACGGCGCTGTCGAACGCTTGGGAACAGGTACCCGCCCATCGCGGGCCATGGCTCTTCGGCTCCGACGGATGTGCACTCGGAGTGCCGGCGGTCGGATCCGCGCCCGCATGGCGATGCGCGGTCGGGGAGTCGAAAATGAGATCGGGACAAGAGCCACCGGATCATCCGACACGCCGTCGCAGTCAGGTGACCGGCAGCCTCATCGAAGACTCCGCAAGCCGCGAGCGGGACTTAACGGAACTCCCGTAGGTACAGGTAGGAACACAGGTGATCGCTCATGTGCCGATGGCTCGCTTACTCGGGAACGCCCGTGCTTCTCGACACCATCCTGTACAAGCCGGCCCACTCGCTGATCGATCAGAGCCTCCACTCCCGGCTGGGGGTCGAGACGACGAACGGCGACGGTTTCGGCATCGGTTGGTACTCGGAGGAAAGCATCGACACCCCGGCCCTTTTCAAGGACATCGGCCCCGCCTGGAACAACCGCAACCTGAGGGAGCTCGCGGATCATGTCCGCTCCCCGTTGTTCTTCGCCCACATCCGGGCGTCGACCGGCACGGCGGTGCAGCAGACGAACTGCCACCCCTTCCGGCACGGCCGTTGGATGTGGATGCACAACGGTGCCATCTCGGGTTTCCACCTCATGCGCCGCGAGTTGTCCCTGCTCGTCGACCCTGAGCTGTACTCCGACATGGAAGGAACCACGGACTCGGAGGTGATGTTCTTCCTGGCGCTCACCTTCGGCCTGGACCAGGACCCACCGAGCGCCGTGTCCCGGATGGCGGGAGTGGTGGAGCGCACCGGCCGCGAGCACGGTGTGGAGTTCCCGCTCCAGATGACCGTCAGCGTGGCCGACGGCGAGCGTGTATGGGCCTTCCGCTACTCGAGCCAGGGCGATTCCAGGTCGTTGTTCTACAGCACTCGCGTGGACACACTGCGCAAGCTGCATCCCGATATGACGTTCCTGGAGGGAGTGTCCGACGAGACCCGCCTCATCGTGTCCGAACCCCTCGGCGACCTGCCCGGTGCCTGGAACGAGGTACCGGAAAGCAGCTACGGGGTCGTGCAGCCCGGAGCCGACGAGTTGTATCCCTTCGCGCCGGCACCGGCGTGACGCGTCGAGTGAAGCGTCAGACCTCGGCACGGATCAGGACGTTTTCGTGGCGGCCCGCTTCGCGCTTCTGCTCCTGGTGGTGCCCGTGCTGCTTCGACCGGGCTTGGCGGGCACGTTCTTTCGTGTCGTGGCCTTCTCTGTGCCGGCACCCGTCCGCGCTGGCGCTGTAGTGGTCGATGCGGTCGGCCACTTGAACTCGATCTCCAGCTCGATCTCCCCGTCGCCGACCTCGACCTCTATCTCGCTGCGAAGGTCGTCGGGCACCCGCAGGCTCAGCGTCACGGGGCCGAGTTCCAGTTCGGCATCCCCGCCTTCCCTCAGCGCGGCTGCGAGTGCCATGAGCTGGTCGGCTGCCTCGATGCGTGACAGCGAGCCCTTCTGCTCAAACTTGAGGTCCTTCATGGAGGTCTCCGATCCGGAATGGGCAGGCCATAACGCCAATTCTGCGGCCATGCCCGGGATCGGACATCTTCATGGCCGGGCGAAGAACCGGTACCAACGCCTTCGGCGCAATGCGCGAGGCCCGGATCGGCTCTACGGTTGAAGGAAAGCCCCACATTCGCGGAACTCGGTTCCTCTCGCCCCACATCCCTCTCGGGCTCAGAACTCACCAGGAGGACATGCGACATGTCCACTGCGTCGGAAACCCCTGTCCTGGACACCCTCGCCGCCATGACGGTCGACTCGATCGAGCGATGCGGGCTGTCCCCGGACATGCTCATCCTCACGCGCATCGCGGCGCTCGCCGCCTCGGATGCCCCGCCCATCTCCTACGTGGCCCATATCGACCCGGCCCTCAAGACCGGCCTGACCGTCGAACAACTGCAGGACGTCCTGGTCGCCATCGCACCCATCGTGGGCACCGCCCGCGTCATGACGGCAGCAGGCCACATCGCCACTGCACTCGGCATCGCCATCGCCGTCGCCGACGCCGAGATCGAGACCCAGGGCTGAGAGCAGACACCCACCGGCATCGACGATCTGCACGGCCGCCTCGCGACTCAGCGCACAAGACACGGCCGCTTGCTGTCGAACGTCCAGTCCCTGATCAGGTAGCGCATCCCGGCCGCGTCGTCGCGGCCCGACAGTGCCTTCTCGCGGTAGAGGGCTTGGGCCGCGAGGAGGCGGTCGTGGTCGAGGCGGATTCCGAGGCCGGGGGCGTCCGGGACGGCGACCTCGCCGCCGTGGGTCCGCGGCGGTTCGACCGTGAGGCGTTCCAGGCCCTCCTGCCAGATCCAGTGGGTGTCCAGGGCGTTGTACTCCCCCGGTGCGGCCGCCCCGCAGTGCGCCATCATCGCCAGGGAGATGTCGAAGTGGTTGTTGGAGTGGCAACCCCATGTCAGGCCCAGGGAGTTGCAGAGCTGGGCGACGCGGACCGATCCCTGCATGGTCCAGAAGTGCGGGTCGGCGAGCGGGATGGAGACCGACTGCAGGGCCAGGGCGTGGGTCAGCTGCCGCCAGTCCGTGGCGATCATGTTGGTCGCCGTCGGCAGTCCGGTGGCCCGGCGGAACTCCGCGAGGATCTCGCGGCCGGAGTAGCCGCCCTCGGCTCCGCAGGGGTCCTCGGCGTAGGCGAGGGTGCCGAGGAGCGGGCGGCAGAGCTCGACGGCCTCGCGAAGGGACCAGGCACCGTTCGGGTCGAGGGTGATCCGGGCCTCCGGGAAGCGCTCCTTGAGCGCCCGGACGGCCTTGACCTCCTCGCTGCCCGGCAGGACGCCGCCCTTGAGCTTGAAGTCACGGAAGCCGTAGCGCTCGTGCGTGGCCTCGGCCTGGCGGACGATCGCCTCGGGGGTCAGCGCCTCCTCGCGGCGGATGCGGTACCACTCCACCGTCGAGTCGCCCTCGCGGACGTAGTCGAGGTCGGTGCGGTCCGGGTCGCCGACGTAGAAGAGGTAGCCGAGGACCCGTACGGCATCGCGTTGTTTGCCGTCGCCCAGCAGGGCCGCGACGGGGACCTCCAGGTGCTGGCCGAGGAGGTCCAGGAGCGCCGACTCCACCGCGGTGACCGCGTGCACGGTGGTGCGCAGGTCGAAGGTCTGCGCACCGCGGCCGCCCGCGTCGCGGTCCGCGAACGTCCCCTCGATCGTGCGCAGTACGCGCTTGTAGTCGCCTACCCGGGCGCCGACCACCAGGGGCTCGGCGTCGAGCAGGGTCCGCGTGATCTTCTCTCCGCCGGGCACCTCGCCGAGGCCCGTACGGCCTTCGGAGTCCTCGACGACAACCACGTTCCGGGTGAAGTAAGGGGCGTGTGCGCCGGAGAGGTTGAGGAGCATGGAGTCTCGGCCTGCGACCGGATGGACGGAGAACTTGGTGACCACGGGTTGGCTCATGGGCTGGCGATGCCGTTCTGGTGAGGTGGGTCGTGGCGGGAGTGGAGCGTGGGGTCAGGTCTTGACGGTGTCCAGCACCTGTTCCAGTACGAGAACACCGCCCAGGCCGAGGATCGCAAGAACCGTCGTGTAGGTGGTCCGTGCCTTGATCGCGTCCAGGACCGAAAGGTTGAAGTACTCCTTGAACATCCAGAAGCCGGGGTCGTTCACGTGGGAGAAGGCGATCGATCCGCAGGAGACGGCGAGCACCATGACCTCGGGGTGGATACCGCTGCCCGCGAGCAGGGGCAACGCGACGCCGGAGGCGGTGACCACGGCGACGGTGGCCGAGCCGAGCGCGACGCGGAGGATGGCCGCGATCAGCCAGGCCAGGACGATCGGTGAGATGGACCAGTGCTCGGTGGTGTCCTTGATGTAGTCGGATATGCCGCCTTCGACGAGGACGTTCTTGAAGGCGCCGCCCGCGCCGATCACGAGCAGGATCATCGCCATCGCCTGGGCGGCCTCGCGACACGACGTGCCCACCTCGGCGAGGCTGCGGCCGATGCGCGGGCCGAGGGCCCAGATCGCGAGGAGCAGGGTGAGCAGCAGGGCGATGGGTGCGGAGCCGATGAAGGCGACGAAGTGCAGCCACGGGTTCGATCCTGAGGTGGCCAGGTCGGTCACGGCGGCGCCCGCGATCAGCACCACGGGCAGCAGGGCGACCGACAGCGACCAGCCGAGGCCGGGCGTCTCGTCGTCCTCGATGACGCGCTCGCTCACCAGGCCCTGAGGGACCGTCGGATTCAGTTGCCGGACGAACGGCAGCCGGGGCCACAGCAGGGCGATGAGCGCGCCGGCCGGGACGGCGATGAACAGGCCGTAGAACAGGGTGAGTCCGACCGAGGCGTGGAAGGTGGCGGCCACCGCGGTCGGGCCGGGGTGGGGCGGCAGGAAGCTGTGCATGGTGGACAGGGCGATCGACATGGGCAGGCCCACCCACAGCAGGTTCGAGCGGGTGACCCGGACCAGGGTGAAGGCGACCGGGACGATGATGACGAAGGCCACCTCGTAGAACATGGTCACGCCGATGAGCATGGCGGTCAGCACCATCGCGACCTGGACCCAGCGCGGGCCGCAGAGGTCGAGGAGTCCGGTGGCGATCCGCTGGGCGGCGCCGGAGTCCCCCATCACACGGCCGACCATGGCGCCGAGGCCGATGGTGAGCATGGTGTCGCCGATCTGGCCGCCGATGCCCTCGGAGAGAACGTCCGAGATCTTCTCGAGGGGTATTCCCCGGACCAGGGCGACGCCCACTGCGACGAGAAGGAGAGCGGCGAAGCCGTTCAGTCTCAGTTTGGTCATCAGGAAGAGCAGGATCAGGACGCTGATTCCGACAACGACAAGCGGCATGTGTGCCAGTTCTCCCTTGAACTGTCCGACGTTCCCGTTCACTCCATCGAATGGAGTCCCCATATGAAGACACCCGTCCACATATGAAGACGGACGCTAGGGTGATGGGCATGGGCAGGTCAATGGGTGTGCATGACAGATCTACGATCGCCCGGGCCTGAGACAGCGTCAGGCGTACGGGGTCACAGCCAGCCGTTGCGCTTGAAGCCGCGGTGCAGGAGGAAGCAGGCGACGGCGATGACGCCGAGGGCGAGCGGGTAGCCGAAGGTCCAGCGCAGTTCGGGCATGTGGTCGAAGTTCATGCCGTACACGCCGGTCACCATGGTGGGTACGGCGATGATCGCGGCCCAGGCGGTGATCTTGCGGGCGTCCTCGTTCTGGGCGACGGCGACCTGGGCGAGGTGGGCCTGGAGGATGGAGTCGAGCAGGGTGACGAAGCCGGTGATCTGCTCGGTGACGCGGGCGAGGTGGTCGGCGACGTCGCGGAAGTAGGCGCGTATCTCCGGGTCGACGGTGCGCAGCGGCTTGGTGGAGAGCGTCTCCAGGGGGCGGGCAAGAGGGACCACGGCCCGCTTCAGTTCCAGCAGTTCGCGCTTGAGCTGGTACATGCGGCCGGCGTCCGCGGTCTGATTGCCCTGCGGGGAGAAGACCTCGCTCTCGACCTCGTCGATGTCGTCCTGGACGGCGTCGGTGACGGTCAGGTAGTCGTCGACGACATGGTCGGCGATGGCGTGCAGCACCGCCGAGGGGCCCTTGGCCAGTTGCTCGGGCCGGGCCTCAAGGTCCTCGCGCAGGGGGCCGAGGGAACCGTGTCTGCCGTGCCGGACCGTGATGACGAAGTCGCGCCCGGCGAAGACCATGATCTCGCCGGTGTCGACGACCTCGCTGGTCGCGGTGAGCTGTTCGTGCTCGACGTAGGTGACGGTCTTGAAGACGGCGAACAGGACGTCGCCGTAGCTCTCCAACTTGGGCCGCTGGTGGGCCAGTACGGCGTCCTCGACGGCGAGCGGGTGCAGGCCGAAGATTTCGGCGACCTCCGCGAACTCGGTCTCGGACGGTTCGTGCAGGCCCAGCCAGACGAAGTCGTGGCCGCGGCGGCGGACCTGGTGGACGGCCTCTTCGACCGTGTCCGTCACGGGCTGGCGGATGCCGTCGCGGTAGATGACGCAGTTGACGACCGAGGAGCCGAGCGGCGAGCGGGCCGGGTGACTGAGGTCCACGCGGCTGCGGCTTCGCCGCCGCCCCAGGCGGACCGCCTTGCGCAGGTTGCCGACCATCGACATGCGGGAACCTCCTTCGCCGGGTCCGCACAGTCTGCCAGTCGACGGTGAACGGCCGGGCGGAACCGCAGGTCGGGGGTGCGGCGAGGGCAAGGTCACAGCCGCAGAGAGGGCAAGGTCACAGCCTGCCCCCTGCTGCTCCTTTGCGTCTCTGACCTAACATCCGAGCATGACGGTCCTGCCTGACGACGGGCTCGAACTGGCCGCCGAGTTCCCTGACGTTTCCCACGAGCAGTGGCAGCGCCTCGTGGCGAGTGTCCTGCGCAAGGCGGGCAAGGACGTCGAGGGTGCCGAGGCCGAGGAAGCCCTGTCCACCGCGTTGGAGGACGGGTTGCGCACCCGTCCCCTGTACACATCGCGCGATGCCGCGCCCGAGCCGGGCTTCCCCGGGTTCGCGCCCTTTGTGCGCGGCAGCCGAGCCGCGGGGAACACCGTGGGCGGCTGGGACGTGCGGCAGCGGCACACCACCGCCGACGGTGACGCGGTGCTCGCGGACCTGGAGAACGGTGTCTCCTCGCTGTGGCTGGTCGTCGGCGAGAGCGGCATCCCGGTGTCATCCCTCGGCCGGGTCCTCGACGGCGTCTACCTCGACCTGGCGCCCGTCGTGCTCGACGCCGGCTGCGAACTCGAGGCCGCCGCACAGGAGTTGCTGCGGCTGTACGAGGAGCGGGGCGTCGCCAGCGAGGCCGTGCGCGGCAGCCTGGGCGCCGATCCCCTCGGTCACGAGGCCCGCACCGGACAGCCGTACGAATTCGCACCGGTGCTCGGACTCGCCCGCCGGTGCGCCGAGGAGTACCCCGGGCTTCGGACGCTGACCGTCGACGCACTGCCGTATCACGAGGCCGGAGGTTCGGCCGCGCAGGAGCTGGGGGCCTCGCTCGCCACCGGAGTGGCGTATCTGCGGGAGCTGACCGAGGCCGGGCTGAGCGTCGAACAGGCCTGTGCGCAGCTGGAGTTCCGGTACGCGGCGACCGCCGACCAGTTCCTGACGATCGCCAAGCTGCGGGCCGCGCGCCGACTGTGGGCGCGCATCGCCGAGGTCAGCGGCGCACCCGGCGCCGGGGCGCAGGTCCAGCATGCCGTCACCTCTCCGGTGATGATGTCGCGCCGCGACCCGTGGGTGAACATGCTGCGTACGACCGTCGCCACGCTGGCGGCCGGAGCGGGCGGCGCCGACGCCGTCACCGTGCTGCCCTTCGACGACGCACTCGGCCTGCCGGACGCGTTCGCGCGGCGCATCGCCCGCAACACCTCGACGATCCTGATCGAGGAGTCGCATCTGTCCCGGGTGATCGATCCGGCGGGCGGTTCCTGGTACGTGGAGCGGCTGACGGACGAACTCGCCCATGCGGGCTGGGAGTTCTTCCGGTCCATCGAGCGGGACAGCGGCCAGGCCGCCGTGCTGCGCTCCGGCCGGATCCGCACGGACCTGGCGACGACGTGGGCGGAGCGCTCCAAGAGGCTCACCAAGCGGCGTGAGCCCATCACCGGTGTCAGCGAGTTCCCGCTGCTGACCGAGAAGCCGGTGGAGCGCGAGCCCGCGCCCGAGCCGCCGTCCGGCGGGCTGCCCCGGGTGCGGCGCGACGAGGCGTTCGAGGCCTTGCGCGCCCGCTCCGACGCCCATCTGGCCGCGACCGGCTCTCGCCCGCGCGTCCACCTGGCTGCGCTCGGCCCGGCCGCCGCACACACCGCCCGGCTGACCTTCGCCGCGAACCTCTTCCAGGCGGGCGGCATCGAGCCGGTCACCGAGGGCATGTTCGAGGACGGCGGCGCCACAGAGGTCTGCCTCTGCTCCAGCGACGCCCTGTACGAGGAGCAAGCGGAGTCCGTGGCCGCGCAGTTGAAGGCCGCCGGTGCCGCGCACGTGTTCCTCGCCGGGCGGCCCGGGCAGTACGCCGGTGTCGACTCGTACGTCTTCGCGGGCTGCGACGCCGTCGCCGTGCTGTCCGCCACCCTCGACCGCATGGGAGTGTCCTGATGGGAATCCCCGACTTCTCCGGGATCGAGCTGGGGAGTCCGGCCGCGGACGGCACCGCCGACGAGTGGCGTACAGCCGTGAAGCGGGCGACCGGCGGGGACGACCTGCTGTGGGAGACCCCGGAGGGCATCCCGGTCAAGCCGCTGTACACCGGGCAGGACCTGGAGGGCCTTGACTTCCTGGGCACCTATCCCGGTGCCACCCCGTATCTGCGCGGCCCGTACCCGACGATGTACGTGAACCAGCCCTGGACGATCCGCCAGTACGCGGGCTTCTCGACCGCCGAGGAGTCCAACGCCTTCTACCGCAGGAATCTGGCGGCCGGTCAGAAGGGCCTGTCGGTCGCCTTCGACCTGCCGACACACCGGGGTTACGACAGCGACCACCCGCGCGTGACCGGTGACGTCGGCATGGCGGGCGTGGCCATCGACTCCATCTACGACATGCGGCAGCTGTTCGACGGGATCCCGTTGGACCGGATGTCGGTGTCGATGACGATGAACGGCGCCGTGCTGCCGGTGCTCGCGCTGTACATCGTCGCCGCCGAGGAACAGGGCGTTGCGCCCCAGAAGTTGGCCGGGACCATCCAGAACGACATCCTCAAGGAGTTCATGGTCCGCAACACCTACATCTATCCGCCGAAGCCGTCGATGCGGATCATCTCCGACATCTTCGCCTTCACCTCGCAGCGGATGCCGCGCTACAACTCAATCTCCATCTCCGGCTATCACATCCAGGAGGCGGGTGCGACGGCCGATCTGGAGCTGGCGTACACGCTCGCGGACGGAGTGGAGTACATCCGGGCCGGGCGTGAAGCCGGCCTGGACGTGGACGCGTTCGCGCCCCGGCTCTCCTTCTTCTGGGCGATCGGCATGAACTTCTTCATGGAGATCGCCAAGCTGCGGGCCGCGCGCCTGCTGTGGGCGAAGCTGGTCAAGCAGTTCGACCCGCAGAACACCAAGTCCCTTTCCCTGCGCACCCATTCGCAGACCTCCGGCTGGTCGCTGACCGCGCAGGACGTGTTCAACAACGTCACGCGCACCTGCGTCGAGGCGATGGCGGCCACCCAGGGCCACACCCAGTCGCTGCACACCAACGCCCTCGACGAGGCGCTCGCGCTGCCCACCGACTTCTCCGCGCGCATCGCCCGCAACACCCAGCTCCTCATCCAGCAGGAGTCCGGCACCACCCGGGTCATCGACCCCTGGGGCGGCAGCGCCTACGTCGAGAAGCTCACCTACGACCTCGCCCGCCGCGCCTGGCAGCACATCCAGGAGGTCGAGCAGGCAGGGGGCATGGCCAAGGCCATCGACGCGGGCATTCCCAAGCTGCGCATCGAGGAGGCCGCGGCCCGCACCCAGGCCCGTATCGACTCCGGACGTCAGCCGGTCATCGGCGTGAACAAGTACCGCGTCGACAGCGACGAGCAGATCGATGTCCTCAAGGTCGACAACTCCTCCGTGCGCGCCCAGCAGATCGAGAAGCTGCGGCGCCTGCGGGCAGAGCGTGACGAGACCGCCTGCCAGGACTCGCTGGACGCACTGACCCGGGCGGCCGGCGGCGACGGCAACCTGCTGGAGCTGGCGGTGAACGCCGCCCGCGCCAAGGCCACCGTCGGCGAGATCTCCGACGCCCTGGAGAAGGTGTACGGCCGGCACGCGAGCCAGATCCGTACGATCTCCGGCGTGTACCGCAACGAAGCAGGAGAGTCCCCGTCCGTGGACCGCACCCGCACCCTGGTGGACGCCTTCGAGGAGGCCGAGGGGCGCCGCCCGCGCATCCTCGTCGCCAAGATGGGCCAGGACGGTCACGACCGCGGCCAGAAGGTGATCGCCACCGCCTTCGCCGACCTCGGCTTCGACGTGGACGTCGGCCCGTTGTTCCAGACCCCGGCCGAGGTGGCTCGCCAGGCCGTCGAGGCGGACGTGCACATCGTCGGGGTGTCCTCGCTGGCCGCCGGGCACCTCACCCTCGTACCGGCGCTGAAGGAGCAGCTGGCCGAGGAGGGACGCGAGGACATCATGATCGTGGTTGGCGGGGTGATTCCGCCCCAGGACGTGCCCACGCTCCTGGAGATGGGTGCGGCGGCCGTCTTCCCGCCCGGGACGGTGATCCCGGACGCGGCGTACGACCTGGTCGAGCGGCTGTCGGACGATCTCGGGCACGACCTGTGATCGATGTCGACGCCTATGTGAAGGGTGTGCTCGACGGGAAGCGTGCGATCATCGCGCGCGCCATCACGCTCGTCGAGTCCACCCGGCCCCAACACCGGCTGCTGGCACAGGAGTTGCTGACCGAGCTGCTCCCGCACAGCGGCCGCGCCCGGCGGATCGGGGTCAGCGGGGTGCCGGGCGTGGGCAAGTCGACGTTCATCGACGCGTTCGGCACGCTGCTGACGGGACTCGGCCACCGGGTGGCCGTGCTGGCCGTCGACCCGTCCTCCAGCCGTACCGGCGGCTCGATCCTGGGCGACAAGACCCGTATGGAACGCCTGGCCGTGGACCCGGCGGCGTTCGTGCGCCCCTCCCCCACCGCGGGCACGCTGGGCGGGGTCGCCAAGGCCACCCGCGAGTCGATCGTGGTGATGGAGGCGGCCGGCTACGACGTGGTGCTCGTCGAGACGGTCGGCGTGGGCCAGTCGGAGACCGCGGTCGCGAACATGGTCGACTCCTTCCTGCTGCTCACCCTCGCCCGCACCGGCGACCAGTTGCAGGGCATCAAGAAGGGTGTCCTGGAGCTGGCCGACGTGATCGCGGTCAACAAGGCGGACGGCCCGCACGAGCGCGACGCACAGGCGGCGGCGCGTGAACTGGCGGGCGCGCTGCGGCTGATGCACGGCAAGGACGCGGTCTGGGCGCCACCGGTGCTGAGTTGCAGTGCCCGCGAGTCGACCGGTCTGGAGACGGTGTGGGAGCGCCTGGAGCAGCACCGCACGCTGCTGGACTCCACCGGACGGCTCACCGCCAAACGCCGTGACCAGCAGGTCGACTGGACCTGGTCGATGGTCCGCGACGAACTCCTCGGCCGCCTGCACGCCGATCCCGCCGTACGAGCACTCTCCCCCGGTCTCGAACAGCAGGTCAGGGACGGTGAGTTGACGGCGACGCTGGCAGCAGAGCGCATTCTGCGGGCGTTCGGCGAACACTGACCGGACACAGCGCTGGAGGGGCCCGCTCGGCTTGTGACGGCAGCGCGGACCCCTCTTGGCAAGGGGCTTCTACGTCCTACAGGCCCAGGGGCGATTCCTCGGCACCGCCGAAGCCCTGCCCCTCTCCCTGCCCCTGTCCGATGTCCACGCTCCCTTCGCCGCCGAAGGCGGGACCGGCCGGGTCACTGATCGCGGGTCCCGCCCAGCCCTCGTTCCCCTGGCTGCCGGTGCCGCCGCCGACGTTGAACTTGTCGTGGTTGTCCGCGTTGGCGGTGGTGGCGCCGCCGAGGACGACCAGGGCCCCGAGAGCGGTGGCGGCAAGTGCGGTGCGGATACGCATGCGTACTCCTGTGGGTTGGGTGCTGTGCTCTTATGAACACCACCCGGAGGCAACCGGTACACCACCAGCCACTCGGACGAGTGACGCCCGTCCTGGTGCGGAAAGACGGCCCACGGCCCCCGTCACGTCGCCTGGTCCGCCACCGGATAAGGCACGAACGTGCTGCTGTTCTGGTCGATCCGCAGGGGACGGCCCAGAGGCGGCACGGCGCGCTGAGGGCAGTCGAGGCGTTCGCAGACGCGGCAGCCCATGCCGATGGGCGTGGCGGCGGAGGCCTTGGTGAGGTCGAGGCCGTCGGAGTAGACCAGCCGGTGGGCATGGCGGATCTCGCAGCCCAGCCCGATGGCGAACGTCTTGCCGGGTTCGCCCCAGCCGCCGCGGTGGCGGGTGACGGCTCGGGCCGTCCACAAGTAGCGCTGCCCGTCCGGCATTTCGGCGATCTGGACGTGGATGCGGCCGGGCGCGGCGAAGGCCTCGTAGACGTTCCACAGCGGGCAGGTGCCGCCGGCCCGGGAGAAGTGGAAGCCGGTCGCGGACTGCCGCTTGGACATGTTGCCGGCCCGGTCGACGCGGACGAAGGAGAAGGGCACGCCGCGCAGGCGGGGGCGCTGGAGGGTGGACAGGCGGTGGCAGACGGTCTCATAGCCCAGGCCGTAGCGGTCGGTAAGCCGCTCGATGTCGTAGCGCACCTCCTCGGCGGCCGCGTGGAAGGGGCCGTACGGCAGGATCAGCGCGGCGGCGAAGTAGTTGGCGATGCCGATGCGGGCCAGGGCGTGGGTGGGTGAGCCGGGCGGGAAGTCCTCGGCGGCCTGCCGGTCGAGTTCGTCGCCGTACTCGAGCAGGGCGAGTTGGGTCGCCATGCGGAAGGCACGCTGGCCGGGGCGCAGGCGGCCGGACAGGTGGAGGGTGCGGGACGTCGCGTCGTAGTGGTGCAGATGGTCGGCGGTCTCGACGGCCAGGCGTACGCCGTGACGGTCGGTCAGGCGGGTGGTGAGGGCGCGTACGACCTCCCCGGGCCGGATGCCGGTCTCCTCGGCCAGGTGCTCGGCCGCGAGGTCGGTGTCGTGCAGGTAGTTCTGGCGGCGGTAGAAGAAGTCGCGGATCTCCTCGTGCGGTGAGCGGGGGCCGGTCTGTTGGCTGTCGCGGCCGTCGGCGGCTCCGGCGAGCCGCTCGGCCAGGAGCTGGTTGCGGCGGCCGAGGTCGAGCAGAACCTGCGCGACCGCGGGCATGCGGGAGGAGACTTCCGCGAGGTCGGACGGGGAGATCCGGGCCTCGGCGAGCTCGCCGGCCAGCGCCTCCCGCAGATCGGCGACCAGCCGGGTGGTGTCGCGCTCCGAGAAGAAGGCGGGGTCGACACCGAAGGCCTCGGTCAGCCGGAGCAGGACCGGCACGGTGAGCGGGCGGGAGTCGTGCTCCATCTGGTTCAGATAGCTGGGCGAGAGGCCGAGGACCCGGGCCAGTTCTGCCTGACTCATCCGGCGCTCCTCGCGCAGCCGCCGCAGCCGCGCGCCCGCGTAGATCTTGCTCACCCGGACCTCCTTCCGACTGCCCGCAGCCTAGCCGGTCCGAAGCTTCGCAACCTTGGCAGAACGGAGCCGGAAGATTCGCAGAAGTTGGCAGCGGTCTACCCTTGATGGCACTCAGTGCCACTGCCAGAGTCGTGCTGCGACCCGCTGGAGAACTCGGCAGCTCATCGCCATTGCTAACTCTTCGCTCATCAGTGAGGCACGGCGGGCCACCCATACCAGCGAGGCACAGAGCGCTTCGCACTCTTCACCAACGACCTTCGGCTTCCACCCCTTTCAGGAGACGATTCATGGCGCACGCAGGCACATCGACGGCGGCGGACGAGCTGGCCCGCAAGTGGGCGACCGACCCGCGCTGGAGCGGCATCGAGCGCACCTACGGCGCGGAGGATGTCGTACGGCTGTCCGGCAGCGTCCACGAGGAGCACACCCTCGCCCGGCGCGGCGCCGAGCGGCTGTGGTGGCAGCTGCACGAGCTGGACTACGTCCACGCGCTCGGCGCGCTCACCGGCGGCCAGGCGGTCCAGCAGGTCAAGGCCGGGCTGCAGGCCGTCTACCTGTCGGGCTGGCAGGTCGCCGCCGACGCCAACCAGGCCGGGCACACCTACCCCGACCAGAGCCTGTACCCCGCCAACTCCGTGCCGCAGGTCGTGCGGCGCATCAACAACGCGCTGCTGCGCGCCGACCAGATCGCCACCGCCGAGGGCGGAGGCGACCGTACGGACTGGCTGGCGCCGATCGTCGCCGACG
Source organism: Streptomyces sp. NPDC001663 (assembly GCF_042893105.1). Lineage (NCBI taxonomy): Bacteria > Bacillati > Actinomycetota > Actinomycetes > Kitasatosporales > Streptomycetaceae > Streptomyces > Streptomyces sp. NPDC001663. The sequence continues at coordinate 73,423 of NZ_JBIAUR010000027.1, read as the reverse complement.
GGGAGGCCGGATTCGGCGGACCCCTCAACACCTTCGAACTGACCAGGGCGATGATCGCCGCGGGTGCCGCGGGCATCCACTACGAGGACCAGCTGGCCTCCGAGAAGAAGTGCGGCCACCTCGGCGGCAAGGTCCTCGTGCCGACCGCACAGCACATCCGCACCCTCAACGCGGCCCGCCTCGCCGCCGACATCGCCGACGTACCCACCGTGATCATCGCCCGTACGGATGCGCTGGCGGCCAACCTGCTCACCAGCGACGTCGACGGGCGGGACGCCGAGTTCGTCACCGGGGAGCGCACGGCGGAGGGCTTCTACCGGGTGCGGAACGGGATGGCACCGGTGATCGCCCGCGGGCTGGCGTACGCGCCGTACGCCGATCTGCTGTGGATGGAGACCGGCACCCCGGACCTGGCCCAGGCCCGCGAGTTCGCCGAGGCGATCCGCGCGCGGTATCCCGACCGGATGCTGGCCTACAACTGCTCGCCCTCCTTCAACTGGAAGGCCGCGCTGGACGACGACCGGATCGCCAAGTTCCAGCGGGAGTTGGGGGCAATGGGCTACAAGTTCCAGTTCATCACCCTGGCCGGCTTCCACTCCCTCAACCACGGCATGTTCGACCTGGCCCGCGGCTATGCCGAGCACGGCATGACCGCCTATGTCGACCTCCAGGAGCGGGAGTTCGCCGCGCAGCAGCACGGCTTCACCGCCGTGCGTCACCAACGCGAGGTCGGCACCGGCTACTTCGACCTGGTCTCCACCGCCGTCAACCCGGCCTCCTCGACGACCGCGCTGACCGGTTCCACGGAGGAAGAGCAGTTCCACTAGGCCGCCCCCACCCGAGGAGAACCTGATGTCCACCAGCGCACTGACCCATCGCGCCCGGGTCCTCGCGGCACCGGGCGAACGCCATGACGAGATCCTCACGCCCGCCGCCCTCGACTTCGTCGGCCGGCTGGCCGCCGCCTTCGGCGAGCGTCGTCCAGGACTGCTGAAGGAGCGCCGCCGGCAGGCGATACGCCTCGCGGCGGGCTCCCCGCTCGACTTCCCCATGGTCACCTCCGCCGTCCGCGCCGACCCCGAGTGGTGCGTGGCGCCGCCCCCGCCCGGCCTGGCGGACCGCCGGGTGGAGATCACCGGCCCGCCGAACCGCCGTATCGCCGTCAACGCGCTCAACTCCGGTGCGCGGGTGTGGATGGCGGACTTCGCGGACGCCACCTCCCCCACCTGGGGGAACATCATCGGCGGCCAACTCTGCCTGCTCGACGCCGTCGAGCGCCGGATCGACTTCACCACTCCGGAGGGCAGGGAGTACCGGCTCGGCGCACCCGACCGCCTGGCCACGATCGTGGTCCGTCCGCGCGGCTGGCATCTGACGGAGGAGCACCTGGAGTTCGACGGCGGGCCCGTGCCCGCCGCGCTGGTGGACTTCGGGCTGTACTTCTTCCACTGCGCCCAGCGGCAGATCGACGCCGGGGCAGGGCCGTACTTCTACCTGCCGAAGCTGGAGAACCGCTACGAAGCCCGGCTGTGGAACGACGTGTTCGTCCTCGCCCAGGAGCTGCTCGGCATCCCGCGCGGCACCGTGCGGGCCACCGTCCTCATCGAGACGATCACCGCCGCCTTCGAGATGGAGGAGATCCTCCATGAGCTGCGCGAGCACAGCGCCGGGCTCAACGCGGGCCGCTGGGACTACCTGTTCAGCCTCGTCAAGACCTTCGGGCATCGCAGCGACTTCCTGCTGCCGGACCGGTCGAAGGTGACGATGACCGCCCCGTTCCTGCGCGCCTACACCGAGCTGCTGGTGCGCACCTGCCATCGGCGCGGCGCCCACGCCATCGGGGGCATGGCAGCAAACCTGCCCGGACGGGATCCCGCCGCTCTCGCCGAGGTGCGGCTGGACAAGGAGCGCGAGGCCGAGGCCGGATTCGACGGCTCCTGGGTCTCGCACCCCGGCCTCGTCCCGGTCTGCCGCGAGGTCTTCGACGGCGTCCTGGGCCACCGCCCGCACCAGATCGCGCGCAACCGGGACGACGTGGAGGTGTCCGCCGCCGACCTGCTGTCCGTGGGCCGGATCGCCGGCCCGCCCACACCGGAAGGGGTGCGCACGGCTGTCGCCGTCGCGCTGCGCTACCTCGACGCCTGGCTGCACGGGCGGGGAGCCGTCGAACTGGACGGGCTGATGGAGGACACGGCAACCGCGGAGCTGGCCCGCGTGCAGATCTGGCAGTGGCTGCGGCACCGTGTCGTGGACCGCGAGACGGTGCTACGGCTGCTCGACGACGAGCTGACGGCCCTGGGCGCCGAGCATCCCTGGGCGAAGCTCGACGAAATACGGGCGATCTTCGAACGGACGGCCCTGCAACCGGAGTTGCCGCTCTTCTTCACCGCGGACGCCTACACCCGCCACCTCGTCCGGCACCCGGAGGCTCGGTCATGAGCCGGGACATCCGGCGCGTCGGCGTGGTCGGCGGCGGACAGATGGGTGCCGGTATCGCCGAGGTGTGCGCCCGGGCCGGGCTGGACACCGTCGTGTGCGAGGCGGACGCCCTGGCCGCGCAGGCCGCACACGATCGCGTGGCCGCCTCGCTTGACCGCTCCGTGCGGCACGGCAAGCTCGACCCGGCGGAAGCACGGGTGGCCCTCACCCGAATCGCCTTCACCGGCAGCCTCGAAGACCTCGCCGACCGTCAACTCGTGGTCGAGGCCGTCACCGAGAACCCCGACGCGAAGACGGAGATCTTCTCCGCCCTCGACAAGATCATCGAGGATCCGGAGGCGATCCTGGCCACCAACACCTCCGCCATCCCCGTGATGCGCCTGGCCATGGCCACGTCCCGCACCGATCGCGTCCTCGGGCTGCACTTCTTCAACCCCGTACCGGTCATGCCCCTCGTCGAGGTCGTCACCTCGCTGCACACCCGTCCCGAAGTGGCCGCGACGGCCGAGGAGTTCGTGACGGCAATCCTCGGCAGGACGGCGATCCGCTCCCGTGACCGCGCCGGCTTCGTCGTCAACGCCCTGCTCGTGCCGTACCTGCTGTCCGCGATCCGCATGGCCGAGTCCGGCTTCGCCACCGCCGCCGACATCGACGCCGGCATGGAGCGGGGCTGCGCCCACCCGATGGGGCCGCTGCGGCTGGCCGACCTGATCGGCCTGGACACCGTCGCCGCCATCGCCGAGTCGCTGTACGAGGAGTTCAGGGAACCGCTGTACGCCCCGCCGCCGCTGCTCCAACGCATGGTCCAGGCGGGCCTGTTGGGTCGGAAGTCCGGCCGCGGCTTCCACACGTATGTATAAGCTGGCTGTGCAGCTGGTTCGCCCTGCCCACCAGGCAGGCGCGTCGCAAGAGGGAACCCGGTGGGAATCCGGGACTGCCCCGCAGCGGTGAGCGGGAACGACCGCCGTCATACGCACTGGATCCGGACGTCCGGGCCCGGGAAGCGACGGCCAGTAGGTGCCTCGTACGACACGAGGCGTGCCCGTGAGTCCGAAGACCTGCCACTGCCCGCGTACGACCCACTCGTGCGCGGAGATTCCGGTGACCTCGAGGGCGGTCGGCGAGCACAACGGGCAGGCACGCGCCGCGTGTCGTCGCCCGTTGGCCGTTCCTTCGCGTCCTCACCCCGTCGCCGGGGTCGTTCGACGAACAGAGCTCGCGAAGGAGAGTCTCGTGACAGCGAAGTCCGCAGCCGCGGCAGCACGGGCCACCGTGTACGGCTACCCCCGCCAGGGCCCGAACCGGGAACTGAAGAAGGCGATCGAGGGCTACTGGAAGGGCCGCGTCACCGCCGACGCCCTCCACCGCACGGCCGCCGAACTGCGCCGCGCGAACTGGCGGGAGCTGGCCGACGCAGGCGTCCACGAGGTGCCGACCGGTGACTTCTCGTACTACGACCACGTCCTGGACACCACCGTCATGCTCGGCGCCGTCCCGGCACGCCACCGTGCCGCGGTCGAGGCCGACGCGCTCGACGGCTACTTCGCCATGGCCCGCGGCACGCAGGACGTGGCGCCGCTGGAGATGACGAAGTGGTTCGACACCAACTACCACTATCTGGTGCCCGAGTTGGGCCCGGACACGGTGTTCACGGCCGACTCGGCCAAGCAGGTCGGCGAGTTGACGGAGGCGCTGGCCCTCGGGCTGACGCCCAGGCCGGTGCTGGTCGGCCCGGTCACGTATCTGCTGCTCGCCAAGCCCGCGCCGGGCGTGGCCGCGGACTTCGAACCGCTGACGCTGCTGGACCGGCTGCTGCCCGTCTACGCCGACGTCCTCGCCGATCTGCGGGCCGCCGGCGCCGAGTGGGTGCAGCTGGACGAGCCGGCCCTCGTCCAGGACCGCACCCCGGCCGAACTGAATGCCGCCGCCCGCGCCTACCGCGACCTGGGCGCCCGCACCGACCGTCCGAAGCTGCTCATCGCCTCCTACTTCGACCGGCTGGGTGAGGCCCTGCCCGTCCTGGCCAAGGCGCCGGTCGACGGGCTCGCGCTGGACTTCACCGGACCGGCCGTGGCCAACCTGGACGATCTCGCCGCGATCGGCGGCCTGTCCGGCAAGCGGCTGGTCGCGGGCATCGTGGACGGCCGCAACGTGTGGATCAACGACCTGGGCCGGTCCCTGTCCACGCTGGCCACGCTCCTTGGACTCGCCGACCGGGTCGACGTGGCCGCCTCCTGCTCCCTGCTGCACGTGCCGCTCGACGCCGGCGCCGAGCGCGACATCGAACCGCAGATCGCCCGCTGGCTCGCCTTCGCCCGGCAGAAGACGGCCGAGATCGTCACGCTGGCCCGCGGCCTGGCCCACGGCACCGACACCATCGCCGCCCAACTGGCCGCGAACCGCGCCGACCTGGCCTCCCGCGCCGGGTCGCCGATCACCCGCGCCCCCGCCGTTCGGGCCCGCAGCGCCGCCGTCACGGACGCCGACGCGCGCCGCTCCCGGCCGTACGCCGAACGGGCCGTCGCCCAGCGCGCCCACCTGCGTCTGCCCGTCCTGCCGACCACGACCATCGGCTCGTTCCCGCAGACGGCCGAACTGCGCACAGCCCGCGCCGACTTGACGGCCGGACGGATCGACACCGCCGGATACGAGGAGCGCATCAGGGCGGAGATCGGCGAGGTGATCGCCTTCCAGGAGAAGATCGGCCTGGACGTCCTCGTGCACGGCGAGCCCGAACGCAACGACATGGTGCAGTACTTCGCCGAGCAGCTCACCGGCTACCTGGCCACGCAGCACGGCTGGGTGCAGTCCTACGGCACCCGTTACGTCCGTCCGCCGATCCTCGCCGGCGACATCTCCCGGCCCGAGCCGATGACGGTGCGCTGGACGACGTACGCCCAGTCCCTCACCGCGCGCCCGGTCAAGGGCATGCTCACCGGTCCGGTCACGATGCTGGCCTGGTCCTTCGTCCGCGACGACCAGCCCCTCGCGGAGACCGCCCGGCAGGTCGCCCTCGCCCTGCGCGACGAGGTCAACGACCTCGAGACGGCGGGCACTTCGGTCATCCAGGTGGACGAGCCCGCACTGCGCGAGACGCTGCCGCTGCGGGCCGCCGACCGCCCGGCCTACCTGGCGTGGGCCACGGAGGCCTTCCGGCTCACCACGAGTGCAGTGCGTCCGGACACACAGATCCACACGCACATGTGCTACGCCGAGTTCGGCGACGTCGTCCAGGCGATCGACGACCTCGACGCGGACGTCATCAGCCTGGAGGCGGCCCGCTCCCACATGCAGGTCGCCCGCGAACTGGCCGCCCACGGCTACCCGCGCGAGGCGGGACCCGGCGTGTACGACATCCACTCGCCCCGGGTGCCGAGCGTGGCCGAGGCAGCCGCCCTGCTGCGCAAGGGACTTGAGGCGATCCCCGCCGAACGGCTGTGGGTCAACCCCGACTGCGGCCTGAAGACCCGTGGTTGGCCTGAGACCCGCGCGTCGTTGGAGAACCTGGTCGCCGCGGCCCGAACGGTCCGTGCGGAGCGGGCCGGTTCCTGACGGGACACCGGCCCGGCACGTTACGCCGTCACGGCGCGAGCAGCAGGCTGTCGCCGCGCTCCTTCGCGGCGGCGTAACGCCGGGCCACGTCCCGCCAGTTGACGACCTTCCACATGGCCTCGATGAAGTCGACCTTCTGGTTCTTGTACTGCAGGTAGAAGGCGTGCTCCCAGGCGTCGAAGACCAGGATCGGGGTCGAACCCTGGCCGACGTTGCCCTGGTGGTCGTAGACCTGCTCGACGATGAGCCGGCCGCTGAGCGGCTCGTAGGCGAGCACGCCCCAGCCCGAACCCTGGGTCGTGGCCGACGCCTTGGACAGCTGCGCCTTGAAGTTCGCGAACGAACCGAACGACTCGGCGATGGCGTCCGCGAGCTCGCCGACACCGTCCTTCTCCAGCGGCTCGCCGCCGCCGTCGCCGGTCATGTTGTGCCAGTAGATGCTGTGCAGGATGTGCCCGGAGAGGTGGAAGGCCAGGTTCTTCTCCAGGCCGTTGATCGAGCCCCACGACTCGTTGTCGCGCGCCTCGGCCAACTGCTCCAGAGTGTCGTTCGCGCCCTTGACGTACGCCGCGTGGTGCTTGTCGTGGTGCAGTTCGATGATCTCGGGGCTGATGACCGGGGCGAGCGACGCGTAGTCGTACGGGAGCTCCGGGAGCGTGTAAACCGCCATGTCCAACGTCCTCCGACGCTATTGCCTATGATGTGCAACTGCACGCTAGCAGCAGAAGTGTGCGCCCGCCGATCAGGCCTTGGTCCTAGGACCCTTGTCGCTCCTGGGTATGCTCGCCGCCGTGTCCGCCCTGGTGGGGATGGCCGCAGAACCCGTACGACGAACGAGAGCAGCGAGAAGACCACCGTGACCACGTACGACTACGAGAAGGACGGCGCGGCCATCTACCGCCAGTCCTTCGCCACCATCCGCGCGGAGGCCGACCTCGCGGGGCTGCCCGCCGACGTCAGCCAGGTCGCGGTGCGGATGATCCACGCCTGCGGAATGGTCGACCTCGCACGGGACTTGGCGTACACCCCCGCCGTCGTGACCCGCGCCCGCGCGGCCCTGCGCGCCGGCGCGCCCGTCTTCACCGACGTGCAGATGGTGGCCAGCGGCGTGACCCGCAGGCGACTGCCCGCCGACAACGACGTGATCTGCACGCTCTCCGACCCCACCGTGCCGGACCTCGCGGCGAAGCTCGGCACCACCCGCAGCGCCGCCGCCCTGGAGCTGTGGCGGGATCGGCTGGAGGGCGCGGTGGTCGCCGTCGGCAACGCGCCCACCGCGCTGTTCCGGCTCCTGGAGATGATCGAGGAGGGCGCGCCCCGGCCCGCCGCCGTCATCGGTGTGCCGGTCGGTTTCGTGGGCGCCGCCGAGTCCAAGGACGCGCTGGCCGCCAACGCGTCCGGTCTGGAGTACCTGGTCGTGCGCGGCCGCCGGGGCGGCAGCGCCATCGCGGCCGCCGCGCTCAACGCGATCGCGAGCGAGGAGGAGTGAGCGGCAAGCGGCCCGCCGGGGGCGGCTGAACGGGGTCAGTCCAGGCAGAGAGCGGCAATCCGCCGCAGTCGGGCGGCGGTTCGGTCGGCGACGACTTCGCTGCCGGTCGAATCGGTGGCGCCGCAACCGGCCCTACTCGGCGCCCTGTTCGGCGGGCCGGGCCAGCCGTCCACTTCTCCTCGATGCGGCCGACCTTCCACACCAGCAGGGCCGCGCGTCAGGATTCAGTCAGCCGGGCGGAAAGCAGGCAGGTCGAGGCGTTCCGCGAGCCAGCGGGCTGCTCCTTCCGGGTCGGATACGACCGGGACTCCCTCGGGCACCGCAGGCCGCCGGACCACGACCACCGGCACTCCGGCCTCCCGGGCCGCGGCCAGCTTCGGCGCGGTGGCCGCTCCCCCGCTGTCCTTGGTCACCACGACGTCGATGCGATGGCGGCCGAGCAGCTCGCGCTCGCCGTCGAGGGTGAAGGGGCCGCGGTCGAGCAGCACCTCCATCCGGGGCGGGTGCGGGGGCTCGGGCGCTTCGACGGAGCGTACGAGGAACCACAGCTCCGTCAGGTCCGCGAAGGCGGCGAGGCCCGTCCGGCCGGTGGTGAGGAAGATCCGCCGTCCGAGTCCGGGCAGCAGTCCGGCGGCCTCCTCCAGCGAGCCCGCGTCGTGCCAGTGGTCACCCTCGACGGGGACCCAGCCGGGGCGGCGCAGGGCGAGCAGGGGAACATGGGCGGTGGCGGCGGCCCGCGCCGCGTGGCAGCTGATGGTTCCGGCGAAGGGGTGGGTGGCGTCGATGAGCGCGTCGACGGCGTGCTCGCGCAGCCATTGCGCCAGCCCCTCGCTCCCGCCGAACCCGCCGACGCGCACCTCGCCCGGCGGCAGCCGGGGACTTGCGACCCGCCCGGCGAGGGAGCTGGTCAGCCGCAGGCCGGGCGTGCCGTGCAGCAGCTCGGCGAGGCGGCGGGCCTCCGTGGTGCCGCCGAGGATCAGTACGTGCATGGGAGTTCGGGTCCGTTCATGAGCAAGAGTGAAGGCGGAGGCGTCGGTGCGGCGAAGGGCGGTCGCGGTGCCCAACTCAAGCACACCGGTCTGCGGCCGGGCTGGACCACCGGTGCCTGTGCGACGGCGGCCACGACGGCCGCGTACACCGCGCTGCTGACCGGCGAGTTTCCCGACCCGGTGACGATCACCCTGCCCAAGGGGCAGACACCGTCGTTCACGCTGGCGGCCGAGGAGCGGACGGACGCGTCCGCGACGGCGGGCATCGTGAAGGACGCGGGCGACGACCCGGACGTCACGCACGGGGCACTGATCAGGGCCACGGTACGGCGGCTGCCCGCCGGGGCCGGCGTGGTCTTCAGGGCGGGCCCCGGCGTGGGGACGATCACCCGGCCCGGCCTGCCGCTGCCGGTCGGCGAACCCGCGATCAACCCCGTTCCCCGTCGGATGATGCGCGACCACATCGCCGAGGTCGCCGCCCGGCACGGCGGCACCGGTGATGTCGAGATCACCGTCTCCGTCGACCACGGCGAGGAGATCGCCCGCTCCACCTGGAACCCGCGCCTGGGCATCCTCGGCGGCCTGTCCGTCCTCGGCACCACCGGGATCGTGGTGCCGTACTCCTGCTCGGCGTGGATCGACTCCATCCGGCGGGGCGTGGACGTGGCACGGGCGGCCGGGCGTACACATGTCGCCGGCTGTACCGGGTCGACGTCGGAGAAGACGGTCGTCGCCGAGTACGGCCTGCCCGAGGACGCTCTGCTCGACATGGGCGACTTCGCGGGCGCGGTGCTGAAGTACGTCCGCCGCCATCCCGTCGACCGCCTGACGATCTGCGGCGGCTTCGCCAAGCTCTCCAAGCTGGCTGCCGGCCACCTCGACCTCCACTCGGCCCGCTCCCAGGTGGACAAGGGCTTCCTCGCCGAACTGGCCCGACGCGGCGGCGCCCACGAGTCCCTGGCCGCCGAGCTGGCCGAGGCCAACACCGCGCTCGCCGCGCTCCAGTTGTGCATGGCGGCCGGGGTGCCGCTGGGCGACCTCGTGGCGACGGCGGCCCGCGACGAGGCACTGGCGGTGCTGCGGGGCGCGCCCGTCGCGGTGGACGTGATCTGCATCGACCGGGCGGGAGTGGTGGTGGGGCGCAGCACGGTAGCCGGTACGCGATGAGCATCGGACCAGTGCGGCGGATGTGGTGCCGGGAGCCTGCGAGGATGACGGGCATGACAACAGACCGTGCGGAAAGGCAGGTTGACCCGGCTCCCGGTGCGACGGAACCTCTGGCGGTGGTGGCGGCCGCGATCGTCGAGGAGGGGCGCCTGCTCGTCGTGAGCAAGCGGGCCGCCCCCGACGTCTTCTATCTGCCGGGCGGCAAGCCGGACGCGGGTGAGGAGCCGCTGGACACCCTGTCCCGCGAGCTGGACGAGGAACTGGGAGTTCAACCCGTGGAGCCTCGCTTCCTGGCGGAGGTCGAAGCCGTAGCGGCCCTCGAGGGGATCCCGATGAGGATGACGGTCTTCGCGGCGCGGCTCGACGGGCTGCCCGAGCCCGCCGCCGAACTGGCGGACCTGCGCTGGGTTTCGGGCCACGAACGGGACATCCACCTCGCTCCCGCCGTTCAGGACCATGTCCTTCCGCTGCTGCGGCACAGCGGCTTGCTAGCGCAACGCGGAACCGGCTCCGGCGGCCGTTGCGGTACCGCGCCGCCACTGAACTGACGCGTCAATCGTCCTTGCAGGCCGTGGCTTTGAATTCCGCCAGGGGGACGATGGCCGTGGACTCGTCGCCATTGGCCGAGATGTCGTCGTAGAGGACCGTGGCTGGGGTGAGCCGGGACCGGTCGGTCAGGGTGAAGGAGACGCTGCTCGAGGACCACGAGTTGTCCTTGGTCCAGCCGTAAAGGGCATACGTGGTCCTGGCGTTGAGCCGAGGAAGAGACGTGGTCGTGGTCCAGTCGGCAGCAGGTGCATCGAGGGGCCACGTGGTGAGACCGGCCTTGAGGGGGCGGTGGGCGGTCCATGAGCCGACGGTCCGTTCGTCGTCGGCATCTTCGCTTTCCACGTAGACGGTCGCGCCATCGATCTGATGCCCGCACACCATCATGACGCCGAGCAGATGGCCGTCGTCGGTCACGGAGATGCCGGCGACGGCGTCCTCGGGAACCGTGCAGCCTGCTGTCGCGGTCAGGGCCAGGCCGGCCGCCACGAAACCGACGACTCGCCGGAACACCGACGGCAAAGCGATCGACCGCATAGAGCCCCCCCTGCCCCCGGGGGCGCTTCCAGTTCCCCCTACACCTCGGATCGTAAGGACGTTCCGTGCCGAGTCGGAGCGTCGCCGCCCACACGTTGCGCCCTCGTTGTGACCTCGTAGCCCACCGGCGAAATCAGGCAGCGGGATCCGTCGAGGGCGCCCCCGATGAGCCCTGCGGTGTGTAGGAGCTGATGACGTACAAGGCTTCGTCGTCGATGGCGTTCTTTTCCCAGTCCAAAGAGATCCGCACCGGTCGCCCGTCGGCCGCGTAGTCCGCCTCCGCCGTGTCCGCGCCTTCGCTTCGCGCCTTGTCGAGCCTCTTCAACAGCTCGCCGATCGTCGGCACTTCACCGGGCAGCTCCCGCACCTGGCGCCGACTGTCCTCGTCGACCCCGACCGCCTCCGTCACCTTGCCGTCCCGGACCTTGACGCGGAAGGTCCCCGCCAGGACCTGGGTGGTCGACGTCAGCGTGTAGGAGTACGAGGAGGGCTCTTCCCAGGTGTCCTTCGGCTTGTTCTCCATGGCGGATTCCGGGGACGCCGAGGAGCCGCAGGCGGTGGCCGCGCACAGCACAGCCCCGGCCAACGTGGCGGCGGACACGGAACGAGCACGGTAACGACGTCCGGCGGTCATGGTGGCTCCCTCGGTAGCGGTCACCACTGTGACGCCGACGGGCCGAAGAGCGTTCACGGCATTGGGCGGACCGTCGCCCCGGGGCGGTGCTGCCGCGGGGCGACGGCGGTGAACGTCAACTCTGCGACGACGCGTTGCGCCGCTGCACGAGCCACCACGCACCGCCACCGAGCACCGCCAGCCCTGCGAGGACGACACCGATGATGACGCCGGTCGAGCTGTTGTCGTCCGACTCTGCGGTCTTGGCGTCGGTGTCGGAGGCTGCGGCCGCGGCCGCGGCCTCCGACTCGGTGGCCGACGGCGTCGGGCTGAGCGTCGTGCTCCCGCTCGGGCTGGGACCGACCGTCTTGGCACCCGGGGCCGCGGCCTTCAGCTTCAGGACCGGCGCGGGCTGCTCGGGTTCCTTGCCGCCGGTGGGCAGTTCGATCCAGCGGGAGACTTCTCCGTCGCTGTACGTCTCGACGGTCTTGAAGACCAGTTCCTTCTCGTCCGGCAGCTGCCGGACCTTGATCTTGTGCTCGGCGTCGACGCCGGTCTTCAAAGCGGGTCCGCCGAGGCTGTAGCCGTCGCTGGTGGCCGTCAGCTTCCAGCCCTTCGGCGCCTCGTCGAGCGTCACGTCGGCGGCTGCGATGCCCTCGGGCAGCACGATGCGGAGCTTGGTGAAACCGGCCGAGTCGGACTCGGCCTCGGAGACGAAGCTCAGGGTGACGTTCTCGGCGAGGGCCTGGGGACGGTCGGCCTCGACCTCCGCGTGTGCGGCGGCCGGTGCGGCGAGGGCGAGCGTGGCCGTCAGGGCGGCGGCACCGGCGAAAGCTATACGGCGGCCGACACGGGCCAGGGGGTGGGTGGGCATGGACACAGGGGAACTCCTTGCAGATACGGGAGAATCCGGCCCCGTACGTGCCGGGGCCGGTGAAGAATCGGAAGGTGCTCCCGTCGCGGTGGTCCCCTGCGCACCACCGCGTGCTCCAACACCCCCTCCCGCGCCTGTGCCGCCCCCGCGAAGAACCCTCCCGTACGACCGTCGGGTAGCCGGGGCAACGCGCGATCCGGGTCGGCCATCGACCGCGGCAGGACCTGAGCCACGACGGCCGAGGCGGCCCGGGCCAGCGTGCGCAGCGTGCCGAGCGCGGCCGTCATCCGTACGTCCGCCCGGTGCAGCAGCCAGGCCACCACCAGCGCGGCGGCCGTGTGCACCGTCGTCATTGCCGCTCCGGCTTGATGCCAGGCATGACCGTCCTCGGTGGCAGCAGTCATGTGCCCGGCGTGCTGTGGCATCCCCATCGAGGTGTCGCCGTCCGTGCAGGACAGCGCGAGATGCAGCAAGCCCTGCATGGCCAGCGTGACCATGACCGTCGCGACCGGCGCGTAACGGCGGCGAGCGAGCGGCCAGACCGCCGCGAACTGCACCGCGATCAACGCGGCCAACTGCCGCCACGGCACCGTGACTTCGGCGACCGCGTGGTGCCCGAAGGTTGCGAGCACGGTGCCGAGCACGGCGAACAGGCCGGCCCGCGCACACGCTCCCGCATGGCTGGCTCGGCCTGCTCCGGCACGTTGCTCGTGCCCGGTCATGTGATCAGGCGGCACGGTCGCCCATCATTCCCTACGGACAGTCAGGACTGGGCGCCGAGCTCTCAGGTCGGGCGCTGGGCGAAATCGCGGTCCCGTGACACGTGGCTCACGGGCGAACCCCCTACGTTCCCGTGACCATGGCAAAGAGGCTCTCTGCGAAGTGGCAGGGCGAGGCCAAGTCGGCGGTGTAGGCCGAACCTTGGTCCGAGGAGCGTCCTTCGGGCTGTCCAATCACCGCCGGAGCCGTGGCCGGGGCGGTGCGCCGGGAGCGCTGACACCACTCGCACGCGGCCTGCCTACGCCCGCCGCCCCTCCGCTCCGCCGCCCTTCCGCAGGACCCGGCGAATTCTGGCCGTCGGTACCGCCGGCGCGTTAGCGCTCGGTGCAAGCGTCGTGGCCATGGCGTCGGCGGTCGGGCCGCTCACGGCGAAGGCCGCCGACTGCTCGTCCGGCATCGTCTTCACCCAGTCGGACACCGCCGCCGCGGTCGGTGACAACCCCCGGCACGTGGTGACCGGCGATCTCGACGGCGACGGGAACGCGGACGTCGTCAAGGCCGACAACGACGCCGGCGCGGTGTCCGTGCTGCTGGGCAACGGCGACGGCACTTTCGGCGACGCCACCACGTACACGGTGGGTGACAAGCCGTACCAGTCCGTGATCGCCGACTTCGACGCCGACGGCAACCCGGACATCGCCACCGCCGACGTCGCCACCGCGGGCGGTGTCAGCGTGGCGCTCGGCAACGGCGACGGCACATTCGGCGAGGTCACGGAGTACTCCAGCGTCGCCCGCCTGTACTCCATCACGCACGGCGACTTCGACGGCGACGGCCGGCCCGACCTGGCCACCGTCAGCAACGGCTCCAACACCCCCGACGATGTGATCGACGTACTCGTGTCCTCCCTCAACGGGAACTCCGTCTCCGTCTTCCAGGGCACGTCGGGAGGCGGCCTGAGCGAGCTCACCGGACTGACGGCCGCCTGCGCCTACGAGGCCGCGGCCGCGGATCTGACGGGCGACGGCACTCAGGACCTGGTGGTGGCGAGCAGCAGCAACAACCAGGTGGACGTCTTCACCGGCCCCTGCGGCTGACAGCCGCTCGCACGGTCGGCCACGATCGGCTGCGCAGGTCACACCCGAGTCTGTATAACTGTGAAAAAATTACAGATACGGCATCAAAGGAGAAGCTTCGTGAGCAGCCCTGCCGACAAGCTCGGCTACGGGAGCATACGGCTCGACCGCACCGGCCAGGCCGAGGCCTTCGACGCCATCGGCGACCGCTACGACGAGGCCTTCCCGCACAAGGAAGGGCAGATCGCGGCCGCCGAGTGGCTCATCAAGTCCCTCCCGGCCGACTCCCGGGTGCTGGACCTGGGGTGCGGCAGCGGGCTCCCGACCGCGCGCCAAATGGTGGAGGCGGGCTCCCAGGTCGTCGGCGTCGACCTGTCGGCCGGGATGGTCGCGCTTGCCCGCCAGAATGTACCGGCCGGCGACTTCCGGCGGGCGGACATCGCGGATCTGCGGCCCGGAGGCCCGCTGGACCTCGGCCGCTTCGACGCGGTGACGGCCTTCTTCTCGCTGCTCATGCTGCCGCGCGCCGAGATTCCCCTGGCGCTGCGCACCGTCCACCACCTGCTGCTTCCTGGCGGTCTGTTCGCGCTGTCGATGGTGGAGGCGGACGTGGACGACTTCTCGATCCCGTTCATCGGCAACACCATCCGGGTCTCTGGCTATCTGAGGGACGAGCTGCGGGAGGTCGTGGAGGCGGCGGGCTTCGAGATCGCCGAGGAGTCCTCGTTCACGTACGCTCCCGCGACCGCGGACGTCCCACCGGAGGTGCAGATCTTCCTGCGCTGCAGACGGCAGGACTGACACCCCCTGATCCGCCCGCCCGGCGCGGGCCCGCACGGCCGGAAGGACACGCGTGACCAAGCACCCCGGAGCCAAACCAGGCACCGGCACGCAGGCGTCCGGCGTGCGTGGTCGTGCCGCCCTCGACTCGACCGAGGGCGGCACGGCGAGGCTCCTTCCGGCCGCGGACGCCGCCGGACATCCGAGGGGCGACCGGCCTGACCTCGCCGAGCCGCAGACCGACCGGCTCCGCTACCTCGATGCGGCGACCCGGCAGATCGCCCGCGGCATGAACCTCGACGAGACGCTCCACGAACTGTGCCGGGCGGCCGTCCCGGCATTCGCCGATACGGCGTTCATCCATCTGTACGATCCGCTTCCGGTCGCCGACGAGACCGCCGACGCCTCCCCCGGCGTCCTGCGCCTGCACACCACGGACCGCGCACCGCCCCGGGAGGACGCCACGCGCGGATCCGAGCCGCCCGCCCTTGCCACCGTCCGGGCGGCAGAGGTCGTACACCCGGCCGCCACCGGTCCGCTCACCGACCTCCTGCGAACCGGGCGCCCGGTGTTCGGGGACACCCCGGGCATCCCTTCCATGGTCGCCGAGCTGTTGGAGACGGCACACGCTCCCGGCGCGCTGCCGCCCGGACGGCGGCTGATCCTCGCCCCGCTGCACGGCCACAGCCACGCCATGGGCAGCGTGCTCCTCGTCCGCGGCCCCGGCCGCCCGGACTTCACCGCCGACGACCTGCTCGTCGCCTCCCAGCTCGCCACACACACCGCTCTCGGCATCGACAAGGCGGTGCTCTACGCCCGCGAGGCATCCGTCGCGGACACGCTGCAGCGCACGATGCTCCCGCCGTCGCTGCCCGAGCCGACGGGCGTCCTGCTGGCCAGCCGCTATCTGCCGTCCTCCCGGACCGCGCAGGTCGGCGGCGACTGGTACGACGCGATCCCGCTGCCCGGCAACCGCGTCGCCCTGGTCATCGGCGACGTGATGGGCCACTCCATGACCTCGGCCGCGATCATGGGCCAGTTGCGCACCATCGTGCAGACCCTGGCCGGGCTCGACCTGCCGCCGGACGAGGTCCTGCACCACCTCGACGAGCAGGCGGAGCGCCTGGGCAGCGAGCACACGGCCACCTGCCTGTACGCCATGTACGACCCCGTACTGCGCCGGCTGCTGGTGTCCAATGCCGGCCACCTGCCGCCCGTACTGCTGCACCCCGACGGCCGCACGGAGGTCCTCCAGGTCCCGCCCGGCCCGCCGATCGGCGTCGGCGGTGGGGATGGATTCGAGTCCCACGAGATGCACGCACCGGCCGGAGCGACCCTGCTGCTGTACACCGACGGCCTGGTCGAATCCCGCGACTCGGACGTCCTGACCGGGGTGGAACGCCTGCGCACCCGCCTGCACACAGCCGCCGCGAGATCCTCTCCCCCTCCTCTGCAAGACCTGTGCGACGAGGCACTCGGCACCCTGGGGACCGGCGACCGCGACGACGACATCGCACTGCTCGCCGCCCGCTTCGAGGGCATCCTGCCGGAGACCGTCGCCTACTGGTACCTGGCTCCTCGCCCGCAGACCGCGGGACGCGCCCGCCGACTCACCCGCAGAACACTCCACAACTGGGGCCTCGACTCCCTGGTCGAATCCGCCGAGCTCATGGTCAGCGAGGTGGTGGCCAACGCCGTGCGTTTCGCCTCCCGCCCGATCACCCTGCGCCTGCTCCGCACGGACGTACTGCGCTGCGAGGTCGGCGACGACTCGCCGCTGGTCCCGAGAATGCGTCACGCCCAACTGAGTGACGAGGGCGGCCGAGGCCTGTTCCTCGTCGACCAGCTGTCACAGCGCTGGGGCGCGACGAGGGTGAGCACGGGCAAGGTGGTGTGGTTCGAGCAGCCGCTGCCGGGCGACCAGCCCTCCGGCTGAAGGAACCAGGGCAGGGCACCAGCCTCTCTGACGTTCCGTCAAGTCGCCATCGGTGTCCGCCACTTCCTCACCGACGTCGTCAGAGGGCGCGTAGCAGCCAGGTCAGTTGAAGCTCACGGGCGGTCAGACCGGCTGCCTCACGGAGTTGGTCGGCTTCGGGGCCAGGGCGCAGTTCGCCGGCGAGAGTGAGGGCCGCGGCTGCCGTCTGCGGACGGGCGCCGAGGGATGCCCGCAGGTGGTAGGAGCGGCGCAGTTGGGCGATGCCCCGTTGCCGGTCCAGCTCCAGGAGGTGCGCGCCGATGTGGCGTACGGCGTATGACTCCAGCAGTACGTCACCTTGCTGCACGGCCTGCTCCAGGGCCTGCTCGTACGCCGGTTGCGCCGTGCCGGGATCACGGTCGATGTTGTCGGCGAGCACGCCCAGCCAGAAGGTGGCCCAGCCGGCGAGCCGTGCGTCAGTCGCGGCGGCTGTGAAGTCCTCGCGGGCGCGGGGCAGGTCTTCGGTGAGTGGGTCCAGGCCGAACAGCAGCCGTGTGTAACGGACTTGTGCATCGAGGTATCCGGCGAGCACCGGGTCGGACGGCACCAGCGCGCCGACCGCCTCCTCGGCCGCCGCGGCGCCGTCCAGCCGCCACCAGTAGCGGTCGACGAGGATCTCGGCCCGCTGGGCGAGCGCGTCCGCCGGCAGCAGGGCGAGCGCCTCGTCCCACCGGCCCGTGCGGTGCAGCATGCGCGCGACGGCGAGTCGGCCGTCCATCGTGTAGGTGGCATCAGCAGTCATACCGCCTACACTTCAGGCGGGAGAGGTAGGTGGTCAAGTGAATTACGGCGACTACATCGGGAATCTGGTCAAGCTCGCGGTCGAGAGCGCCAACGGTGACGAACCGAGCGAGCTGCGCCGGGAGATGTTCCGCCAGCACCGGATCGCCGAACCCGATGCCGAGCGACTCGCCACGCTCCTGCCCGGACTGCGGGACGCGGTGCAAGCCGCCGCCCAGGGCGGGCCGATCGACCCGATCAACGCGCTGCTGGAACAACACCCACCGCTGATCCGCGTCGACGACCACGACGGCGAGGGCACTCCGCATCTGCACTTCGCCCCCAACGGCGAGGACGCCGTGACCTGGCTCGGACGCAGCTGCGGCGCCGCCCTTGCGCACGTCGTGTGCGGCGACCCGGCCGTGACGATCGGCCGTTGCCACGCCGCCGCCTGCGGGCGCTTCTACGTCGACGACTCCCGCAACCGCACCCGCCGCTTCTGCTCCAACACCTGCGCCAGCCGGACGACCGTCGCCGCGTACCGCTCCCGCCGCAAGGCCGCGGGCGAAAGCGCATAAGCCTTGCGCCAGTTGCGTGCGGCGATCAGGCCAACACCCGTTCCGACGTCTGGACTTCGGTGGCCACGGCACGAGCCGTACCCACCCGCCGTTCGTCACATGATCAGCCCGGCAGGCCCGGCGATACAGCGGCGCGCGCCTCTGGGCGCTCCCGGTTCTAGATCACGAACCATGGCGCGTCGCCGTACAGTCCAGGACATTTCGCACTAATCTCCCGTGGCAGTAAGGAGTCGATCGATCACGGATCGCATCCACTTCACCTCTTCACTCCACCGGAGATGACATGCACAAGCTTCGCAAGGCTGCCGTCCTGGTCGCCGCCCTCGGGAGCGTCGGGTTCCTGACGGTCGGCGCCGCCCACGCCGACGGGCGTCAGGGCGGTGGGGGCGTCGACGTCCTGCAGAGCACCACCTGCCGGTCGCACGACCTCAACCTCGACGTCCTCGGCTCGGTCGGGCTGATCAACGGCCTGCTGGGCAACGGCCTCAACGGCGAGGGCAACTCGGGCGCGCAGGAGACCTCCCTCGGCTCGGACATGGGCTGCAACAACGGAGCGTTCAACAAGTAGGCCGAACGCCCCTCGGCGCCCCGGCCACAGGTCGGGGCGCCGAGGTGTTTCGTCTCGCCACCAACGCCCCGCTGGTACGGGCCGGCAGTTCCGCCAAGTCGGCGGCCCCGGTTGCCCCTTCGGCAGGCCGTCCTCGCTGTAGTCCGACTCGTCGGGGCGGTCACCCTGCGCCTCCTGTCGATTGGACGGCTTGCGAAGGAAGTACCGGATCAGCGCCCGTGGTTGCCTTGGAGACCACTCCGGCACCGCACCTGAAGCGGCTGACGCAGGAACGGGACCGGCTCACCGAGCACATCGCCGGTGTCGTCCGAACACCGCGGTCGAGTGACCGGCGCCGCGCCACCCTCGTCAGGACTTTCGTTCCGCGTGGCTGTGGTAGCGCAGCAGGAGCATCGCCGCATCGTCGTGGGGCGGCCCGCCGACGTGCCGTACGAGGTCCTCGCGCAGTGCCTCCAACGCACCGTGCGCGTCCGGGTCCTGGAGCAGATGCGCCCGGTCGGCCAGCGGGTAGAACGTGCCGTGTGCGTCGCGGGCCTCGGTCACGCCGTCGGTGTACAGCAGCAGTTGCTCGCCGGGCACGAAGTCCGCACGGTACGGCTTCGGGCTCTCACCGCGATGCGCGCCCAGGCCGAGCGGGAGCGCGAAGGAAGCCGGCTGGGGGAACTCGGCGTCGCCGCCGCGCCGGACGAGCATCGGGGCCGGATGGCCGTAGCTCAGGAGGACGGCCTCGTAGTCCGAGGCGATCTCGACCAGGATCGCGGTGACGAACTTCTCGTCGTCCAACTCGCGGGACACGCTGCGCTCCAGGCGCTCACCGAGATCGACCAGGTCCGGTTCCTCGTGCGCGGCCTCCCGGAACGCGCCGAGCACCACGGCGGCCGTCTCCACCGCGGCCAGTCCCTTGCCCTGCACATCGCCGACGATGATCCGCACGCCGTACGGCGAGGCGACCACCTCGTACAGGTCGCCGCCGATGCGTGCCTCCGCGACGGCCGAGGTGTACGACACCGCCGCCTGCAGCGGGCCCGCGGTGAGCGGCACCGGCCTCAGCAGCACCCGCTGCGCTACCTCCGCGATCGACCGCACACTCGCCAGCTCCGCCTCCCGGCGCGATCGCATCACGGCCGCGGCGATGCCCACGCCCGTGACGCCCACCACGGAGACCATCGCCGTGAAGCCCCGGCGCTCTTGGAACAGCCCGTCGTACAGGCCGAGCGCAACGCACAGCAGGAGCGCAGCGGCGCCGATCGCAGCGGTACGGCGCCAGCCGCCGACCAGTCCGGCGAAGGCCGGCCCGAGCGAGATCAACGGCAGGAATCCCAGGCCGGCTCCGACGACCACGTCCCCGACCGTCACCGTCGCCATCACCACCACCGGCATGCAGGACAGCACGGTGATGCTGGACGGCAGCTTCCTCACGGCCATGGCGTCCTCCCGCAGTGCAGCGACGCTCGAGAGGCACCATTCTCGATTCTCAGGCGCCCCTCTTCCGCCCCAGCCTAGGAAGTTGCCGCTGCAACGAGACGGCTTCCGCACGAGCCCTTTGTCCAATCCAGGCCAGGAACTGACCTTTTGTGGCCCTCATGGTGGCCGAATCGTGCACCCGTGCGAGGCCCGCCGCAGCCCCGAGCACCTCGCGCGGATGCTCATGCGTCTCCAAACCCCCGCGGAATTGTCCGTGATCGGTAACAGGCGGATCCCCCGACGCCCTTTCGCCGTCCTGAGAGGTGCACGGAAACCATCAGAATGACAAGGAACAGGGCAGACATGGCGCGGCATGGCGGGCGGGGATGGTACGGCCGGGTATTCGCGGCGGCGGTCGGGGTGACGGCGTTGGCAGCCGGTACTTCCGTGTGGACCGCGCAGGCCGGTGCCGTCGGCGGGCAGCACTCGGGTGCCGCGGCGCGTCCTGCCGCCCCGAAGCCGGTGTCGGCGAGCATCGTCCACGCCTCGGACAAGGGCGCCCGGGGTGTCAACATCACCATCGACGACGGCCCGGACCCAACCTGGACGCCGCAGGTACTGCAGCTGCTGAAGGAGAACGGCGTCAAGGCCACCTTCTGCATGGTGGGCACGCAGGCCCAGGCCCACCCGGACCTGGTCAAGGCGGTGGTGGCGGCCGGGCACCGGCTGTGCGACCACACGGTGTCCCACGACACCACCATGGACAAGAAGCCCAACTCCTACCAGTCGCAGGAGATCCTGAACGCCGAAGCCATGATCACGAAGGCCTCGGGGGGCGTCCGGCCGATGTACTACCGGGCCCCCGGCGGTGCCTTCACCCCCTACAGCCGGCACCTCGCCGCCTCCCACGGGATGCGTCCGCTGGGCTGGAACGTCGACTCCAAGGACTTCGAGCGCCCCGGCACCGAGGCCATCATCACCACCGTCAAGAACGAGCTGTCCAACGGCCCGACGATCCTCTTCCACGACGCCGGCGGAGACCGCTCCGAGACGGTGGCCGCCCTGCGCGAGATTCTGCCGTGGCTGAAGCAGCAGGGGTATTCGTTCGGCTTCCCGGTGCGGTGAGCGGCTGTTCCGAAGTGGCCGGGCTCTGGGGCGCGTTGAGGTGTCTTGCGGCGTGCGGGTAACTCATCGACCTGATGCGCCCGGGCGCGGGCCTGGCTGCCGAGCAGCGCATGCACGGCCACAGGCGTTCGGTACAGCACACACGTCGTGGCCCGCGGCGATCCCAACCTTGTGGCGTGCCTGATGGCGGAGCATCCCTACAGCCGCGGCCAGGCCCTGGACGCCGTGCGCTGCCTCGTAGCGGAGGTCGGGAACTCGGTCACTGCTTGGCGCCGAAGTCCTGTGTCCACCACGGGCCGCCCGAGCCCTTGTGGATGCCCACGCCGATGTCCTTGAAGGCGCAGTTGAGGATGTTGGCGCGGTGGCCGGGGCTGTTCATCCAGGAGTCCATCACCGCCTCCGGGGTCTGCTGCCCCTGGGCGATGTTCTCGCCGTACGTGGACCACTTGTAGCCCGCGGCGGTGATGCGCTGTCCGGGGTCGGCGCCGTCCGGGTTGACGTGGTCGAAGAAGTTGCGGGCGGCCATGTCGTCGGAGTGGGCCTGCGCTGCCTTTTCCAGTTGCGCGTCCTCGGTGAGCGGATCGCAACCGGCGCTCGCCCGCTCCTTGTTCACCAGCGCGACGACCTGCGCGACGGTGCCCGTCGGCGCCGACTGCGGCCTCGGGGTGATCGCCGAACTCGGAGTGGGCTGCGCGGACATCTGGATGGTCGGCGCGCTCTTCGTCTTGTCGGGTTGTGCGGTCTTGGAAGCGCTCGGCTTCTTCGACTTCGCGGGGGACGGCGAGGGCGATGCGGAAGCCGACGGTGAGTTGGTCTCTGCGGCGCTGGATTCCGAGAGATCCGCGACAGGGGCGCCGGCGGTCCGCTCGGCGGTCGCTCCCTCCACCCCGCCGCCCGTCCCTGGGTCCGTACCGAAGTACCAGAAGCCGCCACCGGCCACGCACGCCGCCACTACGGCCCCGCCGACGGCCCGGCGCCGTATGCGCCGGCGTCGACGGGCCTCGCTGCGGGAGGTCGCCCGACCGCGCGCGGCACGGTGCCCGGCCCGCGCGCCCGGTCCACCGCGGCCACCGGTGGCGCCGAGCCGGGACGTCGCCCCGGTCGCGGCCATCCCGCCGGTGGCGGAGAAGACTCTCTCGAGCAGCGCGGGCGCCGCCGCGATCAGCGCCAGGCCGGCCAGCAGTCCCTCCGCGGGCATCAGTCCGCTCCACAGGCCGGAGCAGCGCACGCAGCCACGGGCGTGCCGGGCTATTCGCTTGCGCCACAGCGCGGCGGGCCGGCCGTCCCAGACGCCCAGCATCCCCCGCAGTTCCTCGCACGGCGGCTGCGCGTCGAGCGCCCGCACCACGACGCGGGCCGCCTCCAACTGCGCCTTCATCCGCTGCACCCGGACCGCCGTGTGCTGGGTCGACAGCTCCAGGGCCGCGGCGACCTCCGTGCGCGTCAGCTCGCCTGCGCACTCGAGCCACCACAGCGACAGCAGTCCTCGATCGTCCGGCTCCAGCCAGCGTGTGGCGCGCGCGGTTTCCAGGCGCTGGCCCGACAACTGGAGCTGCACCAGGGTCAGGTCCACGAAGTCGGCGCCGGGGTCCGCGAGTTCCTCGGCCTCCTCCATGGCGCCCGGTGCCGACTGCCGCTCCTGCCAGTGCTTGCGGACCTCGTTCATCGCGATCGCCACGAGCCAGGAACGGAAACTCTCGGGCTCACGCAGGTTTCCCAGCGCGTCGAGGGCACGGAGCATGGTGTCCTGCACCACGTCGTCGACGTCGACCGAGCCGTTCAGGGCCCGCCCCACGACGTTGTAGACCAGCGGGAGGTACGCGCTGACCAGAGCGTCCTGGGCCTCGGGGTCGCCCCCTCGGGCGGCGGTCACCAGTGCCGCCGACTCCACCGTGCGCTGTCTGCTCATCAAAGCTTCCCTGTCCTCGACGCCGAACGATCCTGCCCGATGCATGGGAGATCGTTCCGGTAGTCTCGGATAACAGTTCTTCGGACAGGTGCTCCACGAGACGTTCACCACACGCATACGTGGTGAACCCGGCATGTCCTTCTGACCTGCGTGTCCGCGAAGGTCAGCCGCTCACCGCCCGCAGTGCTCCCGGCCTGCGGCCGTTGAGACGGTCGAGCGCGGTGGCCGTGGCCTCGTCGGCTGGGATGTGCACCACCAGGCGCCGGCCCTCGTCCGGGAAGGCGAGCGTCTCGTACGACAGGCGGAGGCGGCCCGCCTCGGGGTGGTCGACGAGGTCGGTCCCGGTCCGGCTGGGCGTGACCGGCACGGCGGCGAGCCGGTCGCTGAACGGCGCCCCGACCGCCGCCGTCAACTCCTCGGCCAGGGCGATCACATGAGGCTCGTGCAGCGAGGTCTCGTGGCGCAGATGGGCCACCTGCTCGTCGGCCAGCCTGTCCCATCCGGGGAAGACCGCGCGGGCCCGGGCGTCGGTGAACAGGTACCGCACCAGGTTGGGCGGGTCGCCGTCGAGCAGGCCGAGCGGGCCGGCGTACCGCTCGTAGCCCTGTGTGCAGGCCACGATGTCGCCCGTCCAGTTGAGCAGGACGGCAGGCGTGGGCTCCAGGCGGTCGAGGAGCGCCCGCAGGGTGGGGCGCACCGTACGCACCGGCGGTGCGACGACCGTCTGGCACAGCTCCTTGTCCGCACCGTGTTCCTTGACCAGCCGGTGCAGGAGGAGACGGTCCGGCGTTGACAGGTGGAGGGCGTCGCCGATCGCGGCGAGGACCTTGGGCGAGGGGTTGCGGTCGCGGCCCTGTTCGAGTCGGGTGAGGTACTCGACGCTGATGCCGGCGAGGGTCGCCAGCTCCGCCCGGCGCAGTCCCGGTGTCCGGCGGCGAAGGCCCGTGGGCAGGCCCACCTCGGCGGGGGTGACGGCTTCGCGGCGGGTGCGCAGGAAGGTACCCAACTCGTTGTGGTTCACCTTTCGAACCGTACAACGCGTCCCGTCGCGGAGGATGGCCCTGCCACTACCACCATTCGCCCGGCCTCCCTCTCTCGCCTCGGAGCTCGCACGATGAAGCCATGAGCAATGACAATTCCCCGAACACCGCCGTCACCTCCGTCGCCGCACTGCCCCTCTCCCCCGGCGACTGGGAACTCGACCCCCTGCACTCGGCGGTCAACTTCACCATCCGCCATCTCGGGATCGCCAAGGTGCGCGGCCGGTTCACCGAGTTCAAGACCGGGCTGTACGTCGGTGAGACCCTCGACGGCGTACAGGTAACCGCCGAGATCGCTCTCGCCTCCATCGACACCGGGAACTCCGACCGCGACGCGCACACCCGCTCGGCCGAGCTGCTCGACGTGGAGAAGCGGCCGACGATGACGTTCCGCTCGACGCAGGTGTCCGGTCAGGGCGAGGACTGGACGATGGCCGGGGACCTGACCATCGGGGACGTGACCCGCCCGGTCACGTTCGCCGTCGAGTTCGGCGGGGTGGTGGACCACCCGCTGGACCACAGGAAGCACGCCGGGTTCGAGGCGACGGGCGAGATCCGGCGCAGCGAGTTCGGGCTGGACTTCGGGGCCGGGCTCCTCGGCGATGTCGTCAAGATCCATCTGGACATGCAGTTCGTGGGGCCGGAGGGCGAGGGCGACTGATCGAGTGAGGAGGGGCGCCCCCGCGGAAGTTCTCTGCGGGGCGCCGCATTTCTCTTGTCACCCCGTCGGCGCGCTGATCTCCCTCTTGAGGATCTTGCCGCTGGGGCCGGTCGGCAGGGTGTCCACGAGCCACACCTCGCGCGGGTACTTGTACGCCGCCACCCGCTCCTTGACGAACTGCCGGAGCTCGTCGGGTGTGGTCTGCGCCTTCGGGCGCAGTACCACCGCGGCCGCGATCTCCTCGCCCAGGTGTGCGTCGGCCACGCCCACCACCGCGGCCAGCGCGACGGCCGGGTGCTCGTGGAGCACCTCCTCGATCTCGCGCGGGTAGACGTTGTAGCCGCCGCGGATGATCATGTCCTTCTTGCGGTCGACGATGTACAGGTAGCCGTCCTCGTCCTGGCGCGCGAGGTCGCCGCTGCGCAGCCAGCCGTCCGGGATGGCGGCCGCCGTCTCCTCCGGGCGGTTCCAGTACCCCTTCATCACGTTGGGCCCTCGGACGGCCAGTTCGCCGATCTCGCCGGGAGTCACGTCCTGGCCCTTGTCGTCGAGGAGCCGCACCTCCACGTCCTTGATCGGGGTGCCGATGGATCCGGCCTTGCGCGGCCGGTCGGGGTGGTTGAAGGTGACCACCGGACTCGTCTCGGA
The DNA here is from genome assembly GCF_042893105.1 of Streptomyces sp. NPDC001663. Taxonomy (NCBI): domain Bacteria; kingdom Bacillati; phylum Actinomycetota; class Actinomycetes; order Kitasatosporales; family Streptomycetaceae; genus Streptomyces; species Streptomyces sp. NPDC001663. The sequence continues at coordinate 48,013 of NZ_JBIAUR010000027.1, read as the reverse complement.
CATGCCGAAGCCCTCCAGCACCACGCAGCCGAAGCGCCGCTCGAAGCCGTGCAGGATCTCCACCGGCAGCGAGGCTCCGCCGGAGACGCACATCCGCAGCGTGGACACGTCGGCCTCCGACGGATGCTGGAGCAGCGCCGCGTACATGGTCGGCACGCCCTCGAAGACCGTCGCCCGGTCGCGGGCGATGGCGTCCAGCACGGTCTGCGGGTCGAAGCGGGGGATCAGGATGAGCGAGGCACCGGCGCGGACGGTCACGCTCATCGTGCAGATCTGGCCGAAGATGTGGAACAGCGGCAGACAGCCCACGACCACGTCCTCCGCCGTCATCCGCTGCACATGGACCGCGTTGACCTCGGTGTTGTGCCGCAACCCGGTGTGCGTGAGCGTGGCGCCCTTGGGGCGGCCGGTGGTACCGGAGGTGTACAGCAGCACGGCCACGTCCTCGCCGCCCGGCTCGCTCACCTCCGCCAGCGGCTCGTGACCGGCCAGCAGGCTCGCGAAGGCGGCGGGCTCGACGGCCCTGTGCCGCACTCCGGCGGCGGCCGCGCCCTGCGCGCCCTCCCCCGGCGCCTGGTACCACTCGAAGAGCATGTGCGCGCCCGAGTCACGCAGGTGGTACTCGGTCTCCCGGGTCTTCAGCAGCGGGTTCATCGGTACGACGACCGCTCCGGCGCGCAGCACGCCGTAGTACAGGACGACGAACTCGGGAACGTTCGGCAGCATCAGAGCGACCCGGTCTCCCGGTCGTACGCCTTCGGCCCTCAGCAGTGCGGCGGCGCGGGCGCTGCGTTCATCGAGCTCCGCGTAACTGGTGACCTGGCCGCCCAGTCGCAGCGCGGGGCGTTCCGGCTGCCGCCGTGCCGTCTCCACCAGGAACTCCGCCAGATTGGCCATGACCGCCTCCACGAAAGTCGCCGTCGAAATCCGCTGTTCACGTTGACGACATCGTGCAGATGTCCGCGGCGACGGCCTATGTGCGGTGTGACACCGTCCACCCTCCCGGATTGTTCCCGGGAACAAAACAGGGGCGTTACGCTGCGGGAATGAACCTCTCGGGAGTGGTCTCGGCGCTTCATGCGAGGCTGCCGGAACTGGGCGAGCGGATGGCGCAGCGCATCCGCTCGGACGTCGACGCCTACAAGGACGAGGCGCTGATCCCCTTCGACTCGCTGCGCCGCTCGTGCACCGCCAACGCGGACCTGCTCCTGGAGCAGCTCGGCCGCGCGGGCGCGCAGGACCCGAGCCCGGCCCGGGAGACCGGCCGCCTCCGCGCCGAGCAGGGCGTGCCGCTGGCGGACACCCTGCACGCGTACCGGATCGGCTTCGAGCTCCTGTGGACGGACATCCTCGCCGAGGCACGCACCCATCCCGAGGTCACCGACGCCCAACTGGTGTCCCAGTCCGCGGAGATCTGGGCCCTGTTCGGCCGCTACGCGGAGGCGGTGGCGGCGGCCTACCGGGAGACGACCGCCGAGCTGACCTCGCGGCGTCAGGCACGCCGCTCGGCACTGGTGGAGGCGCTGTTCACCGGCGTCATCGCCGACCGCACGCTGTGGGAGGCCGCCCGCGAGCTGGGTCTGCCCGACCGCGGGCCCTACGTGGTCGCCGTGGCGGCGGCCGAAGCTCCCGGCGAGGAGCCACTGGCAGGGACGGAAACGGCGCTGCGTCAGGCCCAGGTCCACTTCGCCTGGCGGCTGCTGCCCGACCAGCAGATCGGTCTGGCCGCACTGCCCACGGCGACGGCGGAGAGTACCTGCCTGCGCATCCTGCGCCGCGCCGGCGCCCGCGTGGGCGTCAGCCCGTGCTTTCACTCGCTGCGCGACACCCCCCGGGCGCTGCGCTTCGCCCGTCTGGCTCTGGCCGGCCTCCGGGGCACCGGCCCCGGCGTCGCACGGTTCGACGACAACCCGCTGGCCATGGTCGTCGCCGCCGCTCCGGCCGAGGCGGCGCACCTCGTGGAGGTGGCCCTCCAGCCCCTGCTCGACCTCCCGGCCGCGGAGCGTTCCCGTCTCCTGGAGACCCTGGAGCACTGGTACGCCGCCGCCGGCTCCGCCGCGGACGCTGCGCAGAGCCTCTTCGTGCACCCCAACACCGTCCGCTACCGGCTGCGCCGGGTCGAGGAGCTGGCGGGCCGTTCCCTGTCCGATCCGCGAGCGGTGGCGGACATCGGCGCGGCGCTGCTGGCAGTCCGCCGGGCGGGCGCATCACTCGGTGACGTGGGTCAGTAACTCGGCTGGGAACGTCTGCTCGCGTCCGCACCCCGGTCGACCGGCTGCCGCGCGCCGTCACGGCAGCGCCATCGAAGAGGCGTCCGACGCCTGCCGGGCGTGGATCCGAGCCCTGTTCACCGACCTCGCTCGGAACGCCGGCGCCCCGGACCCCGAAGCACTCGCCGCACAGCTCCACCAGGGCAACCTCCTGCGGCCCAAGTACGCGCCCGCGCAGGCCCCTTGGCGCTGCACCTCGATCTCCAGATCAACAACACCCGGCCAAGGCAACGCAGGGTGTCCGCTCAACTCCCTTTCCTCAACTCTTACTTCACACCTTGACGTAAGTGGTCCGTACCTTTAGTTTCACCGGGCGACCCCACCCCCATGCATGCACTGGTCCGTTCGCGAGTTGAACGCGGCCCGGGTGCATTACCCCCCACGAAAGGCCGCCCCGCCATGGCCAGACCGAGACCTCTCCCTGCATCCGCCGTCCTGGCGGTCACCGCCCTCACCCTGTCGACCGGCCTGCTCACGGCCTCCCCCGCGCAGGCCGCCACCGGGACCATCACCGGCCTCGCCGGCAAGTGTCTCGACGTCGCCGGAGCCAACTCGGCCGACGGCACGGCCGTACAGCTCTACGACTGCAACGGCACCGCAGCCCAGCAGTGGACCGTCGGCAGCGACGGCACCATCCGCGCCCTCGGCAAGTGCCTTGACGTGACCGGCAATTCAACCGCCGACGGCGCCAAGGTCCAGTTGTGGAGCTGTAGCGGCGGTGCGAACCAGAAGTGGACGGTCACCGCCGCCCACGACATCGTCAACCCGCAGGCCAACAAGTGCCTGGACGTCACCGACAACTCCTCGGCCAACGGCGCCCGCGCGCAGATCTGGAGCTGCACCGGCGCGGCCAACCAGAAGTGGACCGCACCCGCGGCCGGCGACGGCACCACCCCGTCCGCGCCGATGGCCGTGGCGCCGTATCTCTACAACGGCTGGGGCAGCCCGCCCAGCCCGACCACGATCACCAACGCGACCGGCGTCAAGTGGTTCACCCTCGCCTTCGTCCTCAGCAACGGCTACTGCAATCCGCAGTGGGACGGCAGCCGGGCCCTTACCGGGGGTGTCGACCAGCAGACCGTCAACACCGTACGCACCAACGGCGGTGACATCATCCCGTCCTTCGGCGGCTACAGCGGCAACAAGCTGGAGAGCTCCTGCTCCAGCGCGGGCGAGCTGGCGGCGGCGTACCAGAAGGTGATCAACGCCTACGGGCTCAAGGCAATCGACATCGACCTCGAGGCCGACGCCTACAGCAACCCGACCGTGCAGCAGCGGACGGTGGACGCGCTGAAGACGGTGAAGGCCAACAACCCCGGCCTGAAGGTGTACATCACCATCGGCACCGGACAGAGCGGGCCCGACACCAGCCTCATCAACCGCGCCGCGTCCTCCGGTCTGACCGTGGACGCCTGGGCCATCATGCCGTTCGACTTCGGTGGGGCCGGCCAGAACATGGGCAACCTCACCACTCAGGCGGCCGAAGGCCTCAAGAACGCGCTGAAGAACGCCTACGGCTACAGCGACGACCAGGCCTACCGGGACATGGGCATCTCGTCCATGAACGGGATCACCGACCAGAACGAGACCGTCACGGTCAACGACTTCCGCACCATTCTTGCCTACGCCCAGCAGCACCACCTGGCGCGGCTGACGTTCTGGTCCGCCAACCGCGACCGCCCCTGCACCGGCGGCCCCGCCGACAGCTGCTCCGGAGTCGGCCAGTCCGACTGGGACTACACGCGCGTCTTCGCCGCCTACGCCGGCTGATCCCGGCCGCCTCACTGCTTCTCTCCCCCCGCTTCCGGCTAGGAGAACCCATGCCTTCCCTACCGCGCCGCGGCAGATCCGCCGCTGCCGTACTGGTGGCCATGACGGCCGCGTCCTTGCTCACCGGCGCCCCCGCGCGGGCCGCAACTTCCGCGCTGCCCACGGGCTTCGCCACCGTCATGAACGCCGCGAGCGGCAGATGCCTCGACGCCAAGGCGGCCGCCACCGCCAACGGCACCGTCGTGCAGCAGTACGGCTGCAACGGCACCACGGCCCAGCGGTGGAGCTTCACCGCCGCCGACGCCGGATACGTACGGATCAACAACGCCAACGACGCCAATCAGGTCGTGGACGTCGCCGATGTCTCCACCGCCGACAACGCGCAGGTCCACCTGTGGAGTTACGGCGGCGGAGCCAACCAGCAGTGGCTGCCCGTGGACGACGGCGGCGGCGCCTACCACTTCGTCAACCGCAACAGCGGCAAGTGCCTGGACGACCCCGGCGCATCCACCGCCGACAGCGTGCAGTTCGTGCAGTACACCTGCAACGGCACCGCCGCCCAGCGCTTCCAGGTGGTCCCCGTGACCCAGTCGGCCGCCAACCCCGACCTCGGTCCCAACGTGGTCGTCTTCGACTCCTCGATGTCCTCGTCGACGATCCAGAGCAGGCTGAACTCGATCTTCCAGCAGCAGGAGACCAACCAGTTCGGCTCGCAGCGCTACGCCGTGCTGTTCAAGCCCGGCGCCTACAGCGCGGACGTCAACGTCGGCTTCTACACCCAGGTGTTGGGCCTCGGGCTGTCCCCCGACGCGGTGACGATCAACGGTGCGGTACACGCCGAGGCCGACTGGTTCCAGGGCAACGCCACCCAGAACTTCTGGCGCGGCGCGGAGAACCTCTCGGTCAACCCGACCGGCGGCAGCGACCGTTGGGCGGTCTCACAGGCGGCGCCGTACCGCCGGATGCATCTGCGCGGCAACCTCGCCCTGGACGACGGCGGTTGGTCCAGCGGTGGTCTCATCGCCGACAGCAGGATCGACGGCCAGGTCAACTCCGGTTCGCAGCAACAGTGGTTGACCCGCAACTCCCAGCTCGGCAGCTGGACCGGCTCCAACTGGAACATGGTCTTCACCGGCAGCACGGGCGTCCCGGCCACCAGTTTCCCCAACCCGCCCTACACCACGGTCGCCCAGAGCCCGGTCTCCCGAGAGAAGCCGTTCCTGTACGTCGACGGATCCGGCGCCTACCAGGTGTTCGTGCCGTCCGTGCGCTCCAACTCCTCGGGCACCAGCTGGGCGAACGGCGCCTCGGGCAGCTCGCTCTCGCTGGACAGCTTCTACGTCGTGAAGCCGGGCGCCACCGCCGCCCAGATCAACTCGGCGCTCGCCGCGGGCAAGAACCTCCTGGTCACCCCAGGTGTCTACCACCTCGACCAGACCCTGCAGATCAATCGCGCCGACACGGTCGTCCTCGGCCTGGGCCTGGCCACCTTCGTCCCCGACAACGGCATCACCGCGATGAAGGTCGCCGACGTCGACGGCGTGAAGATCGCGGGCCTGCTGTTCGACGCCGGCACCACCAACTCGCCCTCCCTGCTGGAGGTCGGGCCGACCGGCTCCTCCGCCTCCCACGCGGGCGACCCGACCTCCCTGCACGACGTGTACTTCCGGGTCGGCGGCGCAGGCGTCGGCAAGGCGACCACCAGCCTCGTCGTCAACAGCGACAACGTCATCGGCGACCACATGTGGATCTGGCGCGCCGACCACGGCAGCGGCGTCGGCTGGACCAGCAACACCGCGGACACCGGACTGATCGTCAACGGCGACGACGTCACCATGTACGGCCTGTTCGTGGAGCACTTCCAGAAGTACCAGACCGTCTGGAACGGCAACGGCGGCCGCACGTACTTCTTCCAGAACGAGATGCCGTACGACCCACCGAACCAGTCCGCCTGGATGAACGGCTCCACCCAGGGCTACGCCGCCTACAAGGTCGCCGACTCGGTCACCAGTCACCAGGCCTACGGCCTCGGCAGCTACTGCTACTTCAACGTCAACCCCGGTGTCGTCGCCGCGCACGCCATCGAGGCGCCGAACACCCCGGGCATCCGCTTCACCAGCATGGTGACGGTCTCGCTCGGCGGCACGGGCACCATCAGCCACGTCGTCAACAACACCGGCGGCCCGTCCAACTCCGGCACCAATGTCGCCAACCTGACCAGCTACCCGTAGGAGTTGACGTGCGCAACCCACTGCTCGCGGCAAGAAGGCCCCGCAGGACGGCACTTGCCGCCGCTCTCGGCGCGCTGGCTCTCGTCATGGCCCTCCCTACCCAGGCGAGTGCCAACGTGCTGACGCTGCTGCCCCAGAACGCCGACGGCCTGGAGCAGACCTTCTCTCCTGCCTACGATTACGACGGCGACGGCTGCTACGCCACCGCGGCCATCGGCGCCGACGGCACCATCAACCCCGGTCTGGCACTCGGCGGCGACGTGAACGGCCACTGCCACGACTACGCCCAACTGGCCAACGCCAACACGTACTCACGCGAGAAGTGCAACAACGGCTGGTGCGCCGTGATGTACGCCAGCTACTTCGAGAAGGACCAGGCGACGCTCGGTCCGGCGGCCATCGGGCACCGGCACGACTGGGAGCACGTCGTGGTGTGGATCAGCAACAACCAGGTGCAGTACGTGTCGGTGTCCCAGCACAGCAGTTACCAGGTGGCGGCCGCCTCGGCCGTGCGCTTCGACGGCACCCACCCGAAGATCGTCTACCACAAGGACGGCGTCTCCACCCACGACTTCCGCTTCGCCAACACCAACGACGAGCCTGCTGAGAACGCCACCGGCGGCTGGTTCTACCCGCGCCTCGTCGGGTGGAACGGCTACCCCGCCGGGTATCGCGACAAGCTCCTGAGCGCCGACTTCGGCGCGGCCACCATCAAGATCAAGGACGGAGACTTCGAATACGGCCTCGCCCACTCCATGCCGTCGGGCATCCCGTTCGACCCGAACGCATGACGCCGTCTGCCTGATCGGGCCCGGCACCCCTGTCTCTGCATATCGGTGTGCCGGGCCTGCATCTGCTCGTGGGTCGCGTGCAGAGGGGCGGCGAAGGCCATGACGATGGCGTCCAGCATGAGCTGGGCTCGGCAGCACGATGTGGACAAGCCACCGGACTCGAGCAGCTTCGATACGTGAGATGTCCGCGGGGCGGATGCGGCTAGTAGACGGTGTATCCGCCGTCGGCCACGACGACCGAGCCCGTGATGAACGACGCCGCGTCACTGGCGAGGAACACGACGGCCGGCGCGATCTCCTCGGGCAGTGCGTAGCGTTGCTGCGGTGCGTCCTCGATCCAGTGGCGGCGCAGCTCCGGCCGGTCGACCGGTGCCATGTCCGTCTTGACGTAGCCGGGGGCGACCGCGTTGACGCGTATCCCGGCGGCGGCCCACTCGGCCGCGAGGGACTTCGTGAGGTGGTGCACGGCCGCCTTGGAGGCGTTGTACGCGTGCTGCCACTGGGGCCGGTTGACGATGAGACCCGACATGGAGCCGATGTTGACGATGGATCCGCCGCCGGATTCCTTCATGTGCCGTGCGGCCTCGAGGCTGCACTTCCACAGCGCACGGACGTTGAGGTCGAAGACCTGCGCCCACTCCTCGTCCGTGGTGTGCCAGGAGTCGTTGTGGAAGCAGGTACCGGCGTTGTTGACGAGGATGTCGAGGCCGCCGAGTACGTCGAGCGCCTCGCCGGTCATCCACCGTACGTCCGCGTCGTCGGTGATGTCGGCGGTGATCGGGTGCAGTTGAAGCCCGTGGCCGGCCGCCTGTTCCACGGCGAGCGCCGTGCGTTCGGCGTCGCGGCCCGCGATCGCCACGTCGGCGCCCGCCTCGGCGAGTGCCGTGGCGAAAGCCTGCCCCAGCCCGCGATTGCCTCCGGTGACCAGGGCCTTGCGACCGCTCAGCGAGAACTTGTCGAGAACTCCCATTCAGAGCACCACCATCGTCTTGAGGTTGCCTGGAAGGTTGTCGGCGTTGAGCGCCTTCTCCGTGTCCTCCAAGCTGAACCGGACGGTGACCATGCTGTCCAGGTCCACCCGGCGCGAAGCGACGAGCGGCGGTCGCCAGGAGCAGCAACCCACGGAAGCAGCACCACTACCAACCAGCAGCTCGCCGAGCCGCGTTCACCGATTGGCGGCCAGTACTGCCGCGAGGCCTTCTTGCAGGTCCTTGACGAAATACTCGGGAACCTCCAGCGACGGGAAATGTCCCCCGATTTCGGGCGACCCCCATCGGACGATCTGCCGGTACCGCTCCTGCGCCCAGGGGCGCGGACACTTCTCGACGTCGCGGGGATACATAGTGATTGCTGACGGAACGTCGACCCGAAGTTCGGGATCCAGCGAGTTGTGGCTTTCGTAGTAAATGCGGGCCGATGATGCGCCGGTCCGCGTCAGCCAATACAAGGTGACGTCGTCAAGAACCCTGTCTCTGGAAATCGTCTCGAACGGGCTGTCTTCGGTGTCCGACCACTCGGCGAACTTGTCGAGGATCCAGGCAAGAAGCCCGACCGGTGAGTCGACGAGCGAGTAGCCGATGGTCTGCGGTCGGGTCGCCTGCTGCTTCGCGTACGCCGCGCGGTGGCGCCAGAAATCGCGGGTTTCCTCGGCCCACCTGCGCTCGACCGCCGTCAGCCCGTCCGTTGTCAGCCCGGGCGGACCCTCCGCGAACGTTGTGTGGATGCCGAGAACGTGCGCCGGGAACCTGCCGCCGAGAACCGTGGTGATATTGCCTCCCCAGTCGCCCCCGTGGGCTGCGAACTTGCTGTAGCCGAGCCTTCCCATCAGCTCCACCCATGCGGCCGCGATCTTTTCGGTTCCCCACCCGGTGGTGGCCGGCTTGTCGCTGTAACCAAAGCCTGGCAGCGACGGGACCACGACGTGGAACGCCGGCGCGTCTGCATCTTTCGGATCTGCCAGCTCGTCCACTACGTCGATGAACCGGGCAATGCTGTCCGGCCAGCCGTGCGTCAAGAGCAGAGGAGTGGCGTCTGCGCGCGCGGATCGGCGGTGCAGGAAGTGGATTCCCAGATCATCAATGGTCGTGCGGAACTGGCCGATCCGGTCAAGGCGCGCTTCGAACGACCGCCAGTTGTACCCGGTGCGCCAGTAGTTCACGACATCGACGAGGTCGGCGAGAGGAACGCCCTGTTCCCACCGGCGAGGGTCGGGCGGGGCGCGATAGACCGTCTCAGTCTCCGGCAGTCGCGCCGCGGCCAGTCGCGCGCGCAGATCGTCGAGGTCAGCGTCAGTTGCGTGGGCTTCAAATGCTTGCACGTCGCTGGTTGGACGGGGCATGAGACCTCCTGGCCATCGCGGAATCGGCTACGACCTATTGCGAACCGTCTAAGGCGGTTCTAGCAGCTGTCCGAGCCACGCTGCAACCGGCTAAGGTGGTTCCATGCGTGCTGGCTTCCCCGACTTCCGCCTCGGTAACGTGCTGGCGACCAGCTTCACGGGGACTCTGTCGGAGCGTCATGGCGACGCTGTGGAGCGCATTCCCACGCCGCACCGACTCGTCGACTGGCTGGCAGTGAACGGCCTCGCCGTGGACTCCTGCACCACTGCCCAGCTCGACCTCGCCCGGGAACTGAGGGAGTCGATTCACGCCGCCGCGACAGCGGCCGCGCTCCAGGAAGCTCTCCCTGCGTCTGCTGTCCAAGTCATCAATGACTGCAGCGCTCAGGGCCGGGCCGCGGCGATCCTGACGCCCGAGGGTAAGCGGCGATGGCGGCTCAGCTCGGCTTCCTGCGTGGAAGATGCCCTCGGCGTGATCGCCGCCGACGCGATCAGCATCATCGCGGGCGAACGAGACGGAAAATTGGCCTTGTGTGCATCACCAACCTGCCAAGCCGCCTTCTTCGACACCAGCCAAAGTCGCACCCGCAAATGGTGTGACATGAACACGTGCGGGAATCGTCAGAAGAAAGCGCGCTTCAACGCCAATCAGCGCAAAAAACCCAGATCAGCGGAGTGATCGTTACCCTCGGAACATCCAAGTGGGCCCCACGCCCCTGACACATCTGTCGCGTTGGGTGCTCAATCAGTACGTCTACGTCGACTGATCGGCGACGTTCGCTTGCCAGTCCCTGCGAAATCGACCTGTTCCACGACGGCTGCGCTGCCGTCGAGGCGTTGCTTGGCCGTGCGTCGGCCAAGCGGGTCGTAGAGGTAGCGCCAGATGTCGGGTTTACGGGAAAGGCGGGTCTTCTGGCGCAGCACGGTTCGGCCGGCTGCGTCGCACTCGTAACGCAGGCCACCGGCGCGGAAGAAACCGCAGGTCAAAGCGCCTGATCCAGGAATTGTCCGTCACGCGGACCCGCCGCAGGTTCGAGTCCCAGGTGGGGCACCCAGAACATGGCTGGTCCGTGGCGGCGTCTTCCCGGCGCGGGAGACTCGACCTGCCTGGGAAGCCCCGACCAGCCGGGGGATTGCTGGTCGGGGCGGCTCATGGAGGCGGAGACACCGCTCGGTGTCCTGAGCTCACGGGTGGAGAGGCCCGAGGGACGGGCGGGTGACCTGTGGGTCGGCCTCTGGGGCCCGGCCGGGTTGGGGTGAGCCGGCCCGGGGTCAGCCGGGCGCGCCGAGGCGGTGCCCGCCGGCAGAGGTGGTCCCTTCCTGTTGGTTCGCTCCGCAGCTCAGAGGAGCGTCCCGGCCCTGAGCAGATCAGAGCCGGGACTGCGGGTGTTCTGGCCTGGTCAGCGCTGTTCCAGGAGCACGTCCGCGGCCCGTTCGGCCAGCATGGTCACAGGAGCATGCGTGTGGGCCCGTACGATGCTCGGCATCGTGGAGGCGTCCACCACACGCAGGCCCGTCAGGCCCCTGACCGCGAACGTCGGGTCGACGACGGAGTGGTCGTCCACACCCATCCGGCAGGTGCTCACGAGGTGGTGGATGCTGCCTCCCGTCGTACGGATGTAGGCCGTGATGTCGTCGATCTCCTCGGACAACGCTCCATCCGTGAGAGGCTTGCCCGTCCATTGCGCGAAGTCCGGCTGCTGCAGGACCTGTTGTGCCGCGCGTATGCCCGCCACCAGCGTCGCCAAGTCGTCTCCCGCCTCGTCGGACAGGTAGCCGGGGTCGATCAGGGGGGCGTCGTGCGGATCGGCGCTGCGCAGAGTGATCGCGCCACGGCTGCGCGGTCGCAGAAGGATCACACCCAGCGCCAGTCCATGCGCGGCAGGCCGCTGGTGCTCGCCCAGAGGTACCACAAGGTGGACCACTTCGATGTCCGGAGCATCGAGTTCGTCGCGCGTGCGCAGGAACAGCAGTGCCTCGGAGATGATCGAATCCAGGGTGCCATGGCGGTCCCGCAGGTACTGGGTGATCTGCTCGGACGAAGCGTTCGCACCGGGCGAGAAGAAGCCCTGCGCCTCGAAAGCGAGCGGGACGAGCAGATGGTCCGTCAGATCGCGGCCCACCGAGGGCAGGTCCTGTACGAGCGGGACACCGTGCCGGGACAGTTCCTCGGCTGGGCCCACGCCTGACAGCAGCAGCAGATGCGGGCTCCCCACGGCTCCGGCCGCGAGGATCACCTCGCGCTCTGCGCGGACGGTCTCGGTTCCCGACTCCGCTTCGATCTCGATCCCGACCGCGTGCGTGCCCTCGAACACCACGCGGCGCACGAGCGTGTCCGCCCGCACGGTGAGGTTCGGCCGTTCGCGGGCCGAAGTGAGGTAGGCGTCCGCCGAGCTGTGCCGCAGGCCGTCGCGGTGTGTCGCGCGAGCCAGGGCGTAGCCTTCCTGGACCTCGGCCGCCGGGGCGTGCCCCAGGTGCGCGCAGGCGTTGACGAATGCCGGGGTCACCGGCAGGGGATGGCGCAGGCCGGTCAGGCTGATCCGCTGCTCGGCCCGTTCGAAGTAGGGCTGGAGGTCGTCGTGGCTCCAGCCCTCCAGCCCCTTCTCGGCCCAGGCGTCGTAGTCCGCCCGATGCCCACGGGTCCACAACTGCGCGTTGATCACCGAGGAGCCGCCGACCGCCTTCCCGCGCGGGATCGGAATGGTGCGATCGGCAAGGCCGCGCTGCGGGACCGTCGCGAAGTTCCAGTCCAGGTCCGAGCCGAAGAGGCGCGGGAAGAGGATCGGCACCTGAACTTCGGGGCGGGTCTCCGGAGTCCCGGTACCAGCCTCGATCAGGAGCACCCGCGCTGTGCCGTCCGCGCTGAGCCGGTCGGCGAGCACGCATCCCGCCGAGCCGGCCCCGACGATCACGTAGTCCCACTGGCTCACTTCGCAACCGCCTCTCGGGCATGGGCGCCCGCGCCCGTGGTCGTGGTCACACCCCAGGTCGTGCTCTTCCGGCAGAGGTTCTCGGCCATGGCAACTCCTTACCGTGTGCATTGACGTTTCGATGTGCGGCGGCAGATGCGACAGCGGCCGTACGCCGCCGTGCGTCCGCGGTGGCATGGGACAGAAACCGGGCCGTTCCGGCCGTCGCGGTCGGCCCGGTGAGCGGTGCAGGAAGGGCGTGCTTCAGCGTCCGGCGGGCACGCCGTCCTTCCCGGCGGGCGCCGGCACTCGTGCGTCTGCGTCGGCGGTGACCTCCCGGCTTCGCAGGACGTGACGGAGCAGGGCCAGACCGGCCAGGAGTACGACCAGGCCGCACACGCCGTTCCAGCCGAAGGCGGAATAGGCGCGGACACCGAGCCATGAACCGGCGCTGCCGCCCAGGAAGGCGCAGGTCATGTACGCGGTGTTGAGCCGGGCTCGGGCCTCCGGTCGCAAGGCGAAGATGCGGGCCTGGTTGGCGACCTGACCGGACTGCATGGCCACGTCGAGCAGCAGCATCCCCGCGCCCAGGCCCACCAGCCCGACGGCGCCGCCCAGGCGACCGGTGAGCAGCAGCGCCCCCGCCGCGATGGCGCCGAGCATGCACACCAGGTTCACGGCGTCGGGGCCGCGCCGATCGGTGCGCCGGCCGGCGATGGGCGTGGCGAACATGCTGGCCGCGCCGACCAGGGCGAGCACGCCCACGGCCGGGGTTCCCAGGTCGTAGTGCGGGCCGGTGATGAACAGGGCGAGTGCGGTCCAGGCGGCGCTGAACGCGGCGAACACGAGGATCTGGTACTGGCAGGAGCGGCGCAGCAGCGGTTCGGTGCGCAGCAGGTGCAGGGAGGCCGCCAGGAGCGCCGGGTAGCGCTGGTCGGTGCTGGGCGTCGTGTGCGGGAGGGCGGTGGCCAGCGCGAGGGTGAGGATCAGCACCATGGCTGCGGCGACGAGGTAGGGGGCGCGCCAGCCCAGCCATTCGCCCAGGGTGCCGGAGAAGGTGCGGGCCAGCAGGATCCCGCCGATCAGGCCGGAGAGCAGGGTTCCGGTGACTGCGCCGCGGCGCTCCGGGTCGGTCAGGCCGGCCGCCATGGGGATGAGGATCTGCGGCACGACCGTGGTCAGGCCGACCAGGGCGCTGGCGACGGCGAGGACCGTCAGGGAGGTGGCCGTCCCGGCGAGCACGAGCCCCGCGCAGGTCACCAGCAGCAGGGTGGTGACCAGTCCGCGGTGGCGGAGCCGGTCGCCGAGGGGGACCAGCAGGAAGATGCCCGCGGCGTAGCCGAGCTGGGCGCAGGTGACAACCACGGCCGCGGAGGAGGGGCGCACATGCAGGTCGTCGGCGATCAGCGGGCTGATCGCCTGGGGGAAGTAGATGTTGGCCACCGCGATGCCGCAGGCGACGGAGAGGAGCAGGATCAGGGGCCGGCTCAACGCCGGCGGCGCAGCGGAGGAAACGCCTGGAGCCACGACACACACCTCGAGCAGGAGAGGAAGGAAGGGACGAAAGAGGGAGGTGACGACTCGCCACCAGGAACCGGTTTAACCGGTTCCTTCAACGTACCAGTTAAACCGGTTCCGCAGTAGGCTGTTTCGCATGGCTGTCTCCCCCGCACCACCGGTCTCCCGCTTCCGCAGTGGCTCCGGACGGCTCTGCCTGGACTTCATGCGCACCCTGCGGCTGCGCGGCCTGGACGGTGCCACCGAGGAGCTGGACACCCCCGAGGCCCTGTCCGCCTGGGTCGTCCAGCTGGGCCCGTATCCCGACGGCACCGTCGTGCCGGTCCCGTCTCAGGCCGTGCTGCACCGGGCGCGGGAGGTACGGGAGGCCGTGCATGCGCTCCTGACCGCGGCCCGCGGCGACAGCGGCCCCGCCGGATGCCCCGCGGACGACCGCGCGCGGCTGAACCGGGCGGCCGACGCGGCGCCGCCGGTGCCGGTGCTCGACGCACACGGCGCGCTGACCTACACCGCGGCCGACCCGGTCGGCGCGGTTCTCGCCGACATCGCCCGCGATGCGCTGACCCTGGCGACATCCCCCGTACTGGAGCGGGTCCGCGCCTGCGCCGGGCCGGCCTGCGCCGCCTGGTTCCTCGACACGTCCCGCCCGGGCAACCGGCGCTGGTGCTCCATGGACACCTGCGGGAACCAGGCCAAGAAGACCACGTGGCGGACCAAGCACGCGTCGGAGACGAGTTCCTGAACCATCGTCATACGGCAGCCTCGGCGACCGCTTCCAGCACGCGTGCGCATGCCACCGCGTCGGCCACCCCTGCGCCTTCCTGGTCCTCTTGGGCCCGGTCGGCCAGAAAGGCGGTCGTCGCATCACCCGCAGCCGGTGGCCGATGAGCCTCCGTCAGCACTCCGTCCTCCCGCGCCGGCGTCAGCTCACCGCCGTGCACCTGGAGCGTTCCCCGCGTCCCCTCAAGACGCAGACGGATGCCGCCGGGGCGTGACGACCACCCCGCATGCAGGGCCACGGGCGTCGAGCCCCACTCCAGGAGCGCCGTGCCCCCGGCATCCCCCGGTCCGCCCGCCGGGAGGGGGCGGAGCGAGGCGGCGCGCACCGTCAGGCGGGCCTCTGGGCACAGCCAGCGCAGCAGGTCGACGAGATGGATCCCCAGATCCGCGAAGGCACCTCGGCCGCCCCAGGACGGACTGAGCATCCATGGCGCGCCGTTGTCGGAGAAGAGTCCGTCCAGGAGGCCCGGATGGGTGAACCAGGCGTCTCCCGCGACGAGTTGGCCCAGACGCCCGTCCGCCAGGAGCTCCCGGGCCCGGCACAGCGACGGAGCACGACGCAGGAACATCGCCAACGTCACCCGGGCACCGGCCGCGGTGAGGGTGTGCGCGAGTTCGGCCGTCTCCGCGGCGGTGGCGGCGAGGGGCTTTTCCACCAGGACCGGTGTGCCCGTCCGCGTTACGGCCCCGAGCAGTTCAGCGTGTTCGGCGGTGGCGGAGCACACCAGGGCAAGCTGCGCGTGTGCCGGTGCGGATGCCACATCGGCGGCCTCCGGCACACCACGGAGTCCGGCGTGCCGAAGGCAGGTTTCGGGCCTGAGCCGGCCGGGATGCACGGCGCACACCTCCGCGCGCCCGGCGAGCGCGCGGAGGTGGTCGGGCAGGTGGGGATGCGCCGTCCCAAGGATCGCGATCCTCGGCCGCGGTGCTCCCTCACCCGGCCCGGCTTCAGCGGGCACGGGCCACTTCGGGCGCGGAGCCGGCCGGGCTGACGAAGCCGCGGTCGACGTACACCAGCGCGTCCCGGTCGACGGGTGTGACGCAGTGCAGCACTTGGCCGATGAGCATGCTGTGGTCACCGCCGTCCACCACGTCGTGCATGCGGCACACGAGCCGGGCCACCGCCTCGGGAATGCCGGGCAGCCCCCGTTCGAGCGGGACCGTGTCGCCGGAGGCGAACCGGTCGACGCCCGACGTCGCAAAGCGCCGGGCGATGTCGGACTGGTCATGGGCCAGTACGTTGACCATGAACTGGTCGGCGGCGACGAAGGCGGCGTGCGTACTGGCCTTCTTGTCCAGGCTGACCGTCACCAGGGGTGGGGTCAGGGACAGGGAGACGAAGGAACTCGCGGTGAATCCCCAGCGGCGGCCGGTCTCGTCGACGGTGGTGGTGACGACCACGGGCCCCGGGACACGGGCCATGGCGCGGGTGAAGTCGAGCTCTCGGGTGCCGGCGGGCATGGGTTACGGCGCCTCCTCGAACGAAGTCTGGGACAAACGGGTTGGTTACGCGGCCAGGTCGCGGGCGACGAAGGTCTGCAGCCAGGTGCGGAACTCCGGGCCGACGTCCTCGCGTCGGCAGGCGAGCCGGACGGTGGCGCGCAGGTACTCGCCGCGGTAGCAGGTGTCGTAGCGGTGGCCCGTGAAGACCACCGCGTGGACCGGGCCGCCGATCTCGGGGTCACGCGCCATGGTGCGCAGGGCGTCGGTGAGTTGGATCTCGCCGCCGCGCCCGGGTTCGGTCTTGGCGAGGACCTCGAATACGGCCGGGTCGAGGACGTAGCGTCCTATGACGGCGAGAGCGCTGGGGGCCTCGCCGGCCTCGGGTTTCTCGACCAGGTCGGTCACTCGCACGAGGCCGTCCCGCCCGGCGGACTCAACCGCCGCACAGCCATACCGGTTGATGTGCTCGGCACCGACGTCCATCAGGGCGATCACACTGCCGCCGAGTTCCTCCCGTACGGCGGTCATGGACGACAGGAGCGGATCGGCGGGGTCGATCAGGTTGTCACCGAGCAGTACGGCGAAGGGTTCGGCGCCGACGTGCGGGGCCGCGCACAGCACCGCGTGTCCCAGCCCCCGCGGGTCGCCCTGGCGGACGTAGTGGACGGTGGCGAGGTCGGTCGAGGCGCGGACCAGGTCGAGCCGGGCGGTGTCGCCCTTGCCTGTGAGGACCGCCTCCAGTTCGGCATTGCGGTCGAAGTGGTCCTCAAGGGCGCGCTTTCCACGGCCGGTGACCATGAGGACGTCATCCAGGCCGGCGGCGACCGCTTCTTCGACGACGTACTGGATTGCGGGCTTGTCGACGATCGGCAGCATCTCCTTCGGTGTTGCCTTCGTCGCGGGCAAGAAGCGTGTGCCCAGTCCGGCGGCCGGGATGACGGCCTTGCGGACACGCGGGGGCGGAGCGGTCATGGTGTCTGCGTCCTTGTCGTCGAGGCGTCGTGGTCCGTCGTGGTCGAGGTGTCAGGCGACGCTCGCGCGCGGTGGCGCTTCGTCGGCGTCCGCGTCCGCGGGCAGCAGTCCGGGGCCGGAACCTGCCAGCGCCGTGAGGAACGAACGGGCCCAGTGGTGGACGTCCCGTTCACGCACGTGACGGCGCAGCTCCCGCATGCGGAGCCTGCGCTCCGCCTCGCCCAGGTGCAGGGCGGTGGTCATGACATCCTGGAGTTCGGCGAGATGATGCGGGTTCACCAGGAGCGCCTGGGTGAGTTCGTGGGCCGCGCCGGCGAACTCACTGAGCACCAGCGAGCCGTCCAGGTCGGGGCGGGCGGAGACGAACTCCTTCGCGACCAGGTTCATACCGTCACGCAGCGGCGTCACGAGCATGACATCGGCGGCCCGGTAGAACGCGGCGAGTTCGGTGCGGTCGACGGTGGTGTGCAGGTAGTGGACCGGCACCTGGCCGACCTGCCCGAACGTCCCGTTGATACGCCCTACCTGGGCCTCGATCCGCGTACGCTGCCGCCGGTAGTGCTCGACGCCCTCCCGGCTGGGCGTGGCGATCTGCACCAGGACGGTGTCCCGCGCGCTGACCCGGCCGTCGGCCAGGAGTCCCTCGAAGGCCCGCAGTCGTTGGTCGATGCCCTTGGTGTAGTCGAGCCGGTCGACGCCCAGCATGATCCTTCTACCGTCGCCCGGTTGACGGCGGATCCGCCGGGCCTGCTCCTGAACGGCTTCGCTGCGAGCCAGTTCCTCCAGGCCGGCAGCGTCGATCGAGATCGGGAACGCGCCGACGCGGACCTCCCGGCCCGGCAGCCGCACCGCTCCCAGCACGGACGTACCGTGCGGGCGGCTCACACTCTCACCGCCGCTCAGGCGGCGCACCGACCGCAGGAAGTTCTGTGCACCACCCGGCAGTTGGAAGCCGACCAGGTCCGCGCCGAGCAGCCCCTCCACGATCTCCGTGCGCCAGGGAAGCTGGAGAAAGAGCTCGGGGGGCGGAAAGGGGATGTGCAGGAAGAAGCCGATCCGCAGGTCGGGACGCAGGGCGCGCAGCAGCGCCGGGACCAGCATCAGCTGGTAGTCCTGGATCCAGACGGTGGCTCCCGGACCGGCGATGGCCGCCGCGTGCTCCGCGAACCGCTGGTTGACCCGGTGGTAGCTGCGCCACCACATCCGGTCGAAGTCGGGCGGCGCCACCACGTCGTGGAACAGCGGCCACAGTGCGGCATTCGAGAATCCCTCGTAGTAGTCCCTGTGCTCGTCGGCGTCGAGGGGCACGGGGTGCAGGCGCAGGTCCTGGTCGGGGAAGGCGGCAGGGGTGCTCTCGGTGGTGCCGGCCCACCCCACCCAGGCGCCCCGCCGGGCGCGCAGGATGGGCTCCAGAGCACTGACCAGCCCTCCGGGGCTGCGCCGCCAGCGCGGGGAGTCCGTGTGCCCCTCGCCACCAGGTGAACCGGGAGACGATTGGCGACGACGACGAACTCGGCGTCCGGCTGCGCGGGGTGGCGGATCCTGGGTGTGTCCACGTCCTGTTCCCTTCTCCAGGGGCCGAACCCGGCGGACGCGGCGGGGACAGGGCGCCCACCGGGTTCGGCAGCGTGTGCGGGGGAGGTGCTGAGCGCTCCGGGGGCTGCGCTGCCCGGCGGCGGAGCCGCATGTCGATACGGCCGACTCCGCCGCGGGGCGGTGATGTGCCGTCGGTCGTCTGCGGCATCGTCGTGGCTGGTCGCTCCCCCGCTCTCGGCTTCGCTAGAGCGAGGGGGACCCTGACTTATCCGAAACCGTTCAGGCGGCGCGGAAGTCGACGATCGTCTTGAGATCGGTCGTACTGCGGTAGTTCTTGAAGATCTCGACGAGGCCGTCGTAGTCGTCGAAGCTGTGCACGGTGGACAGCAGGCGCTTGCCGTCGACGATGCCCGACACCAGCATCTGCATGGCCGCCTGGATCACGTTCGCGGAGTGGTGCATCGGGAACGCGGTGACGTCGAACGGGGAAGCGGTGATGTTGATGCCCTTGGCGAGCATCAGCCAGGTGTCGAACTTCTGCATCTCCTGCGAGGCCCCGTACAGCACATAGCGGCCCTTGGGCTTCAGCCGGCGCATCGCCACCCGCCGGGGATCCTTCTCCTCGTCGTCGACCTTGACGGTGGGCAGGGCGTCGAAGACGTAGTCGAAGGTGTTCTCCGCGACCTCGGCGATGAGCTCCTCCGGCAGGTACGCCCGCTCGGAGAAGTGCTCCTCGGCGTGCCGGTTGCGCACCGGGTTCGCGTCCACGGACACCACCTGGTTCGGGGCGAGCAGGCGCTTGATGACGCTGCCGGCGATGATGCCGATCGGGCCGGTGCCCATGATGAGGACCCTGTCGCCGATCTTCGGAGGGTTGGCCAGGATCGAGCGCAGCGCGCCGGTGGTGGGTTCGATGAAGGACGCCTGCAGGTCGTCGAGGGCCTCGGGGACCTTGACGGCGGCGGCCCGCAGGTCGTCGGAGAAGTTCCGGTCGGCCCAGAACACGTCCTCCTTGACCTACCGGGAAGTCAGCGTACTTGTGCGGCGTTTGGGGTGTGGTCTTGCCCGCCTCGCGGCCACCGCGGCCCACAAGTAGCGAAGCCATCGCCCGGGTGCTGAATACTCGTTTGGCGGCTGCCACGGCGAACGCCGCGGCAGCCGCCTCGGGGATGCTGCCGAGTCCACCAGATGGCCATCCTGGAGGAGACCAGGAATGGACGGATCGCGGCCAGGGTTCAAGTCATGCCCCCCAAACGTGAGCGACCGGCTCTTGATGGGCGACAACGCAGCAGCGAGACCGCATTGTCGGCACCCCGGTCTTCCAGCATGTCAACCGAACTCATCGAAGACATCAGCAGGTCAGCGCCGCGCGCACGACCAGCCATGTTTTGTGGCTCCTGCTAAGGACTCGAACCTGCGGCCAGGCACGACCACGGGACCGCCATGACGTCCGGGCCAAAGGGCCGTGCGGGCGACGACGGGGCCGTTCGCCCCGTCCAAGCCCCAGGGCGCGATCACCCGAAACGCTCGGCTCACGCGGGCATACGCGCCGCTCCTCCGAACTGACTCTCCGTTTGGCTACGTCCAGCCGCGATCCACCCATCGCGCAGAGGACGAGGCCTCGTGGTGATCTAGCGGGCCGATGAGCTCTCCCCGGGTGAGGTGCTGAGGGCCGTGCAGCAGAGCCTCAGGCCGTGGCTGGGCAGGACCGTCACACGCGAATAGGACTGGCCTGACAACGCGCATGGTGCGGGAGTCGAAGGTTCGGGTGAGCGGCTCTTTCGCTGTCCGGAGACTGTTGGCCGTGGTTCGCCTGAGCCCCGGTTGCCCATCTCACCGGGAGGCCATGGCCCTCAGTGCCAGGGATGACATCGATGCGGGCAGGATGCGGAGCGCGCGGACCAGTGTGGCAGTGGTCCAGGGGAAGTGGGAGTTGGCCGGTTCCCTTTCCAGGGCGCGTATTACATACCGAGCTGCGCGTTCCTGGCTGATCTGGAAGGGCTTGGGCAGTCCATCCGCGCCGACCCGGTCGGTCGCCACGAAGCCGGGGTGGATCGTGGTGAACCGTATGCCTTGCGGAGCCAGTTCGACGCGGGCGGCGTCGATCAGGGTGCGCGCTGCTGCCTTCGCCGCCGAGTAGGGGCCTTGCCGTGGGATCCCCATCAGCCCAGCGAGCGAGTTGGTGTGGGCGATAAGGCCGCCGTGGGGCTGCCGCTTCATCTGTTTGATCAAGGGGATCAGGTAGTTGACCACGACGTCGTAGTTCAGCGCCATGATCCGTGAAACGTCATCCGTGCTGACGTCGTCCATGGACATGTCCGGGCCCTGGCCGGCGTTCAGCAGTGCGATGTCGACGGATCCGAACGCCGTGACGGCGGACGCCACCACATCGGCGGCCGCCCGCGCATCCAGGGCATCGGCTGTGATGTCCAAGCAGGTGCCGCCGGCGGCCCGGACGGCCTCGGCCACGCCGGCCAGTTCGGGAGCCCGCCGCGCCACCACCACGAGTCGGTTGCCGCCCGGGGCCAGTTGGCGGGCCACCTCGGCTCCGATACCGGACGAGGCGCCGACGATCAGAACCGTCCTGCCGGTGATCTTGCCCATCTCTTCGCTTCCTCCCCGCGCGGACCAGGATCAGCTCAACCGCCTGCAGACGGCGATCGCCGGGCCAAAGGGGGCGTGACTTCTGCAGATCGCATCGAGTGGTTTTACGGCGGCCACAGTAGCCACTGTCATCGGCGCGATCTCCGCCGGATTTCCGCGTCGGCTCCGCTCCGGTGTCCTGATCCATCCGGCAAACGGGCAACAAGCGGACACAATTCAGTCGGCTAACAGGCACCGGCTTGCCCCTCCCGGGGCCCTCCACCGCATCAACCAGGGCCCCTCGCTCCGAAAAACGGGCATATTCGGTCACGAACTGCGCTACGACGAGCCTGGTCAGTAACGGCAATCCGCTTGTACAAATTTGGCCACCAGAGCCCGAACGGGCCGGGCTCCGGAATGCCGCCCATTCGGGCACAAATTTGCGGAGCCGTGAAACGGAGGTGTCGCCGTGGACGCCGAGGAACGAAGACGCGGAATCCTGGATACGGCACGCCGTGACGGATCCGTGGACGTCGGAGAGCTCGCCATCGAACTCGAGGTCTCCAAGGAGACCGTGCGGCGCGATCTGAACCTGCTGGAGAGCCACGGGCTGGTCCGGCGCACGCACGGCGGTGCCCATCCCGTGGAGAGCGCGGGCTTCGAGACCACGCTCGCCGTCCGCACCACCCTGCACGTCCCCGAGAAGTCCAGGATCGCGGCCGCCGCGGCCGAACTCCTCGGCGACGCCGAGACCGTCTACATCGACGAGGGCTACACCCCGCAGCTCATCGCCGCCGCACTCCCCCGCGACCGTCCACTGACCGTGGTCACCTCCTCGCTGTCCACCGCGGGCGCCCTGGCATCTGCCGAGAACATCAACGTGCTGCTGCTCGGCGGCCGGGTGCGCGGCGGGACGCTGGCCACCGTCGACCACTGGGCCACCCGCATGCTGGCCGACTTCGCCATCGACCTGGCGTACGTCGGCGCGAACGGCATCTCCCGCGAGTACGGACTCACCACCCCCGACCCCACCGTCGGCGCACTCAAGGCCGAGGTCATGCGAGTCGCCAAACGCCGGGTGTTCTCCGGCGTCCACACGAAATTCGGTGCCGTGAGCTTCTGCCGCTTCGCGCAGGTCACGGACTTCGAGGCCATCGTCACCGACACGGGACTGCACAGTTCCGAGGCCCGCCGCTACGCACTGCTGGGTCCCCAGGTCATCCAGGCCTGAGCCGCAGTCCTCCCCCCATACACCCCATCCCGCAAGGCCGGGGCCTGGTTCCCCATGCCCTCGAACACCCCTGGAGTCAGTCATGCGTACACGGAGAATGGTCCACGTCCTCGCCACGGCCACGGCCGCGGGCTCGCTGCTCGTCGCCTGCAGCGGGGCGGGTGGTTCATCGAGCTCCGGTGGCGGTGGCAAGAGCATCAACGTGCTGATGGTCGGCAACCCGCAGATGGAGGACATCGCGAAGCTGACCAAGAGCACCTTCACCAAGGACACCGGCATCAAGGTGAACTTCACCGTGCTGCCGGAGAACGAGCTGCGCGACAAGGTCACCCAGGACATCGCCACCCAGGCCGGCCAGTACGACGTCGCCACCATCGGCGCCTACGAGGTACCGATCTGGACCAAGAACGGCTGGCTGCACGAACTGGGCTCCTACGCCGACAAGGACACCGGCTTCGACAAGGCCGACCTGCTCAAGCCGATCGTCACCTCCCTCTCCGGCTCCGACGGCAAGCTCTACGCCCTGCCGTTCTACGGCGAGTCCTCGATGCTCATGTACAACAAGGACGTCATGAAGGCGAAGGGCGTCACGGTGCCCGAGCACCCGACCTGGCAGCAGATCGCCGACATCGCCGCCAAGGTCGACGGCGCCGAGCCCGGCATGCGGGGCATCTGCCTGCGCGGACTTGCCGGTTGGGGCGAACTCGGCGCACCGCTGACCACCGTGGTCAACACCTTCGGCGGCACCTGGTTCACCAAGGACTGGAAGGCCCAGGTCAACAGCCCCGCCTTCAAGAAGGCCACCAACTTCTACGTCGACCTGGTCAAGCAGCACGGCGAGGCGGGAGCAGCCCAGTCCGGCTTCACCGAGTGCCTCAACGCCCTGAGCCAGAAGAAGGTCGCCATGTGGTACGACGCGACCAGCGCGGCCGGTTCGCTGGAGGACCCGAACTCCAGCAAGATCGCCGGTCACGTCGGGTACGCGTACGCGCCGACCGTCGAGACCAAGAGCAGTGGCTGGCTGTGGAGTTGGGCCTGGGCCATGCCCAAGACCACGAAGAACGCGGACGCCGCCTCGAAGTTCATGCTGTGGGCCTCCAGCAAGAAGTACGAGCAGCTGGTCGGCGAGAAGCTGGGCTGGGCGCGCGTCCCGTCGGGCAAGCGGGCCAGCACATACGCCATCCCGCAGTACCAGAAGGCCGCCGGGTCCTTCGGTGACATCACCCTGAAGTCGATCGAGGGCGCCGACCCGGCCAACCCGGGCGTCCAGCCCCGGCCGACCGTGGGCGTGCAGTACGTGGCCATCCCCGAGTTCCAGGACCTGGGCACCAAGGTCACCCAGGAGATCTCCGCCGCCATCGCCGGCAAGACCAGCGCGGACAAGGCACTCAACGACGGCCAGAAGCTCGCCGAGGACGTCGCCAAGAACTACCAGAAGTGACCTTCATTGCCTGGCCGGCGTGCGCGCCGGCCGGGCACCGCTTCCCCCACCCCGGCCGTCACCGGCAGAGGAACCATCCATGACCACGCTCACCGCACCGCCCAAGACCGCACCACCACCCAGCCGCCCGCGCACCTCCACCGGCGCCGGCAACTGGAAGCGGCGCGTACCACTGCTGCCGGCGCTGATCTTCACGATCATCGTCACCCAACTGCCCTTCGTGGCAACGCTCGTCATCTCCACCCTGCAGTGGAACATCCTCAAGCCCGGCGAGAAGCACTTCGTCGGCCTGTCCAACTTCAAGTTCGTCTTCACCGACGAACGGCTGCGCACCGCCGTCCTCAACACCGTCGTCCTCACCGCATCCGTCGTGATCGTCAGTGTGGTCCTCGGCCTCGGCCTGGCGATGCTGCTGGACCGCAAGTTCGTTGGCCGCGGCCTGGCTCGCACCCTGCTCATCGCCCCGTTCCTGGTCATGCCGGTCGCCGCCGCCCTGCTGTGGAAGCACGCCATCTACAACCCCGACTACGGCCTGCTCAACGGCACCCTCAACGCCGTATACCGCCTCTTCGGCGCCGCCAACGGCCCCACCATCGACTGGGTGTCCTCGTACCCGATGCCCGCCGTCGTGATCTCACTGGTGTGGCAGTGGACGCCGTTCATGATGCTGATCCTGCTGGCCGGCCTGCAGGCCCAGCCAGGCGACGTCCTGGAGGCCGCGAAGATGGACGGGGCATCGGCGATGGCGACCTTCCGCCACATCACGCTGCCGCACCTGCGCCAGTACATCGAACTCGGCGTCCTGCTCGGCACCATCTACGTCGTGCAGACCTTCGACGCCGTCTACACCATCACCCAGGGCGGCCCCGGCTCCCAGACCACCAACCTGCCCTACGAGATCTACCTGACCATGTTCCGCAAATACGAATACGGCCAGGCGGCCGCCGCCGGGGTCGTCGTCGTCCTCGGCTCCATCGTGATCGCCACCTTCGCACTGCGCACCATCGCGTCCCTCTTCCGCGAGGAGGTCTCCCGATGACCGCGCGCCTGACCCCCCTGTGGACCTTCGTCGCCTGGCTGGCCACACTCGCCTTCTTCGCGCCGGTGGCCTGGATGGTGCTCACCTCCTTCCACCAGGAGGCCGACGCCGCCACCAACCCGCCGTCCCTCTTCGCACCCGTCACCTTCGACCAGTACAAGCTGCTGTTCAGCCGGGACATCACCCCCTACCTGCTCAACTCGACGATGGCGAGCGTCATTTCGACGGTCCTCGTACTCGCCCTGGCGGTGCCGGCGGCCTACGCGCTGTCCATCAAGCCGGTCAAGAAGTGGACCGACGTGATGTTCTTCTTCCTGTCCACCAAGTTCCTGCCGGCCATCGCCGCCCTGCTGCCGGTCTACCTGATCGTCAAGGACGCCGGGATGCTGGACAACGTCTGGACGCTCATCGTCCTCTACACCGCCATGAACCTCCCGATCGCGGTATGGATGATGCGCTCCTTCCTCGCCGAGGTCCCCAAGGAAATCCTCGAGGCCGCCGAGGTCGACGGCGCCAACCTGCTCACCGTCCTGTGGCGAGTGGTCGCCCCGGTCGCCATGCCCGGACTCGCCGCCACCTCGCTGATCTGCTTCATCTTCAGCTGGAACGAGTTCATGTTCGCCGTCAACCTCACCGCGACCAACGCCTCCACCGCACCGGTCTTCCTGGTCGGCTTCATCACCAACGAGGGCCTCTTCCTCGCCCGGCTCTGCGCCGCCGCCACCCTCGTCTCCCTGCCGGTGCTCATCGCCGGCTTCGCCGCCCAGGACAAACTCGTCCGCGGCCTGTCCCTAGGAGCAGTCAAGTGAAAGCCGCCGTCATCGAAGCCCCCGGCAAGGTCACGGTCACCACGGTGCCCGACCCCACTCCCGGGCCACGCGAGGTCGTGGTCGACGTGGCGGCCTGCGGGCTGTGCGGGACCGATCTGCACATCCTCCAGGGCGAGTTCGCCCCGACCCTGCCGGTCGTGCCGGGCCACGAATTCGCCGGCGAGGTCGTCGGCCTCGGCAGCGAGGTCACCGAACTCGCCCTCGGCGACCGGGTTGCCGTGGACCCCTCGCTGTACTGCAACGAGTGCCGCTACTGCCGCGCCGGCCGCAACAACCTCTGCGACCGCTGGCAGGCGATCGGCGTGACCCGGGCCGGCGGCGCCGCCGAGTACGCCGTGGCGCCCGTCGCCAACTGCGTACGGCTGCCCGAGCATGTGGACGTCCAGGACGCGGCCCTGATCGAGCCGCTGTCCTGCGCCGTGCGCGGCTACGACGTGCTCAACAGCAGGCTCGGCTCGCATGTGCTGATCTACGGCAGCGGAACGATGGGCCTGATGATGCTTGAGCTGGCCAAGCGCACGGGGGCCGCCTCGGTGGACGTCGTCGACATCAATCCGGAACGGCTGGCGACGGCCGAGAAGCTGGGCTGTACCCAAGCAGGCCTCTCCGCCGACGAGTTGGGACGACCGGCCGGCTGGGACGTGGTGGTCGACGCGACCGGCAACGCCGCCGCCATCCAGGACGGGCTCGAACGGGTCGCCAAGGCCGGCACCTTCCTGCAGTTCGGGGTCTCCGACTACGCGACTACGGCCACCATCTCGCCGTACCGGATCTACAACCAGGAGATCACCATCACCGGCTCCATGGCGGTGCTGCACAGCTACGAGCGGGCGGCGGAACTGTTCGCCACCGGAGTGCTCGATCCGCAGATCTTCATCAGCCACCGGCTGCCGCTGGCCCAATACCCGCAGGCACTGGAACAGTTCGCCGCCGGCCAGGGGCGCAAGATCGTCGTGCTGCCCTGACCCCGTGCCCTCCGGCCCGCGCCTGCCCAGCCAGGCGCGGGCTCGCCCGGAGCTAGGGCCGGAGCACGATCTTGCCGTGGGTGTGCCCCTGTTCCAGCTCGCGGAAGGCGTCCTGCACCCGCTCGAGCGGGTAGGCGCGGGCGATCGGCACTTCCAACTCTCCGCGCGCGGCAAGCCGGGCCAGCTCGCCGAGCACGACCGCGCATGCCGCCGCGCCTTCTCCGTAGGTTCGCGCGCCGACCCTGGCCGCGGCCTGCCAGTCGCGAATCGTGTTGATCCGCTCGGGCCGCACGCCCAACTCCACTGCCAGGTCCACGTAGCCGTCGCCGAACGTGTCGATGAACGCGTCGACACTTCCGCCGGAGGCCTGCCGGATCCGTTCGGCCACGTCCTGCCCGTACTCGACCGGGACGACACCGCGCTCCTTCAACCAGGCGTGGTTCCGCTCGCTCGCCAGCCCGATCACCGTGGCCCCGCGCCGCCGCGCGAGCTGCACGGCCAGAGACCCGACGCCGCCCGCCGCACCGGACACCACGACCGTGTCGCCCGGCCCGGGGTCCACGGCGAACACGGTGGCGTACGCGGTCGTACCGGCCACGTACAACGACCCGGCCACGTCCCAGGACAGCCCCTCCGGGCGCGAGACCACGTTGACGTCGTCGACCACGACGAACTCCGCCTGGCTCGCCCTGTTGTGCGTGAAGCCCAGGACCTCGTCGCCCACCGCGAAGCCGCGCACCTGCGGACCGACCCCCACCACAACACCGGCCAGATCGCTGCCCTGCCCGGTGGGAAACGTCGCCGGCCAGCGGTCGTGCCGCGCACCCTTGCGGATCATCACCTCGCCGGGCTGGATCCCGGCCGCGTGGACCTCTACCAGCACCTGCCCGGCGCCGGGCACCGGCCGCTCCACCTCCTCCACCCGCAGCACATCGATCCCGCCGTACTCGTGGAACCGCACCGCCTTCATCGCGTGATCACCGCTCTTCCCCGTTCGGATACCTTGGACGGTCACGCCCAGGATGGCGACACATCGACCGCGCCATCGCAGTCAACGGCTCAGGAACGGAGCTGTCTTCCCAGGATCAACGATCCGATGACGCTCTTTACGAGGCATCGTTCGTGGACCGAGGTCAACGATCACGCCGAGGGCGGTACTGGGGTACGTGAGGCGCATATCGCTGCGCAAGCCCATCTCGCGCTCCTCCTCGCCGCGGAAGGAGCCACGGCTGATGGTGGTGAACACGTTGCCGGCCCGGTTGCCGAGCCACTGTCCGAGCAGAAGGGCTGCGATGACGCCGACCGCGGTTGTCGATGCCGACATACGCCAGGCGCGCGCTGTGGAGGACAAGCTGGGCGAGCCGCCGGGCGATCAGTTGTCGAAGCAGGCTTTGGCGACGGCGTAGCTGTCTTCATAGAGGTGGTAGCGGGTGATCCGCCCGTCCCTGACTGTGGTGTGCAGGGCGAACGCGGTGTCGATTTCCCGCCCCGTCTTCTTGACCTCGGAGACCATGCGCCCGATGAGCACCACATCGTCGCCCTCGGCGATGACTTGGCGCAGGTCGAACTCCTTGGCCTGCACATGGGTCCCCAGCAGCTCGAAGAACGTCCGCATGCCTTCCACCGAGTCGACCTCCGGTACCCACGGAATGCCCGGCGGGTGCGGGATTGAGAACGACACCGAGTCGGCGAACAGCGCCGCCGCCTCCGCACTCTTCCCCTCGGCGAGCAATGGGAACAAGCGTTGCACAGTCCGCGTCGGTGACTCTGCTGCCATGTGCGTCGACCTTACAGGCCGAGTTCAGTGGCGTTTCGGACGCTGGTAGGCAGGTCAGGCGCAAACCAGTGAGGCATGGATCCGACTGACAGCACGCAGGACCTGGTCCCGGTTCTTCGCTCTCTTGATCCAGGCCGGAAGGCGGGCCACCAACGTCATCTTCTGTCCGGTGTCGTACCAGGGTGCTCGCTCCCGCAGCGATGCCTGGACGAAACGACGGATCAGGTCGAGGTGTTCGAGGTTGTACGCCCACAACCACCCGTGCCGGGTCTCAACCTGGAGCCACAAAGGCATACCGAAGTACGGATCCGTCGCGGGTTGAGCTGTGCCGGCAGGGAGCGCGACAAGACGGCCGTCCCACACTCGTGACAGTCCACAGCCACGACAGACCAGACGTCGCGGCCTGAACAGAATCCAGCCCCCGGGGTCGGAGTCTTCGGGCGCCGGAACGACACGGGCGGCCTTCTCGCAACCTGGGCACCGCACAATGATCAAGCTGATGAAGTCGTACTCGGCGCTGCGCGGATCCCGGAACCGCCCAGAGAACAAGGCCATGCGGTGAGTATGCAACTACCCCGCAGAACAGCGCATCCGGATTCGCCCGCTCACGCTCCGGCCGCCTTTCCTGCGGTGAACGGATCGAATGACGCTGCCAGGGGACGTCTGACACCCTGTCCGCTGTCACCCCTCGACGTCATCCTGGACCAGCCCGGCGATATGGGCGGTCACCGTGTCGAGGATGTCGGTCCAGGCGGACTCGTCGCCGAGTACGAGGTAGTTGAGGGTCAGCCCGTCGGTCATGGCGGCCAGATAGCGGGCCAACACGGCGACGGGCACCCGGAGTTGGAGGCCCATGCTGTCGCGCAGACCGCCGATCAGTTCGGCGTATGCCTCGCCGTACAACTCGTACTGCCGCCGGGCCAGGTGCTCGAACCCCGGCTCGCGCAGGGCGTACTGCGTCAGTTCGTACGTCAGCATGTGTTCGTCGGGGTGGGCGCGGACATGGTCCCAGTAGGCCTGGAAACCCGCCCGGACGGTTTCCACGAGCGTGGCCCGGGGCCGTAGGGCCTGCTTGACCACGGTCACGGAGTGGTCGGTGAGGGTGGTGATGACCGACTCGACGAGGGCCTGCTTGGAGTCGAAGCAGTAGTGGAAGACGCTCAGGGACACACCCGCCTCGGCGGCGATGGACCGGGTCGTCGTCTTGGCGACGCCGTCCCGGGCCATCGCCCTGATCGCCGCTTCCGTCAGCTGTCTGCGCCGCTCCGCCGACGGCATGCGTGCCATGTGTGTCCTTGGCTGTCGTGACCTCGATCAGGCGCTGTGGACGCCCACTTCATAGAGCGAGTATCCCCAGTCGGTACCGCGGTCGAGGCCGTGGACGCGAACATAGCGGGCCGGTGTGCCGGTGAACTTGGCCGTGTCCAGGCCGCCGTCGCCGGAGGTGGTCGACCAGACGGTCTGCCAGTTCGTGCCGTCGGTGGAGAGTTCGATGCGGTACGACTTCCCGTACGCCCGCTCCCAGTCCAGCGTGACCCGGCCGACCCGGTTGGTGGCGCCCAGGTCGACCTGCCACCACTGGTCGTCGCTCCAGTCGCTGGCCCACCGGGTGCCGCCGTCGCCGTCGACCGCCCGCCCCGGCTGGTAGCTGGTGAAGGGGTTGGACTCGGACGAACTGGCCGTCGCCGTCCGCCCCTTGGCGAGGTTGACCGACGCCTGGTGCTGCTCGGTCGCACCCCAGGTGTCGAGGTAGGACTCGGCGCCACGGAAGAGGTCGTTGACCACGTCCTGGCCGCCGACCAGCCGGATGTCCTCGATCCAGTCCGGGATCATCCCGACATGGGCGCCGCCGTCGGTATTGAAGTCGAAGGTGCGCTCACCGGTCGTCAGCTTGTCGATGACCGAGCCGCCGTCGACGCTCTTGAAGGGGTACGTCACCTTGTTCGCGGCGTCCGCGCCGCGCGGGGCGGGATGGTCGCCGACACCGTTGAAGTCGGTGCCGAAGCCGTAGCCCACGTTGTACTTGTCACGCAGCGCGTCCGTGCGCTTCGCCTCCGCGGCGAACGCCTCCGAGCCGTGCATGTACTGGGCGACGAAGCCGCCGAGGGAGTAGACCCGCTCGGTCCAGTTCAGGTCCATCCAGCTGTGCGAGGAGATGACGCCGGGGTAGGACGCGGCCTCGAAGATGTCGAGCGCCCGGCCGACCGCTTTGACGCTCATGTGGTCGATCTCCAGCATCATCTTGCGCTGCATCATGCCGCGCACCGCGTACTCGCCGAGGTCGGTGAGCCCGCGCTTGTTGCACTGGGCATCACTGTCGTACGAGGGGACGTCCACGCCCGCCGGCAGGTCCTCCTCCGCGGCGGAGGACGCGGTGCCTATGGGGTTGTCGTGCTGTGGGCCGGTGCACTTCTCGGTCTGCCAGAAGGTGCCGGTCGACAGGAACTGCCCGACGTTGATGGCCGTTCCGAGGGCGCCGGAGTCGAAGCGGACGCCGCACAGCGCGTTGTCGAACTTGTGGCACAGGAACATGGAGCGCACGCCCAGCGCGTACAACTCGTCGAGTCCCTTGTCGATGTCGGCCTTGCTGCACTGCGGGATGTCCAGGATCTGCTTGCAGCCGAACGGCTCGGACGTCTCGACGCCCAGGATGACGGCGAGCTTGCCTTGCTTGATGACCTCACGGGCCTGCGCGCTGTCGGTGACGATCCGGAACCAGCCCTTGCCGGTGCCGCCGTACATCTTGTCGATGTAGGCCTGGAGGTCGTACGTCAGCTTTGCCTGCAGCCGGATCGACGTCATCTCGTCGCAGCTGCGGTCCTTGAAGGGGTAGACGGAGCAGATCACGCCGTTGGTGACGAGGTCGTTGACGAGCACCCGCTGCCCGCCGCGCCAGGCCCGCTCGACCCAGGCGTAGTAGTTCGCCTGATGGGTCATCGAGTCGTACGCCGGCCAGTCCTTGAAGGTGGGCCAGCCGACCGGGTCGTGCCTGCCGTCGCCGCCGTGGGTGATGTAGTCGAAGATCGCGAGTGTGCCGTCCGGGTAGTGCTCGGGACAGTCCTTGAGGGCGTCGGCGACCCCCGCCTCGGAGAACACCTTGCCGCAGATCAGCCGTCCGCCGAAGGCCTCGTTCGAGAACAGGTGGTTGTGCGCGTCGACGAACCCGCGAACCTCGCCCGCGGAGTTGGTGCCGGTGAACGGCTCGCCGGTGACGTCGATCTGTGAGTCCGGGGTGGGGCGTGCGGTGGGGATCCACCAGTCGGCGGCGGCGGCCGAACTCGGTGCGGGGCCAAGGGTCATGGCCAGCACCAGGAAGAGCAGCGACAGCACGGTGACGTTCTTGCGTCTGCGGTACCAGCGTCGGGTCAGCGTCACGGCCCACGTCCCTCGGTCGGCGGGGATGGCGGGCTTGACCGACCCATGGGGTTGTCATGGCCCGCACAATGCATGGGAGAGGATCGCTGGGGGCGCCGTTCGAGTCAAGAGTCCGGGACGCTTGACCTGATAAGTGTTGAGGGTGCTGCCCGGCATCTCAACGGGGTCTCCTCACTGAAAGAGCACGCAGAAGCCGTCGTGGCCGGGCAGTTCCACGTACAGGGCGTGCATGTCGTCCACCACGCCGACCTCTCTGCCGGTCAGCGCGTCGTAGGCCCTCGCGCCCGGCTGGAAGTGCTCCGAGGCCACGGCGCCCGAGACGGGCGCGGAGCCGAAGTTGAGTACGGTCGCCTGCGTCTGCCCGCTCTCACCGATGCGGTGGACCATGACGAGCAGCGCGGGGTGCGGCACTGCGGGGATGTCGAGTTGGTCGGCCGTGGCGATCCCGGTTTCCTCGCGCACCTTGAGCAGGTGCTTCAGGCTGGATGCGAAGGAGTTGGGATCCGCGAGCTGGACCGGGAGGCTGCCGTACAGGCTGTGGCCCTTCGGCATGCCTGAGCCGGATGCGGCCGCCTCGGGCTGGTAGTCCATCAGGTCGTATGCGGCCCGGTGGATCCAGCGGGTGTCGCCGGTGGCCAGCAGATGTCCGACGCGTTCGCGCGGCAACGTCACCAGACCGCACAGATCCCACCCGGAGAGCGAGAACACGCCGGGTTGCAGGGCGTTGAACATGGCCAGGAGCAGATGCGCCCGCTTGATCTCCCGTACGTCCTGGGCGGTGAGGTTGTCGAGCGTGGTGTGTCCGAGAGCGGCGGCGATGACGGACGCCGTGGTCGAGGCGATGCCGTTGGTGGTGAAGATGGCGTTGTAGGGCGCGTCGGGCCCGGTCAGCGTCTGCACGAGTTCGGAGCGGATGTGCTCGGCGAGCTGGCCGCCGGTGACCTCGACGCCGTGGTAGGTGAAGGGTTCGTCCTTGTGCAGCGTGGCGAAGTGGACCAGCTCGTAGGTGAGTTCGTCGTGGTTCTGCAGGGCGTGCACGAGGCTGACGGCCGCCACTCCGCTCTCCAGGGCGATGTTGAGGGTCAGCCTCAGGAACTCGGTGTCCGCGGTGGCCAGCGCGTGGTGGTAGGCGGGCCGGTTGACGAAGTCGTACGACAGGTCCGCACCGGCCTCGGAGGTGATTCTGATGTCGTCGACGGTCAGGTTCAGCTCCTGGAAGGTGAAGCCGCCCATCTTGCGCACCATGCTGGCGATGAGCTGGTTGGCGGCCTCCGACAGCGGGTGTCCCTCCGACCAGGCCGGCAGGCCCTCGGCGCTCTTCTCCACGCCGAGGAATCCGTTGGCGTCCAGCCGCAGCGCGCCCGAACCGAGGTCCCCGAGGGAGTGCAGAGCGTCACCGATGACGAGCCGCATGCCGGCGAAGGTGGGGTCGAGCCAGTTGATGGACGGCTGGCCCTCCTTGAAGTAGTGCAGGTAGACCCAGCGGCGGGTGACGCCGTCCGGCCCGACGACCTCGCGCGTCGCACTCCAGTTGGTGTCCTTGACGCCGGGGTCGTGGAAGATCACCCGCTGCAGCCGGCCGATGATGTACCCGGCCTTCGCCAGCGCCTCTTCGGCTTCGGTGTCGAGGTTGGCCGAGTCGCGGCCCGGCGGCACCTCGGGCAGCAGGTGCCAGTCCTCCGGTGCGATCTGGACCATGTGGTAGATGCCGGGATAGTCGTCGACGTTCATCTCGGCGAGACGGAAGTCGGGCCCCTTGCCGGTGTGGCCGGGCACGATGTCGTCGATGATCGTGCCGTCGTGGTCGGCGGCCACCTGGCACATGCGCCGGAAGTCGTCCTCCGTGCCGAAGGCCTGGTCGATGGCGGTGCTGATGCGGTCGAAGTGGCCGTCGACGCTCGGGGTGGGGTCCCACCCCCAGATGCCGCCGGCCCGTTTGACCGGCCCGGTGTGTACGGCTCGTATGCCGATGTCGGAGAAGACGCGCCACAGATCGGGGTCCGCCAGGGTGCCGAGAAAGCTCTGACCGGGGCGGGTGACGAAGGA
Organism: Streptomyces sp. NPDC001663; assembly: GCF_042893105.1. NCBI lineage: Bacteria > Bacillati > Actinomycetota > Actinomycetes > Kitasatosporales > Streptomycetaceae > Streptomyces > Streptomyces sp. NPDC001663. Next base: position 14,168 of record NZ_JBIAUR010000027.1, on the reverse strand, counting down.
AATGGGATACGCCGTGAACCACACCGGGGCCGTACTGACGGCGGCCTTGGGGTCGGGGCGTGCGAAGGGGTTCTGCCACATGCTGCCCTGTCCGGTGAGCTGGACGGAGAGATCGCGGGCGTCCTGCAGCATCGAGTGGTGCCGTAGCCATGCCACGTAGTCGGGGTTGGTGCCGTCCGGTTCTCCACCTCGCTCCTGCTGCGACGGCTGCCCCTGCGGCCTCAGTCGTGCGCGCGGGCGCAGAGCTCGGGGCCGCGCCGGATAGAACTGTTCGGAATAGGTGATCTCTGTCGGTCCGTGCTCGGTCTGCTGCTGGTCAGCCGCCGCCTGCTCGTCGGTCATGGGTGGGCGCCTCCCTGGTGCTTCGGGGCATGTGAGTCGGCTGCCCCGGAAGTGGCCCCTGAATGCAAGACGGTTCCGCGTTCACCCATGCCTCTGCCCAGGAATCCACCTGGCAGAGCACTGGAAACGAAACACTTGCTTCTTTAGTAACAGCTGCGCATTATCTCGTTGTGGACCTCAACGTTCCCGAGCCGGCGCGGGATCGCCGGGTACGCCGCTCACGTGCCGCCCTGATGCAGGCCGCGGTCACTCTGGTCACCGAGCGCGGCACGGCAGCGGTCGCGCTGTCCGACATCGCCGAGGCGGCGGATGTGAGCAGGCGGGTGGTGTACCAGCACTTCGGTGACCGGGACACGCTGCTGTTGGAGGCCGGGCTAGATCTCGCCCGGCGGGAGTTGCTGCCGCGCCTCGCGGACGGCTTCGAGAAGATGACCGCACGGGAGCAGACCCTCGCGGTGTGCCGGCACTTCGCCGAGCACCGGACGTTCTACCGGGCCCTGCTGACCGGATCCTGCGCATTCGCGCTGGACCGCGGGCTGATCAGCCTGCTGCTCCCGGTCAACCGGCAGAGCATGCAGCGGCTGTACGGTGACCGGCTCGCCCCGGACACCATCGACGACCTCGCCGCCTTCCTCGCAGGCGGCGGATCCGCATTCGTCACGACCTGGGTGGTCGAGGGCGCCGATCCCCTCGATCCCGAAGCATTCGCCGACCGGTTGCTGCGCGTGACGTCCGTCCTGATGACCGACGCCGCGCCGATCACCGGTGATTCCGACCTGGAGGGTCGCGAGTGAACCTGGTCAGCCATCTCATCCAGCGTCAGCTGAAGCTGTCCCCACCGGTGACCCGGGACGTGGTGGTCCAGCGGGATCTGCGGGTGCCGATGCCCGACGGGGCCGAACTGCTCGCGGACCGGTGGGCGCCGCGGACCGGCGGCGAGGGCCTGCCGACCGCGCTGATCCGCTCTCCCTACGGGCGGCGCGGTCCCATCGGCACGCTCATGGCCCGGCCGCTCGCGGAGCGCGGCTTCCAAGTGCTGTTCCAGAGCGTGCGCGGCACCTTCGGCTCCGGCGGGGTCTTCGATCCGATGCGGCAGGAACGGTCGGACGGTCTGGCGACCCTTGACTGGCTGGTTGAGCAGCCGTGGTACGGAAACGCGGTCGTGCTGTTCGGCATGAGCTATCTGGGGCATGTGCAGTGGGCGGTCGCCGACCAACTCCCGCCCCAGGTCAAGGCGTTGATACCGGTGGTGACCGAGTCGGCGCTGACGCTGGAGTTCCTGCGCGCCGACGGCCTGTCGCTGGAGACGCCGTTCGCCTGGGGCGTGCTGGTCGGGACGCAGGACCGCCCGCTGCCCATGGCTCTCCTGCGGCAGCCGATCCAGGCGAGGAAGACGGCCCGAGCGCTGCGGACCCTTCCGCTCGACGGGGCCGACGTGGCCGCGTTCGGTGCGCGCTCCGCGTACATCCAGGACATCCTCACCCACGACTCCGGCGCCTCCCGCTGGGCGGGCCTCGACCACCGCGACCGGGTGTCCCGGGTGACCGTACCGGTCAGCTCGATCGCCGGCTGGTACGACATCTTCCTGCCCGGCCAGCTGCGCGACTTCCGGGCCCTGCAGGACGCGGACCGCCCTGCCCGGCTGACCGTCGGGCCCTGGACCCACACGCGGATGGACAACACGGCGTTCGACGAGGCCGTCGGGTTCGGGCTCGCGCTCGCCCGCGGCGAGCAGCCGCCCGAGCGTCCGCCGGTCCGGCTCTACGTCATGGGTGAGGAGGCCTGGCGCGACTTCGAGTCCTGGCCACCCGCCGGCTACCCCGCCCGGCGCTTCCATCTCCAGCCCGGCGGCGGACTGGCGGAGGTCCTGCCGGCCGACTCCGAGCCCGACCGGTACCGCTACGACCCCGCCGACCCCACCCCGGCTTCCGGTGGCGTGCGCATGGTCAAGGACTGCGGTCGCGTCGACAACACCGCGCTGGAGTCCCGCCCGGACGTCCTCACCTACACCACGTCCGCCCTCGACCAGGATGTCGAGGTCATCGGCGAGGTCGCCGCCGAGATCTGGTTCCGCTCCAGCCTGCCGCACGCCGACGTCTTCGTCCGCCTCTGCGACGTCGACCCCGCCGGGCGCTCCTGGAACGTCTGCGACGGCCTGCTGAGGCTGACCGCCGCGGACGAGGAACAGTGTGCCTCGGTCCAACTCTGGCCCACGGCCCACCGCTTCAAGCGCGGACACCGCATCCGCGTCCAGGTCTCCAGCGGCGCCTTCCCCCGCTACGCCCGCAACCCCGGCACCGGTGAACCACACGCCACCGCCACCACTCTCCTGGCCGCCGACCAGGCCGTCCACCACGACCCGGCACACCCGTCCGCGATCGTCCTCCCGGCCCGGACGCACCGCTGAGCCGCGCCGCGGCTCCCTCCACATACAGACCGACGAGAGGCCCCCATGACCCGCCCGCCGTCCGCAGCCACGTCGACGCAGGAACGTCTCAGGGAAGCGGCGGACCGTATCCGCCTGCAGGCGCAGGCCGCCGCCGCGGACAATGAGCGCGCCCGCCGACTGACGCCGGAACTGGTCGAGGCGTTGAGGGAGTCCGGGCTGCTGCGCAGCGGCGCGCCTGAAAGTCTCGGCGCCGCGCAGGCCGCACCCGCCGTATCGCTGGAATGCGCCGAGACGATCGCCCGCGGTGACGCCTCCACCGGCTGGTGCGTGTCGATCGCTCTCACCACCAGCCTGCTCGCGGCCTATCTGCCACCGGAAGCCGCCGCCGAGCTCCTGGGCGACCCGCACTCGATACCGGCGGGCGTGTGGGCGCCGCGGGCCAAGGCCCGCCCGGTCGACGGGGGTGTGAGCGTCTCCGGCCGCTGGTCGTTCGGCAGCGGGGTTTCCCACGCGGACGTCTTCTTCGGCGGCTGTCTCCTCGACGACGGCCGGACCGACGACAACGGCGGCCCGACGATGCGCGTCGTCGGGATCCCGACCGCACAGCTGCGCATTCTCGACACCTGGCACACCTCCGGCCTGCGGGGGACGGGCAGTCAGGACGTCGTCGCCGAGGAGGTGTTCGTCCCCGCGCACCGGATCTTGTCGCTGTCCGACAGCCCCCTGATCGACGCCCCGCTGTACCGCTTCCCGGTCTTCGGGTACTTCGCGCTCGCCGTCGCCGCGGCCGCGCTGGGCAACGCGCGAGGAGCCATCGACGACCTGACCGACCTGGCGGTGAACAAGGTCGCCATCGGCTCGCGGCGCACACTGGCCCAGAAGTCGGCGACGCAATCCGCCGTGGCACGGGCAGAGGCAGCCCTGCGTGCCGCGCGCACCTTCTTCTACGCCGCCGTGGACGACGCCTGGTGCACGGCGCTCGACGGCGCCGTCACCCTCGAGCAGCGCACCGCTCTGCGCCTGGCGGCGACGCACGCGGCGCACACCTCCGCGGAGGTCGTCCGGACGATGTACGACCTCGGTGGCGCGTCGGCGCTCTACGACGACTCGCCGCTGCAGCGCCGCTTCCGGGACGCGAGCGCCGTCACCGCCCACATCCAGGTCAGCCCGGCCACGTGGGAGACGACCGGTCGCATCCTGCTCGGCGTGCCGACGGACGTCGATCGCCTGTAACCGGCCCGGACGTCGGCGAACAGGTCAGCCACTCCCCGGTGGTGCACACGTGGATGAGCGCCGCGGCCTCCGCGAAAACCCGTTGGCGGACCGCGGCGACCACTGCTAGCTTTCCGGAGGCCGTGCGAGAGAACGAGGAGGTGGTACCCGTGAACACACTACTGACATGGGTGCTCCCCTCTGGGGTCACGGTCGGGCGATAGGTCGTCCGGGAGCGCCGTTCACGAGCGCTCCCGAAAGGCACGACCATGCACTTCACTTCCGAACGACGCCTCGACGGCGTCCTCGAGCGCGAATTCACCCTCGGCGAGATCCCCGGCACCCTGTGGACGCCTGGATCCGCCGCACCGGCCCCGCTGATCCTGATGGCCCACAACAACGGCCTGCCCAAGGCGCAACCCCGGCTGGTGGCCCGCGGCCGGCACACCGCGGCGCACGGCTACGCGGTGGCCACCATCGACGCCGCCGGGTGCGGTGACCGGCCCCGTTCCGCCGCCGACGAGCAGGCCCGCGCCGAGCTCCGCCGGGCGATGCAGGCCGGCGAGCCGGTCGACGAGATCTTCGAGTCCCTCGTCGGCCCACTGGTCGAAAACGCGGTCCCGGAATGGCAGACCGTTCTGGACGCCCTCCTACCGCTGCCCGAGATCGGCGGCCCGGTCGGGTACTCGGGGTGGATGGCCCTCGGCATCCGGCTGGCGGTGGTCGATCCGCGCATCGTCGCCGCCGGTTTCTTCGCCGGAGGTTTCGTGCCCCGCGCCCAGCGCGAAGAGGCCCGGCAGGTCACCATTCCGCTGCTGATGCTGCTGCAGTGGGACGACGAAGGGAACCCCCGGCAGCGCGCCCTGGACCTCTTCGACGCCTTCGGCACCAAGGAAAAGACGCTGCACGCCAATATGGGCGGACACACCGGCACCCCGTGGTTCGAGGGGGAGGACGCGAACCGGTTCTACGGTCGGCACCTGAAGTGAGGCCGGGCCGCCAGGCCGGCAGCAGACGGTAGGCGGCCACCAGAACGGAACCGGCCCCCGCCCTGCGGACGGCCCGGCGATCAAACTCGCCCCGCCCGGCCGCGCAGGCGGACCGGGCGGGGCGAGTGTCGGGACTTCGTTGTTGTTTCAGCCCTCGGCGCGGGCGGGCAGCCGCCACCCCGGGCGCGGGAAGTGGCAGGTGTAGCCGTCGGGGTAACGCTCCAGGTAGTCCTGGTGCTCGGGCTCGGCCTCCCAGAACGGGCCGACCGGCTCGACCTCGGTGACGACCTTGCCCGGCCACAGTCCGGATGCGTCGACATCCGCGATGGTGTCCTCGGCGATCCGCTTCTGCTCGTCGTCCACGTAGTAGATCGCCGAGCGGTAGCTCAGGCCGATGTCGTTGCCCTGGCGGTTCTTGGTGCTCGGGTCGTGGATCTGGAAGAAGAGCTCCAAGATCGTGCGGTAGTCGGTCTGCTGGGGGTCGAAGAGGATCTCAATGGCCTCCGCGTGCGTGCCGTGATTGCGGTACGTCGCGTTCGGCACGTCACCCCCGGTGTATCCGACGCGGGTCGCCGTGACGCCCGGAAGCCGGCGGATCAGATCCTGCATTCCCCAGAAGCATCCGCCTGCCAGCACGGCCCTCTGTGTCTGCACTGCCACGTCGGCTCCTCCCATATCAACTGTCTCGGTCACCGAAGGTGCTCGCCCGCCCATGGCAGGCATCCCAGCCTTCGTGAATGCATCAGCGCCTGAAGCGCCTGAACAATTCCATCCGGCTGCTCACCTGTCGTCCAGTGGCTCGAGTCGCCGCCTTCCAAAACCCTCGATCGCGACGAACTCGAGCCGAGCGACGAGCTATGCCCCTGTCAGCAGATCCGCGGCAGTTGCTCACCGATCGGCAGATCGACCACGCGCGTTCCGCCCAGGCCGGTACGGGCCACCACCATGCCGGGGTGAGCCTCGACGGCCTCACCGATGATCACGGAGTCCGCGCCGAGCGGATGGGCTCGCATCGCTTCAAGGACGGCGTCGGCGTGCTCGCGGGGGACGAAAGCCACCAGCTTGCCCTCGTTGGCGATGTACATGGGGTCCAGTCCGAGAATGGCGCACGCGTTGGCCACGGCCGGCGGGACCGGGACGTCGCGTTCCCGGATGACGACACCCGTGCCGGCGGCCTGCGCGATCTCGTTGAGCGCGGCCGCCAGGCCCCCTCGAGTGGGATCGCGCAGTACGTGCAGATCCGGCGTGACGGCGAGCATGACGTCGACCAGGCCGCCCAGCGCCGCGCAGTCGCTCTTGATCTCCACTCCGAATTCCAGGCCCTCGCGCACGCTCATCACCGCCACCCCGTGGACACCGATGGCGCCGCTGACGATCACGACGTCGCCGGGGACGACCCGCTGAGGACGCAGATCGACGCCCGCCGGGACGAGACCGATGCCCGCCGTGTTGATGAAGATCCCGTCGCCGTGGCCGGCCTCCACCACCTTGGTGTCGCCGGTGGCCACCTCCACGCCGGCGGTGCGCGCGGCAGCGCCCAGCGCCTCGGACACCCGCCTGACCATGTCCAGCTCGACGCCCTCCTCCAGGATGAAGCCGCAGGAGAGGTAGGCGGCACGGGCGCCGCTCATGGCCAGGTCGTTGACGGTGCCGTTGACCGCCAGGTCGCCGATGCTGCCGCCGGGGAAGAACAGCGGCCGCACCACGTAGGAGTCGGTGGAGAACGCCAGCCGGGCGCCGCCCAGGGAGAGGACGGCGGCATCACCGAGCTGGGCGAGCACCTCGCCCCCGAAGGCGGGCGCGAAGATCTGCTGGACAAGCTCGGCGGACAGGACTCCACCGCCGCCGTGGCCCATGACGACCCGGGGCCGGTCGCGCAGGGGCGCCGGACAGGTCCACGCCTCGACGTCCAGGGCGGGGAGATCAGTGGTGTCAGACAACGGGGGTCGCCTCCCGGACCGTGGTGGTGGGCATGTCCAGACGCCGGTAGAGGTAGTACGCCGCGCAGGCGCCCTCGCTGGAGACCATGGTGGCTCCCAAGGGCGTACGGGGGGTGCACAGGGTGCCGAAGGCCTCGCACTCGTGCGGCTTGAGCAGCCCCTGCAGGACCTCTCCGCTGCGGCACTCGGCGGGCTCGGCGGTCCGGATTCCGCCGACCTGGAATCGGTGCTCGGCGTCGTGGTCGCGGTACTTCGGCGACAGCCGCCAGCCGCTGTCGGGGATCACCCCGATGCCACGCCAGGCGCGGTCGGTGACCTCGAAGACGTCCTCCAGCATGGCCCGGGCGGCCCGGTTGCCCTCCGGCCGGACGGCACGGGCGTAGGCGTTGTCGACGGTGTGCTCACCGCGTTCCAGCTGACGGACGGCCCGGCGCACGCCCTCGAGGATGTCCAGTGGCTCGAAGCCCGTCACGACGATCGGAACGCGGAAACGCTCGGCCAGTTCGGGGTACTCCCCCACGCCCATCACGCTGCAGACGTGCCCGGCCGCGAGGAAGCCCTGCACCCGGCAGCTCGGCGAGGACATGATCGCCTCGATGGCGGGCGGTACGCGGACGTGGGACACCAGCATGCTGAAGTTCGGGATGCCCAGCTTCCGGGCCTGATGAACCGTCATGGCGTTGGGGGGCGCCGTGGTCTCGAAGCCGATGCCGAAGAACACCACCTCGCGGTCCGGGTTCTGCTGCGCGATCCGCAGTGCGTCGAGGGGTGAGTAGACGACGCGTACGTCGCCGCCCTCCCCACGGACCTGGAACAGGTCCCGTCCGGTGCCCGGCACGCGCAGCATGTCGCCGAAGGAGCAGAAGATCACCTCCGGCCGGGAGGCGATCTCCAGCGCCTTGTCGATGACCTCCAGCGGCGTCACGCACACCGGGCAGCCGGGACCATGGATCAACTCGACCTGATCCGGCAGGAGTTGGTCGATGCCGTGCCGGATGATGCTGTGCGTCTGCCCTCCGCACACCTCCATCAGGGCCCACGGCCTGGTCACCGTGGCGTGGATGTCGTCGAGGAGTCGGCGGGCCAGCTCCGGGTCCTGGAACTCGTCGATGTACTTCACTACTTGCGCACCTCTTCCACCGGGTCCACGCCCGCATCCGCCGCCGCTGTTTCCCAGGCGTCGCCGAACTCCTCCTGCAACATGCCGAGTTCGGCGAAGAGTTCGAGGGTCTGCCGTGCTGACTCCTCGTCCAGCCGTTGCAGGGCGAACCCGACGTGGACGATGGCGTACTCGCCGACCTCAAGATCGGGCAGGTACTCCAGGCACACCTCCTTGACCACGCCGCCGAAGTCGACGGTGGCCATCCGGGTGCCGTCCCGTTCCTCGATGTCGAGCACTTTGCCGGGTACCGCCAGGCACATGAACCTCTCCTCGCTGTGGTGTCGCGTTGCTCAGTCGGTAGGAGTGGCCCGGGCGGCCACCATCAGCTGGCCCAGCGCCAGACCGCCGTCGTTGGGCGGCACCAGGTGGTGCCGCAGGACCGTGAAGCCGTCCTCGCGCAGGGTGGCGGCACAGGCCGAGGAGAGCAGCGTGTTGGCGAACACGCCCCCCGTCAGGGCGACCGTGTCCAGCCCGTGCCGTTCTCGCACCCGCGCGCACATCCGGTGCACCAGGCCGGTCACGCCCCGGTGGAAGCGAGCCGCGACCAGGGCCGGCTCGACGCCCGCACGCAGGTCGCCGACGATCGCGGCCAGTACGGGCGCCGGATCGGCCCGTACGACACCGCGCCCGTTGTCCTTCGAGGCGTGCAGGGCGAAGGCATACGCCGTGGTGTCCTCGGCGGGTGCGCGCAGCGCCGTGCCCTCCAGCTCGACGGCGGCCTGTGCCTCGTATCCGGCGCGGTGGCACACCCCGGCGAGGGAGGACACGGCGTCGAAGAGCCGGCCCATGCTGGAGGTGGGGACACAGTGCAGGCCGCGCTCCAACTGCCGTTCCAGGACGCGGAGTTCGTCGGACGGGCAGGCGGTCGTACAGGCGAGGTCGTCCGCCCAGCCGATCCCGGCCGCCCGCAGATGGGCCAGCGCCATGCGGTACGGCCGGCGCACCGCGGCGTCGCCGCCGGGCAGCGGGACGTACGCGAGATGCCCGAACCGGGTGAATCCGTCGTAGTCGGCGAGCAGGAACTCCCCGCCCCAGATGGCGCCGTCGTCGCCGTGGCCCGTGCCGTCGAAGGCGACGCCGATCACCGGCCGGGTGCCGTCCAGCCCGTGCTCGGCCATCGCGGCGGCGACGTGCGCGTGATGGTGCTGGACGCGCACGACGGGGCGCTGCGCCGCGTTCCGGTCGGCCCATCGCACGGAGCGGTAGCCGGGATGCCGGTCGGCCACCAGGGTCTCGGGCCGCACCCCGGTGATGGATTCCAGCTGTCTCGTGGCGTGCTCGAAGGCTCTCTGCGTGCCGACGTCGTCCATGTCGCCGATATGCGCCGACAGCCAGGCTTGGCGGCCCGCCCCCAGGCAGAAGGCGTTCTTCAGGTCTCCGCCGACGGCGAGCGCCGGTCGCACGGGCAGCGGGAGGGCCAGCGGCAAGGGGGCGTAGCCGCGCGAGCGGCGGATCACCAGCGGTTCTTCGTCGCAGACGCGGACCACGGAGTCGTCGCACGGGACGTGGATCGGCCGGTCGTGGGTGAGCCAGGCGTCGGCCAGGTGTGCGAGCCGCTCCAGCGCCTCGGTGTCGTCGGTGACGATCGGTTCACCGGAGAGGTTGCCGCTGGTCATGACGAGCAGCCGGGGGCCGTCCGGGTCGCCGGGCAGGCCGAGCAGCAGATGGTGCAGGGGCGTGTACGGCAGCATCACGCCGAGGTCCGGGCTGCCGGGCGCGACGGCCTCGGCGGGCCGGAGATCCCCGACCGCGTGCCGTCGCCTCATCAGGACCACCGGCCTGGCCCGGCCTTCGAGCAGGCTCCGTTCCGCGGGACTCAGCCGCACGAGGTGCTGGACGTCGTCCGCGGTCCTGGCCATGACGGCGAACGGCTTGTCCCCACGTGCCTTGCGGCGCCGCAGGAGGTCGACCGCCGCATGGTTCGTGGCGTCGCAGGCCAGGTGGTAGCCGCCCAGGCCTTTCACGGCGAGGATCGCACCCCGCATCAGCAGGGCGCGGGCCTCGGTGACCGGGTCCGCCCCGTCGACATCCCCGAGCCCCGGTTCCTGGGCGACGACCAGCCGCAGCCGTGGCCCGCAGGCCGGGCAGGCGACGGGCTGCGCGTGGAAACGGCGGTCGGCCGGATCCGCGAACTCCCGGGCGCAGTCGGGGCACATCGCGAAGCCGACCATGGTGGTGTTGGCCCGGTCGTACGGCACGCCGGTGACAATCGTGAAGCGTGGGCCGCAGTGGGTGCAGTTGACGAACGGGTGGCGGTGGCGCCGGTCCGCCGGGTCGGCCAGCTCGGCGAGGCAGTCCGCGCAGGTGGCCGAGTCCGGGGAGACCAGGGTGCGGGCCGGTCCGCCGGTGCGGGAGGTGAGGATGGTGAACGCGCTGCCCCCGGCGGGCGGCACGTCCCGGTGGTGGACGGAGTCCACGCGGGCCAGCGGGGGTGCCTGCGCGGCGATTCGGTCGCAGAACCGGGCCACGGCCGAGGCGGTGCCCTCGACCTCCGCCACGACGCCCTCCGGAGTGTTGCTCACGTGTCCCACCAGGGCGAGCTCGGTGGCCAGGCCGTACAGGTAGGGCCGGAAGCCCACGCCCTGCACCACTCCCCGCACGATGACCCGGCGGCGTCGCAAAGTGTCCTCGGCGACGGCGGCCGGGGCCTGCGGACCGCTCACGAGTGGGTGTGGGCCATCGTGCCGGTGGCCTCGGTGTGCGCGTGGGTGTGCGGCTGCCGGGCCATGACCGGCGCGTGGACGGGTGCGCCGTCCGCGGCGGCCAGCGCCCGGTCGAGCAGCTCGCCGACTCCCTGTCCGCGGCGTGCCGAGGTCAGGACCACCTCGACTCCGGGGTTGACCTGCTCCACATTGGCGCGGAACGCGGCCTCGTCGAACTCGACGGCCTGGGCGATGTCGGTCTTGGTGACCACGACCAGGTGGGCGAGGCCGAAGGCGGTGGGGTACTTCAGCGGTTTGTCCTCGCCTTCCGTCACGGAGGCGAGGGTGACCCTCAGGGTCTCCCCCAGGTCGTAGGAGGCCGGACAGACCAGGTTGCCGACGTTCTCCACGAACAGCAGCCGGGTGGCGTCGGGCAGCCAGCCGTCCAGGTGCCCGGCGAGCATCCCGGCTTCCAGATGGCACAGTCCGTCGGTGAGTACCTGTTTGACCGGGACCCCCGAACGTGCCAGGCGCGCCGCGTCGTTCTCGGTGGCGAGATCGGCGCTCAGCGCCGCGACGGGAACGGCCCGCTGCCGCGCCCGCAGCAGTTCGCGCTCGAGGAGCGCGGTCTTGCCGCTGCCCGGACTGGACAGCAGGTTGACGACCGCGGTGCCTCGAGCGGCGAGGCAGGCGCGCAGTTCGTGGGCGCTCGCGTCGTTCTTCGCGAGTACGGCCTGCCGCAGGTCGACGACACGACACATGGTTCAGCGCTCCTCGGAGATCGGTTCGCGGGTGGGCGGGTGCGCGGGGCCGGCGTCCTCCCAGTGCACGTCGACGATCTGCAGTTCCCGGCCCGCCAGCAGGTCGGTGTGCGTTCCGTCGCACGCGGGGCAGATCAGCCCGGGCGGCATGCCGACGGCCCATTCGTGTGCGCAGGACGTGCAACGGGCCCGCCCCGGCACCGCTTCGGTGAGCAGTTCGGCGCCTTCCAGCAGGGTTCCGGCACAGGCCAGTTCGAAGCAGAAGGCGAGCGAGTCGGGTACGACGCCGGCGAGTTCGCCCACCTGGAGCCGCACCGATCGCACCGCCGTGACGCCTCCGGCCCGGGTGGCGGCCTCTGCCACCTGGTCTACGACGGCCAGCGCGACGGACATCTCGTGCATGAGCCTCCGTCCTTCCGCAGCCTGCCTCCCGCCGGGCTTCATTACAGGCGCGCCCTCCCAGGTCGCACGCCCCGGCACGCCGTCACCGGCCGGCAGGTACGCCGTTCGCCGCAACCGCGCGGCGCACCGGCGGCGCCACGATTCACATCCGGCGGATCCGCAGGTAGCGCCTGAGGTCGGGAAGCACCTCGGCGAAGACGGCGACCAGGGCGGCGAGGGCCGCTCCGCCGATGACGATCTTCTTCATCCCGTCTCTCCTCATGTCGAGGCCTCAGTGGTCGAGGCCTGTGCCACGGACGGTTGGCCGTTCCGCAGCAGCTCTTCGATCAGCCGGACGGCCTGCGGTACGGCGTCGGCCACCGGCTCGCTGAGACCGATGCCCTCGTCCACCGAGGCCGGTTCGCAGCCGACGACCAGGACGCGGTGTGGCGGCTCTGCGCCGGTGCCGGCGCAGAGGGTGCCCAGCAGCGCCAGGACGGCGTCGGGGGTCATCCGGTGGCCGTCCAGCGCGGGCGCGGCGGGGACAGGGCTTCCGCCGCCGACGTCATGTTCGATCACGTACAGCGTGCCGGGGGCTTCGCCGCGCGCGGTGGCGTCCACGAGGACGAGGGTGTCGTAGCCGTCCAGGAGCTGGTAGGCGAGGTGCACCCCGCGCACCCCGATGTCCACGACCTCGATGGGTGCGGGCAGTTCGCGCTCGGCGAGCCGGCGGGCGGTCTCCACTCCGAAGCCGTCGTCGCCGAGGAAGATGTTGCCGATGCCGGCGACGAGGGTCCGGCTCATGACGGGTCCTCGAGGGGTACGACTTCGTCCGGCTGGAAGTACAGATAGCGCCCCTGCTCGCGGCGGATGTCCGCGCCCGGGTCGCCCTCGACGGTCACCGCGAGGTGCACCGTGCCGTCGACGTCGTGCAGCACCGCCTCGACGGTCGCGGTGCGCCCCTGGAGGAACAGGTCCTGGGCGTCCGTGTGGCGCAGGCCCGGGCGCAGTTCGACCCGGCTGCCCCTGCCCACGGGCCGGCCGTCCACGATCACGCGGTCCTGCTCGGGGTCGAAGCCGGCGTCGCTCGCCGGGTCCCACCAAGGGGTGTCGGGGCGCTGCACGCCGTACTCGTCGGGGAAGCCTCCGCCGCCGTCACCGGTGATCTCCCGCAGACCGCGCACCGCCCCGTGCAGCCGCTCCAGCACCTCCGGCGGCATCGAGTCGGCGAGGTCGATCACTGCGGCCGCCCGCTCGTCGGTGCCCCGTGCCTCGCGTTTCTCCTCGTCGGTGAGGGCGGCGGTGCGCAGGGCGAGGATCTCGTCGATCTCGGTGGCGTCGTAGAGGGCGCCGGGGCTCTCCGGCGCGATGGCCGGGTGGTCCTCCAGGATGATCGGTGAGGACAGCACGAGGTCCGTGCGGCCGGGTTCGCCGGCGAGTACGGGCCAGGTGTGCAGGTTGCGGCAGGCGGCGACCGCGCCCTTGGCCCACTCGGGGGGATCGGTCATCGACAGGAAGGATCCGGCGCTGAGGGCCATGAGGAGATGGGTGGCCACCAGGGAGTGCGCCAGCGCCGCGTCCCGGTCCGCGGCGCGGCCCTCGGGGGGCGTCCAGTCGCTGGTGTTTTCTACGACGGCGGTCAGCCGCAACACCCGGTAGGGGCCGTCGAGTTCACGGGCGGACAGCCGGAGCGTGCCGTTGCTCTCCTCCCACCGCCGGACGAGCCGGCCGACGGGATGGCCGGCGGCGTCCAGGACCGGTTCGATGTCCTCGCCGGCGGGGAGCCGGAAGGGGTGGGTGACGCCTTCACCGAGCAACTCGTCGACCGGTACGACGACTTCGACGCGTTCCTCTGCGCCCTCGTCCCAGGGGACCAGCACCCGGTCGTCCAGGCGGAGTTCGGCGACCGTCTCGAAGCCGCCGTCGGGGCAGGCCCGCTGCACCGTGCGGCGCCGGGCGCGCAGGAAGCGCACCTCGACCGAGAGGGTCGCTCCCTTCCTCGGTTCCATCAGGCATTCGGTGTGCTGGAAGTCGTGCTCCTCGCACTCGGTGCCCCAGCCGGGCGGCACGAGCACCCCGAACTGCCAGCGCAGTCGGTTCTTGGCCGCCGAGGCACGGTAGGGGTAGAGCACATAGCCCTCGAAGAGAACGGCGTCGGCCACCTGCCGGGCGAGGGCGAAGCGCTCCTCGGTCTCGGGGGCGAACGCGGTCACGGTCACGGAGCGGTCCTTCCGGTGGTGGCGGTGAGGGCGCTAAGAGGTCCTAACAAAGGCGTCGGACGTGTCTGTAGGTGATGAGGCAGGTGGCGAGGCCGAGGAAGGCTTCGTGGATGTCGTCCCGTCGTTCCCAC
>NZ_JBIAUR010000026.1:0-161951 GCF_042893105.1 Streptomyces sp. NPDC001663 | reverse complement strand
CTGCGTGATCCACCTGACCAGAGCCTCGCTCCGGCTCTCGTCGGTGCGGGACCACCCCAAACTCGTGCCGGCCCTCAAAGCGATCTACGCAGCCCGACCGAACAGGCCGCCGAACAGGCCCTCGACGCATTCGCTGCCTCTGACCTGGGTGAACGCTACCCAGCGATCGTCCGGACCTGGCGGTCGGCCTGGCCGGAGTTCACGCCCTACCTCGCGTTCCCGTCGGCCATAAGGACGGTGGTCTACTCCACGAACATGGTCGAGTCGATCAACTCGCGGCTCCGCAAAGCCACCCGCAACCGCGGGCACTTCCCCTCGGAACAAGCCGCGTTGAAGGTCCTCTACCTCGCGGTCCGCGAGCAGATCAACCCCAAAGCGCGCGACGCGAACCACGTCGCCGCACACTGGAAAGAGGCACTGAACCAGTTCTCACTCTTCTTCGAGGACCGGCTCAGCATCCAATGAAACCAGGCGACTTACACAAGATCACTGACACGCCCTATCAGCGTGAATCTTCGGGATGTGGCCAGCATTGAACCGGACGCTTTGATCTAGTCGCGGACGGGTCGCCTCGTAAAAGCGCGAGGCTAATTGCTCTTGGCTTTCGAGGGCTCCGGATGTCTGGGGGTGTGGCGCTGGCGGCGTCGAGAGGTCCTCTGGCGCGGTGGCCGGGTCAGCGTGATCTGACGGACCAGTTGTTGGAAGCAGGCCAGGGATGCGACGGCCGGCAAGGCGGCTGCGGCGACACTCGTGAAGGTCTTCTCCGCCTCGGCCATGCAGAGGATCATCGCGAGGGAGGAAAACAGCAGAACGACGAACCAGGAGTGCATGGCACGTCGTTGGTGCAGGGCAGTCCGCAGGATGGAGAGCGAGGCCACCATCCACGGGCCGTAGATCAGCAGAGGCCACCCGTGAGCCGTGGCCCCCCGTGCACCCGGCGCGACGTGTTGCAGCGGTGCGTAAGCCACCATGCCGCCGAAGACGCTCACCATCGACACGATGACGGCCGCCAACGCGGCGATCACGAAGCTGAGGGTCTGCAGCCATGTGAAGTGCAGTTTGCGGGCCCGCACTTTCCGATGCCCGGCGGAGAAGCGCCGGATGGGCGGCAACTCGGCAGTGAGCTGTACCAGGTTGTCCATCGGGGCGTTGGCGTCGCCGACGCCGGGGGAGGGCGGCTCGCTACGAGGGGGCTGCGCGGCGGCCCCCTGCTCTGCCGTCGCGACATCCTGCAAGAGGTGGGTGAGTTCCTCGACCGGGTCCCAGGCCTCTTCGGGGGGTGCCATCGAATGCAGGGTGTCGGCAGAGCCCCTGTTCCAACCGGTCGACTGTCCGTTGGCGTTCGCACCGGGATACCGATCATTCCGGGTGAACCAGTGATCCGGATAATCGTGATTCACGAAACCCACCCCCCGTCACATGCGGGATGCGTGGCAATCGGAACGCCCCTGGCTGTTCCACCGTTGGCTGAGTTCCTCCTGGGCCGTGTCCAGCAGGGTCAGGAGCTCACTGAGCAGCGGCTCGGTGACCCGCAGTTCGACCTTCGTGCCGTCCACGTGCAGGGTGCCGCTGGAATCGGGAGATGAGTATGCCGCGGCAGGCGTGAAGATGTACCGCCCTACCGCCACAGCGCGGGTCGCGGGCAGATTCTCTGCCGTCGCTCCGGAGCGGTGCGAGGGAAAGAGACTTGCTTTCGTCATAGTCCGCTAACGCGTTCCGCGCTTCTCCGGATGCGCGGCAAACGAGTGAGGCAATTTGGTGAAGTTTTTAGAGATGGCGTTCGTAATTAGAGCCAACCGGGTTGCATTCAATGCGTAAAGAATCGAGCGGGTTGTCCTTTGAGTACTTTTCGGAAAGGAGGAACGGCTCGACACCCACGGACAGGGTTCGGCGGCCTCCTCACGGGGGCCTCGGGCTCGGTCGTGACAGGGTTGCCCGGTCGATCACGGTCGGCGACCGCGAGCGCCACACCGAGAAGGATCTTTCGGGATCGTGCGGCGCACGGCCCCCCGAACACGCCAGAGGCCCATCCGCGATCACGCGGATGGGCCTCTGACCTGTGTCGGGGTGGCGGGATTTGAACCCACGACCTCTTCGTCCCGAACGAAGCGCGCTGCCAAGCTGCGCTACACCCCGATGTCGCTGCTGGTCCTGCTTGTCGCGGCGACGTCGTTTACTTTAGCCCACCGGTGGCTGTAGACGAAATCCGGTTTTGGCGCGGTGGCGGACGGGGTTCGGGCGGGCGTGGTCCAGGGCCACGAGGAGGACGGCGAGGGCGTAGAAGGCGAGGCCGAGGAGGAGGGCGTTGCCGAGGACGTGCTTGTAGCCGTGGAGGTCGACGTCCAGGAACGGGTAGAGATAGCGGCCCGGCGTGCCGGGGAGGATCAGCTCGCCCCGGACGAGGGAGAACGTCAGGTACGCCAGGGGGTAGAGCAGCCACGTCGCCGCCTGGCGGAGGTGCAGGCGGCCGGGGGCCGTCAGTACCAGCCAGTTCAGCAGCGCCGCGAACGGCACCGCCGTATGCAGGATCTGGTTGCTGATCCACTGCCAGCCGGTCGGAGCTGCCGTGGCGCCCGTCATCGAGAACGGCGTCGAGGTGCCGGCCAGGAACACGTGGTACACCAGGCCGGTGATGGTTATGTAGAGCAGCGTCGCACCGGTCAGCGCGGAGGGGAGGGGGCGGCGGGCCGCCCAGGCCCGGCGGGCCTCGATCGTGAAGACCAGTGCCAGCAGCAGGTTGCTCTGGATCGCGAAGTAGCTCAGGACTCGGACCGGGCTGCCGAGGACCAGGTCGATCGTCACGCCCGCCACCGCCAGCGCGGCGACCAGGAGGCGGTACGCGGCGGTGTACGGACGGTGCACGCGCGGCAGTACCGCGGTGGCGGGGACCGGGGAGGGCAGCAGCGCGGGCACGCGGGGAACCGCCGGGAGGTCCGGGATGTCCCTGGGTATGGGGGCCGTCATGCCCTCAAGCTAGGCAAAACGGACAGATGTGGCGATGTGGGTGGGGCGACCGGGTTACCCCCTGCGCCCCACGCCGTCTCAGCCGTCTCACCGACGACGACCGCTCACTGCTGCGGCTGCTACGCCTCGCGGCTCACCAGCGTCAGCAACGTCGCCTCCGGCGGGCAGGCGAACCGCACCGGCGTGTAGCGGTTGGTACCGCACCCCGCCGACACGTGCAGATACGACGTACGGCCCTCCGACTCATGCGTGGACAGGCCCTTGACCCGGTCCGTGTCCAGGTCGCAGTTGGTGACCAGGGCACCGTAGAAGGGGATGCACAGCTGGCCGCCGTGGGTGTGGCCGGCCAGGATCAGGGGGTACGCGTCCGCCGTGAAGGAGTCCAGCACCCGCAGATACGGCGCGTGCACCACGCCCATCGAGAAGTCCGCGGCGCCCGAGGGGCCGCCGGCCACGTGCGCGTAGCGGTCGCGCTTGATGTGCGGGTCGTCCAGGCCCGTCAGCTCCAGCAACATGCCCTCGATCTTCAGCGTCCCGCGGGTGTTCGTCAGGTTGAGCCAGCCCGCAGCGTCGAAACCGTCCCGCAGGTCCTCCCACGGGTTGTGG
The DNA here is from genome assembly GCF_042893105.1 of Streptomyces sp. NPDC001663. Taxonomy (NCBI): domain Bacteria; kingdom Bacillati; phylum Actinomycetota; class Actinomycetes; order Kitasatosporales; family Streptomycetaceae; genus Streptomyces; species Streptomyces sp. NPDC001663. The sequence continues at coordinate 158,381 of NZ_JBIAUR010000026.1, read as the reverse complement.
ATCGCTCCTACGACGGGCGGGTTGCCGTTCAGGCCGTGGCGGCCCTTGACCTTCTCGAACAGGTAGCGGGCGGGGTTGCGGGGCCTGGGTCCGTAGTAGTCGTTCGAGCCGAAGACGTACGCGCCCGGGAACTCCATCAGCGGGCCCAGCGCGTCCAGTACCTCCGGCACGCCCTCCTGGTCGGACAGGTTGTCTCCGGTGTTGATCACGAAGTCGGGGCGCAGCCCGGCCAGCGAGCGCAGCCAGCGCTGCTTCTTGCGCTGCCCGCCGACCATGTGGATGTCGGAGACCTGCAGCACCCGCAGCGGCCGCATCCCGGCCGGCAGCACGGGCACGGTCACCCGTCGGAGCCGGAAGGAGCGGGCCTCGAAACCCGCCGCGTACACCACACCGGCGGCACCGGCCGCCGCGATCCCCAGAGGTACTCCGTATCGAGCGCGCATACGTCCATCGTGTCAGACCCCAGGAGTGCCCCGTGCCCGGCGCCCCTTGAGCGTCCTGTGCCCGCCCGCCCCTTAAATGAGCGGGCGTTGGGCCTTGCACACCTGCGACAATCAAATCCATGACCACCACGCTCAAGTCGAAGCTGCAGGAAGACCTCAACGCCGCGATCAAGGAGCGCGACGAGCTCCGCTCCTCGACGCTCCGGCTGACGCTCACCGCGATCACCAAGGAGGAGGTCGCGGGCAAGGAGAAGCGCGAGCTCTCCGACGACGAGGTGCTGAAGGTGATCACCAAGGAGGCGAAGAAGCGCCGCGAGGCGGCCGACGCCTTCGCGCAGGGTGGTCGCGCCGAGAGCGCCGAGCGGGAGAAGGCGGAGGGCGAGCTCCTCGCCGCGTACCTGCCCAAGCAGCTCAGCGACGAGGAGCTGAACCAGATCGTCGCCCAGGCCGTCGCGGAGGCGAAGGCGGCCGGCGCCGAGGGCCCGCGCGCCATGGGCGCCGTCATGAAGATCGTGAACCCGAAGGTCGCGGGCCTGGCCGAGGGCGGCCGAGTCGCCGCTGCGGTCAAGAAGTCCCTCGCGGGCTGACGGCCGGCCGCACCGGCGACACCGGCCACAGAACGCCGACGGCCCCCTTTCCTTCGTACACGGACTTCCGTCGTACGAGGAAAGGGGGCCGTCGGCGTTCTCAGGCCTGCCGGCTCCGGGACCGTCGCGTCACCCGCGCCGCCCCCCGTTGCCGTTCCCGTTGGTCTGTCCCTGGAACAGGTTGTCCGGGATGGAGAAGGTGGGCGTCGGGAAGGTGGTGCCGCCGTCCGTGCCGCCGTCGGTCAGGCCGCCGATGAGGCCGCCGTCGGTGGTGCCGCCGTTGTCGCCGTTGTCCCCGTCGCCGTTTCCGTCCCCCTTGCCCTTGTCGCCGTCGGGGATGTTGACGTAGTTGAAGTCGGGGGCGGCCTTGCCGTCCAGCGCGCCGTTCATCATGTCGCGCCAGATCGGGCCGGGCACCTCGCCGCCGAAGACCTTCTCGTGCCACACACCGCCGATGGAGATGTCGACCATCTTCCGCTTGTGCGCCGGGTCGCCGACCCACACCGCGCCCGCCATGTTCGGCGTGTAGCCGACGAACCAGGCGGCGTAACGGAAGTCCGTCGTACCGGTCTTACCGGCGCTCGGGCGGCTGCCGAGGCCCGCCTGCTGGCCCGTACCGTCCTCGACGACGCCCCTCAGCAGGGTGTTGATGGTGTCGGCGGTCTTCTCGGACATCGCCCGCGAGCAGGTCGACTTCGGGACCTGGAGCGACTTCGTCTTGTCACCGACCCGCTGGCTGATCGACTCGATGGCGATCGGCGTGCAGTACGTACCGCGCGAGGCGAAGGTCGCGTAGGCGTTCGCCATCGTCAGCGGGGACACCTCCTGGGTGCCCAGGGCGATGGACGGGGCCTGCTGCAGCTTCTTGCCGTCGGCCCGCTCGACGCCCATCTTGCCCGCCATCGTCGTCACCGGGCAGATGCCGATGTCGCTGATCAGCTGCACGTAGTAGGTGTTGACCGACTTGGCGGTCGCTTCCTTCATCGAGTACGGGCCGTGCTCCGTCTCGTTCTCGTTGGTGAGCTTGACGCCCTTCTCGTCCCAGGTCTTTCCGTCACAGGCCGAGACCGGGGCCGGGTAGTCCATCTCGTACGGCGAGGAGAACGTCTGTGTCGCCGGAGTGCCGCCCTCGATGGCGGCGGCGGCCACGATCGCCTTGAACGTCGAACCGGGCTGGTAGCCCGCGCCGCCGCCCATGTCCTGGTTCACGGACAGATTGATCTGGGTCTCGTGCTTGCCGAAGCCGTACGGACGCGACTGGCCCATGGCGAGGATCTTGCCGGTGCCGGGCTGGACGATGGTGGCGGCGGTCGCCACCGAGTCGCTCTTGTTGACGTGCTCCTTGATCGACGCCTGCGCCGACTCCTGGGCCTGCGGGTCGAGCGTCGTACGGATCGTCAGACCGCCCTGGTTCCAGACCTTCGCCCGGGCTTCCCTGGACTTGCCGAAGATCGGGTCGTTGAGGAACACCTCGCGGACGTAGTCACAGAAGAAGCCGGCGCCCTTGACCGCGGTGATGCAACCGTTCTTGGGCTGGCTGGGCTTGAGGCCGAGCGGCGTCTCCTTGGCCTTGTCGGCCTCGGACTGCGAGATGTCGCCCATGTCGGCCATGCGCTGCAGGACGACGTTACGGCGCTTGGTGGCCTCCGCCTCGTCGTTCACCGGGTCGTAGCGGCTGGGCGACTGGACGATGCCGGCAAGGAGCGCCGACTGCTGGACGTTGAGGTCCTTGGCGTGCTTGGAGAAGTAGCGCTGGGCGGCGGCCTCGATGCCGTAGGCCTGCTCGCCGAAGAACGTGATGTTCAGGTAGTTCTCGAGGATCTTCTTCTTGCCGAGCTCCTCCTCGACCTGGATCGCGTACTTCAGCTCCTTGATCTTGCGGCCGAGGGTCTGCTGAGTGGCCTGCGCGACCTTGGTCGGGTCGTCGCCGGCCTCCTCGATGGCGACGTTCTTCACGTACTGCTGGGTGAGCGTGGAGGCGCCCTGGGCCACTCCGCCGCTCTGCGCGTTCTTGTTCAGCGCGCGCAGGATGCCCTTCAGGTCGACCGCGCCGTGCTGGTAGTAGCGCGAGTCCTCGATCGCGACGATCGCCTTCTGCATGTACGGCGAGATGTCCTTGAGGGCGACCACCGTACGGTCGCGCGAGTACACCGTGGCGATCTGGCCGCCGTTGGCGTCGAGGATCGTGGTGCGCTGACTCAGCGGTGGCGTCTTGAGGTTGGCCGGGAGCTCGTCGAAACTCTCCACCGAACCCTTGGCGGCAAGTCCCAGCGCGCCGAAGGCGGGCAGCGCGATGCCGGCCAGCACGGCTCCTGCGAGCACACTGACACCGAGGAACTTGGCGGCCTGCTGCGTTGGCGACAGACCACCGCCCGAGCGCTTCTTTGGCATGAGGGCAGCCTACGTTCTCATTCGCCGGACACGCGTATATGCCTTGGCCTAAGCTGCTCCCAACTGTCACAGCAGTAGGGCCACGTATCAATACGTCCGGCGACCCCGAATCGTTCCGGAGGTTCCCCAACTTTTTTGATGGGGACGTGTCCGAATCCGCCTTGTGTGTCACCTGGCGCCCGTTGTGACTCAACTGAACTGTCCCGGTTTGCCGGGAAGATCACGCATGTCACCAGCTCACTCCCCCGGGTGATCTGCCGCTTACGCATAGTCCGTTCGGGCCATTCAAGATTGGGCCCGAAGGGGGTGTTGCGCTGTGCCCACCTTCCGTAACGTCCTCAACTGGCGGCGGTGAATATGCCGCTGCCGCCGTGGGGGAGCCTCGATTCGGGAGAGGACGGCGCCGGTATGGGCTGGGTAACCGACTGGAGTGCGCAGGCCGCCTGCCGCACTACCGATCCGGATGAACTGTTCGTTCAGGGAGCAGCGCAGAACAGGGCCAAGGCGGTGTGCACCGGATGTCCGGTACGCACGGAATGCCTGGCCGATGCGCTCGACAACCGCGTCGAGTTCGGCGTGTGGGGAGGCATGACGGAGCGGGAGCGCCGCGCACTGCTGCGCAGGCGACCCACCGTCACCTCCTGGCGTCGGCTTCTTGAGACGGCTCGTCTGGAATACGAACGCGGCGTGGGGATCCTGCCGCTCGACGACGACGAGGTGTACGAGAACTACGCGGCGGTGAGCTGAGACCACCCCCTCGGAGGCACGCCTCAGCCGCGCGTCTCGGGCAGCTCCGGCCGGTTGGCCGCGAGCCGGTCTCCGATGTCCCGCAGCCCCGCGAGGTCGTGCACATCGCCGGGCAGCGCGCCCACTTCGGCCACCGCCACCTCGGGGTGGAGCGCGGTGAAGCGGTCGCGCGTGCGCTGCTCGCGGGAGAGCAGTTGCATACGTTCGGCGTGCAGCCTCAACAGGCCTGCGGTGACCCGGTCGACGCCCTGATCCTCGTCGTCCGGACCGGGGGAGTTGGTCGCAGACGGGTCGGACCCGGTGGGCCCGGAGGCATCGGACTCGGCGGGCTCGGATGCGGGAGATTCTGAACTGCCGTACGTGTCGGGAGAGTTACGAAGTCCAGCTTTCCCGCCGTCCTGATCCACAATGCGGGGCTCCACAAGATTTTCCGCGGCGGTGAGCGCACGCTCGGCCGACAGCCGGGCGGCGCCACTGCCGTGGACCCGGTTGAGCACCAGGCCGGCGAGCGGCATGTCCTCGGCCGCCAGCCGCTCCACGAAGTACGCGGCCTCACGCAGCGCGTCCCGCTCCGGGGCAGCCACCACGAGGAACGCCGTCCCGGGCGCCTGCAACAGCTTGTACGTGGCGTCCGCGCGCGTGCGGAACCCGCCGAAGGTGGTGTCCATCGCGGCCACGAACGTCTGGACGTCCTTGAGGAGTTGACCGCCCAGCAGCTTGCCGAGCGTGCCGGTCATCATCGACATCCCGACGTTCAGGAACTTCATGCCCGCCCGTCCGCCGAGCTTCGCCGGAGCGGTCAGCAGCCGGATCAGCCGGCCGTCCAGGAACGAGCCGAGCCGCTTGGGTGCGTCCAGGAAGTCCAGCGCGGAACGGGACGGAGGCGTGTCGACGACGATCAGGTCCCACTCGTCCCGGGCCCGTAGCTGCCCGAGCTTCTCCATCGCCATGTACTCCTGCGTGCCCGCGAAGCCCGCCGAGAGCGACTGGTAGAAGGGGTTGGCCAGGATCGCGGACGCCCGCTCGGGGTCCGCGTGCGCCTCGACGACCTCGTCGAAGGTGCGTTTCATGTCCAGCATCATGGCGTGCAGTTCGCCGTCGCCGTCCACGCCCTTCACCCGGCGCGGGGTGTTGTCCAGGGAGTCGATGCCCATGGACTGGGCGAGCCTGCGCGCCGGGTCGATGGTCAGGACGACCACCTTGCGGCCGCGCTCGGCAGCCCTGAGGCCGAGCGCGGCCGCCGTGGTGGTCTTGCCCACACCGCCGGAGCCGCAGCACACCACGATCCGCGTCCTCGGGTCGTCGAGCAGCGGGTCGACGTCGAGCATGCGCGCGGGGGAGAGGCGGTGGCGGGCGGTCTCCTGCGTGTGGGCCGGCTCCGGACTCATGACATCCCCTGCTTCCGCTGCTTACGACTCGTGCTCCGCTTGCCCCGGCTCATGACAGGCCCTGCTCCCGCAGCTCGGTGGCCAGCTCGTACAGCCCGGCCAGGTCCATGCCCTCGGCCAGCAGCGGCAGTTCGTGCACCGGCAGGCCCGACTCACCGAGCACCGCCCGCTGCTCGTGCTCCAGCGCATACCGCTCGGCGTACTCCTCGGCCTGCTGGAGCAGGGGGTCCACCAGCTTCTCGGCGTTCCCACCCCGCCGCGCCCCGCCGAGCCCCGCCGCCGAGAGCGACCTGGCAACAGAAGAACGCGGCACGCTCCGTACGAGTTCCAGGTCCGCCGGGTCCAACACCTGCGGCCGGACCATGTTCACGATGATTCGCCCCACCGGCAGCTTCGCCGCCCGCAGTTCGGCGATCCCGTCCGCGGTCTCCTGGACGGGCATCTCCTCCAGCAGCGTCACCAGGTGCACGGCCGTCTCCGACGACTTCAGCACCCGCATCACGGCCTGCGCCTGATTGTGTATCGGCCCGATCTTCGCGAGCCCGGCCACCTCGTCGTTCACGTTCAGAAAGCGGGTGATGCGGCCGGTGGGCGGCGCGTCCATGACGACGTAGTCGTACGCGAACCGTCCGGACTTGTCCTTGCGGCGCACCGCCTCGCACGCCTTGCCGGTCAGGAGTACGTCTCTGAGCCCGGGCGCGACGGTGGTGGCGAAGTCGATCGCGCCGAGCTTCTTCAGGGCCCGTCCGGCGCCCCCCAGCTTGTAGAACATCTGGAGGTAGTCCAGAAGGGCCAGTTCGGGGTCTATGGCGAGGGCGTACACCTCCCCGCCCCCCGGAGCGACGGCGATCTTCCGCTCCTCGTAGGGCAGCGCCTCCGTCTCGAAGAGCTGCGCGATGCCCTGGCGCCCCTCGACCTCGACGAGAAGCGTCCGCTTCCCCTCGGTCGCGAGGGCCAGCGCGAGTGCGGCGGCGACCGTCGTCTTTCCGGTCCCGCCCTTGCCGCTGACGACCTGGAGCCTGCTCACGTCTTCGAGCCTAACCAGTCTGTGTGCCAACCACGCGACGGCCTGTGGATAACGCGGGAACAGGCGGCGGGCGGGCAGCGGCTAAAGTCGGCCACATGACCAAGTGGGAATACGCAACCGTGCCGCTGCTCGTCCACGCAACGAAGCAGATTCTGGACACCTGGGGCGAGGACGGCTGGGAGCTCGTCCAGGTCGTGCCCGGGCCGAACAACCCCGAGCAGCTGGTGGCCTACCTGAAGCGGGAGAAGCAGTAATGGGCGCCGTCGAGGCGAAGCTCGCCGAACTCGGCCTGAGCCTGCCCGAGGTCGTCCCGCCGCTGGCCGCGTACCAGCCCGCCGTGCAGTCGGGCGTCTACGTCTACACGTCCGGCCAGCTCCCCATGGTGGAGGGCAAGCTGCCCGTCACCGGCAAGGTCGGCGCGGAGGTCACGGCCGAGGAGGCCAAGGAGCTCGCCCGCACCTGCGCGCTGAACGCCCTGGCCGCCGTGAAGTCCGTGACCGGCGACCTGGACCGCATCGCGCGCGTGGTGAAGGTCGTGGGCTTCGTCGCCTCGGCGTCGGACTTCACCGGCCAGCCCGGTGTGGTCAACGGCGCGAGCGAGCTGCTCGGCGAGGTCCTCGGCGACAAGGGCGTGCACGCGCGCAGTGCGGTCGGCGTGGCGGTGCTGCCGCTGGACGCTCCGGTGGAGGTCGAGATCCAGGTCGAGCTCGTCCCGTAGCCGACTGCCCGCCCCGGGGGCGGCGCTCTGACCTCGGGGACCTCTCGAACATTCGCGCACCACGGGATAGCCTCCGCCCATGGCGAATGGGCAGTGGTTTCCGCAGGACTGGCCGGAACGCATCCGTGCGCTCGCCGAGGGCACGCTCACTCCGGTCGTCCCCAAGCGCGCGGCGACCGTCATGCTCCTGAAGGACACCGACGGCGGTCCCTTCGTCCACATGCTGCGCAGACGCGCCTCCATGGCCTTCGCCGGAGGCGCGTACGCGTATCCGGGCGGCGGCGTCGACCCCCGCGACGACGAGCACCACATTCGCTGGTCGGGCCCCACTCGCGCGTGGTGGGCGAAACGGCTCGGCGTCGACGAGCGGGCGGCCCAGGCGATCGTCTGCGCGGCCGTGCGCGAGACGTACGAGGAGGCGGGCGTCTTGCTCGCCGGCGAGTCCGCCGACTCCGTGGTCGGTGACACCACGGGCGAGGACTGGGAGGCCGACCGCGCGGCCGTGGCCGCCCGTGAGTTCTCCTTCGCCGAGTTCCTGGACCGCCGCGGGCTGGTCCTGCGCTCGGACCTCCTCGGGGCCTGGACCCGCTGGATCACCCCGGAGTTCGAGGCCCGGCGCTACGACACCTGGTTCTTCGTCGCCGCCCTCCCGCACGGCCAGCGCACCCGCAACGCCTCCACGGAGGCCGACCGCACGGTGTGGATCAGGCCCCAGGAGGCGGCAGAGAGCTACGACAAGGGCGAGCTGATGATGATGCCGCCCACCATCGCCACCCTGCGCCAGCTCGCCCCCTGCGCCACCGCCGACGAGGCACTCGCCGCGGCCCCCGGCCGCGACATGACCGCCGTACTGGCGCAGGCCCGCCTCGAAGGCGACCAGATCGTGCTGACCTGGCCGGGCCACGACGAGTTCACCAAGCGCATCCCGACCGACCTCCCGACCGGTGGAGCCCCCGCATGACGGACGCAGCAGCCCTTCCCGGCCAGCCACGGGGCGGTGTCCTCTCAGGCCTCGCCACTCCCCGGGCCGTCAACGTCTTGGCGCCCAATGCCTCGGCGATGACCCTCGACGGCACGAACACCTGGATCCTGGCCGAGCCCGACTCGGACCTGGCCGTCGTCGTCGACCCCGGCCCGCTGGACGAGGGCCACCTGCGCACCGTCGTGGACACGGCCGAGAAGGCCGGCAAACGCATCGCGCTCACCCTGCTGACCCACGGCCACCCGGACCACGCGGAGGGCGCCGCACGCTTCGCCGAGCTGACGGCCACCAAGGTGCGGGCCCTGGACGCGGCGCTGCGGCTCGGCGACGAGGGACTGGCCGCCGGTGACGTGGTCACGGTCGGCGGCCTGGAGCTGCGGGTCGTACCGACCCCCGGCCACACCTCGGACTCGCTCTGCTTCCACCTCCCGGCCGACCGGGCGGTCCTGACCGGCGACACCATCCTCGGCCGCGGCACGACGGTCGTGGCCCACCCCGACGGCCGCCTGGGCGACTACCTCGATTCGCTACGACGCCTGCGCTCGCTGACGGTCGACGACGGCGTCCACACGGTCCTGCCCGGCCACGGCCCGGTCCTGGAGGACGCCCAGGGCGCCGTCGAGTTCTACCTCGCCCACCGCGCCCACCGCCTCGCCCAGGTCGAGACGGCGGTGGAGGACGGCTACCGCACGCCCGCCCAGGTCGTCGAGCATGTGTACGCGGACGTGGACCGCTCCCTGTGGCCGGCGGCGGAGCTGTCGGTGCGGGCGCAGCTGGACTACCTCGAGGAGCACGGGCTGATCTGAGCCCTTGGGGCTTTGACGCCGTGCACGCGCGCGTACTCGTCGGCGAGCCACGGCCCGAGGTCGTCGACGTAGGAACGCAGTACGGCGGCGTCACCGGTCGCCTCGTACCCGAGGACGGCCGCGGCGCGCATCTGCTCGGCACGCTCCGGGTAGTACGCGCCGAACGCCTCGGCCATCTCCTCCAGATCGCTGGTCCAGCCGTTCCAGCGGGGCATGACCAGCGTGAACCCGGTACGGACGAGATGCCGGGACATGAACCGCACGAGCGGCCGCCGGGCCTCGTCCGCGTGCTCGGCGTGCTCGGCGTCCGCGATCCGCTGCCGCCAGCGGGGCAGCAGCAGGGCGAGGTCTCCGTTGGTCTCGCGGGCCAGCAGGGAGTCGGGCCGGTAGCGCGGCAGATACTCGGCGAGGTCCTCCCCGAGCAGTGGCGTGCACAGACAGGCGACGAACCAGCCCAGGTCGTACGTCTCCTGCTCGCTCAGCAGCCGCGCCCGGCTGTACAGCAGCGTGCCGACCCCGTCGATCTGCGGGAACTCCTTGTCGACGGCCTCACCGAGCGCCCGGGCGGCCTCCCGGTCCGTGTCCGACGGCTCCTCTTGCAGCGCGACGAGCAGATCCAGATCACTGCGCCCCACGCGCGCGTTGCCGCGCGGAACCGACCCGTAGAGGTACGCGCTGTGCAGCCGAGCTCCGAACACCTCGAGCAGCCGGTCGCGGGCGGCGGCGACGACGGGACGGAAGGCGTGCGGCACGCGCGCGAGGGAGCCCTCGCGCTCGATGTAGCCCTGGGCGTCGAGGCCTCTGGGGGGAAGCGTTTCAGCCATGGGGCAACTACATCAGCCCGTCCGGCGTTTGAGGACGAGGCCGTTCAGGCCGAACGGGGATCTGGGGGCAGAACCCCCAGAAGCACCCCCAAGGCCGGCGTCAGCGCGACCGCTTGGCCAGACGCTCGACGTCCAGCAGGATCACGGCCCGCGCCTCCAGGCGGAGCCACCCGCGCTGCGCGAAGTCCGCCAGCGCCTTGTTGACCGTCTCGCGGGACGCGCCGACCAGCTGGGCCAGCTCCTCCTGCGTCAGGTCGTGGACGACGTGGATGCCCTCCTCGGACTGCACGCCGAAGCGGCGCGAGAGGTCCAGCAGGGCGCGGGCCACGCGGCCGGGCACGTCCGAGAACACCAGGTCGGACATCGCGTCGTTGGTCTTGCGCAGGCGGCGGGCGACGGCGCGCAGCAGGGCGCCGGCCACCTCGGGGCGGGCGCTCAGCCAGGGCTGCAGGTCACCGTGGCCGAGGCCGAGCATCTTGACCTCGGTCAGCGCGGTGGCCGTGGCGGTGCGCGGGCCCGGGTCGAAGAGCGACAGCTCGCCGATCAGCTCGCCGGGACCGACGACGGCGAGCATGTTCTCGCGGCCGTCGGGGGAGGTGCGGTGAAGCTTCACCTTGCCCTCGGTGACGACGTAGAGCCGGTCACCGGGGTCGCCCTCGTGGAAGAGCGCGTCACCGCGCGCGAGGGTCACCTCACTCATGGAGGCGCGGAGCTCCGCGGCCTGCTCGTCGTCGAGCGCCGCGAAGAGCGGGTTGCGCCGCAGAACGTCGTCCACGAGTACTCTCCTTGTCGACCTGCTCAGGGGATCTTGCTCCCCCTTGGTACCAGGGGACCGTGCTCCCCATTTTGCCGGACGGTCCAAACAGTGTGATCTGTCACAAGGATGCCGCACGCATGTCCCGGGGTAAGCGGCAGGGGTCCAATTGGGGGCCGATCTCCTGGGTCCGGGGCGGATGTCAGTGCCGGGCTTTAGGCTGGCCGGGTGTCCAAATCGCCGGTGAGAGCACAGGCCAAGGGGGCTGGGCGGGTGGTTGTACGTCGTGATTCCGCTGTGGGCGAACAGAACCCTGGTGGCGGAAAGAAACCGGCAAAAGCGGTGAAAAGCGCTACGGCGAAATCGGCTGCCGCGAAATCGACTGCCTCGAAGTCGGCGGCCGTGAAGCCGGTCGCCAAGCCGCCGAAGGACGAGTCCCGCACCGCTCTGGTCCGCCGGGCCCGCCGTATCAACCGCGAGCTCGCCGAGGTCTATCCGTACGCCCATCCCGAGCTGGACTTCGAGAACCCCTTCCAGCTCGTGGTGGCGACGGTCCTGTCGGCCCAGACCACCGACCTCAGGGTCAACCAGACGACGCCCGCGCTGTTCGCCAAGTACCCGACGCCGGAGGACCTGGCCGCAGCCAACCCCGAGGAGGTCGAGGAGATCCTCCGCCCGACCGGCTTCTTCCGGGCCAAGACCAAGTCGGTCATGGGCCTGTCCAGGGCCCTGGTGGAGCAGTTCGGGGGCGAGGTCCCGGGCCGTCTCGAAGACCTGGTCAAGCTGCCCGGCGTGGGCCGCAAGACGGCGTTCGTCGTGCTGGGGAACGCGTTCGGACGGCCCGGCATCACCGTGGACACGCACTTCCAGCGGCTCGTGAAGCGCTGGCAGTGGACCACCGAGACCGAGCCGGACAAGATCGAGGCCGCCGTCGGCGCGCTCTTCCCCAAGAGCGACTGGACGATGCTCTCGCACCACGTGATCTTCCACGGCCGCCGCATCTGCCACGCTCGCAAGCCCGCCTGCGGCGCCTGCCCGATCGCCCCGCTCTGCCCGGCGTACGGCGAGGGGGAGACGGACCCGGAGAAGGCGAAGAAGCTCCTCAAGTACGAGAAGGGCGGCTTCCCGGGCCAGCGACTGAAGCCCCCGCAGGCGTACCTGGACGCGGGCGGCAGGGCGGCACCGCCGCTGGGGGCCGGATGACGGAACGATCAGGAGGTCGTCGGGCGTTGGACTCGGCAGAACGGGGGTGGCGATGACGCGCGCGAGCAATACGCAGGGCGGTCCGGTGACGCTGAGCAAGGAGGGCCTGCCCGAGTGGCTGGACCCGGTGGTGCGGGCGGTGGAGACGGTCCAGCCGCTGCAGCTGAGCCGGTTCCTGCCGCCGGAGAACGGGGCGGGGAGGCAGTCGGCCGTACTGATCCTCTTCGGCGAGGGCGAGCGCGGCCCCGAGCTGCTGCTGATGGAGCGGGCCAGCTCGCTCAGGTCCCATGCGGGGCAGCCGTCCTTCCCCGGCGGAGCCCTTGACCCCGAGGACGGCGACCCGAAGGCCGACGGGCCGCTGCGGGCCGCTCTCCGCGAGGCCGAGGAGGAGACCGGGCTGGATCCGGCAGGCGTCCAGCTCTTCGGCGTCCTGCCCAGGCTGTACATCCCGGTCAGCGGCTTCGTCGTGACCTCGGTGCTCGGCTGGTGGCGCGAGCCGAGCCCGGTCGCAGTCGTCGACCCGAACGAGACGGCGAGGGTCTTCACGGTCCCCGTGGCGGATCTCACGAACCCCGACAACCGCGCCACGACCGTTCACCCCAGCGGCTACCGAGGTCCGGCATTCCTGGTCGAATCGGCCCTGGTCTGGGGCTTCACGGCCGGAATCATCGACCGCCTGCTCCACTACTCGGGCTGGGAGCGCCCCTGGGACAGGGAGAAGCAGGTCCCGCTCGACTGGCGGTCATGACAGGGTGTCTGCCGTGCTGTGTCCGTCTGGGTGACGCGGCATCCCAATTGCCGCTGCGCGGCGGGCCAGACCCCCGGCCGACCTGTAGTGAGCGCGAAGTGATGAGGCGAGGCTTGAACCGGTGAACGTGCTGGACATCCTGTTGCTGGTCGCTGCCGTCTGGTTCGCGATCGTCGGCTATCGCCAGGGCTTCGTCGTCGGCATCCTGTCGGTGATCGGGTTCCTGGGCGGCGGTCTCGTCGCCGTCTACACACTGCCCGTCATCTGGGACGCGCTGACCGACAACGCCGAGGTGAGCACCACTGCCGCCGTCGTCGCGGTCGTCGTCGTCATCGTCTGCGCCTCGGTCGGCCAGGCCCTGACCACCCACCTCGGCAACAAGCTGCGCCGGTACATCACCTGGTCCCCGGCCCGCGCCCTGGACGCCACCGGCGGCGCCCTCGTCAACGTGGTCGCGATGCTGCTGGTCGCCTGGCTGATCGGCTCGGCCCTCGCGGGCACCACGCTGCCGACCCTCGGCAAGGAGGTCCGCAGCTCCAAGGTGCTCCTCGGCGTCTCCCGGGCCCTGCCCGACCAGGCCGACACCTGGTTCGCGGACTTCTCCTCGGTCCTCGCGCAGAACGGCTTCCCGCAGGTCTTCAGCCCGTTCTCGAACGAGCCCATCACCGACGTCCAGCCCCCGGACCCGGCCCTCGCGAACAGCCCCGTCGCCACGCGCGCGCAGAAGTCCATCGTCAAGGTCATGGGCACCGCCCAGAGCTGCGGCAAGGTCCTGGAGGGCACCGGCTTCGTCTTCGGCGACCGCCGCGTCATGACCAACGCGCACGTGGTCGGCGGCGTCGACGAGCCCACCGTCCAGATAGGCGGCGAGGGCCGGAAGTACGACGCGAAGGTCGTCCTCTACGACTGGCACCGCGACATCGCCGTACTCGACGTACCCGATCTCAAGGCGCCCGCCCTGAAGTTCACGTCCACGGACGCGAAGAGCGGCGACAGCGCGATCATCGCCGGCTTCCCGGAGAACGGCTCGTACGACGTCCGTGCCGCACGCGTGCGTGGCCGCATTCCGGCCAACGGCCCGGACATCTACCACCGCGGCACCGTCCGCCGTGACGTCTACTCGCTCTACGCGACCGTCCGCCAGGGCAACTCCGGCGGCCCGCTGCTCACGCCCGAGGGCCATGTGTACGGCGTGGTCTTCGCGAAGTCCCTGGACGACGCCGACACCGGCTATGCGCTCACCTCGGACGAGATCCAGGAGGACATCGTCAAGGGGCGTACCGCGAACCAGCAGGTGGACAGCGACAGCTGCGCACTGTGAGCCCGGCGTCCGGACGCAAGAAGTAAGGGGGGCGGGTCAGCCCCTGGGATGACGCAGGCGTACCGAGACCCAGCGGGCCCGGCGGCGCAGAATGCGCGGGATGCCCACCCGGAGATCCGTGCCCGCCATCTGCGGCGCACCGCCTCGTTGGTGGGAGCTCAGGCCACTGGCCGAGCGGCGGTTGCGTGCTGCGTCACTGTAGTCGTGCGTCCAGCCCATACCCCGACGTCTGCCCCTGCCCCAAGGTCGATAACCGCCCCCTGGGCCCCCAATTGGCCTATGCGCCAGGCAATTGGCTGTTCGTAGGACAGTTGTTCAGTTCCGGATACCGGGCGCATCGGCTCGGTCACCGATCGGGTTCGGGATCTTTCAGCCAATTGACCAGTTCTGTACTGAAAGTGACCGGATCTTCCTCGTGCGGGAAGTGGCCGAGTCCGTCGAACAGCCGCCAGCGGTACGGGGCTTCGACGTACTCCCCGGATCCGGCCGCGCTCCGTGTGCGCATCACGGGGTCGAGCGAGCCGTGGAGGTGGAGGGTCGGGACCCGCAGCGGGCGCTTCATGCGGCGGTTGAACTGGATGCCGTCAGGGCGGGCGATGGAGCGGACCATCCAGCGGTACGGCTCGATCGAGCAGTGCGCCGTCGACGGGATGCACATCGCGCGGCGGTACGTGTCCAGGGCCTTGTCGTCCGGCAGGTTCGGCCCGGACCAGTCCCGGATCAGCTCGGCCACGAGCTCCCCGTCGTCCGCGGTCAGCTGCCGCTCGGGGATCCAGGGCCGCTGGAACCCCCAGATGTAGGAGCCCGCCCGCGACTGCTTGACGTCGGAGAGCATCGCCGAGCGCCAGCGCCGGGGGTGCGGCATCGACGCGACCGCGAGCCGGCGCACCAGCTTGGGGCGCATCACGGCCGCCGTCCACGCCAGATATCCGCCCAGGTCGTGGCCGACCAGCGCGGCGTCCGGCTCGCCGAGGGAGCGGATCACGCCGGTGATGTCGAGGGCGAGGTTGGCCGGGTCGTAGCCGCGCGGTGTGCGGTCGCTGCCGCCGACTCCGCGCAGGTCCATGGCCACGGCCCGGAAGCCCGCGTCGGCGAGTGCGCTCAGCTGGTGCCGCCAGGTCCACCAGAACTGCGGGAAGCCGTGCAGCAGCAGGACCAGCGGCCCGTCGCCGACCTCGGCGATGTGGAAGCGGGCGCCGTTGGCGGCCACATCCCGGTGGGTCACCTTGGTTCCGTCGGGCAGGACGTCCGGCCGTACGACCGAAGTGGGTTGCGCCGAAGGTGAATGCCCCGCAGGGATGGACGAGTCCGTCATGAGGACGAGCGTGCCACAGCCTCGATGGCCTCGGGGGCCCGGTCCTCGATCGCCTTGGGCTCGGGCCGCGGGTGCGGCTTGGCCTTCTGCAGGACGCCCGCGGTCTCCTTCATGGACGCGGCCACCTTCTGCGGGCCCTTGCCCTTCTTGGCCTTCTTCGCGAAGACGACGCCGACCAGGGCGAGGAGACCGGCGATGAGGACGTTGGCCGCGAAGGACAACAGGAAGCACCAGCCGAGGTTCCAGCCGCCCTGGCCGTTGTGACCGCCCGTCCAGGCGTGGATCCCGTACGCCAGCGCGAAGTTGAGCATCGGCAGGGAGAACACCAGGACCGCGCCGGCCACGGTGAACGCGCCGCCGCTCGTCGCGCCGCGCTTCACGTCCTGCTTGAGCTGCGCCTTGGCCAGCGCGATCTCGTCGTGCACCAGCGCCGACAATTCGGTCGTCGCCGAGGCGAACAGCTGGCCGATGCTGCGTTCGGCGCCGACCGGGCTGCCGTCGGGTGCGCTCATCGCGGTCTCCCTCACTCTCTTTTTGTACCGTCTCGTCAGATCATGCCGGACGGCCGTCCTCGTCGCCTGCCCCGCCCGGCACTTCGGCAAGCGCGCGTCGCTCGGCGGCCTTCAGTTCGGCGATCCGGCGGTGCTCTGCGGCCTTGCCCTCGTAGATGGCCGCCATCCGCAGGTGGTACTCCGGGTCGTCCTGCTCGTAGATGTCCGGGATGCCGTCGAGGTCCTCGTCGCGCTCCTCGGCCTCGCACAGCCTGCGGTACTTGGCGTTCCGTATCTTCAGCAGCACTGTCGCGAGCACGGCAGCCATCAGGGACCCGGTGAGTACGGCTGCTTTGACCTCGCCGGTCAGTACGGCGTCCCCGTCGAAGGCCAGCTCGCCGATGAGCAGCGACACGGTGAAGCCGATGCCGGCCAGCGTGGCCACCGCGAACACGTCGGCCCAGGCGAGGTCGTCGCTGAGCGAGGCCCGGGTGAAACGGGCCGTCAGCCATGTACCGCCGAAGATCCCGAGCGACTTGCCGACGACGAGCCCGAGGACGACACCGAGGGTCTCCGGCTTGGTGAACACATCGCCGATCGCCCCGCCCGAGACGGCGACACCGGCGCTGAACAGGGCGAACAGCGGCACGGCCAGCCCCGCCGACAGGGGACGTACGAGATGCTCGATGTGCTCGCCGGGGGAGTGCTGCTCGCCCTCGCGGGGCGTGCAGCGCAGCATCAGGCCCATGGCGACGCCCGCGATGGTCGCGTGGATGCCGCTGTTGTACATCAGCGCCCAGATGACGAGCGCGAGGGGGACGTACACGTACCAGCCGCGTACGCCCTTCCTGAGCAGCAGCCAGAAGACGGCGAGGCCCACGACGGCGCCGCCGAGCGCGGCGAAGTCGATGGTGCTCGTGAAGAACACCGCGATGATCAGGATCGCGAAGAGGTCGTCGACGACGGCGAGGGTGAGCAGGAAGGCGCGCAGGGCGCTCGGCAGGGATGTGCCGATGACGGCGAGCACGGCCAGCGCGAAGGCGATGTCGGTGGCCGTGGGCACCGCCCAGCCCGCGAGTGATCCGCCGCCGGTGGTGTTGGTGAGGGTGTAGACGAGCGCCGGTACGACCATGCCGCACAGGGCGGCGACGACCGGCAGCGCGGCCGCCTTGGGATCCCGGAGGTCACCGGCGACCAGTTCGCGCTTGAGCTCGATGCCGGCGACGAAGAAGAAGACCGCGAGGAGGCCGTCCGCGGCCCAGTGCGCGACCGACAGGTTCAGGCCGAGGGCCTCGGGGCCGAAGTGGAAGTGGCTGACGCTCTCGTAACTGCTGTGCAGCGCGGGTACGTTCGCCCAGATCAGCGCCGTGACGGTGGCCACGAGCAGCAGCACACCGCCGACGGTTTCGGTGCGCAGCGCGTCCGCGACGAAGTTCCGCTCGGGCAGCGACAGCCGTCCGAAGAGCTTGCGGGCGGGGGTGGTGCGGGGCGCGGCCACGGGGGAGACCTCCGGTCGGTGGGCAGGGCGGAGCTACTTGCCGACCAGACTTCCCGGCACACCTTGAGGGTCACGTTTGTTTTGCTTAGTTTACCTAAAAGGGGCGCCCGGCGCTTTTCGCGCCGGACGCCCCTTCGGGACGGGGAGGCTCAGTCCTCGCTGGGCGCCGCCGGCAGCTTCGCCTGGATGAGGTCCATGACCGTCGAGTCCGTCAGCGTCGTCACGTCACCCAGCTGGCGGTTCTCGGCGACGTCCCGCAGCAGGCGGCGCATGATCTTGCCGGAGCGGGTCTTCGGCAGCTCGGCCACCGGCAGGATCCGCTTGGGCTTGGCGATCGGGCCGAGGGTGGTGCCGACGTGGTTGCGCAGGTCGTTGACGAGGTTGTGGTCCTCGGCGTCCGCCGTCCCGCGCAGGATGACGAAGGCGACGATCGCCTGACCGGTCGTCTCGTCCGCGGCGCCGACGACGGCCGCCTCGGCGACCGACGGGTGGGACACCAGCGCCGACTCCACCTCGGTGGTGGAGATGTTGTGCCCGGACACGAGCATGACGTCGTCCACCCGGCCCAGCAGCCAGATGTCGCCGTCGTCGTCCTTCTTCGCCCCGTCGCCGGCGAAGTACTTGCCCTCGAAGCGCGACCAGTACGTGTCGAGGAACCGCTGGTCGTCGCCCCAGATGGTGCGCAGCATCGACGGCCACGGCTCGGTGAGGACCAGGTAGCCACCGCCGCCGTTGGGCACCTCGTTCGCCTCGTCGTCCACGACGGTCGCGGAGATGCCGGGCAGCGGGGTCTGAGCCGAACCCGGCTTGGTCTCGGTGACGCCCGGCAGCGGCGAGATCATCATCGCGCCGGTCTCGGTCTGCCACCACGTGTCGACGATCGGCGTCCGGTCGCCACCGATGTTCTTCCGGTACCAGATCCAGGCCTCGGGGTTGATCGGCTCACCGACCGAACCGAGGACACGGAGGGAGGAGAGGTCGAACTTCGCGGGGATGTCGTCGCCCCACTTCATGAACGTACGAATGGCGGTGGGCGCCGTGTACAGGATCGTCACCCCATACTTCTGCACGATCTCCCAGAACCGGCCCTGGTGCGGCGTGTCCGGTGTGCCCTCGTACATGACCTGCGTCGCGCCGTTCGCCAGCGGCCCGTAGACGATGTACGAGTGCCCGGTGACCCAGCCGACGTCGGCCGTGCACCAGTACACGTCGGTCTCCGGCTTGAGGTCGAAGACGGCGTGGTGGGTGTACGCGGCCTGGGTGAGGTAGCCGCCGGAGGTGTGCAGGATGCCCTTCGGCTTACCCGTCGTACCGGACGTGTACAGGATGAACAGCGGGTGCTCGGCCTCGAACGCCTCCGGCGTGTGCTCGGCCGACTGCCGCCCGACGATCTCGTGCCACCACACGTCGCGGCTGTCGTCCCAGGCGACCTCCTGGCCGGTACGGCGGACGACCAGAACGTGCTCCACGTTGTCCACGCGCGCGATGGCGTCGTCCACGGCCGGCTTGAGCGCGGACGGCTTGCCGCGCCGGTAGCCGCCGTCGGAGGTGATGACGACCTTGGCGTCGGCGTCCTGGATACGGGTGGCGAGAGCGTCCGCCGAGAAACCGCCGAAGACGACGGAGTGCGCGGCACCGATCCGGGCGCAGGCCAGCATCGCGACCGCCGTCTCCGGGATCATCGGCATGTAGACGGCGACCCGGTCGCCCTTCCGAACTCCCAGCTCGAGCAGGGCATTTGCCGCCTTGCTCACCTCGTCCTTGAGCTCGGCGTAGGTGATCGCACGGCTGTCGCCGGGCTCGCCCTCGAAGTGGATGGCGACACGGTCGCCATGGCCCGCCTCGACATGCCGGTCCACGCAGTTGTAGGCGACATTGAGCTCGCCGTCCTTGAACCACTTGGCGAACGGCGGGTTCGACCAGTCCAGCGTCTCGGTCGGTTCCTTGGCCCAGGTCAGCCGGCGGGCCTGCTCGGCCCAGAAACCGAGCCTGTCAGCCTTGGCCTGTTCGTACGCCTCCGCAGTGACGTTGGCGCCTGCGGCCAGGTCGGCGGGGGGCGCGAACCTGCGCTCTTCCTTGAGCAGGTTGGCCAGGCTTTCGTTGCTCACGGCATCTGCCTTTCCCAGGGTGTCCGTTGTGTCCCAGGCCACAGCTCATCAGACCCGGGGGCCCGATGACAAGGGCCGACCGAGAATTGGTTTAGACCTGTTGGCGGGATGGCTGTGACCTCCGGAGTCACCCGTACCCACGGACGCCGATCGGCCGGAGTTCAGCCCTTGTAACGCCTCTCACACCCCAGTGCACCGACGTCGCGCGGTGAAGGTCACGTCTTTACCGGCCCGGGCGTGTCGGGACGGCCCGCTGCCGGACGTGCCGCCTCCACGTGGTCGAACACCTCGTCCCCGCCCGCCGCCGCGAGCAGATACGCCTGCGCCTCTCCTACGTGGAAGTACATGCCCTGCAGTTCCAGCGCACCGTCGCGCAGGGCCCGGGACACCGACTCGTGGGTGTGCAGGTGCTCCAACTGCTGGACCACGTTGGTCAGGCAGAGCTGCTCCACCGCATCGGCCGGCGCCCGGCCCGCGAGCCGTGGCCACGGCCGGCTGCCGTCGGCCATGCGCTCCAGGCTCGGCAGCCCGTGCCGCAGCCACCGCTTCAGCGGCGTCCGGGCGCCGCCGGGCTCGGAGTTGTCGGCCTCGGAGTTGAGCAGCGCCTGCATGGCCCCGCACCCGGAGTGCCCGCACACCGTGATGGACCGCACCTTCAGCACGTCCACCGCGTACTCGATCGCGGCCGCCACCGAGTCGTCGCCGCTGTCCTCGCCGGGCAGCGGAACGAGGTTGCCCACGTTGCGCACCACGAACAGGTCGCCGGGACCACTGGAGGTGATCATCGACGTCACGAGCCGCGAGTCCGCGCAGGTGAGGAAGAGCTGCGAAGGCCGCTGCCCCTCCCGGGCCAGCCGGGCCAGCTCACCCCGCACGAGCGGTGCGGTGTTGCGCTGGAACGCGCTGATACCGCGCGCCAGTTGATGTCCGCTTGGATCGCTCGTGTCCTCCGGTCCGTTCCGACCGCTGGACGGGCCGACGTGCCCCGCAGGCGGCGCGGACTGCGGATCGCACTGGTGGTTGCGCCAGGGCGTCCACGGGCGGCAGCGGCAGCCGGTCGAGGCGCCGGCCTCGTCGGTGCCGGAGGGGTCGGCGGCAGCCCAGGGCTCGGCGATGCGCACCCCGGCGCGGCGGCCGGTCAGTTCGGCGGTGCCACCCTGCGCGGTGTGCGTGTTCTGCCAGTCCTGCAGTGACTCGTACGCCGCGTGGTCCATGAACGAACCGTCCAACTCCACGACGGCGTGGGCGCCTTGGGGTACGAGATGCAGGGCCCGGCTGAGCCGTGGCACCGCGAGGAACGTCAACTGGCCCCGGACCTGTACGTGATGGACTCCTTCCTTCTCCTCGTGCGTGATGCGGGTGCGGGCGAGGCGGTGCATGGCGACGGCGACCGCCACGGCGATCCCCAGCGTCACGCCCTCCAGGACACCGAGGAGGACGACGCCGAGGGTGGTGACGGCGTAGACGAGCACCTCTCGGTGGCGGGTCACCGTGCGGATGTGGTGCAGGGACACCATCTGGATGCCGACGGCCATCACCAGGGCGGCGAGCGAGGCGAGCGGGATGAGCTCCAGGATCGGGACCATCAGCAGCGCGGCGATCAATACGAGAACGCCGTGCAGCATCGTGGAGTTCCGGCTCACGGCACCCGCGTGCACATTCGCCGAACTTCTCACGGCCACGCCCGCGACCGGCAGTCCGCCGAGGGCGCCGGAGGCGATGTTCGCGGCGCCCTGCCCGAGCAGTTCGCGGTCCAGGTCGGAGCGGCCGACGCGGGCGGTCAGGCCCGGCCGTGCGGCTGCCATCTTGTCCACGGCGACCGCGCCGAGCAGCGACTGCACGCTGCAGACCAGCGTCGTGGTGAGCACGGCCGCGGTGAGGCCCAGCACCGGGCCCTGCGGCAGCCCGGCCAGGGCGTGGCTGCTCCAGGACGGCAGGTCGACCTTGGGCAGGCTCAGCCCGGCGAGCGAGGCGGTCGCGGTGGCGCCGGCGACGGCGACGAGCGCGGTCGGGATCCTGCGCAGGGCGCGCCCCACCCGGCCGGGGATCCGCGGCCAGAGCACAAGCAGGGTCAGGGTCAGCGCGCTTACGGTCACGGCGGCGGGGTGCAGGTTCGCCAACTGGGCGGGCAGCGCACGGAGGTTGGCGAGGACGGAGCTCTGCGGGGTGCCGCCGAGCACGATGTGCAGCTGGGCGACGGCGATGGTGACGCCGATGCCGGCGAGCATGCCGTGCACGATGGCGGGACTGACCGCGAGCGCGGTCCGCGCCACGCGCAGGCAGCCCAGGCCGAGTTGGGCGAGGCCCGCGAGGACCGTGATGGCGCAGGTCGTACGCCAGCCGTAGCGGTGGATGAGATCGGCGGTGACGACCGTGAGCCCGGCGGCGGGGCCGCTGACCTGGAGCGGCGAGCCGCCGATCCGTCCGGCGACGATCCCGCCGACCGCGGCGGCGACGAGGCCGGCCTGGAGCGGGGCGCCGGTGGCGAGGGCGATGCCCAGGGACAGGGGGAGGGCGATCAGGAAGACCGCGATCGAGGCCGACACATCGGCGCCGGCGACTCGGAATCGGCGGTGCGGGCCGGACGGCGGGCTATGGGGCTGGTGGGAGTGCTTGTTCCGAGTCGGATCGGTCGTGCGGGTGGGGGTGCAGGCTGACATGTTCCCGTCTCCTCCGGGGCAGCGCGGTCGCGGATCAGGTGGTCCCCGTCGATGTGGCGGGGTCGGGTCGCGGCCGTGGGTCACGGCGTGCAGCGGCGGGATGGATCAACGCAATGAACAACGCTCGGTAAACGGATCGTAATTCAGAGTAAAGGACAGGCATAGACTTTCCTGGCAAATGGGGTAATCACTCACCCCAAAGAGTGGGACGGTCATTTGATCGGCTTGTCGTACTAATTCCTTCTCGGTCCCGTGCGACCTTGGCGGCGCTGTCGGGCCTTCCCGGCACAACACCAGAAAACGCCCTCATCAGCGTTGGCCTGAGAGAAGGAAGAAGGTGGGCGGAATATGGCCGCCACCCAGAAGATCGCCGCGGGCGTCGTGATCGCATCGGCCTGTGCCGCGTCGCTCGCCGGCTGCGCGATCGGCTCCACCGGTTCCAAGGCAGGTGCCCCCGGCCCGCAGAAGGCCAAGCCGGCCCACGCGCCGGGGAGTGCGATCCGGCTGATCGGCGACGGCTCCACGGCGTACACCGGAGCGCAGCCGCATCTGCCGAGACCGGAGCGGCTGAAGCCCGGTCAGAAGCCCCCGCAGTTCGTGGTCTTCTCCTGGGACGGTGCGGGCGAGGACAGCCAGAAGCTGTTCTCCCACTTCCGCAAGGTCGCCAAGGCCAACCACGCGACGATGACGTACTTCCTGAGCGGCGTGTACATGCTGCCGGAGGAGAAGCGTGACCTGTACAAGCCGCCGCAGCACTCGGAGGGCAGCTCCGAGATCGGCTTCAACGACGAGAAGGGCATCGCCGACACCGTCAAGCAGCTGCGCCTCGCCTGGCTTGAGGGCAACGAGATCGGCACCCACTTCAACGGTCACTTCTGCGGCAAGGACGGCGGCGTCGGCGAGTGGTCGGTCGCGGACTGGAAGGACGAGATCGCCCAGGCGAAGCGGTTCGTGAAGTCCTGGAAGACCAACACCGGCACCAGGAAGGCGGCCCCGCTGCCCTTCGACTACGACAAGGAGCTGATCGGCGCCCGCACGCCCTGTCTCGAGGGCCAGAAGAACTTCATGAAGGCCGCCCGCCGGCTGGGCTTCCGCTACGACACCAGCGGGGTCAACAACCAGGTCTGGCCGAAGAAGAGGCAGGGCCTGTGGGATCTGTCGATGCAGCTCGTGCCCTTCCCCGGGCACTCCTACGAGCAGCTCACCATGGACTACAACTTCATGGTCAACCAGTCCGGCACCAACACCCAGGGCGACCCCGACAAGTACGAGTTCTGGGGCAGGCAGATGCGCGACGGCCTGCTCAGGGGCTTCTACCGGGCCTACAACGGCAACCGTGCGCCCCTGGTCATCGGCAACCACTTCGAGTCCTGGAACGGCGGCACGTACATGCAGGCCATCGACGACGTCGTCCAGAACGTCTGCAACAAGCCCGACGTGCGGTGTGTCTCCTTCCATCAACTGGTCGACTGGCTGGACGCCCAGGACCCGCAGACCCTGGCCAAGCTGCGTTCCCTGGAGGTCGGCGAGGCCCCGAAGCAGGGCTGGGCGACCTTCCTGACGGGCCGCCCCGCTCCGGCCCCGAAGGGCGCCCCCGGCGCGCCGGGGGCCGGGCGGTAGCCGTCGTCACACGGGAGTGGTGACGCCCTCGCGGAGCACGAACCCGGGGTCGACCTGCGCCGCCAGGTCGGCCCCGGTGCGCGCGTTGCCCCACGAGCCCGCGTTCTTCAGATGGAAGTGCACCATCTGGCGCGTGTAGCGCTCCCAGTCACGCAGTTCGTACGTCGCGTCCGCGGCGACCTGAAGTGCGCGCAGGGCACGGCGGTTGGCGTCCTCCAGGAGCTCGAACCGGGGCGAGCGGCCCTTCTCCATGGCGCGTACCCAGTCCGAGTGCCCGACGGTCACCAGCAGGTCGTCCCCGACCTCGGCGCGCAGGAAGTCGAGGTCGTCCTGACCCTGCACCTTGTTGCCGACGACTTTGAGCACGACGCCGAAGTCGCGGGCGTACTCCTTGTACTGGCGATAGACGGAGACCCCCTTCCGGGTCGGCTCGGCGACGAGGAACGTGATGTCGAAGCGGGTGAACATGCCGGAGGCGAAGGAGTCCGAGCCCGCCGTCATGTCCACCACGACGTACTCGCCCTGCCCGTCCACCAGGTGGTTCAGGCACAGCTCCACCGCTCCCGTCTTGGAGTGGTAGCAGGCGACCCCCAGGTCGGCGTCGGTGAAGGGGCCGGTGACCATCAAACGGACGGCGCCGCCGTCGAGTTCCACCGGCCGGGCGCAGGCGTCGTACACCGGATTGGTCTCGCGCACCCGCAGCAGCCGCGACCCCTCGCCGGGCGGGGTCGTCTTGATCATCGTGTCGGCGGACGTGATGCGCGGGTTGGAGCCGCGCAGATGGTTCTTGATCAGCGGCAGCCGGTCGCCCATCGCGGGCAGCGCGGCGGCCTCGGCCTCGTCGAGGCCGAGTGCGGGTCCCAGGTGCTGGTTGATGTCCGCGTCGACCGCGAGGACCGGTGCGCCGGCGGCGACGAGGTGGCGGATGAACAGGGAGGACAGGGTGGTCTTGCCGCTGCCGCCCTTCCCGACGAAAGCAATTTTCATGTTCACGAAGGGTAGTCGCGAGATAGCTGTACGTGTCAGACGGGCGTGAAGAAGACCACTCATTCGTGGGGCGAGCCCCTGGGGTGGCTAGTGTCGTACTCATGAGTACGACAGGCGCGACCGCCGATCCGCTCGCGGCCCTGGGCTCGCTGCCCGGTGTGGCCGAGTCCGTGGAGTCCGTGCGCAAGGCCGTGGACCGGGTCTACGGGCACCGGGTCATGCGGCGCCGCAGCAACGAGATCACCTCCGAGGCGGCGCTGCGCGGCGCTCGCGGCTCGGGGGCACTGTCCGGCGCCGACTGGGCCCTGGAGGAGGTGCGTCGGCGTACCGACTTCAGCGGTGACGACGACGCGCGCGTAATGGGCGCGGCCCTCCGGCTGACCGCCGAGGCGGGCCAACTGCTCTCCATCTGGCGGCAGTCGCCTCTGCGGGTGCTGGCCCGGCTGCATCTGGTGGCTTCCGCGAGCAACGGCGAGGAGGTCGGGCGGCCGCGGCTGGCGGGCGAGCCGGTCGACGAGCCGCTCGTCGAGCTTCCGCTGCCGAGCGCGGACGAGGTGCACGGCCGTCTGGAGGGCCTGTCCGAGCTGATCATCGCCGGCAGTTCGGCGCCCGCCCTGGTGACGGCCGCCGTCGTCCACGGCGAGCTCCTCGCGCTGCGCCCCTTCACCTCCCACAACGGACTGGTCGCGCGCACGGCCGAGCGCATCGTCCTGGTGGGCAGTGGCCTCGACCCCAAGTCCGTCTGCCCGGCCGAGGTCGGCCACGCCGAGCTGGGGCGAGCGGCCTATCTGGCGGCGCTCGACGGCTACGCCTCCGGCACTCCCGAGGGGATGGCCGCCTGGATCGCGCACTGCGGCAAGGCGATCGAACTGGGCGCGCGTGAGTCGACGGCTGTGTGCGAGGCACTGCAGCGCGGGGCGGCGTAAAGGGCTCTTCCGGCTCCGGAAAAGGGTTGCGGCGGTACGAGTATTCGTACCGCCGCTGGCATGCTCACCGGGTTACCAAGCGTCCTCGATATATTGCCCATCAGGTCGGGAACTTCGCCCGTCACCTGGTGCGGCTGGCCCGTAATCGACGGGTCGACGTCGCGTGGGTGCTCGGTGTTCATGCTTCGGTCCGTGGGGCCAAATGCGTTATTAAGGTGATCCTCTCGGATGTCCTTGGTCTCGCGGGCCGTTAACCCCTTTGTACTCCTGGACCGAAGCAAGCGGAACCCCTGGCTGTACTTCTTTACTTTTAGTCTCAAATAGGTTGCAAACGGACGTCAGTATCTCGAACATGGCGCAACCATCTGAGAAGTGGCAGGTCAGAGGGTCGTCGCCCGGCGGCGGTTCGCGTACCAGACGAGACCCGCCGTGGCGGCCGCGGCGCCTATGGCCGCGGCCGTGACGAGGGCCGGACGGGGCGGTACGGAGAATGTCGGGATCCGCTTCTTGAGCCGTACCGGCCGGTGGAAATCGAGAATCGGCCACCCGCGCGCGAGTGCCTCGCGCCGCAGCGTCCGGTCCGGGTTCACGGCGTGCGGATGGCCCACCTCCTGCAGCATCGGCAGGTCGGTCGCCGAGTCGCTGTAGGCGTAGCAGCGCTCGAGGTCGTACCCCTCGGACCGGGCCAGTTCCTTGATCGCCTCGGCCTTCGTCGGGCCGTACGCGTAGTACTCCACCTCTCCGGTGAAGCAGCCGTCGTCGCCCACCACCATGCGGGTCGCCACCACCCGGTCGGCGCCGAGGAGTTCGCCGATCGGCTCGACCACCTCCGCGCCCGACGTGGACACGATGACGACGTCGCGGCCGGCGGTGTGGTGCTCCTCGATGAGGGAGGCGGCCTCGTCGTAGATGATCGGGTCGATCAGATCGTGCAGCGTCTCGGCGACGATCTCCTTGACCTGCTGGACGTTCCAGCCGCGGACGAGCGAGGACAGGTACTCGCGGGTCCGCTCCATCTGGTCGTGGTCCATGCCGCCGACGAGGAAGACGAACTGGGCATATGCGGTACGCAAGGCGGCCCTGCGGTTGATCAGCCCGCCTTGGTAGAACGACTTGCTGAACGTGAGCGTGCTCGACTTCGCAATGACCGTCTTGTCCAGGTCAAAGAAGGCCGCTGTGCGGGGCAAGGAGTGGTTTTCCACGCCCCGAGCATAGGCGCAGCCCATTCGGCGTAAGGTGGGGCGCGTGGGTTTGCCTGAGAGGGCTCTCGGGTACACCATGGAAGTCACGGATCGTTCGCGACCGTGCTAACCCGGTCCGGCTCCTCCCCCCCCGAGTCGGCCGTGGAGACGACCCCCACTCTCCCCCCCGGTGGGGGTCGTCGCATGTCCGGGCGGGTTTTCCTTCATCTCCTCGCGGCTGTACGGCCGTTGCGAGGCGGCTGCGGCCGCCTCTTCCGCATGCCCATGATTCGTCACTGTGCGTAGCCTTCGGGCTGCTCTGTGGAAGTCGCACAGGGGTCGGTACAGGGGTCACCGGTATGGGTGACGGCGATATTCACAACCGCCGAGTTGTCCACAGTTATCGACCAAGATCCACACGATTTCCGGGTTCGCTGCACCGTGATTCAAACGCGTCCCGCTCGCGCCGAGTTCATGACCGGTTCCGGTTTGTCGGGCGGGTTTGGCCGGTTCGTATCGGCCGTTCATATGGAGGCCGGTTGCCGGTTCTTCACACGTTTGGGAATCGCGTGGCCGCAGGGGCTGCGCGGGAGATGCAGTGCGAAGGGGGATGGAGACCGTGGCCGGAGCCGTCACACACCAACCGCCGCCGGCCGCCTCGGGGCGGCAGGCCGGACCACTGATCGTCACGGAGGACGTCGAACTGCTCGACGATCTGCTGCGCCTGTGCGCCGCGGCGGGCGCGACACCCGAGGTCCACCACTCGGTGCCGGAGCGCGCGGGCAGCTGGGAGGCCGCACCACTCGTCCTGGTCGGCGACGACGCGGCGCGGCGCGTGCGCGGGGCCGCGCGCAGACGAGGAGTGGTGCTGGTCGGCCGCGACCAGGACGACTCCGGGGTCTGGCGCCGGGCCGTCGAGATCGGCGCCGACCACGTCCTGATGCTGCCCGACGGGGAGCAGTGGCTGGTCGACCGCATCGCCGACGTGGCCGAGGGCGTCGGCCGGCCCGCTCTCACCGTGGGCGTCATCGGCGGCCGCGGCGGGGCCGGAGCGTCCACGCTCGCGTGCGCTCTCGCCGTCACCTCCGCGCGTGAGGGGCTGCGCACCCTGCTGGTGGACGCCGACCCGCTGGGCGGCGGACTGGACGTACTCCTGGGCGGTGAGGCCGCTGAGGGACTGCGCTGGCCCGCCTTCGCCGCCTCGCGCGGGCGGGTCGGCGGCGGCGCCCTGGAGGAGTCGCTGCCGGAGCTCCACTCCCTACGGGTCCTCAGTTGGGACCGCGGCGACCGCATCGCCGTCCCGGCGCAGGCCGTGCGGGCGGTGCTGGCGGCGGCCCGGCGGCGGGGCGGCACGGTCGTCGTGGACCTGCCGCGGCGCGTCGACGACGGGGTCGCCGAGGCCCTCGCCCAGCTCGACCTCGGGCTCCTGGTGGTCCCCGGCGAACTGCGCGCCGTCGCGGCGGCCGGGAGGGTGGCGTCCGCCGTCGGCATGGTCCTGCGCGACCTGCGGGTCGCGGTACGGGGGCCGTACGCGCCCGGACTCGACGACCGCGAGGTGGCCCGGCTGCTCGGCCTGCCCCTGGCCGGCGAGCTGCCGGTGGAGTCGGGGCTGCTGCGCCCCGGAGAGGGCAAGGAACCGCCCGGCGCGGGCGGCCGCGGGCCCTTGGCGCGCTTCTGCAGGGAGTTCTGGGAGCGGGCGCTGGTCGAAGCAGGTGGCGCATGAGCGCGTATACCGGGCTCGATCGGGTGGGTGTTTCGGGCGGTGCGGCGGCATCCTCGGGGATCGTTCCGGACCCGTCCACGGGGCTCCTCGACGGCGTACGGCAGTGGCTGGTGGAGAGCGGGGCCGAGCCGACGCCCGCGCGGGTGGCGCAGGCCCTGCGGGAGCAGGGGCGGGTGCTCGGGGACGCCGAAGTCCTCGGGGCGGCCGAGCAGTTGCGGTCCGAACTCGTCGGCAGTGGACCGTTGGAGCCGCTGCTCGCCGATCCGTCGGTGACCGACGTTCTCGTGTCGGCACCGGACCGGGTCTGGGTGGACCGGGGCGGCGGGCTGGAGCTCACGTCGGTCT
This sequence comes from Streptomyces sp. NPDC001663, assembly GCF_042893105.1. Lineage (NCBI taxonomy): Bacteria > Bacillati > Actinomycetota > Actinomycetes > Kitasatosporales > Streptomycetaceae > Streptomyces > Streptomyces sp. NPDC001663. The sequence goes on along the minus strand of NZ_JBIAUR010000026.1, from coordinate 129,588 downwards.
CCTTCCCGGACGCGGCGGCCGTACGACGCCTCGCACAGCGCCTGGCCGCGGTGGCCGGACGGCGGCTGGACGACGCGCGGCCTTGGGCCGATGCGCGGCTGCCCGACGGGACGCGGCTGCATGCGGTGCTGCCTCCGGTGGCCGTGGGCTGTACCTGCCTGGCGCTGCGGGTCGTACGGCCGCGGGCGTTCACGCTCGACGAACTGGTCGCGGCGGGCACCGTGCCGCCCGGCGGGGACCGCGTGCTGCGGGCGCTGCTCGAGGCACGGCTGTCCTTCCTCATCAGCGGCGGCACGGGCAGCGGCAAGACGACTTTGCTGAGCGCGTTGCTGGGCCTGGTCGGGCCCGGTGAGCGGATCGTGCTCGCCGAGGACTCGGCCGAGCTGCGGCCGGACCATCCGCACGTGGTCCGGCTGGAGACCAGACCCGCCAACCAGGAGGGCGCGGGCCTCGTCACGCTCCAGGACCTGGTGCGGCAGGCACTGCGGATGCGTCCGGACCGGCTGGTCGTGGGCGAGGTGCGCGGGCCCGAAGTCGTGCATCTGCTGGCCGCGTTGAACACCGGTCACGAGGGCGGCTGCGGCACCGTGCACGCCAATGCCGCAGCCGACGTACCGGCCCGGCTGGAGGCGCTCGGTACGGCGGCCGGGCTCGACCGGGCCGCGCTGCACAGCCAGTTGGCGGCTGCGCTGTCGGTGGTGCTGCATCTCGTGCGCGATCGGACCGGGCGGCGGCGGATCGCCGAGGTGCACGTGCTGGAACGGGATCCGTCGGGGCTGGTGCGGACGGTGCCGGCGCTGCGGTGGAGCCCGGAGGCGTTCGCGTACGAGCGCGGGTGGGAACGGCTGCGGGGGCTGCTCGGCAGCGAGTCATTCGAAGGGGGAGGCCATGGGTGAGACGGCGATGGGGGCAGCCGTGCTGTGCGTCGGGGCGGCGGCCCTGCTGATGGGCGGGTGGCACTCCGGGGCACGGCGGGCGCAGCTGCTCCTCGCGGGCGGCGGGGTGGTGGGGACCGGGTCGCCTTCCTGGCGACAGACGGCCGGGGAACTGCGGCGGATCCGCGGGAACTTGCGGGCCGAGTGGTGGGCACTGGCCGTGGGGCTGGTGCTGGCGGTGCTGGGCGCGTCGGTGCTGCCGGTGGTCGCGGGGGCGGCCTGCGTGCCGCTGCTGCGGCGGGTGCGGTTGGCCGCGGAGGCCCGGCGGGCACGGGAGCGCCGTGGGGATGCGGTGATCGCGCTGTGCGGGGCGCTCGCCGGGGAGGTGCGGGCCGGGCGGCAGCCGGGAGAGGCGCTGCTGCGTGCGGCGCGGGACTCCGGCGGGCTCGGGGAGGCGCAGGCGGCGGTGCTGGCGGCGGCGCGGTTCGGCGGCGACGTCCCCGGAGCGCTCGCGACGGCGGCGGGGGAACCGGGTGCCGAGGGGCTGCTGGGCCTGGCGGCCTGCTGGCGGGTGGCCGTGGACCAGGGCGCCGGTCTCGCGGCCGGACTGGACCGGCTCGAAGGGGCGTTGCGGGCCGAGCGGGACCAACGCGCCGACCTGCGAGCGCAGTTGGCGGGAGCTCGGTCGACGGCGGTGATGCTGGCGGGGCTGCCGGTCCTGGGACTCGCCCTGGGCGCCGCCCTCGGAGCCGACCCGCTGCATGTGTTGCTGCACACCGGAGCCGGGCTGGGCTGCCTGCTGGTCGGTGGGGTGCTGGAGACCCTGGGGATGTGGTGGGCGATGCGGATCGTACGGGGAGCGGAGGCGGCGTGAGCGCGGAAGTTGTCCACAGGCTGGGGGTGGCCGTGGGGGTGTTGCTCGCCCTCGGCCGGCTGCTGCGGTGGCTGGAGGCCGTACGGCGTGAGCGAAGAGTGCGGCGAAGGCTGGCCGGCCTTGTGGCCGACGTCGAGACGAGGCGGGCCGGGCAGCGCTTCGACGTACGGGATGTCGCGCGACGGTGGCTGCCCGCGGCGGGGGTGGTGTGCGCCGGCTGGGTTCTGGTCGGCGGCCTCGTCGGCGCGGTGGTGGGGCTGGGCGTTGCGGCCGGGCTGTGGTGGTGGCGCAGGCGGCAGACGGCCGGGGGCGATGCGGTGGTGGACGACCCGGGCGAGGCGGCGCGCCAACTTCCGCTTGCGGCCGATCTGTTGGCTGCCTGTGTCGCGGCCGGTGCCGGGCCCGTGGTCGCCGCGCAGGCGGTGGGCGAGGGGCTGGGCGGCCCTGTGGGGGACGCGCTGGCGCGGGGTGCGGCCGAGGTGCGGCTCGGTGGGGAACCGGCTGAGGCCTGGCGGCGCCTCGCCGCACTGCCGGGTGCCGGAGCCCTGGCGCGGCTTCTGGAACGGGCCGACATGTCCGGGCTCCCGGCCGCCGGCCCGGCCGAGCGCCTCGCGGCGGACGCCCGGGCCGACTGGGCCCGCACCGCCACGGCACGGGCCCGGCGGGCGGCCGTCATGGTGACCGCGCCGATGGGGCTGTGCTTCCTGCCCGCGTTCATCGCGGTCGGCGTACTGCCCGTGGTGATCGGGCTCGCGGGCGGAGTGCTGGGAGGGGGTGGCGGATGACGGGGGCCCCGACGGACTGCAGGCAAGCAGAACAGAACTGAGCAACGAGACTGATCCTTACGGGGGTTGAGATGTACAAGGCGGTACGGGCACGGCTGTGTGCCCTGGTGTGCGGGGTACGGGCGGCGCGGCGGGACGCCGGGATGGTCACCTCCGAGTACGCGATGGGGATCGTGGCGGCGGTGGCGTTCGCGGTGGTCCTCTACAAGGTGGTGACGAGCGGAGCGGTGAGCGCGGAGCTGCAGGGCATCGTGAAGCAGGCGCTCGATGCGCGGATGTGAGAGGGACACGGATCAGGGGTTCGTGACCGCGGAGTCGGCAGTGGTACTGCCCGTGCTGGTGATGTTCGCGATGGCACTGGTGTGCGGGCTGCTGGTCGTGGCCGCGCAGATCCAGTGCGTGGACGCAGCGCGGACGGGAGCGCGGGCGGCGGCCCGTCAGGACCCGGCCGACTCGGTCGTCGAAGTGACGCGCGCGGCGGCACCACGCGGCGCGAGGATCACGGTCAGCCGGGAGGGAGGCCAGGTCCGTGTGACCGTCGTGGCGAAGCCGCCGGTGCTGCACGGGTTGCCCTTCGAGGTTCGGGAGGAGGCCGTGGCGGCGGCGGAGGAGACGGTTCCATGAGGGGAGACACCGTCCGGGACATGCGTTCCGATCGCGGTTCCGCCACCGTCTGGAGCGTCGGTGCGATCGCCGTCCTGTGCGTGGTGTTCGGTGTCGTGCTCGCCCTGGGCCAGGCCGTCGTGGTCCGGCACCGGGCAGCCGGCGGCGCGGACCTCGCGGCGCTCGCGGCGGCGGACCACTGGGCGGACGGCGGTCAGGCGGCCTGCGCCAGGGCCGACCGGGTGGCCCGGGCGCAGGGCACACGGCTCGTACGGTGCGTGATCGTCGGCGAGATCTCGGACGTGACGGCGGCGTCGAGGCGGGGACCGTTCGCGGCGGAGGTCAGGGCACGGGCGGGGCCTGCGGAGCCGGTGCCTCTGCCACCGCTTCCTCCCCGGGCTTCTCCTCCGGCGCCCCCCGCAACAACACCGTGAGCAACCGCACCGCGCCCCTCTTGTGCAGCGGATCGTTGCCGTTGCCGCACTTGGGGGACTGGATGCAGGACGGGCAGCCGGCCTCGCACTCGCAGGAGGCGATGGCCTGGCGGGTGGCGGTGAGCCAGGCCCGGGCGGTGTGGAAGGCGCGCTCGGCGAAGCCCGCGCCGCCCGGGTGGCCGTCGTAGACGAAGACCGTGGGCAGCAGGGTGTCGGGGTGGAGCGGGACGGAGACGCCGCCGATGTCCCAGCGGTCGCAGGTCGCGAAGAGGGGCAGCATGCCGATCGACGCGTGCTCGGCGGCGTGCAGGGCGCCGCCGAGGATCTCCGGGTTGATCCGGGCCTCGTCCAGCTGGTCCTCGGTGACCGTCCACCAGACCGCGCGCGTGCGCAGCGTACGAGGAGGGAGGTCGAGTTTCGTCTCGCCCAGTACTTCGCCGGTGATGAGCCGGCGGCGCAGGAAGGAGACCACTTGGTTGGTGACCTCGACGGAGCCGTAGCACAACCTGCCCTGGCCCCAGGGGATTTCGGTGTCCGTCTCGAGGACGGAGATGGACGTGGTGTCGCGGGCGACCGTCGAATAGGAGGGGCTCGCCTCCTCGACCAGGGCCACCGAGTCCTCCAGGTCCAGGGAGCGTACGAGATACGTACGGCCCTGGTGCAGGTGGACCGCGCCCTCGTGGACTGTCGTGTGGGCGGCGCCCGCGTCGACCGTGCCGAGCAGGCGGCCCGTGCCGGACTCGACGATCTGGACGGGGCGGCCGCCCTCGCCGCGGATGTCGGTGAGGTCGGCGGCCCGTTCCCGGCGCGTCCAGTGCCACGCCTTCGTACGGCGGCGCAGGAGCTTCGCGGCTTCCAGCTGTGGCAACAGGCTCTCGGTCTCAGGGCCGAACAACGCCAAGTCCTCGTCGGTCAAGGGCAGTTCCGCGGCGGCCGCGCACAGGTGCGGGGCCAGGACGTACGGGTTGTCCGGGTCGAGGACCGTCGACTCCACCGGCTGGTCGAACAGGGCCTCGGGGTGGTGGACCAGGAAGGTGTCCAGGGGGTCGTCACGGGCTACCAGGATTGCCAGGGCGCCTTGTCCGGAGCGGCCGGCGCGGCCCGCCTGCTGCCACAGGGACGCGCGCGTGCCCGGGTAGCCGGCGATGACCACGGCGTCCAACCCGGAGACGTCGATGCCGAGTTCGAGGGCGGTCGTCGCGGCGAGGCCCAGCAACTCTCCCGAATGGAGGGCCTGTTCCAGGGCGCGGCGCTCCTCAGGGAGGTAGCCGCCCCGATACGCCGCGACGCGTCTCGCCAGCGACCGGTCGACCTCGGCCAGGCGCTCCTGGGCGATCACCGAGATCAGCTCGGCGCCGCGCCGGGAGCGTACGAAGGCAACCGAGCGGACGCCCTGCACGGTCAGGTCCGTGAGCAGGTCCGCCGTCTCGGCGGTGGCGGTACGGCGGACCGGGGCGCCCTTCTCGCCCTGCATCTCCGTGAGCGGGGGTTCCCACAGGGCGAACACCAGTTCACCGCGGGGCGAGGCGTCGTCGGCGACCTCGACCACCGGGAGGCCGGTCAGGCGGCGGGCGGCGACCGAGGGCTCCGCGGCCGTCGCCGAGGCCAGCAGGAAGACGGGAGAGGCGCCGTAGCGGGCGCAGAGACGGCGCAGACGTCGCAGCACCTGGGCGACGTGCGAGCCGAAGACGCCGCGGTAGGTGTGGCACTCGTCGATGACGACGTACTTCAGCGACTTCAGGAAGGAGGACCAGCGGGAGTGGGACGGGAGTATCCCGCGGTGCAGCATGTCCGGGTTGGTCAGGACGTAGTTGGCGTACTGGCGGACCCATTCGCGTTCCTCGAACGGAGTGTCGCCGTCGTACACCGCTGGTCGTACGGCATTTCCCAGAGATTGTGAAAGTTCCTTCACAGAACGGCACTGGTCGGCTGCAAGCGCCTTCGTGGGGGCCAGGTACAGGGCGGTGGCGCCGCGGCCGTTCGGGGCCTCGGAGCCGTCCAGGAGCGTCGAGAACACCGGGACGAGGTACGCCAGGGACTTGCCGGACGCCGTGCCCGTGGCGACGACCACCGAGTCGCCGTCCAGCGCGTGCTCGGCGGCCCGTGCCTGGTGGGCCCAGGGATGCTCGATGCCCGCGGACTGCACCGCGGCGATGACCTCCGAGCGAATCCGGTCAGGCCAGACGGCATGCCGACCCTCTCGCGGGGGCAAGTGCTCCGTATGAGTGATGCGCGAAGCCCGGCTCGGCCCGGAGGCGAGCCGGCCCAGGACCGTGCCCGGTTCGAGCCGGGAAACGGGGTCCGTCGGGGATCGATCGGATCGGTGATTCTTGGCCATCGGCACCGAGTGTGTCACTGGCGTGACGGACAATGGGACCAAGGCGTCGTGCACGCCTGCCGTAAGTGATTGAATGCCATCGCGGCTGGCGAACCGTTCCGGGGGCTCTGCCGAGGTGTCCCGAGGGGCGACCGCTCGATTAGCAAGGTGCTGGAGGATCCGTGGACCTGTCCCTGTCGACCCGTACCGTCGGCGATCGTACGGTCGTCGAGGTCGGTGGCGAAATCGACGTATATACCGCGCCCAAGCTGCGCGAGCAGCTGGTCGAGCTGGTGAACGACGGGAGTTTCCACCTCGTCGTCGACATGGAGGGCGTGGACTTCCTCGACTCCACCGGGCTCGGCGTGCTGGTCGGCGGCCTGAAGCGGGTGCGTGCCCATGAGGGCTCGCTGCGCCTGGTCTGCAACCAGGAGCGCATTCTGAAGATCTTCCGTATCACCGGCCTCACCAAGGTGTTCCCGATCCACACCTCGGTCGAGGAAGCGGTGGCGGCCACCGACTGACCATCGGCCCGGCGGCGGGCAAGGACCGCTGCCGGGCCGGCAGACGTTCGATGAGGGGGTCCGGGCTTTCGGCGGCCCGGTCCCCCGACAGCACGCCCGTAGTTCCGAGGGGGATGCATGGCCACCGTTGAACTCCGCTTCAGCGCGCTGCCCGAGCACGTCAGGACCGCACGACTGGTGGCGGCAGCGGTGGCGCGCAGGGCAGGAGTGGACGAGGCCGTTCTCGACGAGGTCAGACTCGCCGTTGGCGAGGCCTGCACCCGTGCCGTCGGACTGCACCAGAGCGCCGGGATCACGGCGCCGGTGAAGGTGCAGCTGATCGAGGAGGAGAAGCAGTTCTCCATCGAGGTCGGCGACGAGGCGCCGCGCTCGGCACCCGGAGACCGGGCGCCGGGATCGGCCGGTGACGACGTGGAGACCGAGGAGGACGAGATGGGCCTCGCGGTCATCAGCGGCCTCGTCGACGACGTGGAGGTGACCGCCGGAGAGCACGGCGGGCAGATCCGCATGACCTGGCCGGCCACGCCGCCCACCGCGGTGCTCACCTGACTCCACCCCCCCGTACGACGTCCAAGGGCCCTGCTGAGCAGGGCCCTTGGTGTTTTTCCGGCCGTTCCCGGGAATTCGTGAAGGAATTCACGATCAATCACCTGATAATTCGATCAAGCGTCAATGCAGGCGTCAATGCCTTTGAGGCATTACCTCTTTCGGGTTCTGTGGGGTGACGTCGATCATTTGCTGAAGAGCATGTGAAGGCTAATTCCGTTTACCGTGCTCTGTTTTGATCAGCTGCGGGTACCTAGAATCCGTCCACATCTTGAGCTCAGCCCAAGCGTCAAGGAGGACGAATGGCGGGGCTTTCTACCCCTCATCAGTTTGATCACCCCACAACCCTCGCAGCCGCGGTACTGACGGACGACAACCGGATCATCGTGACGGTCATCGGGGTCGTCGCGCTGGCCGCGCTCGTGGTCGCAGGCATCCTGGTGCGCCAGGTGCTCGCGGCGGGCGAGGGCACCGACAGCATGAAGCAGATCGCATCGGCCGTACAGGAAGGCGCCAACGCCTATCTGGCCCGGCAGCTGCGCACACTCGGCGTATTCGCCGTGGTCGTGTTCTTCCTGCTCATGCTGCTGCCCGCGGACGACTGGAATCAGCGCGCCGGCCGATCGGTGTTCTTCTTGATCGGCGCCGGGTTCTCGGCGGCGACCGGTTATATCGGCATGTGGCTGGCGGTGCGCAGCAATGTGCGTGTTGCCGCGGCGGCCCGGGAAGCGACTCCGGCGGAAGGCGAGCCGGAAAAGGATCTCACCGCCGTCTCGCACAAAGCCATGAAGATCGCTTTCCGCACGGGCGGCGTCGTCGGCATGTTCACAGTGGGGCTCGGTCTGCTGGGCGCCTCCTGCGTGGTGCTGGTGTACGCGGCCGACGCGCCGAAAGTGCTCGAAGGCTTCGGCCTCGGCGCCGCCCTGATCGCCATGTTCATGCGTGTCGGCGGCGGCATCTTCACCAAGGCCGCCGACGTCGGCGCCGACCTGGTCGGCAAGGTCGAACAGGGCATTCCGGAGGACGACCCGCGCAATGCCGCGACCATCGCCGACAACGTGGGCGACAACGTCGGCGACTGCGCGGGCATGGCGGCCGACCTCTTCGAGTCGTACGCCGTGACCCTGGTCGCCGCGCTGATCCTCGGCAAGGCGGCCTTCGGCGACTCCGGACTCGCCTTCCCGCTGATCGTTCCGGCGATCGGTGTGATCACGGCGATGATCGGCATCTTCGCCGTGGCCCCGCGCCGCTCGGACCGCAGCGGCATGTCCGCGATCAACCGTGGCTTCTTCATCTCCGCGGTGATCTCGCTCGTGCTGGTGGCCGTGGCCGTCTTCGTCTATCTCCCGTCCAAGTACGCGGACCTCGACGGCGTCACCGATGCCGCCATCAGGGCCAAGGACGGCGACCCGCGGATCCTCGCGGTGGTCGCGGTGGCGATCGGCATCCTGCTGGCGGCCGTCATCCAGCAGCTGACCGGCTACTTCACCGAGACCAACCGCCGTCCCGTCATGGACATCGGCAAGACCTCGCTCACCGGCCCGGCCACCGTCGTCCTCGCCGGTATCTCGGTCGGTCTCGAGTCGGCCGTCTACACCGCCCTGCTGATCGGTCTCGGCGTGTACGGGGCCTTCCTGCTCGGCGGTACGTCGATCATGCTCGCGCTGTTCGCGGTGGCGCTGGCCGGCACCGGCCTGCTCACCACGGTCGGCGTGATCGTCGCGATGGACACCTTCGGTCCGGTCTCCGACAACGCGCAGGGCATCGCCGAGATGTCCGGCGATGTCACGGGCGCGGGCGCCCAGGTGCTCACCAACCTGGACGCGGTCGGCAACACCACCAAGGCGATCACGAAGGGCATCGCCATCGCCACCGCCGTCCTGGCGGCGTCGGCGCTCTTCGGGTCGTACCGCGATGCGATCACCACCGGAGCGCAGGACGTCGGCGAGAAGCTCTCCGGAGCGGGTGCGCCGATGAGCCTGATGATGGACATCTCGCAGCCCAACAACCTCGTCGGCCTCATCGCGGGCGCGGCGGTCGTCTTCCTCTTCTCGGGGCTGGCGATCAACGCGGTGTCGCGGTCGGCGGGTTCCGTGGTGTACGAGGTGCGGCGGCAGTTCCGCGAGCACCCCGGGATCATGGACTACACCGAGAAGCCCGAGTACGGGCGCGTCGTGGACATCTGCACCAAGGACGCGCTGCGGGAGCTCACCACGCCCGGTCTGCTGGCCGTGCTGGCGCCCATCTTCATCGGGTTCACGCTCGGGGTCGGCGCCCTCGGCGCGTTCCTCGCCGGTGCGATCGGCGCGGGCACGCTGATGGCGGTGTTCCTCGCCAACTCCGGTGGCGCGTGGGACAACGCCAAGAAGCTCGTCGAGGACGGTCACCATGGCGGCAAGGGCAGCGAGGCCCATGCCGCGACGGTGATCGGCGACACGGTCGGCGACCCCTTCAAGGACACCGCCGGTCCTGCGATCAACCCGCTGCTCAAGGTGATGAACCTGGTCTCGCTGCTCATCGCGCCCGCGGTGATCAAGTTCAGCTACGGCGAGGACAAGAGCCTCGGCGTACGGATCGCGATCGCGGTCCTCGCCCTGATCGTCATCGTCGGAGCGGTGTACGTCTCCAAGCGGCGCGGGATCGCCGTGGGCGACGAGGAGGACAAGAAGGAGCGAGTGGCCAACTCGGCCGATCCTGCGGTGGTTTCGTAGGCGGTCTTACGAGGTCCTGCTTCAAGGGGCGGGCGGGAGGCGCGTGTTGACGCGTCGCCCGCCCGCCTCGTATGTGCACACCCTCACCGTGAGCCTTCTCTCGCCTGGTGCAAATCATTACAAAAGGTGTCATAGTCGTCGTTCGGCATGCGGCTGTGGCCCGTCCGGCGTGTATGTTCCGGGGCCGAGAGCCATGGAAGGGACCAAACCGGTGAACAAGAAGCTCGCGGTCGCACTGTCCGGCGGTGCGGTACTGGTACTGGCGCTGTCGGGATGCACCAGCGACGACGGCAACGACAAGCTGGATGCCTGGGCCAAGCAGGTCTGCGACGCCGTACAGCCGCAGGCCAAGAAGATCGAGGCCGCCAATGCCGCGATCCAGAAGGAGACCTCGGACAACAGCACGCCGGAAGAGGTCCAGAAGACCGACGCACAGGCCTTCCAGGACATGTCCGACGCCTACAAGGCGATCGGCGCCGCTGTCCAGAAGGCCGGGGCGCCCAATGTCGACGACGGCGAGAAGAAGAAGACGGACGCGGTCAAGGAGCTCAACGACATCGCCGCGTCGTACGCCTCGCTGAAGACGCAGGTCGACAAGCTCAACACCAAGGACCAGGCGAAGTTCGCCGACGGCCTCAAGGACATCGCGACCTCCCTGGACAAGCTGAGCACCAGCGGCAACGACGCCCTGAAGAACCTCGAGGAGGGCGACGTCGGCAAGGCCATGGCCGAGCAGGCCAGCTGCAAGTCGGCGTCCGCGCCGGCTTCGTCGAAGGCGAGCTGAGCCGGAGCTGCGACGGGCCGCCCGTCCCCGCCACAATGGGGGCGTGAGTACCTCCGGCCTGCCTGCCCTGCCCACTTCTGACCGCTCCGATGTCGCCGCCCGGCTGCGGGACGCCCTGCTCGGGGCGTCCTTCACCGCCGACGGGCTGCTCGAGCTGCTCGGCGCCCCCGCGTACGCGGCGCTGGCGCGCAGCGAGATCGTGCCCGCGCTCCGGGCGACCCGTGGAGACACCCCGCTGGAGGTGCTCGTACGGCTGTTCCTGCTGCAGCAGCCCGTCCTGCACGCGCGCGTGGTGGACGTTCTGCCCGTCGACGCGTGCCTGGAGAGCGGCTGGCTGGTGCGGGTCGGCAGGGACGAGCTCGCCGCGACCGTGGACGTACGGCCGTACGGCGGGCCCGGCGGCGAGGACTGGTTCATCGTGTCCGACCTGGGGTGCGCCGTCGGCGGCGCCGGCGGGATCGGCAGCCGGGAGGAAGGTGTCGTCCTCGGGGTGGGCGGCGCCTCCACGACCCTCGCGGGCATCACCGTGCGCACGCCCGTCTCCGCCGCCCTCGACCTCGGCACCGGCTCCGGCATCCAGGCGCTGCACGCCGCACAGCACGCCACGCGCGTGACGGCGACCGACCTGAACCCGCGCGCGCTGCACGTCACGGCGCTCACGCTGGCGCTGTCCGGCGCCCCTGCTGCCGATCTGCGCGAGGGCTCGCTGTTCGAGCCGGTGCGTGACGACGAGACGTACGACCTGATCGTGTCGAACCCGCCGTTCGTGATCTCGCCGGGTGCGCGGCTGACGTACCGCGACGGCGGGATGGGCGGGGACGATCTGTGCCGCTCGATCGTTCAGGGAGCGGGGGAGCGGCTGAACGAGGGCGGGTTCGCGCAGTTCCTCGCCAACTGGCAGCACGTGGAAGGGGAGGACTGGCAGGACAGGCTCAGGTCGTGGGTGCCGCGCGGCTGCGACGCGTGGATCGTGCAGCGCGAGGTGCAGGACGTCACGCAGTACGCCGAGCTGTGGCTCAGGGACGCCGGTGACCACCGGGGCGACCCGGCCGAGTACCAGGCGCTCTACGACGCGTGGTTGGACGAGTTCGAGGCGCGCAAGGTGAAGGCCGTCGGGTTCGGCTGGATCACCCTGCGCAGGACGGGGGCCGCCGTGCCCTCGATCGCCGTGGAGGAGTGGCCGCATCCGGTCGAGCAACCGCTCGGCGAGACGGTACGGGCGCACTTCGAGCGGCTCGACTACCTGCGGGCGCACGACGACGCGGCCCTGCTCGAAGGGCACTTCAAGCTGGGCGCCGAGGTCGTCCAGGAACAGGTCGGGCTGCCCGGCGCCGAGGACCCGGAGCACGTCGTGCTGCGCCAGCACCGCGGCATGCGCCGGGCCACCAAGGTGGACACGGTGGGCGCGGGCTTCGCGGGCGTCTGCGACGGCTCGCTGAGCGCGGGCCGCATCCTGGATGCGATCGCCCAACTGGTCGGCGAGGACCCGGTGTTGCTGCGTGACCGCACGCCGGCGCAGATCAGGCTGCTGGTGGAGCAGGGATTCCTCGAGCCGGCGTGACACCGGAGGTGCGCCGGGGGCGTCCTGCCCTCGGCCGCCGGGCGCCCGTCACGGATGGGGCGCGGTCACACCCCTGATGCCCCTGAGTCTGGTCTGGCGGGATTGATCCCGAAAAGGCCTCCTGTCAGTGGCAGGTGCGAAGCTACCTTCGAGAGACAGGTTCCACGCGTCCTCGGGGGAGGCGCGCTGTCTCGGGGGAGGCACGATGTCGGGGGAGACGCCGGATCAGGGCGAAGGCAGGATCATCAACGGGCGGTACCGCCTGCTGCGGACGCTCGGCGCGGGCGGCATGGGCCGCGTATGGCTCGCGTACGACGAGGAGTTGGCCTGCGAAGTCGCGATGAAGGAGATCGCGCTTCCGGACGTGCCGATGGACGCGAGCGAGCCCGCACAGCGCATCGCCCGCGCCCGCAGCGAGGCCCGGCACGCGGCGCGGCTGCGCGGACATCCGCATGTGGCGACGGTGCACGACGTGGTGGTCCACGAGGGGCTGCCCTGGATCGTCATGGAGTACGTGCCGGACGCGGTCGACCTCCAGGCGGTCGTACGGCGTTCCGGACCGCTGCCGCCCGCCGAGGTGGCCCGCATCGGGCTGGCCGTCCTCGACGCACTCACCGCCGGGCACCGCATCGGCATCCTCCACAGGGATGTGAAACCGGCCAACATCCTTCTGGCGTCGGACGCTTCGGGCGACCCCTACGCGCGCGTGCTGCTCACCGACTACGGCATCGCCCTGCAGCCCGAGTCCCGCGAGCCCCGGCTCACGGCCACCGCCGGAATCCTCGGCACGCCGGGCTACCTCGCCCCCGAACGCGCGCGTGGTGAGCCGCCGACCCCGGCAGCCGACCTGTTCTCCCTGGGCGCCACGCTGTACGCCGCCGTGGAGGGCCGCGGCCCCTTCGACCGACACGGCGACTACGCCACCCTGACGGCCCTCCTCGGCGACGAGCCCGCACCAGCGGTCCTGGCGGGCCAACTGGGCCCGGTACTCCAGGGGTTGCTGGTCAAGGACCCCGTACGCAGGTCCTCGCCGGAGGCGGTCGCGCGAGGGCTGGAGCGGGTGGTGCAGGGGGTTGCGTCGGCCGGCTGGGGCACGGGGGCGGGCGCCGGCGGCTACGGCTCGCCACCGGGCGCGTTCGGCCCGGCGCCGGAGGCATTCGGCGGGGTGGCGGCTTCCGCGGACGGCCGCGGCGGTCAACCGGGAGGCGCGGGTACGCCCGCAGGACATGCCGCGGAGGGCCTGCCGCCCGGGTACGCGGGGAGCGTGCCGCCCGCGGAGGGCTCGCCGCCGGGGTACGTGGGGAGCGTGCCGCCCGGGTACGTCGGCGGTGCTCCGCCCGGGTATGCCGCAGATCCGCCGCCGGGGTACGTCGGGAGCCCGCCGCCCGAGGGGTTCGGGGCGGAGCCGCCCGGTGGCTGGGGCAGTGGTGCGGCGCCGGGTACTCCGCAGACACCGGGGGCACCGCCCGCTCCGCACACCCCGCAGACGCCCGGGGCGCCGCCGACTCCGCACACCCCGGGCACTCCGGCGGGCGGTCCCGACACGCCGGGTGGTGCCGGTCCGGCCACGCCCGGAGGGGCGCCCGGCTCATCGCCGTACGACGTCTGGCGGCAGCCTGTCCCGCAGCATCCCGCCGACCCGGCCAACCCGTATGCGCAGGGGGCCGGTTCCCCCTACGCGAGCGGTGGCGTGCAGCCGCCGTATGCGGGAAGCGGCGCCCCGCCGCCGTACGTGAGCGGTGCCCCTGGTGGTTACTGGAGCGCCCCGACCGCCCCCGTGGCGGGCGGGTCCGGGCTGCCGCCCTCGCCACCGCCGTCGGCCTCGCCCGGGAAGAAGCGGCTGGCGATCGTCGCGCTGGTCGTGGGTGCCGTGCTCGTCGTCGCCGGTGGTGCGTGGGGGGTCTACTCGCTGACCAGCGGGGACGGCGATGGCGGGAAGAACAGCGCGGCGACCAAGAAGTCGCCGTCGGCGAGCGCGTCGCAGCGGTCGCCGTCGCCGACCGGGCCGGTGCTGCCGTACGGCGATGTGGTCGGGCTCAGTGAGCCGCTGGAGACCGGGGACTGCGTGAAGGCGGTCTGGTCGGGGACGCCGTTCAAGTCGGCGCCGAACCTGGGGGTGGTGGACTGCGCCGACGACTGGCCGGACGGCCAGGTCGTGGCGGTCGACACGGCCACCGACTACGCCGACGCCCGCGCCCAGGGCGCGAAGCGCTGTGCCAGCCAGAGCAAGGCGGTCGTGGACGCGCTGCCGGACGCGGACGGATACGCCGTCCTACCGACGAAGCAGGGCTTCGCCGCGGCGGAGAGCGGTACGGCATGTCTCGTACTCGGAAGGCATGCCGCGATCGGCGGCGAAGTGGGCCGTTTCCGGGACAGCGGCACGGATTTGTGGGTCGGTCAGATGAGCGTCGGTGACTGCTGGGACTACAAGGAACTCGACGACGGCTACAAGGCGCCGCTCACGGACTGCGCCAAACCGCATACCGACCAGGTCATAGGGACCGTTCAGGCACCCGACGAAATGAGCTACAAGAAGGGCACCGACAACGCGACGAAGTTGTGCGGCAACAAATTCGAGTCGACCTGGGCCCCGGGGTCCCAGCGAGTGGTGTACGGCTGGGTGGCGGACGAGAACGACTGGGACGCCGGCTTCACCAAGGTGGTGTGCACGGTGAGCCGGACCGACAACCAGAAGACGACCGGAAAGATACCCGTGCCCGGCTCGGTCTGAGCCTGGGCCGGGAGCGAGGGCCGGGCGAGCCCACAGTCTCGTCGGCTCCGCGTTCACCTCGGGTTCGCCTCGGCGCCTCCCGTGCGTGTCAGTCTGGCCGGGCTGGGCACTCGCGGACGGGAGAAAAGGGGCACGCGAAGCCATGGAGAGCGGACCGGCGATCTTCGCGGGCGTGGTGTTCGCCCTGTTCGGAAGCGCGCTGCTGGTGTGGACCGTGGCCCGGGTGCGGCACGGTGAGCCCGTTGCCCACGGTGTGAACCCCGTCGCATCGGCGACCCTCGCGAGCCTCGCCTCGTTGATCGCGCTGGCTCTCGGAACCTGGTGCTTCACCCGGGTCTGAAAGCGGCCCCGGAGCTGCGGCTCCGACAATTGAGAGGTGATCCTCCGGACCGGCTCGAAAAGGCCGGTGGGGACTCCGGGCGGCAGGAATGGCGGTAGTCGGGTTACCGTTCCGAGTGGCCGTTGTGGACTTTTCCCGTTTGACACGGGGGCGGGATGTACCGTCACACTCCGCAGCGTCACCATGACACGACCCCCGGGAGCAAGGCCTGGGGAGGCCCCAGCGTCGACCGGAGAGAAGAGCGAAGTTGTCCCCGACCAGCGAGACCGCACACGGCGGCCGCCGACTCGTCATCGTCGAGTCGCCTGCCAAGGCGAAGACGATCAAGGGCTACCTCGGCCCTGGTTACGTCGTCGAGGCGAGCGTCGGGCACATCCGCGACCTCCCCAACGGCGCCGCCGAGGTGCCGGAGAAGTACACCGGCGAGGTCCGTCGGCTCGGCGTGGACGTCGAGCACGACTTCCAGCCGATCTACGTTGTCAACGCCGACAAGAGGGCCCAGGTCAAGAAGCTCAAGGACCTGCTCGCCGACTCCGACGAGCTCTTCCTCGCCACCGATGAGGACCGCGAGGGCGAGGCCATCGCGTGGCACCTCCTGGAGGTGCTCAAGCCCAAGGTCCCGGTCAAGCGCATGGTGTTCCACGAGATCACCAAGGACGCGATCCGCGAGGCCGTCGCCAACCCGCGCGACCTGAACAAGCGCATGGTCGACGCCCAGGAGACCCGCCGCATCCTCGACCGTCTCTACGGCTACGAGGTCTCGCCGGTCCTGTGGAAGAAGGTCATGCCGCGGCTGTCGGCCGGCCGCGTCCAGTCGGTCGCGACCCGACTCGTGGTGGAGCGGGAACGCGAGCGCATCGCGTTTCGTTCTGCCGAGTACTGGGACCTGACGGGCACCTTCGCGACCGGCCGCGCGGGGGATCCGTCGGACCCGTCGTCGCTGGTCGCCCGCCTGCAGACCGTCGACGGCAGGCGGGTCGCGCAGGGCCGCGACTTCGACTCCCTGGGACAGCTCAAGAGCGCGAACACCCTCCACCTCGACGAGGCCAACGCCCGCGCGCTGGCCGCCGCCCTGGAGAGCACCCAGTTCTCGGTGCGCTCGGTCGAGTCGAAGCCGTACCGCCGCTCGCCGTACGCCCCGTTCCGTACGACGACGCTGCAGCAGGAGGCGAGCCGCAAGCTCGGCTTCGGCGCGAAGGCCACCATGCAGGTCGCGCAGAAGCTGTACGAGAACGGCTACATCACCTACATGCGTACGGACTCCACGACGCTGAGCGACACCGCCGTGGCCGCCGCCCGTGCACAGGTCACACAGCTGTACGGCGCCGACTACCTGCCGGCGCAGCCGCGGACGTACGTGGGGAAGGTCAAGAACGCGCAGGAGGCGCACGAGGCGATCCGCCCCTCGGGTGATCGTTTCCGCACTCCGGCGGAGACCGGCCTGACCGGCGACCAGTTCCGGCTGTACGAGCTGATCTGGAAGCGCACGGTCGCCTCCCAGATGAAGGACGCGACCGGCAACAGCGTGACCGTGAAGATCGGTGGCACGGCCGCCGACGGCCGGGACGTCGAGTTCAGCGCGTCCGGCAAGACGATCACCTTCCACGGCTTCCTGAAGGCGTACGTCGAAGGCGCCGACGACCCGAACGCCGAGCTGGACGACCGCGAGCGCCGGCTGCCGCAGGTCGCCGAGGGCGACCGGCTCAGCGCCGAGGAGATCACGGTCGACGGACACGCCACCAAGCCCCCGGCCCGCTACACCGAGGCCAGCCTGGTCAAGGAGCTCGAAGAGCGAGAGATCGGCCGCCCGTCGACATACGCGACGATCATGGGCACGATCCTCGACCGCGG
Source organism: Streptomyces sp. NPDC001663 (assembly GCF_042893105.1). Lineage (NCBI taxonomy): Bacteria > Bacillati > Actinomycetota > Actinomycetes > Kitasatosporales > Streptomycetaceae > Streptomyces > Streptomyces sp. NPDC001663. Next base: position 112,652 of record NZ_JBIAUR010000026.1, on the reverse strand, counting down.
CTACATCTTCAAGAAGGGCACGGCACTCGTCCCGTCCTTCCTGTCCTTCGCCGTGGTCAACCTCCTGGAGAAGCACTTCGGGCGGCTCGTCGACTACGACTTCACCGCCAAGATGGAGGACGACCTCGACCGCATCGCACGCGGTGAGGCGCAGTCCGTGCCGTGGCTGAGGCGGTTCTACTTCGGCGAAGGCACCGACAACGGCAACGCGGCCGAGGCGGGCAACGGCGACGGCGACCACCTCGGTGGTCTCAAGGAGCTGGTGACCGACCTGGGCGCGATCGACGCGCGCGAGGTGTCGTCGTTCCCCGTGGGCAGCGGCATCGTGCTGCGGGTCGGGCGCTACGGCCCGTACATCGAGCGCGGTGAGAAGGACGCCGAGGGCCACCAGCGGGCGGACGTGCCCGAGGACCTGGCCCCGGACGAGCTGAGCGTCCAGCTCGCGGAGGAGCTGCTCGCCAAGCCGAGCGGCGACTTCGAGCTCGGTGCCGACCCGCAGACGGGCCACCAGATCATCGCCCGGGACGGCCGCTACGGCCCGTACGTCACCGAGGTGCTCCCCGAGGGCACCCCGAAGACCGGCAAGAACGCCGTGAAGCCGCGTACGGCCTCGCTGTTCAAGTCGATGTCCCTGGACACGGTGACGCTCGAGGACGCGCTCAAGCTGATGTCGCTGCCGCGCGTCGTCGGCAAGGATGCCGAGGGCCAGGAGATCACCGCGCAGAACGGGCGCTACGGGCCGTACCTGAAGAAGGGCACGGACTCGCGTTCGCTGCAGTCCGAGGACCAGCTCTTCACGATCACCCTCGAAGAGGCGCTGGCGATCTACGCGCAGCCCAAGCAGCGTGGCCGCGCGGCCGCCAAGCCGCCGTTGAAGGAACTGGGCGCGGATCCGGTCAGCGGGAAGCCGGTCGTGGTCAAGGACGGTCGCTTCGGGCCGTATGTGACCGACGGGGAGACCAACGCGACCCTGCGCTCCGGCGACAGCGTCGAGGAGATCACCCCGGAGCGCGGCTTCGAGCTGCTCGCCGAGAAACGGGCGAAGGGGCCCGCCAAGAAGACGGCGAAGAAGGCGCCCGCGAAGAAGGCTCCGGCCAAGAAGGCGACGGCCGCCAAGAAGACCGCGGCCAAGAAGACGACGACGGCCGCGAAGAAGACGGCCGCAAAGAAGACCACCGCGACCGCCGCGAAGAAGGCGACGGCTTCGAACGGCGCGGAGGAGTAGGCGCAGCAGCAAGTCCGCCAACGCGTGGGGGTGTTCGGGCCGGGTCTTTCGAAGGTCGGGTCCTTCACCTCCCGTTCGCGAAACGAACGCCCCGGTATCGCTTTGGTGTCGGGGCGTGCGCACGTTCGGACGCGTGCCGTGGGTTGTCAGTCGCTCCCGATAGGCTGAAAGCATGACGCGAGCGGAGCAGCCAACGGCCCACCACCCGGCCCCCGACGACGCCCTTGTCGCGGACTCCCGCGAGCGAGCCGTCCGCGCCCTGCTGCGCCGTCCGCAGCTGAAGCGGTTGTGGAGTGCACAGTTCGTGGGCGGGGTCGGCGACGCCCTCGCCCTGTTCGTGCTGGTGCTCCTCGCGCTGCAGGCGGCGATCGGCGAGGGCTCGTTCGGCGGCGGCTATCGCGGCGTGGCATTCGCAGTGGCGACCGTTTTCGGGGTGCGCATCCTGGCGACGCTGCTCTTCGGGGCCGTCCTCCTCGGACCGCTCACCTCGCTCACCTCCCAGGAGGGCCCGCTCGACCGGCGCTGGACCATGGTCGGCGCCGACGGCCTGAGGGTCGCGGTGATGATCGTCGCTCCGCTGTGGATCGACTGGACGCCGGACGACGCGCTGGCCGTCCTGCTGGTCAGCGCCTTCGTCACCGGAGTCGCCGAGCGCTTCTGGACGGTGTGCCGCGAGAGCGCGGCGCCTGCGCTGCTGCCCGCCCCGCCCCTGGAGGGCGCGACGGTACGGCCGCTGCCGGACCACATGGACGCCCTGCGCCGCCTGTCGCTGCGTACGAACTTCGTGGCGATCCCCCTGGCCGCCGCCGCGCTCGTCGCCGCGGGGCTGCTCAACAACCTGCTGGGCGCCGGGATCGACTGGTTCGAGCAGCACCAGGCCGCCCTCGCCTCGTACGTGGCGGCCGGGCTGTTCGCCGCGTCCCTGTCCGTCGTGACCTTCCTGGAGCTGCCCGACACGCGCACTCCGCGCGCGCGTTCGCCGCTCGAGGGACTGCGCCGCCCCAAGACGGGCACGGGCGTCGACAAGGGACGCACGGAAGCCATCCCGCTGCTGGTGCTCGCCGCCGCGGCCGTCGCCGGTGCGATCTCGGCCGCCGTCGCCGTGTGCGTGCTGCACGCCAAGGACCTGGGCGGCGGCCCGGTGACGTACGGGCTGCTGGTGTTCGCGCTGACCGGCGGTGTCGTCGTCGGCATCCGTACGGCGCCGAAGATTCTGGTGTCGCTGTCGCGGCGCCGGCTGCTCGCGCTGGCGATCGCCTTCACCGGCGTCGCGCTGCTGGCCGCGGGGCTCGTCCCGGACGTCACCACCGTGCTGCTGATCGTCGCGCTGGCCGGCGTCGGCGCGGGCGTGGCCGCCAACACCGGGCACACGCTGCTCGACCAGGAGGCCGAGGACTACCGGCGGGCGCGCACGACGGAGCACCTGCACGCGGTCGTACGCGTGTGCGTGGCGCTCGGCGCGGTGATCGCCCCGGTGGTGGCCGCGGGGATCGGGCCGCACCGCCTGGAGAACGGCAAGTTCGTGTTCGCGCACGGAGGCGCCGCCTTCACGCTGATGCTGGTCGGAGCGCTGCTGCTGCCGGTGGCCGCGCTGGTGCTGGCCAAGGTCGACGACCGCTCCGGGGTGCCGCTGCGGCACGACCTGCGGGACGCGCTGCTCGGCGGCGACGACCCGGTGACGGCTCCCGCGGAGAGCGGCTTCTTCATCGCCCTGGAGGGCGGCGACGGCGCCGGCAAGTCCACGCAGGCCGAGGCGCTCGCCGAGTGGATCCGGGCCAAGGGCCACGAGGTCGTGCTGACGCGCGAGCCGGGGGCGACGCCGGTGGGCAAGCGGCTGCGCTCGATCCTGCTGGACGTGTCGAGCGCGGGGCTGTCCCACCGGGCGGAGGCGCTGCTGTACGCGGCGGACCGTGCGGAGCACGTGGACACGGTGGTCAGGCCCGCGCTGGAGCGCGGTGCCGTGGTGATCTCCGACCGGTACATCGACTCCTCCGTGGCCTACCAGGGGGCGGGCCGTGACCTCTCCCCGACGGAGATCGCCCGTATCAACCGCTGGGCGACGGACGGCCTCGTGCCGCACCTGACCGTGCTGCTGGACGTCTCGCCGGACATCGCCCGCGAGCGGTTCACCGAGGCGCCGGACCGGCTGGAGTCGGAGCCGGCCGAGTTCCACGCGCGCGTGCGGTCCGGTTTCCTGACGCTGGCCGCGGCCGACCCCGGGCGGTACCTGGTGGTGGACGCGGGCCAGGAGCCCGAGTCCGTCACCACCGTCGTACGCCACCGGCTCGACCAGATGCTGCCGCTGTCCGAGGCCGAGGTGAAGGCCCAGGAGGAGGCGCGGAAGAAGGCCGAGGAGGAGGCCCGCCGCAAGGCCGAGGAGGAGGCCGCGCGGAAGGCCGAGGAGGAGCGGCTGGAGCGCGAGCGCCAGGAACAGCTCGCCAAGCTGCGCGCCGAGGAGGAGGAGCGCAAGCGGCGCGAGCTGGAGGAGGCGCAGCGTCGCGAGGCCGAGCGGCAGGCGGAGGAGGCCCGGCAGCGGGCCGAGGACGCGCGCCGGCGCGCCGAGGAGGAGCAGGCACGGCTCCTCGCGGAGGAGAAGGTCCGCGCCGAGGAGGAGGCCCGCCGCAAGGCCGAGGAGGAGCGGCGCCGCAAGCAGGCCGAGGAAGAGGCCCGGCTGCACGCCGAGGCCGAGGCACGCCGCCTGGAGAAGCAGCGCAAGGCCGAGGAGGCCCTGCTGCGCGCCGAGGAGGCCCGGCGCCTCGCCGAGCAGGCCACGGCGGCCGCGGAGGCGGGACCCAAGCAGCCCGCGGCGCCTGCGGTGCCGACCGATGCGGCGACTGTGCCCACGCCGGTGGTGACGCCGACGAACGCGTCGGGCGGGCCGGTCGAGGAGACGGCTGTGCTGCGAGCCGTGGGCGAGGAGAAGCGGGGCGGAGCGCGTGACGCCGGCGCGGGGTCCCGCGGGGAGTCCGAGTCCGAGGTGACGACGAAGCTGCCGCAGCCGCCGGCTCCCGCCGGGGCGACGGACGAGACGGCGGTGCTGCCTCCGGTGGTGCCGGGTGCGGCCGACGAGACGGCCGTGCTGCCGCCGGTGACATCGGGGGCCGAGGACGAGACCGCCGTACTGCCTCCCGTGCGGGGCGAGGACGCCGCGCATCGGGTGCCGCCGGGGCTGTTCCGGGACGAGCAGGCGGGGGGCGCCCGGCCCGAAGGGGCCGAGGACCGTACGCGGGAGATGCCTCAGGTCGATGCGGAGGGCGCGCCGCGGCGGCGGGCCCGGTCGGACTGGGCCGAGGAGACGCCGCTGGACGATCTGCCGTCGCTGGCGGATGAGTTGCTCGGACCGCATCAGGACGAGTACGACGACGACGCGGGGCGGGGAAGGCGTCGGGGTCGAGGGCGCTGAGCCTCGTTGAGCAGCTGAACGGCGTGCCGTGTGGGGGTGGGTGCGCAGGTCGCCCCCACTCCGTTGTCAGTGCCACCCCGCACAATGGGTCCCGCAACACGAACCATGACGAAAGGGCGGGGTGACGCATGACCGTCTGGGACGACCTCGTCGGCCAGGAGAAGGTGGCCGAGCAGCTTGCCGGGGCTGCCCGGGACGCCGATGCCCTCGTCACCGCGGCCACCGCCGCCACGCCGCCCCCCGAGGCGTCGAAGATGACGCACGCGTGGCTCTTCACCGGCCCTCCCGGCGCCGGGCGGACCCAGACGGCGCGGGCCTTCGCAGCCGCGCTGCAGTGCGTCAGCCCCGACCGTGCGCTCGGTGGAGTGCCGGGCTGCGGGTTCTGCGACGGATGCCATACGGCCCTGGTCGGTACGCACGCGGACGTCACCACGGTGGCCGCCGTCGGCACGCAGATCCTCGCCGACGACATGCGGGACACCGTCCGCAAGTCGTTCACTTCGCCGGCGAACGGCCGCTGGCAGATCATCCTCGTCGAGGACGCCGAGCGGCTGAACGAGAAGTCGGCCAACGCTGTCCTGAAGGCGGTGGAGGAGCCTGCCCCGCGCACGGTCTGGCTGCTGTGCGCCCCCTCCCTCGAGGACGTCCTGCCCACCATCCGCTCCCGCTGCCGCCACCTGAACCTGCTGACGCCCTCCGTGGCGGCCGTCGCCGACATGCTCGTACGGCGGGAGGGCATCGAGCCGCCCGTCGCCGAAGCCGCGGCCCGCGCCACACAGGGGCACGTCGACCGGGCCCGCCGACTGGCCACCGACCCGGCCGCCCGCGAGCGCCGCGCGGCCGTGCTGAAGCTGCCGCTGCGGGTCGAGGAGATCGGCAGTGCGCTCAAGGCCGCGCAGGAGCTTGTCGACGCGGCCGCGGAGGACGCCAAGCAGCTCGCCGAGGAGATGGACGGCAAGGAGACCGAGGAGCTGAAGGCGGCCATGGGCGCGTCCCAGGGCGGCCGGATGCCGCGCGGCACGGCGGGCGTGATGAAGGACCTGGAGGACAAGCAGAAGCGGCGCAGGACGCGCACGCAGCGCGACAGCCTCGACCTCGCCCTGACCGACCTCACCGGCTTCTACCGCGACGTCCTCGCCCTCCAGCTCGGCTCCCGCGTGGCCATCGCCAACGCGGACGCCGAGGACACCCTGGAGCGCCTCGCCCGCGGCAGTTCCCCCGAGTCCACCCTGCGTCGCATCGAGGCGATCGCCGCCTGCCGCGAGGCCCTCGACCGCAATGTGGCCCCGCTGCTCGCGGTGGAGGCGATGACGATGGCACTCAGAGCGGGCTGACCGACCCGCGCTCACCCGTCCGCCCAGCGACCAACGGCAAGTTGACGCCGTGACTCGTAACTCGTACGAGTCACGGCGTGTACGCAGGGCAACCGGGTCGCTGCGCACAGTTACGCTCGCCTGATGTACCTCAGGCGCAGCTCCCGTCCCTGCCGTCCCCGAACCGCCGTCACCCTCCTCGCCGCAGCCCTGCTGCTCGTCTCCGCCTGTTCCTCCGGAGGTCCGGCGAGTTCCGCCGACAACCCTGTGGAGGCGGCGCTGGCCGCCCTGCCGCAGGCGACACCGTCCACCCTCGCGCCGTACTACGGGCAGAAGCTGAGCTGGCGCACCTGCGGTGTCCCCGGCTTCCAGTGCGCCACGATGAAGGTGCCGCTCGACTACGCCAGACCGGCCGCCGGGGACGTGCGGCTGGCCGTCGCCCGCAAGAAGGCCATCGGCAAGGGCAAACCGCTCGGCTCGCTGCTGGTGAACCCGGGCGGACCGGGCGGCTCGGCGATCGGCTACCTGCAGCAGTACGCCGGCATCGGCTACCCGGCACAGGTCCGCGCCCGCTACGACATGGTCGCCGTCGACCCGCGCGGAGTCGCCCGCAGCGAGCCCGTCGAATGCCTCGACGGGCGGCAGATGGACACGTACACGGAGACGGACAGCACACCGGACGACCGGCAGGAGACGAGCCAACTCGTCGCCGCGTACAAGAGGTTCGCCGAGGGCTGCGGGGCGCACTCGTCCCAGCTGCTGCGGCATGTGTCCACCGTCGAGGCCGCCCGGGACATGGACGTCCTGCGGGCGGCGCTGGGAGACGCGAAGCTGACGTATGTGGGGGCGTCGTACGGGACGTTCCTCGGGTCGACGTACGCCGGGCTGTTCCCGGAGCGGGTGGGACGGCTGGTGCTGGACGGCGCGATGGACCCCTCGCTGTCCGCCCGCCGGCTGAACCTGGATCAGACGGCGGGCTTCGAGACGGCGTTCCAGTCCTTCGCGAAGGACTGCGTGCGGCATGCGGACTGCCCGCTGGGCGGCAAGGGCACCACACCCGCCCAGGTCGGCAGGAACCTCAGCGCCTTCTTCAAGAAGGTGGACGCGCACCCCGTCCCCACCGGTGACGCCGACGGCCGCAAGCTCGACGAGTCCCTCGCCACCACCGGTGTGATCGCGGCGATGTACGACGAGGGTGCGTGGGAGCAGCTGCGCGAGGCGCTGACCTCGGCGATGAAGGAGCGCGACGGGGCGGGCCTGCTCGTCCTCTCCGACAGCTACTACGAGCGCGGCGCCGACGGACGCTACTCGAACATGATGTTCGCCAACGCCGCCGTGAACTGCCTGGACCTCCCGCCCGCCTTCTCCGGCCCCGACCAGGTGGAGAAGGCCCTCCCCGAGTTCGAGAAGGCGTCCCCGGTCTTCGGCAGCGGCCTCGCCTGGGCCTCGCTGAACTGCGCGTACTGGCCGGTGAAGCCCACCGGCGCCCCGCATCGCATCGAGGCGAAGGGCGCGGCCCCGATCGTCGTGGTCGGCACCACCCGCGACCCGGCGACCCCGTACCGCTGGGCCCAGTCCCTGTCCCGCCAGCTCTCCTCGGCCCGCCTCCTCACCTACCAGGGCGACGGCCACACCGCCTACGGCCGCGGCAGCCGCTGCATCGACTCCACGATCGACGCCTACCTGCTCCACGGAACCCCTCCGACGAGGGGAAAGCGCTGCTCATAGCCCCACCACCGGCCCCGCGCTCCCCGAGCCCGGGGCCGGTACGGAGCACCCCCGGAAACTGTGTAGACTTACCGACGTTGCTGATCGCACCATGGTGCGGACGGCGCGCCGCCTTAGCTCAGATGGCCAGAGCAACGCACTCGTAATGCGTAGGTCTCGGGTTCGAATCCCGAAGGCGGCTCCACTGAGACCCCAGGTCAGGAAGATACTGACCTGGGGTTCTGTGTTGAGTGGAGGCGGGACATGAGTGGATCCGCGGCTGCCGGTGCCGGGTACTCCGGTACTCCTCTCGCCAAGAAGATCGGCATCAAGCCGGGCCACCGCGTCGCGCTCCGGCACGCCCCGGAAGCCTTCGACATCCCCGGCCTCCCCGACGGCGTCGATCTCGCATCCGACGGCCCGCGCGGTGCCGACGTCACCGTCGCCTTCTACCGGGCTCACGCCGACCTCGCCGCCGAGGCCCCGGACCTCGTCACCGACCTCGCCGACGACGCCATGCTCTGGATCGCCTGGCCGCGCAAGGCCGCCGGGCACGTCAGTGACATCGCCGAGAACGATCTGCGCGAGCTGTTCCTGCCGCTCGGTGTCGTCGACGTGAAGGTCGCCGCGCTGGGGGAGGACTGGTCGGGGCTGAAGTTCGTACGGCGCAAGGAGAACCGTCGTATCAACCGACACGCCTGACCCAAGAATCGGCGTACTTAAGAAGTCCTTACCGTGAACGGCTAGCATCGCGGCCGATGTTGTCGGCGGCCGGGATGAGGTGAGGGCATGGGAGACCAGGGGGCGCCGAGGATCGCCGTCGCCGTGGTGACCATGGGGAACCGGCCCGCCGAGGTCGACGCGCTGCTGGAGTCCGTGGCCAAGCAGGACTTCGCCCCCGCACGGATCGTGATCGTCGGAAACGGCTGCCCGCTGCCCGACTTCGCCGAGCGGCTGTCGCTGCCGGGCGAGGTCACCCTCCTCGAACTCGACGAGAACCTCGGCTGCCCCGGCGGCCGGAACGTCGCGCTCCGCAAGCTGCGGGAGTTCGGGGACGCAGATGTCGTAGTGGAGCTGGACGACGACGGGCTGCTCGTCGACGCCGAAGTGCTCAGCCGCGTACGCGATCTGTTCGCCGCCGACCCGCGGCTCGGCATCGTCGGATTCCGGATCGCCGACGAGCACGGGGAGACGCAGCAGCGGCACGTGCCCCGGGTCGGCGCCTCCGACCCCATGCGCGGCGGGTACGTCACCGGGTTCCTCGGCGGCGGGCACGCCTTCCGTACCGCCATGCTCGACGAGATCGGGGACTGGCCCGCCGAGTTCTTCTTCGCCCACGAGGAGACCGATCTGGCCTGGCGGGCCGCCGACGCGGGCTGGCGGATCCTGTACGCGCCCGAACTGCTGCTCCAGCACCCGAAGACCTCGCCCGCCCGGCACGCCATCTACTACCGGGTGAACGCCCGGAACCGGGTCTGGCTGGTGCGGCGCCGGCTGCCCCTCGTCCTCATCCCCGTACACCTGGGGATCTGGACGCTGCTCACGCTTCTGCGGACCCGGTCGCGGGCCGGGCTGCGCGCCTGGTTCGGCGGATTCGTGGAAGGGCTGAAGGAGCCGGCCGGCGAGCGGTACCCCATGCGCTGGCGGACCGTCTGGCGGCTCTCGCGGCTGGGCCGGCCACCCGTCATCTGAACAGAATCAGAGCCAACAGGTCTGCAGGAGAACGGCCTCGGAGCCAACGGGTCTCGAAGAGGGGACGAGGGTCCCGGTCGTTCACCTCCGCCGACCGGGACCCTCTGACGTCCCCCGGATCCGGCCGCGGCGGCGACACTCCCCCGAGTTGCGCGTCGTACGCGCGCGCCCCCGGGCCAGATCCGATGAAGTGATCACATCAGGTCACGCCAACGGATCGCTAACATGTGGCCAACGGTTCTCCGTTCCGGCGTCGGCCGACTGGCGTGAAGTCGCTGGTGGCCTCGTCGGACTGCCGGAACGGTAGCGGGATTCCGCCGGGGACCGTCGTGGAGTGGGTGGCGGGAAACCAATGTGACGAGGGCGGGAATCCGCCAGGACGCGGGAAGGCAGTGGGCGGCGTGAGGCGGCGCGGGCTGCGGTTCGGACTGCTGGGGCCGCCGGTCCTGTACGACGTCCACGGCGACGCCGTCGAGGACGTGGACGCCCTGGGAAGCGTCGACGTCAAAGCCGTCGGCAGTCCCAAGGTCCGTGCCCTGCTCGCCGCCCTGCTGCTCGAGGCCGGGCGCATCGTCTCCGTGGAGTCGCTCAAGGACGCGCTGTGGGGCGGCTCGCCGCCCGCCTCCGCGCAGGCCTCGCTGCACAACCACGTGGCCCGGCTGCGGCGGCTGCTCGACGATCCCGAACGGCTGCGGGCGGTGCCGCCCGGTTATGTGCTGCGGGTCGAGCAGGGCGAGCTGGACGTCCATGTCTTCGAGCTGCATCTCGCCGCGGCGCGCGGGGCGTACGCGGCCCGCAACTGGGAGCGGGTCGTGCGCGAGTGCGCCTCCGCGCTCGCGCTGTGGCGGGGCTCGCCGTTGAGCGGGCTGCCCGCTGAACTGGGCGGGTACGCGTTCGTGTCGCGTCTGCGGGAGGCACGCCTGCTCCTCCTGGAGTGGCGCTACGACGCCGAGCTGGCCGTCGACGGTGCCCGGCTGGACGGTCTCGTACCGGAGTTGGCGGCGCTGGCCGCCGAGTATCCGCTGCGGGAGGCCTACCACCGCCAGCTGATGCTCGCCCTGCACCGCACCGGCCGCCAGGCCGAGGCGCTGGCCGTCCACCGCGATCTGCGCACCCACCTGGTCGAGGAGCTCGGCATCGAACCGGGTCAGGCGGTGCGGGACGCGCACGTCGAGGTGCTCGCCGGCACCGCGGACCCAGGTGCCACGCGCGAGGACGACACCCCGCGCGGCAGCACGGACGACCCCGCGCCTGCCGTCCCGCAACCACCCCGGCCCGCCCAACTGCCCCCGCCCCCCGCCCACTTCACGGGTCGCACCTCCACCCTCGACGACCTCCGCAGCACCCTCGAGCCCGGCCGGACTCCCGCGGTGGCCGTCATCAGCGGCATGGCCGGCGTGGGCAAGAGCGCCCTCGCCCTGCACGTCGCCCATGAGCTGCGGGAACGTTTCCCCGACGGTCAGCTCTACGTCAACCTGCACGGCGCCACCCCCGGCATGACCCCGCTGTCCTCCGCCCAGGCTCTCACCGCGCTGCTCCGCGACCTCGGCACCGAGCCCCGGCACATCCCCGAACACCCGTACGCGGCCGCCGCGTTGCTGCGCTCCCTGCTCGCGCCGACCCGCACGCTGCTGGTGCTGGACGACGCCGCCAGCGCCGCGCAGGTACGGCCCCTGCTGCCGGCCGGCTCCGGCTGTGCGGTGATCGTCACCAGCCGCTCGCCGCTGACCGCCCTGGACGGCGCCCGGCGCTTCCCGCTCACCCCGCTGAGCGGCGAGGAGAGCGCGGCGCTGCTACGGGCCGTCTCCGGCCGGGACGGCCTCGACGCGGCCCACCCCCTCGTCGAACTCACCGGCCGTCTCCCGCTCGCCCTGCGCATCGTCGCCGCCCGCCTCGCCGCGCGCCGTGCCCTCACCCCGGACGTGCTCGCCGGTCAACTGGCCGCCACCGAGGGGCGGTTGCACCACCTGGAGTACGACGACCTGAGCGTGCGCCGCTCCCTGGCTGTCGCGCACGACGCCCTCGCCGCCTCGGAGCGCGAGGCCGACCGGGATGCGGCGCTCGCGCTGCGCGGCGTCGGTGCGCTCGACCTGCCCGTGTACGGCGCGCCCCTGATCGCCCGCCTCACCGGCACCGACGCACGGCGGGCCGAGGCCGCGCTGGACCGGCTCGTGGACGTGGCCCTCCTGGAGGAGACCGCCTACGGCCGCTACGCACCCCACGACCTGGTCCGCGACTTCGCCCACGAACTCGCGGGCGGCGCCGCCGACACCGACATCGACGAGTCCGCACTGCGCTGGTACGCCGCCGTCGCCGAGCGCGCCCTCACCGCGATCGTCGAACCCGGCCTCGACCAGGACGACCGCCGCCGCCCGACCGCGGCCCAGCCGCCGGACCACGCGGCGGAGGTCGCTGCCCTGCCCTTCTTCGAGTCCGCCGAACAGGCCTTCGCCTGGGGCGACACGGAGCTGGAGAACGTCGTCACGATGGTGGAGCGGTACGCCGACGACGCCGACGACCGCAGGGCCGCCCGGGTCTCGGCACTCGTCCGCCTCTTCTTCCCCTATGTGCAGCGCAGCGGTCGCGTCGCCGAGATGGAGGTGCTCGGCCTGGCCGCCCTGCGCGTGGCGCGACGGCTCGGTGACGAGGCGGCCGAGGCGTATGCGCTCGGCGACCTCGCCGGCCTGCACTTCCTGACCGGACGGCAGGGCGAGGCCCTCGCCCTCAACGACCGGGCGCTGACGATCTGGCTGCGGCTCGACCGCGTCTCCTGGATGCGACGCTGCCTCAACAACCGCGGGCTGCTGCTCGAAGGACTCGGCCGTTACGAGGAGTCCGGCCGTGCCCTGCGTCAGAGCCTGGAGTACTCACGGCAGTTGAACGACCCGCACGGCGAGGCCGTGACCCACAGCCACCTCGGCAACCTGTACGAGCACACCGACCCGCGGGCCGCGATCGAGCAGCACCGGCGCTCGCTCGCCATCGGGGACGAGATCGGCGCCGTGATCGTGCAGCACTCCGCGCACTGCAACATCGGCTACGCCCATCTCACCCTCGGTGAACCGGCCGCCGCCCTGCCGCACTTCGAGGAGAGCCTGCGCATTCTCGGCGGCCACGGCGACTGGCACGGCGAGTCGCAGACCCGGCTGGGACTGGTGCGGGCACTGCGCCTGCTCGGCCGTACGGAACGGGCCGGCAGCGAATGCGCCGAACTGCTCAGCCGCGCCGACGCCCGCGCCGACCGCTACACGGGCGGCCTCGCCCGCCACCAGCACGGGCTGCTGCTGCGGGAGCGCGGGCGCGCGACGGAGGCGTACGAAGAGTGGCGCAAGGCGCTCGAGGCGCTGGACGGGACGGACGAGAAGGCCGTGGTGACGGAGCTGAGGGAGCTGCTGACCGAGACGAACGCCCGCTGATCGCCACGTGCCCGGGCAACGGCCGACAGGTCAACTACCGCCTTCCACCTCTCATTTCGCGTCCGCGTAACACTCCACCACCGCCGTAGTGAACGGAAACCGCACCGGCGTCTCACCGAACGTCAGTCGTCCGGCCAGCTCAGCCGACTCCCGGATCGCCGTCACGACGGCCTCCGCCTCCTCCTCGGGGCAGTGCACGATCACCTCGTCGTGCTGGAAGAAGACCAACTCGGCCGCCATGCCCGCGCAGGCCTGGCGGAGTGCGGCGAGCAGCAGCAGGGCCCAGTCGGCGGCGCTGCCCTGGACGACGAAGTTGCGGGCGAAGCGGCCGCGGGCGCGGGTGTTCGTGGAGGCGTAGCCCGGCACCCACTCGGTGCCGGCGGGGGCCTCGGCCGGTTCGTCCTGGGGGATGCCGGCCTCCTCGGAGGCGTCGTCGCCCGCTCCGGCCGCGGGCGGGCAGGTCCGCCCCAGCCAGGTCCGCACGAGCCGCCCCTCCTCGCCGGCGCGCGCCGCGTCGTCGACGTACGCCACCGCCTTGGGGAAGCGGCGTCTGAGCGCGGCGAGGTTCTTCAGGCCGTCGCCGGAGGTCTGACCGTAGACCGCGCCGAGCACGGCGAGCTTGGCCTGGGCGCGGTCGCCGGAGAAGGCCCGGTCGGAGACGGACTGGTAGAGGTCGGTCTCGCGGCCGGCCACCTCCACCAGCCCCGGGTCGCGGGAGATGGCCGCCAGCACGCGCGGCTCCATCTGGTCGGCATCCGCGACCACGAGCCGCCAGCCGGGATCGGCGACCACCGCGCGCCGGATGACCTTGGGGATCTGCAGGGCGCCCCCGCCGTTGGTGACCCAGCGGCCCGTGACCGTGCCGTGCGCCATGAACTCGGGCCTGAACCGCCCGTCACGCACCCAGTCCTGCAGCCAGGACCAGCCGTGGGCGACCCAGATGCGGTACAGCTTCTTGTACTCGACCAGCGGCTTCACGGCCGGGTGGTCGACGGACTCGATCTCCCAGCGCCGGGTCGACTTGACCTTGATCCCGGCCTGCGCGAACGCCTTGATGACGTCCGCGGGCAGATCGGGGCGCACCCGGCGGCCGAACGCGGCGGACACCTCGTCCGCGAGCTCGGCCAGGCGCCGGGGCTCGCCACCGCCCGCGTACCGCTCGCCGAGCAGCTCGTGCAGCACCTGGCGGTGGACCTCGGCGCTCCAGGGCAGCCCGGCGCGGTTCATCTCGGCGGCGACCAGCATCCCCGCCGACTCGGCCGCGGTCAGCAGCCGCATCCGGTCGGGGTGCGGGGTGGCGTCGTGCCGGCGCTGCTGCTCGGCGTACACCTCGACCAGGTCGGGCAGCGGCACATGGACGGTCTGCGGTTCGAAGAGCGGGGACTGCGCGCCCGGTTCGGCGGAGCGCTGGGGCGGGTCGGGCGGTACGGGGCCGCCGCGCAGCCGGGCCAGGGCGGCGGCCGCCGAGCGGGGCTCGCCGTACCGCCCCTCGTGGCCGAGCAGGAGGGTCTCGGCGTCCTCGATGTCGTAGCACCGCTCCACTCGCACCCCCGTGGCGAGCAGACGCGGATACACCTCGGCCGTGGACCGCCACACCCATCGCGCGACCTCCGGCCGGGCCCGCACGGCCGTCGCGAGGTCGGGCTCCCACAGGACCGGCCCGGCGAGCAGCCCGTCCGGACCGAGGGGGGCGAGCTCCACGCCACCGTCCTCGGCCGGGGCGAGTGCCCAGCGGTCGGTCATGACTGCGAGTGTGGCAGGCGGGTCTGACAACGGCCTGCGACAACGGCCTCAGCTCGGCTCGGGCGGCGCCTGCAGGTACTTCTCCAGAGCCTTGGCGAGCTCGGTCTCGATCGGTCCCTTCTCGATGCCGAGGCCGGACAGCACTCCCGAGCCGTGCTCGAACTCCAGCAGGGCCAGCAGGATGTGCTCGGTGCCGACGTAGTTGTGGCCGAGGCGGAGGGCCTCGCGGAAGGTGAGTTCCAGGACCTTCTTCGCGTCGGAGGCGTACGGGACGAGCTCCGGGGCCTCCTCGGCTGCGGGCGGGAGCGCGGCGGCCGCTGCCTCCCGCACCGCGTCGTGGGAGACGCCCTGTGCGGCGATCGCCTTGGCGGCCAGGCCCTCCGGTTCGGCGAGCAGACCGAGGACCAGGTGCGCGGGCACGACCTCGGTGTGGGGACCTGCCTTGGCCTCGTTGTGCGCGGTCATCACCACGTTGCGGGCCCGCAGGGTGTAGCGGCCGAAGCCCTGGTTCGGGTCGAGGGCGGTCGACTCCTTCGGCACGAACCGCTTCTGCGCGGCCTGCCGGGTGACGCCCATGCTCTGGCCGATGTCCGTCCAGGAGGCCCCGGAGCGGCGGGCCTGGTCCACGAAGTGGCCGATCAGGTGGTCGGCCACCTCGCCGAGGTGATCGGCGGCGATCACCGCGTCCTGGAGCTGGTCGAGGGGTTCGGTGTGAACCTTCTTGATCGCCGCGATGAGGTCGTCGAGGCGTACGGATGACGTGGTCGGGTTCGTCGACATGTGTCAACCGTAGGTTGACAGCAATTGCCCGTCAACCCCGGGTTGACAGTCGAAATGCCCTCACGCGCGCGTGCCTACTTCGGCGAGGCCGCCAGCCGTACCGCCAGCCCCGTGAACACCGTCCCGCTGAAGATGTTCAGCCCGCGCGCCACCCGCCGGCTGCGGCGCAGCAGCGCGGAGAGCTTCCCGGAGAGCAGGCCGATGGCTCCCTCGACGACGAAGCCCATCACGACGATCGTCACGCCGAGGACCATGAACTGGCCGGGCACGTGCCCCAGTTCGGGATTCACGAACTGCGGCAGGAAGGAGATGCTGAAAAGGATCGCCTTGGGGTTGAGCAGGTTGGTGAGGGCTCCCTGCCAGAAGGCGCGCCGCCGACCGGGCCCGGCGGGTGCGGCGTCCTCCCCGACCGGCGTCCCGCGGTCGCGGAACGCCTTGACCGCCAGGTACAGCAGATAGGCCGCGCCCGCCCATCGCAGGACGTGATAGAGCGTCGGAAGCGTCGTGAACAGCGCCGAGAGGCCGAGCGCCGCGGCGGCCGTGTGCACGAGCATCGCGCAGGCGGTGCCGAGGGCCGCCAGCACCCCTGCCGTGGGTCCTCCCCGTCCACCCATCGCAACGATGAACATCATGTCGGGGCCGGGAGTGATGCAGAGCGCGAAAGCGGTGACGAGGTACGCCGCGTACAAGGACATGTCCACCATGCGGCCATGCTTCAACTCACCGGGAAGAGGAGCGACCGAGTTTCGGGGTGTGAGACGAGTCCGGGAAAATGCCATGTGAGGCGTGGGCGGACGGTGGTTGACTCAGCTGCCATGACGACGACCGCGCTGACAACGAGCTCCTCCGCAGCCCCCGCCCCGTCCTCGACTCCCGCCCCCGTCACGGACGTTCCGGCAGTCGTCGACGAGACGGCCCGGCTCCTCACCGAGCACTACGTCTTCCCGGACGTCGCCGAACAGCTGGCCGCGCTGCTGCGCCGGCGTCTGGCGGAGGGGGCGTACGACGTGGAGAGCGCCGAGGAGCTCGGCGGCCTGGTCACCGCGGATCTGCAGTCGGTCAACGGCGACCTGCACCTGCGCCTCAAGTACCACCCCGGCCGGGTGCCGCAGGGCCGGGGCGAGGCCGCGGCGGCCGAGATGCGCCGCGACTTCGACGCTTCCCTCGGCGGCGTGCCCCGGGTCGAGTTGCTGGACGGCGGAACAGCCCTGCTCGAACTCGCCCCGGCCCTCTTCCCGCTGGCCTGGTCGGCCGAGCCGCTCGCCGCCGCGCTCACCCTGGTCGCCCGCGCCGACGCGCTGATCCTGGACCTGCGGGCCAATCGCGGCGGCGACCCGGACACCGTCGCCTTCGTCTGCAGCTACCTGCTGGACGAGCACACCCACCTCAACACCATGTACGCGCGCGTGGGCGACCGCTACGACCAGTCCTGGACCCTGCCGCACGTCCCCGGCGCCCGTTTCGGCGGCACCAAGCCGGTCTACGTCCTCACCGGCCCCCGCACCTTCTCCGCCGCCGAGGAACTGGCCTACGACCTCCAGCAGCAGGGCCGCGCGACCGTCGTGGGGGAGACCACCCGCGGCGGCGCCCACCCGCGCGAGGGCTGGACCGTCCACCCGAACCTGGAGGCCACCATCCCCGTCGGCCGCTCGATCAACCCGGTCTCCGGCACCAACTGGGAGGGCACCGGCGTCCTCCCCGACGTTCCCTGCCCGGCCCCCGACGCCCTCGACCGGACGCTGGCCCTGAGGGCCAGTGTCTGAGCCCCTGATCCACGGCTGACCCGGTTGTCAGTGCCGCGTGGCACGATCGACCGAGTGAGCAGCTCTACGTCCAGCACCGTCGAACGCGCCTTCCGGGCCGCCCTGTACGCCGAGACCGACACCGCCCTCGACACGGGCGCGTCCCTGCTGGCCGCGGACCCGGCCGCGGACGCCGAACTCGCCTGCCACGGCCGGGAGTTCGTGGCGGCGGCCTGGCGGCGCGGCTGGCAGCCCGCCGACGTCGTACGGATCGTGCGGCGCGAGCTGGACGACATACACGTACGACTGGCATCGGCGCTGATCGGCGCGCAGCTGCCGGACGACTGTCCGCGCGGCCCCCGCTGGCGCGCTCAGCTGGACGAACTCGCCGAGCAGGCCGCCGAGGCCGCCGACACCCCGTCCCGCACCGACCGCTTCACGCACGCGACCACGGTCCTGGAGCTGTACCGCCTGCTGCTGCGCCTGCCGACCCTGGAACCCCTCGAAGACCACGAGCCCACGGCCACCCGTCACCCCAGGCCCGAGTCCCGCATGCTCACCCGCATCCGCGCGCTGCTCGCCAAGGCGGAGGCGACCGGATTCCCGGAGGAGGCGGAGGCGCTCACGGCCAAGGCGCAGGAGCTGTCGGCCCGGCACAGCATCGACGAGGCGCTGCTCGCGGCGCAGGCGCCCTCTCCCGACACCCCCGGCGCCTGCCGGATCGGCGTCGAGGCGCCGTACGAGCAGGCCAAGGCGGTTCTGCTGGACGCGGTCGCCACCGCCAACCACTGCCGGGCCGTGTGGAACGAACCGCTGGGCTTCTCCACGGTCGTCGGCTTCGAGGCCGACCTGGAGGCCGTCGAGCTGCTCTACACCTCGCTCCTCGTGCAGGCCACGCACGCGATGACGAAGGCCGAGGCGGCCCAGCGGGCGGGCGGCCGCAAGCGCACCAAGACCTTCCGGCAGTCCTTCTTCGCGGCCTACGCCCACCGCATAGGCACCCGCCTCGCGGCCGCCGCCGAGACGCAGGTGACCGACGATCTGCTCCCGGTCCTGGCCACCCGCGAGGTCGCCGTCACGGCGCACACGGACCGCATGTTCCCGCAGACGACGACCACGCGCCTGCGCGGTGTGACCGACGAGGCGGGCTGGACACAGGGCGCGGAGGCGGCGGACCGGGCCCGGGTGGGAGCCCGGCCGCGGCTCCCATGAGCCGCCCGTGCGTCAGTCGCCGGCCTGCGCGAAGGCGGTCACCGAGGCGTTCGGCTCGCCCGCGTCGCCCTTGAGGGCGACCTCGCCGTACGACCACGTGAAGCTGTGGTCGGCGGTGGAGCCGGGCAGGCTGAACTTCGCGGTCTTCACCGGGAGGCTCTTCTTGCCGCCCGCCGCGCCGCGCACGTAGGTGATCGTGAAGGAGGCGGTCGCGTCCTTGGCGAGGGTCAGCTTCTGGGCCTTCGCCGCCTTGTCGGCCGGGACCTTGGCCGAGGTGTCGCCGGCGTTGAGGTCGACGCCGGGGAAGCCGTTCACGGTGCACTTGGTGCCGCGATTGGTGATCGTGACGGTGACGTTGCCGGTGTCCCCGGCGGCCGGCGCGGCGCTCGCCGCGACCTGCACGCCGACGCCGTCGAGCGTGCAGGCGTCGCCGGCCTTGCTCTTGCCGCCGCCGCTGTCACCGCCGTTGTCGTCGCAGGCGGTGAGGAGAAGGGCAGCGGAGAGGGCGGCGACGGTGATCGGGATGGCGCGCATGTGGTGGTTCCTCTGGTGCTCTGGGGCGGGCGGGACGCCGGTGATCGCGTGCATGGATCATCACGCACCGACCCATGAAGCGGTTGCCTGCCCCCACCAACTCGTCGGCGCCCCGGAAAGGTACGACTCAAGGCCTTGGGACATACGATCCCGGGCTTCGGGAGTCGGGGGTCACGACCCCAGGCTGGCCGTGGGCAGTCCTGACGGCAGCGTCCCGCCCTCCGACCTGGTGTACGTCTCCTTGCCGGTGCTGCCGGACCAGGTGATCTTCAGCGAGCTCTTGGTCACGGAGTCGACCATGCCCGTCGCCCGGGCCTTGCTGCCGTCCGTGCAGGTGAGGTGGAGCATCTGCATGCCGGCCTCCTTGCCCGCGGTCCCGCTGCACACGGCCCCGCCGGTGGAGAAGAGCCCGGCCTGCTTGCCGTTGATGACCAGCGCGACGGCCTTGCCGTCGGTCGTGGCGAGCCAGCTGCCCTGCAGGCTGTCGGACGCGGTCGTCGACCCGCCGGTGCCGCCGCCGGTGTCCGCGGTGGAGGTCGCCGAGGAGGAGGGGCTGGACGAGGCGTCGTCGTCGGAGTCGCCGCCGCTGCTGCACGCGGTCAGCACGAGCGCGCCCGCCAGCCCCACGGCCGCCGCGGCGATCCGCACCGGCCGGCGCGACACCGTGCGAGAGGGACGCGTGAAGGTCGCCGAAGTCACTGGTAGCTCCCAAGCAGTAGCAACGAGCAGTAGCAAGCCGTAGCCGGTGGGCCGGGCCGCGCGGCCCGAACGCCCGCAGCAAGCTACCAGGGACGGCCGTGCTGCCCCTGAGGAGCGGCTGTGAGATTCACGAGACCCACCCGCGCTCACCAGGACGACTTGCGCACCCCCGGCAAGTACCCCGCATGCGCCTGCTCCCGCAGCGAAACCCGGGACAGCCCGAACGCCCGGAAGTACCCCCGCGGCCGCCCGTCCACCTGGTCCCGGTTGCGTACGCGTGTCGCGCTCGCGTCGCGCGGCTGGCGGCGCAACTCCCGCTCGGCGGCGAGCCGTTCGGCCTCCGTCGACGACGGGCGCCGGATGATCTCCTTCAGCTCGGCGCGCCGCTCGGCGTGGCGGGCGACGATCTTCTGCCGCTTCTCGTTCTTCGCGATCTTGCTCTTCTTCGCCATCAGACCCGCACCCCCCGCGCACGGATCCGCGCCACGGCCGCCTCGACGCCGATCGTGTCGACGGTCCTGATCCCCTTCGTGCTCAGCCGCAGCCGTACGTACCGGCCCTCGCTCGGCAGCCAGTACCGCTTGCTCTGGATGTTGGGGTCGAAACGGCGGGGAGTGCGCCGGTGGGAGTGGGAGATGCGGTTGCCGAAGCCGGGCCGGGCGCCGGTCAGCATGCAGTGCGCGGACATGGGTGACGTACCTCTCCTGAAGCGATGTCGCTAATGGAATTCATTTTCAGTAAGGTACCACCATGGCTCGCAACGAACTCCGCCCGGTCATCAAGCTCCGCTCCACGGCAGGGACCGGCTTCACCTACGTGACCCGCAAGAACCGCCGCAACGACCCCGACCGCATGACGCTGCGCAAGTACGACCCGGTCGCCGGCCGCCACGTCGACTTCCGAGAGGAGCGCTGAACCACCGCCATGCGCAAGGGAATCCACCCGGCCTACGGTCCCGTCGTCTTCCGTGACCGCGCCGCGAACCACGCCTTCCTGACCCGCTCGACGATGACGAGCGAGAAGACGATCGAGTGGGAGGACGGCAACACCTACCCGGTCGTGGACGTCGAGATCTCGAACGTCAGCCACCCCTTCTACACCGGTACGGCCCGCGTCCTGGACACCGCCGGCCGCGTGGAGCGCTTCGAGCGCCGGTTCGGGAAGCGGGGCGGGGCGTGAGCCTGTCGGTCGTGATCGTCGGCGGCCTGCACGCCGACGCCCGCAGGGCGGCCGTCGCCCAGCTGCTGGCAGACGTCCCCGGCAGCGTCGTACTCCACCACGACCTCGCCACGGCCGCGGCGGGGACGGTCGTACGGACGATCCGCGACGCGGCCGGCCTCGTGTCGGCCGGCGAGACGCCCCTGGTCAACGACTGCGCCTGCTGCGCGCTCAGGGAAGACCTCGTCCCCGAGCTGCGCAGGCTCGCGGACGCCGGGGGCACCCGCCTCGCCGTCGTCGAGCTGTGGGACTCCGTCGAGCCCAAGGCCATGGCCGAGGTGGTCGTGGCCGGCGGCCTTACGGTCACCGGCGTCATCACCGCCGTCGACCCGGCGCTCGTCCTGCCCTGCCTCGGCAACGGCGACGACCTCGCCGAGGGCGGCCTCGCGGCGGCGGCCACGGACCAGCGGACGGTCGCGGACACGTTCGCGCGCCAGCTGGAGTACGCCCCCGTCCTGGCTGTCACCGACGGTGAGGAGGCCGACGACGAGGACCGCGAGCTGCTGGAGCAGCTGCACCCGACGGCCCGGCGGGTCGTCATCGGCCACGGCGACCTTGCGGGCGCCGCGCTGGCCGGATTCGACGTCGAAGCGGCGGCCGCAGCCCAGCACCCGGCCTGCGCCCTCCTGCCCGCCGAGGCCGATGCCCACGGTGTCTCCACGTTCGTATGGCACCGCAGCCGCCCCTTCCACCCGGAGCGGCTGTACGCGGCGCTGGAGGACCTGACCTGCGCCGCCGCCCGCAGCCGGGGCCGGTTCTGGCTCGCCGACAAGCCGGACACGCTGCTGCACTGGGACGCGGCGGGCGGGGCGCTGTGCGTGGAGAGCGTCGGGCCGTGGCTGGCCGCGCTCCCCGACGCCGCCTGGGACATGGTCCCGCCGGTGCGCCGCGCCGCCGCCGCGCTGGACTGGCACGCGGAGCACGGCGACTGCTGCCAGCACCTCGTCTTCACCTCCCCCGGCCTCGACCGCCACGGGCTCGAACACCTGCTGGAGGCCTGCCTGTTGACCGACGCCGAGTACGCCGCCGGGCGCGACGCCTGGAAACGACTGCCGCCCGCCTTCGACGCCCTCCTGGAGGTCTGACCCATGGCCCGCAAGCCCGACCGCAAGCCCGCCACGAACCGCCCCAACCCGCTGGACGCGGCCGGGATCACGTACATCGACTACAAGGACACCGACCTGCTGCGGAAGTTCATCTCCGACCGGGGCAAGATCCGCAGCCGCCGCGTCACCCGAGTCACGGCCCAGCAGCAACGACTGCTCGCCCGCGCGATCAAGAACGCCCGGGAGATGGCCCTGCTGCCGTATGGCAGCCGCTGAGCGCGCCGCTAATAGGTAGGAGATTCCCTACGTTTGACACGTAGGGAATCTCCTACCTATCGTCGGCTCCATGAACATCACTCACGCCTCCTTCGTCACCCTCCCCGTCTCCGACCAGGACCGCGCCCTGCGCTTCTACACGGACGTTCTCGGCTTCGAGGTCACCGCCGACCTGGACATGCCACAGGGGCGCTGGCTCCAGGTGGCCCCGAAGGGGGCGCAGACCGTCTTCACGCTTTCCGGTCCCGGGATGGGCGGTTTCGAGGCCGGTTCGGCCCGGGGGATCATGTTGGTCACGACCGATGTCGACGCGGACTGCGCTCGGCTCGCTGAGGCGGGGACCGCGGTGCAGGGGCCCGACGATCTCCCGTGGGGCCGCATGGCCTCCTTCACGGACCCCGACGGCAACGGTCTGCTGCTGCTGACGGAGGCACACCAGTAGGAAGGTCGGCATGACCGCAACCGGGGCCCGCGAAGAGGCCGTGGCGGACCGCGTCTTCGCCGCGCTCGCCAACGCCACCCGCCGCGAGGTGCTGCGGCTGCTCCGCGACGGCGGGCCCCAGCCCGTCCAGGCGCTGGCCGAGCACTTCGACATGCGCCGTCCCAGCCTCTCCGAGCACCTGAAGGTGTTGCGCGACGCGGGCCTCGTCTCCGAGCAGCGCTCCGGCCGGCAGCGCATCTACCGCCTCGAGGCGGCCCCCCTCGCCGAGGTGCAGGACTGGCTCCATCCGTACGAGCGGTTCTGGCGCGACCGCTTGAAGGGCCTCGGTGACCTCCTCGACCACATGCCCGACGATGGGCCGACATGAGCACCGAACCCGCAGGCGACCGGTCCCCGGACGACCGTGCCGCCGGCTACCGACCCGCCGACGGCCCCGACGACGACCTCACCGCCGTCCGCGTCGACCAGTTCTTCCCGCACCCGCCCGCCAAGGTCTGGCGCGCCCTGACCGAGCCCGAGCTGCTCGTGCAGTGGCAGATGCAGGGGTCAGAGGACTTTCGCCTCGAGATCGGCCACCGGTACCGGCTCACCTCCGTACCGCGGCCCAACACCAACTTCTCCGGCGTCGTGGACGTCGAGGTCCTCGCCTACGACGTCGAGCGGATGCTCTCCGTCCGCTGGGCGGATGCCGATCCGGCCAATCCCGCGGACTGGACCATTACGTGGAGGTTGGAACAAGAAGGCCGCGGTACACGTCTCTTCCTAGTGCACGAGGGATTCGACCCCGACGACCCCGCACAGCTGATGGCCCGGACGATCATGGGCGGGGGCTGGAGAACGCATGTGATGCGAGCTCTGGGGCAAGCGCTGGAACGGGTGTAGCGCCACGTACGTCACATCTGTAACCACAGAACCACCCCGCGTGCACGTGCATCTGCTCATGCATCCGCACGTGAACACGGCTATGATCCGGACCAGTTGACCACTGCATCACTGGCCCCAAGGCCACCGCACCACCGGGAGCGACCTGTGGACCACGACGTGTACAACGGCATGGCAGCCACGGAGCTGAACGGAGTGGCCTGGCAGAAGAGCCGGCACAGCAACTCGCAGGGTTCCTGCGTGGAGTTCGCCCGGCTGCCCGGCGGTGACGTGGCCGTACGCAACTCGCGCTTCCCCGAAGGCCCCGCGCTCGTCTACACGCGCGCGGAGATCGAGGCGATGCTCCTGGGCATCAAGGACGGCGAGTTCGACCACCTGGTAGCCGGCTGACGAAAGCGGGCACTTCGGGACGGTCCGGGCCACCGTCGCCGTAACGCGCGTAGAACCCCGGCGTCAAAAAACGCCGGGGCCACTCACTCCGAGCAGTCCGCCGACGCCGCCGGCGGCTGCGGCAGCCGGAACAGTGCCCAGACCACCTTGCCGCCGAGCGTGCCCGCGAGCGGGTGCCAGCCCCAGCCGTCGGCGAAGGAGTCGACGAGGAACAGGCCGCGCCCGGACTCCGCCGAGAAGTCGTCCACCTCGCCCGCGACCGGACTGTCGTTGCTGGGGTCGCGCACCGCGCACACCAGCCGCTCGGTCCAGCGCATCAGGTGCAGCCGCACGGACGGGTTGTGCTCCGGTATGCGCGCGCCGGTCGCCGCCAGGCCGTGCCGCAGGGCGTTGGTGACCAGCTCGGAGACGACCAGGCAGATGTCGTCGAAGCGGTCGCCCGCGTCCCATTGGTCCAGCGTTCTGCGGGTGAAGAGTCTCGCCTCGCGGACCGCCTCGTAGCGGGCGGGAAGAGCGCAGGAGGCGGCGTTGGACACGGCCGCGGGATCCAGCGGCGGAAGGCCCTGCCGTAACGGCTCGAGCATGGTCGATCCATTCGTCCCCATGCGAGGCACTCCCGGGAATTCGCGGTCGTTGCGATGCAGCGGTTGCGCGAGACCATGGTCTTGGATGAGCGGTGCAGATGCAAGGTGCAGATGCACGTGCACGCGACCGAATTGGACCCTCCCGTACCGCTTGTTGGCCATTTTTTCCGCCATCTTCTCTCCCCCTACTTGCCAACTCCTTCCTGGTTCCTGTGCAGAATCTTTGGCTTCTTTCCTTCTCTGTAATCGGACGAGTACTGCTCGGAGTGTTTTAGTGGCAGACTTCGGCCCCTGAAGGCGTTGGGGAGGCTGGCGAACGTGAGCGTGGGAGAGCCCGGATCGGTGGTGCGGCGCATGCTGCTCGGCTCGCAACTCAGGCGACTGCGCGAGGCGCGCGGGATCACGCGCGAGGCGGCGGGTTACTCGATCCGCGCGTCGGAGTCGAAGATCAGCCGGATGGAACTGGGCCGGGTGAGCTTCAAGACGCGTGATGTGGAAGACCTGTTGACGCTGTACGGCATCACGGACGAGCAGGAGCGCACCTCGCTCCTCTCCCTCGCCCGGGAGGCCAACGTCGCGGGCTGGTGGCACAGTTACTCGGACGTGCTGCCGAGTTGGTTCCCCACCTATGTGGGGCTGGAGGGTGCGGCGTCCCTGATCCGGGCGTACGAGGTGCAGTTCGTGCACGGCCTGCTGCAGACCGAGGCGTATGCACGTGCAGTCGTACAGCGCGGCATGAAGGGCGCGAGCCCCGCCGACATCGAGAAGCGGGTGGCGCTGCGCCTGGAGCGGCAGAAGTACCTCGTCTCCGAGAACGCCCCGGACTACCACATCGTCCTCGACGAGGCGGCCCTGCGCCGCCCGTACGGCGACCGGCAGGTGATGCGCGGTCAGCTCCAGCACCTGATCGAGATCTCCGAGCATCCGAACGTACGGCTGCAGATCATGCCGTTCAGCTTCGGCGGGCACTCGGGCGAGAGCGGCGCGTTCACGATCCTCAGCTTCACCGAGTCCGATCTGACCGACGTCGTCTACCTGGAGCAGCTCACCAGCGCCCTCTACCTGGACAAGCACGAGGACGTCGCCCAGTACGAGAAGGCCCTCAAGGAGCTCCAGCAGGACAGCCCGGGATTGGAAGAGAGCCGCGATGTCCTACGAGGTCTCCTCCAGCTCTCCTAGGGTTCTCCCCATAAGTTCGCTCTCAGTCCCCAACTCGCTTGCGTCGCAAGTACGATGACGTGTGATCAGACCGTGATGTTGATCGTGTGTCTGCTAGTGATTTGGGGATCACATGTCGTCGTACTTCACCGACCTGGCCCAGCAGTACATCGACGGTGAGTGGCGCCCGGGCACGGGTTCCTGGGACATCATCGACTTCAACCCGTACGACGGCGAGAAGCTGGCGTCGATCACGATAGCCACGGTCGACGAGGTCGACGAGGCGTACAAGTCGGCGGCCCGCGTGCAGAAGCAGTGGGCGGCGACCAACCCGTATGCGCGCCGTGCGGTCCTGGAGAAGGCCCTCGCGCTGATCGAGGAGCGCCAGGAGGAGATCACCGAGGTGATCATCGCCGAGCTCGGCGGCACGCATCTGAAGGCCGGCTTCGAGCTCCATCTCGCCAAGGAGTTCCTGCGCGAGTCGATCCAGTGGGCGCTGCGCCCCGAGGGCAAGATCCTCCCGTCGCCGGTGGACGGCAAGGAGAACCGTCTCTACCGCGTCCCGGTCGGTGTCGTGGGCGTGATCAGCCCCTTCAACTTCCCCTTCCTGCTGTCGATCAAGTCGGTCGCCCCGGCCCTCGCGCTCGGCAACGGCGTGGTCCTCAAGCCGCACCAGAACACCCCGATCACCGGCGGCTCCCTGGTCGCGAAGATCTTCGAGGACGCGGGTCTGCCCGGCGGGCTCCTGAACGTTGTCATCACGGACATCGCGGAGATCGGCGACGCCTTCATCGAGCACCCGGTACCGAAGGTCATCTCCTTCACCGGCTCCGACAAGGTCGGCCGGCACGTCGCCACCGTCTGCGCCTCGCACTTCAAGCGCACGGTCCTCGAACTGGGCGGCAACAGCGCGATCGTGGTGCTCGACGACGCAGACATCGACTACGCGGTCGACGCGGCCGTCTTCAGCCGCTACGTCCACCAGGGCCAGGTCTGCATGGCCGCCAACCGCGTGCTGGTGGACCGCTCGATCGTCGACGAGTTCACGGAGAAGTTCGTCGCCAAGGTCAAGACCCTCAAGGTCGGCGACCCGCGCGACCCGCAGACCGTCATCGGCCCGGTGATCAACTCCTCGCAGGCGGACTCCCTTTCGGCCACGGTCGAGCAGGCGATCGCCGAGGGCGCGACGGCCCTGGTGCGCGGCGAGACCACCGACAACCTGGTCGAGCCCTCCGTCCTCACCGGCGTCCCCGCCGACTCGGCCCTGCTCCGGCAGGAGGTCTTCGGCCCGGTCGCCTTCCTCATCCCCTTCGACGGTGAGGAGGAGGCCGTACGCATCGTCAACGACACGCCGTACGGTCTGAGCGGCGCCGTGCACACCGGTGACATCGAGCGGGGTGTCGCCTTCGCCAAGCAGATCGACACCGGCATGTTCCACGTGAACGACGGCACCGTCCACGACGAGCCGCTCGTCCCCTTCGGCGGCGAGAAGAGCTCCGGCGTCGGCCGCCTCAACGGTGAGGGGACCGTCGAGTGCTTCACCACGCAGAAGTGGATCTCGGTGCAGCACGGGCGGAGCGGGTTCCCGTTCTGAGGAACGGTCCGGTCGGGGCCGTCGTCATGTGACGGCCCTGACAACGACGTAGACGACGAGCCCGGTCAGTGTCAGGGATGCCAGGACGACGAACAGTCGGCGTCCGATGCTGTGGGACGGCGGCTTCACGCGGCCCCGGAAGACGACGAGCGAGGCTGCCGTCAGGCCGGTCAGGCCGCCCAGGCCCAGGGTCGACCAGCCGGTGACGGCGGCGGGGCCGACGGTCTCCAGCCAGCCGGTGGGGAGCACCTGGACGGGTGTGGCCCGGTCCAGCGGCACGTCCGCGGCGATGGAGGCGTACCGCTGCGGCCGGTGCGCCTCGACCAGTTCGCCCTCGCAGACGTTGTGGCGGTTCTTGCCGGTCCCGGTCAGGTGGCAGCCCGCGGCGGTGAAGACGGCGCGATGCCCTACGAGGCCGAGGGCGCCCGCCAGCATGTAGCCGCCCTGGAGCAGCGGCGCCAGGCCGAACACGAGGACGCAGAACGCCCCGGCCAGTGCGACCACCACGGGCGACGGTTTCGCGCCGGGCCGCGTGGGATTCAGCGGCGGTCTCGGGCGCGCGGGCTGCTTGCCCTCCCGCTTCCTGCGTGCGCGGCGTTTCCTGGATCCCCTGCCCACTGCGCCCTCCCCTGACGGCCTGCCGTCATGATCCTCCCTGGGTGGAACTTCTCTGCACCGCCTCCCGATTGAGGACAGAACCTGACCTAAAGGCCCCGTAGCTTCGTCGGTGTCAGGAGGCCTCCCGAGGCCCCGATCCGACGAAAGGCGACGGTCATGGTCACGCACGTACCGGCAGAGGCGCAGGGCGACGAGCGCGGGGCGCTGCTCGCGTTCATCGAGGAGCAGCGCGGTGGCATCCGCCGGGCGCTGCTCGGACTCACGGAGGAGCAGGCCGCGAGCAGGCCCAGCGCCAGTGAGCTGTCCCTCTCCGGTCTGCTCAAGCATGTCGCCGAGGTCGAGCAGGGCTGGATCGCCCGGGCCAAGCAGGAGCCGCCGGCGATCCAGCGGGACGAGACCAACTGGCACGAGACGTTCCAGCTCGTCGACGGCGAGAGTGTCGAGTCCCAGCTCGCGTACTGGGAGAAGGTCGCCGCCGAGACCGAGGCGTACATCCGCTCGGTGCCGAGCCTCGACGACACCTTCCCGCTCCCGAACGACC
This sequence comes from Streptomyces sp. NPDC001663, assembly GCF_042893105.1. Classification (NCBI taxonomy): domain Bacteria; kingdom Bacillati; phylum Actinomycetota; class Actinomycetes; order Kitasatosporales; family Streptomycetaceae; genus Streptomyces; species Streptomyces sp. NPDC001663. The sequence goes on along the minus strand of NZ_JBIAUR010000026.1, from coordinate 84,437 downwards.
CCTGGTTCCCGCCGGAGGGCCGCGTCTCCGTGCGCTGGCTCTGCCTGCACCTGATCCGCGAGACGGCCCGGCACGCAGGCCACGCCGACATCATCAGGGAGTCCCTGGACGGCGCCACCGCCTTCGAGCTGGTGGCCAAGGAGCAGGGCACGAGCTGGGGCTGACGTCAAGGGTCCTACGCTGGCCCCATGTCAGCGATCCGTCTCCTGGTGCTGGGCGCCGTCCGCCAGCACGGGCGGGCCCACGGCTACCAGGTGCGCAACGACCTGGAGTACTGGGGCGCGCACGAGTGGTCCAACGCCAAGCCCGGCTCGATCTACCACGCGCTCAAGCAGATGGCCAAGCAAGGGCTGCTGCACGCGCACGAGATCGCACCGTCCACGGCCGGCGGCCCGCCGCGCACCGAGTACGAGATCACCGACGCGGGCACCGAGGAGTACCTCAGGCTGGTGCGCGAGGCGCTGACCTCCTACGACCAGAAGATGGACGTGAAGGCGGCGGCCATCGGCTTCATGGTCGACCTGCCGCGCGCCGAGGTGGTGTCCCTCCTGAAGGAGCGGACCCGGCGGATCGAGGAGTGGCGCGGGGCCGTCACGGAGCACTACATCCCCGAGGACGGCCCCGAACAGCTCGGCCACATCGGCGAGATCATGAACCTCTGGATCCACACGGCCGACGCCGAGGCCGAGTGGACCCAGGGGCTCATCGGCCGGATCGAGGGCGGGGCGTACACGTTCGCGGGGGAGGGTGAGCCCTTCGTCGGCGTCCTCGTGGAGGGGCAGGAGAACCCGTACGCGACCGGGGAGCGGCACCCGGAGGACGACCACTAATCAAGTTTGACCAATCGGGATTCCCGCGTTACCTTCCAGAAGGTAGTCAAGTTTGACTAGCGAGGGAGTGGCAGTGGCCGACGCGGCGATCACCGTCGACGGAGCACGCAAGAAGTACGGCGAGAAACACGCACTGGACGGGCTCGACCTCACGGTCGCCCGTGGCACGGTGCACGGAGTCCTGGGCCCGAACGGCGCGGGCAAGACAACCTTGGTCCGCATCCTGTCCACCCTGCTCAGGCCCGACGCGGGCCGGATCGAGGTGGCCGGGCACGACGTGGTGGCCGAGGCCCGCGCGGTGCGCCTGCGCATCGGTCTGCTCGGTCAGCACGCGGCCCTCGACGAGGAACTCGGCGGCCGCCAGAACCTGGAGATGTTCGGCCGCCTGTACCACCTGGGCGCACGGCACGCGCGCGTGCGTGCCGGCGAACTCCTGGAGCGCTTCGGCCTCGCCGACGCCGGCCGCAAGCCGGTGCGCGCCTACAGCGGCGGCATGCGGCGCCGCCTGGATCTGGCCGCCTCCCTCGTCCGGGATCCGGAGGTGCTGTTCCTGGACGAGCCGACGACCGGCCTCGACCCACGCGGCCGCGCCGAGGTATGGGCGTCGGTCCGCTCCCTGGTCGGCGGCGGTACGACGGTCCTGCTCACCACCCAGTACCTGGAGGAGGCCGACCAGCTCGCCGACCGCATCTCGGTCGTCGACGCCGGCCGGGTGATCGCGGAGGGTACGGCGGACGAGCTCAAGGCGGCCACCGGCGGCGACCGCATCGACGTAGTCCTGCGCGATGCCGGCCAGCTGGGCGCCGCGGTCGCCCTGTTGCCCATCCCCGAGTCCGACATCTCGGTCGACCCCGACCGCCGTCTGCTCAGCGCCCCGGTCACCGACCGCATGTCCGCGCTCTCCGGTGCCGTACGGGCCCTGGAGGAGGCCGGCATCGAGGCGGAGGACGTCGCTCTGCGGCGACCGACGCTGGACGAGGTGTTTCTGCACCTCACCGGTGACCACCGAGTCGAGGAGGCCGCATGACCACGTACGCACTGACCGACTCCTGGACCATGACCCGCCGCGAACTCGCCCATTGGGCGCGACAGCCGGGCCGGCTGGTCGTCGGGCTGGTCTTCCCGGTGATGCTGCTGCTGATGTTCGCCTACCTGATCGGCGGCGGCCGAGGGGTGAGTGGCGAGTACCGCGACTACCTGGTCCCCGGCATGCTCGCGCTCACCATGGCCTTCGGCCTGGAGGGCACGATGCTCGCCGTCACCCAGGACCTCGACAAGGGCGTCATCGACCGCTTCCGCTCGCTGCCGATGGCCAACGGGTCGGTTCTGGTGGGCCGTTCGGCCGCCGACATGCTCCAGTCGGCGCTGGGGCTGACGATCCTGATCGGCGTCGGACACACGCTCGGCTGGCGCGCGCACGGGTCGGCGGCCGCGTTCCTGGGCGCCGTGGGCCTGTTGCTGCTGCTCCGCTTCGCCATGCTGTGGATCGGCATCCACCTGGCCCTGGTCGCCGGGAAGCCGGAGATGGTGCAGGCCGTACAGATCCTGGTCTGGCCGGTCGGCTTCCTGTCCAACGCCCTTGCCACCCCGAAGTCCATGCCCGACTGGCTGGGCACGGTCGTCGAGTGGAACCCGATGTCCCAGACCGCGACCGCCGTACGAGACCTGCTCGGCGGCCCCGGCGGGGAGCCGGGGCACGTATGGGCGGCCGTCGTATGGCCGTTGGGGCTGCTGGCTGTGTTCTTCCCGCTGGCGGTGCGGAAGTTCGCGCACATGAGCCGCTAGGTCGCTAGTGGTGGAAGCCGGTGGCCGCCCCCTTGTCCCTGGTCAGGGGGTGCGGCTGCCGGCGCAGTTCCGGCAGCAGACGGGTCAGGTCCTCGACGAACAGGTCGGCGAGGTCGGCCGAGAAGCCGTTGCGGCACACCACCCGCAGCACGGACAGGTCCTCGCGGTTCGGCGGGAAGGTGTACGCGGGCACCAGCCAGCCCTTCTCGCGCATCCGCCGGGACACGTCGAAGACGTCGTACGACTCCACGCCCGGAGCCGTCGTGAAGGCGAACACGGGCAGCTCGTCGCCCCGGGTCAGCAGCCGGAAGTCGCCGAGCGCCTCCACCCGGTCGGCGATGCCCCTGGCCACGTCCCGGGTCGTCTGCTGCACGGCCCGGTAGCCCTCGCGGCCCAGCCGCAGGAACGTGTAGTACTGCGCGACCACCTGGGCGCCCGGGCGCGAGAAGTTCAGGGCGAACGTGGGCATGTCGCCGCCCAAGTAGTTGACCCGGAAGACGAGTTCCTCGGGGAGAGCCTCCTTGTCGCGCCACAGCGCCCACCCGACGCCCGGGTAGACCAGCCCGTACTTGTGCCCCGAGGTGTTGATGGACGCCACGCGCGGGAGGCGGAAGTCCCACACCAGGTCCTCGTCGAGGAAGGGCGCGACCATGCCGCCGGAGGCGCCGTCGACGTGCACCGGGATGTCCAGGCCCGTGCGCTCCTGGAGGGCGTCGAGTGCCGCGCACAGGTCGGCGATGGGCTCGTACGAGCCGTCGAAGGTGGAGCCGAGGATGCCGACGACCCCGATGGTGTTCTCGTCGCACAGCTCGTCGGCGGCTTGCGGGTCGAGATGGAACCGGTCGCCCTCCATGGGGACCAGGCGGGCCTCCACCTCCCAGAAGTTGCAGAACTTCTCCCAGCAGACCTGGACATTGACACCCATGATGAGGTTCGGGCGGGCCGTGGCGGAGGGGTTCCGCTTGCTCCAGCGCCGCTTGAGCGCCATCCCGGCGAGCATGCACGCCTCGCTCGAACCGGTCGTCGAACAGCCCACGACGGCCGACGGATCCGGTGCGTTCCACAGGTCGGCCAGCATCGCCACGCAGCGGCGCTCCAGCTCGGCGGTGCGCGGGTACTCGTCCTTGTCGATCATGTTCTTGTCCCGGCACTCCGCCATCAGGACACCGGCCTGCGGCTCCATCCAGGTGGTGACGAAAGTGGCCAGGTTCAGGCGGGAGTTGCCGTCCAGCATCAGCTCGTCGTGCACCAGCTGGTACGCCGTCATCGGCGGCAGCGGGGTGTCCGGTAGGCGGTGCTTGGGCGGTGCCTGGGTCATGCCGCCGACCGGATTGGCCTCCCCGAAGAACGGGTTGACCGACAGCGGGCGCTCGTCGGGCTTCTCGGAACCTTTGTGGAGCGGCATGGACATCTCCTCGTGTCGTCTGAAGAACGGATGTCGGCGGATCGGAGTTCCGTCCTCGCGCAGCTGCGTCTGGGCCGACCGGTCACCAGGACGCCCACGACCAGAGCGGGCAGGATCAGCGGCAGCAACGTGGGACTTGCACCTCACGTGACGTGAGGACCCACCGTGGAGTGCGTACCGAGAAGGGAGCGGACGAAGTGAGCCACTCGGCAGGACAGATCGGCTACTCCGTGGGACAGGTCGCGGGCTTCGCCGGCGTCACGGTGCGAACGCTGCACCACTACGACGACATCGGCCTGCTCGCCCCGAGCGAGCGCAGCCACGCCGGCCACCGGCGCTACAGCGACGCCGACCTCGACCGGCTGCAGCAGGTCCTGTTCTACCGGGAGCTCGGCTTCCCGCTCGACGAGGTCGCCGCCCTGCTCGACGACCCGGACGCGGACCCGCGCGCGCATCTGCGCCGCCAGCACGAGCTGCTGACCGCCCGGATCGAGAAGCTGCAGAAGATGGCGGCGGCCGTGGAGCACGCCATGGAGGCACGGAAGATGGGCATCAACCTCACGCCCGAGGAGCGGTTCGAGGTCTTCGGCGACAAGGACCCCGAGCAGTACGCCGAGGAGGCGGAAGAGCGTTGGGGCGGCACCGAGGCGTACGCCGAGTCGCAGCGCCGCGCGGCCACCTACACCAAGGAGGACTGGAAACGCCTGCAGGCCGAGGTCGACGACTGGAGCGAGCGCTACGCCGCCCTGGTGGCCGCCGGTGAACCGTCGGCCGGCGAGGCCGCGATGGACCTGGCCGAGGAACACCGGCAGCACATCAGCAGGTGGTTCTACGACTGCCCGTACGAGATGCACCGCTGCCTGGGCGACATGTACGTCTCCGACGAGCGCTTCAAGGCGTTCTACGACGCCATGCGCCCAGGTCTCGCGGAACACCTCAGGGACGCCATCAAGGCGAACGCGTCCCGGCACACCTCCTAGTGACCTGGCCCGGGACCCCGAGGGTCACTCCCGGGCCAGGACCACGGCCGTCCCGTAGGCGCACACCTCCGTGCCCACGTCCGCCGCCTCGGTCACGTCGAAGCGGAACATCAGGACTCCGTTCGCCCCACGCGCGCGTGCCTGCTCGACGAGCCGTTCCATGGCCTGGTTGCGGGTCTGCACGAGCGTCTTGGTGAGCCCCTTGAGCTCACCGCCGATCATCGACTTCAGCCCGGCGCCGATCTGGCTCCCCAGATGGCGGGAGCGCACCGTCAGCCCGAAGACCTCACCTAGAACCTCCTGGACCCGGAAACCGGGAGCGTCGTTCGTCGTCACGACCAGCACGTCCGGCTGGGGCCCCTGGCCGCCGCCGTATTCGTCGATACCCATGGCTCACAGCTTCGTCCCAGGCGGCCCACAGTGCATCCCGTGGACACCGGGGGAACCTGGGGAGGACACATGGCGTTGATAGCTTTGTGCGGCCGCACGAGTACGCCGTACTCGCCCCCATCCCTTCAGGAGCCCGGAACCGTGACGACGCTTGCCCTCGGCCCGAGCTGGCTGGATCCGAACTATCTCCTCGACACGTTCGGCATCTGGGGCCTGCTCCTCATCGTCTTCGCGGAGTCGGGCCTGCTGATCGGCTTCTTCCTGCCGGGCGACTCGCTCCTGTTCACCTGCGGCCTGCTGATCACCGCGGGCACCCTGGACTTCCCGCTGTGGGCGGCCATCCTGCTGATCTGCGTCGCCGCGATCCTCGGCGACCAGGCGGGCTACGTCTTCGGCAAGAAGGTCGGCCCCTCGCTCTTCACCCGCCCGGACTCCCGCCTCTTCAAGCAGGAGAACGTGGTCAAGGCGCACGAGTTCTTCGAGAAGTACGGCCCCAAGTCCCTGGTCCTGGCCCGCTTCGTGCCCATCGTGCGCACCTTCACGCCGATCATCGCCGGCGTCAGCGGCATGAAGTACCGCTCGTTCATCACGTTCAACGTCATCGGCGGCGTGCTCTGGGGTGCGGGCGTGACCCTGCTGGGCTCCTGGCTCGGCAACGTGGACTTCGTCCACAAGAACATCGAGGCGATCCTCATCCTGATCGTCTTCGTCTCGGTGGTCCCGATCATCATCGAGTTCCTCCGCGCCCGCTCCAAGGCCAGGAAGAACCCGCAGCAGCCCGCTCCGGCCCAGCACCAGCAGCCCCCGGTCATGGACGATGCGACGACCCAGCTGCGCCGCATCCCGCCGGCCGACCAGGACTACGGCCAGCAGTACCAGCAGCCGCAGCAGCAGCCGTACGACCCGAACCAGCAGTACGGCGGGCAGCGGTACCAGCAGCCGCAGCAGCAGCCGTACGACCCGAACCAGCAGTACGGCGGCCAGCAGTACCAGCAGCACCCGTACAACCAGGGTTACTAGCAGGCGCTCAGAACCCTCGAGTTCGCTTGGCAGCTCGCCGCCCGGCCGCCGAAGCCCCGCCGGGGATCCGCAGGAACAGCCGCGAGATCTCCGACCCGAGATTGACCCCGATCGCGATGGCCATGGCCAGCGAAGCCGCCGTGGCCAGCGACACCAACCCCTTGTCCACCTCGTTCTGTGCGATGGACAACAGCCCGAAGTACGTGGCGGAACCGGGCAGCAGAGGCCCGATCGCCGCCGTCGTGTAGGGCAGCGCCGACGCGAACCGGTACCGCGACAGCAGCTGCCCGAACAGCCCCACCAGCCCGGCCGCCACAGCCGTGGAAGCAACCGGCGAGAGGCCACCGGCGTCATGGAGCGCGCCGTACACCGACCAGGCGACACCACCGTTCAGCGTCACCCACAGCACGGTGGACCGCTCCTGCTGGAGCAGCACCGCGAACGTCAGCGACAGCAGCATCGAGGCGCCGATCTGCCAGCCGGGCCGGGGAGTGATGCTCAGGGCCGCGTCGGGGTTGAGCTTGGCGCCCAGGTTCACCCCGAAGTACAGGACCACGAGCACGCCCACGACGATGCCGACGAAGAGGTACATCACCTCCAGCAGGCGCGCCGACGCGGTGATGTAGAACCCGGTCAGCCCGTCCTGCACACCCGCCACCAGCGCCCGCCCCGGCAGCAGCGCGAACAGCCCACCGGTGATGACCGCGGACGCCTTCACGTCCACGTGGGCCACCGTCAGCGCGACCCCGATCGCGGCCGGCGGCATCGCGGCCACCGTGAACTGGTAGAACTCCGGCAGCCCGCGCCCCGCGCACAGCCACGCCAGCCGGTCGCCGAGCATCGCGCCCAGCATGGCCGCTATGAAGACGACCACGTCACCACCGACCAGCACGGAGGCCGCCCCCGCGAGCAGCCCGCTCGCCCCGGTCAGCACCCAGGTGGGGTACGGGTGCCGGTTGCGGCGCATCTCGGCGAGCCGCCGGTAGGCCTCCTCCAGGGAGATGCTGGTCTCCGGGTCGCTGAGGTCGTCCACCAGCTGGAACACGGCCGCCAGCCGCGTGTAGTCGGTGGCCCGGCGCCGCACCGTCCGCGAGGCCGTCACCGGGTCGTCGACGAGCGAGGGCTGGTACGAGATCGACAGCAGTGTGAAGGTGACGTTCGGCTCGCAGCGGTCCAGGCCGTAGGACCGGCAGACCGCGAACATCGCCGCCTCCACGTCCTCTGCGCCCTCACCGCCCGCCAGCAGCAACTCGCCGATGCGCAGCGTCAGGTCGAGCACGCGCGGGACGGCCGGACCCTCCTCCTCGACCTTGCCCCGCGGCTCCGGAGCGGGCCGCTCGGCCACCGGCATGCGCAGCATCGTGCGCATCCGGTCCTGCCAGGGCGCGTCCTTGGTGAGGCTGACCACGGGGACGCCGGTCGGCGGCGTGAACGCGGCGGGGGCCTGCTGGGCGCTGTAGGTGCTCGGCAGGGTGAACGCGGACCCCTCGGGCTCGGCACCCGGCGACTGCGGCACGTCCAGCCCCTGGGGGACGGCGAACTCGGACGTGGTCTCCGGCTCGGCGACGGCTCTGGGGGCGGCGAGTCCCGCCGGAATGGCGAACTCGGATGTGATCTCGGGATCGAACGCGCCCCTGGCCTCGTCCGACTGAGGCTTGCGGTCCTCCAAATCCGTCACGTGAGTAACGCTCCCTGTACGACGCGTGCGGCAAGCCCCAGTATGCGCACAGAGAAGCGAACGGGCCGCACGCGTACGCGTGCGGCCCGAAAAGACTGCTGGGGGCTCAGTGGCCGCCGGACTCCTTGAAGCGCTTGTACGACCGCTCGATCTCGACCTCGGCGTCGACCCGGCCCACCCAGTTGGCGCCCTCGACGGACTTGCCGGGCTCCAGGTCCTTGTAGACCTCGAAGAAGTGCTGGATCTCCAGGCGGTCGAACTCCGACACGTGGTGGATGTCACGCAGGTGCTCCACACGCGGGTCCGTCGCCGGGACGCACAGCAGCTTGTCGTCGCCGCCGGCCTCGTCCGTCATCCGGAACATGCCGATCGCGCGGCACTTGATGAGGCAGCCCGGGAACGTCGGCTCGTCCAGGATGACCAGCGCGTCCAGCGGGTCACCGTCCTCGCCGAGGGTGTTCTCGACGAAGCCGTAGTCGGTCGGGTAGGCGGTCGAGGTGAAGAGTCGACGGTCCAGGCGGATCCGACCGGTCTCGTGGTCCACCTCGTACTTGTTCCGCGAACCCTTCGGGATCTCGATCGTGACGTCGAACTCCACCGGTGGCTCCTCCATGATCAGCACATAGTTCTGGTGGTTAAGTGTCCCTCACGCAGGTGTGTGATCGCGAAAGGGGCTGGTGGTCGTGCCTGAGCTGAGGCCTTGGCGGGCCGCGAGACCGCATGTGGCGCGGGCCGCGAACGCCGTACGACCGCATCTGGCACGGGCCGCCGGGACCGTACGCCCGCATCTCGAACGAGCCGCGAACGCCGTGCGACCGGGCCTCGAACGAGCCGCGGCCGCCACGAAACCGCAGCTCGCACGCGTGCCGTCCGTCCGGTTCACGCGGCCGAAGACCGTCAGGACCTGGCAGTACACCGCGGGCGCCGCCACCGCCGGTCTGGCGCTGGCCGCCACAGTGGCGACCGCCGCCGGCCCCTGGGACTCCAGCGGTCAGCGTACGGCCGAGGCGGACCGCGCGGTCGCCCTGGAACGCACGGGTGGCACAGATCACGGTCGTAATTCCGATACGTCCGATACGGCCGCCGGGGTCCCCCGGCCCGCCCCCAGCGCCGGGTCCGTCCTGACCGGCCTCGGCGGTTCCGCCAACACCGTGAAGTCGGCCCCGACCGGCACGGCCCTCTCCGACCTCCTGGGCCCCCTCCTGAAGGACGCGGCGCTCGGCACCCGCCACACCGCCGCGGTCGTCGACGTGGCCACCGGCAAGCGCCTCTACGGCACCGGCGCCGACGACGCCCTGACCCCCGCCTCCACGACGAAGATCGCAACCGCGGTGGCCGCCCTGTCGGCGATGGGCGCCGACCACCGCCTGACGACCCGCACGGCCCTGGAGCCCGACACCAGGGAACTCGTCCTGGTCGGCGGCGGCGACCCGACCCTGACGGCGCACAAGGAGGCCGACGGCTGGGCGAGCCTGCGCGACCTGGCCGACCGGACGGCGGCCGCGCTCAACAAGCGCGACATCCACGAGGTCACGCTCTCCTACGACACCACCCTGTACGCCGGTTCCCGGATCCACCCCATCGGCGTCAACGACAACCTCGCGCCGGTCAGCGCCCTGATGGCCGACGAGGGCCGCACGGACGACTCGACGAGCGGCCCGGCCGCGCGCGTGACGGACCCGGCGGCGGACGCGGCCCGCCGGTTCCGGGAGTTCCTCGGCGACCACGGCATCAAGACCACGTCCCCCGGCCCGTCCAAGGCGACGAACCGCGCGGAGCCGCTGGCCTCGGTCTCCTCGCCGCCGCTCTCGGAGCTGGTCGAACGCATGCTGACCAACAGCGACAACGACATCGCGGAGGCACTGGCCCGCCAGACAGCGGCCGCGACGGGCGGCCGGGCGAGCTTCGACGGCGGCGCAGCCGCGATCGGAGCGCAGCTGAAGAGGCTCGAACTCCCGCTCAAGGGTGCCGAGTTCCACGACGGCAGCGGCCTCGACCGCGACGACCGACTGACGGCCGACCTGCTCACGGCATTGCTCGTCAAGGCGGGCGACGCAGCCCACCCCGAACTCCGCCCGGTCCTCACGGGTCTCCCGGTGGCAGGCTTCACCGGCACCCTGACCAGCCGCTACACGAACGGCGCGGCAGGAGTCGTACGAGCGAAAACAGGAACCCTGACCGGCGTGAACACGCTGGCGGGAACGGTGGTCGACCAGGACGGCCGCCTGCTGGCCTTCGCGTTCCTGGCGTCCGACACGACCAGCCCGTTGGAGGCCCAGTCGGCCCTGGACAGGACCGCCACGGCGCTGGCGGCGTGCGGTTGCGGCTGACGCCGGACCCGAACCGACGTCCACCCCGCCAACCCGCACGGCCTGCCCCAAGTGGGAACGCTCACGTACGGTTGACGCATGACGAGCATCGGTGGTGCCGAGATGGTCGACTGGAATCTCGCGGTGGCGACCGCGACCCGGCTCGTGCGGCCGGGCCCCGACGTGAGCCGCGACGAGGCCCGGGCCGTCGTCGCGGAGCTGCGCCGGCATGCCAAGGCCTCGGAGGAACACGTCCGGGGCTTCACTCGTATGGGGACGGAAGAAACCCACAACACCCCGGTCCTCGTCGTCGACCGCCCCGGCTGGGTCCGGGCGAACGTCGCCGGCTTCCGGGAGATCCTCAAACCGCTGCTCGACAAGATGCAGGAGCGGCGCGGCAACACCCCCGGCGGCGCGGTCCTCGGGGCAGTGGGCGGCAAGGTCACCGGCGTCGAACTCGGGATGCTGCTGTCCTTCCTGGCCTCCCGAGTCCTCGGCCAGTATGAGACCTTCGCCCCCGCGACGCGCGAACTCCCGGCGGGGGAGCACGGCGGCGGCCGGCTGCTCCTCGTCGCCCCGAACATCGTGCACGTGGAGCGCGAACTCGACGTACAGCCCCACGACTTCCGCCTCTGGGTCTGCCTGCACGAGGAGACGCACCGCACGCAGTTCAGCGCGGTGCCCTGGCTGCGCGACCACCTCGAGGGCGAAATCCAGTCGTTCTTGGGGGAGACCGACGTCGACCCCATGACGGTCCTGGAGCGCATCCGCGAGGCCGCCCAGTCCCTCGCCGGCGGACGCCCCGAGGCCGAGGAGGACGACGGCGGGCGGTCCTTCGTCGAGATCGTGCAGACCCCGGCGCAGCGCGAGATCCTCGCGCGCCTCACCGCCGTGATGTCCCTCCTGGAGGGCCACGCCGACTTCGTGATGGACGGGGTGGGTCCGGCCGTCGTGCCGTCCGTCTCCGAGATCCGTGAGAAGTTCCAGCAGCGCCGCGCGAAGGGCGCCTCGCGGCTGGACATGGCCCTGCGCAAGCTGCTCGGTCTGGACGCCAAACTCAGGCAGTACCGCGACGGCGAGCGGTTCGTACGAGCCGTCGTGGACCAGGTCGGCATGGACGGCTTCAACCGCGTGTGGACGTCCCCCAACACCCTCCCGACCAAGGCGGAGATCGCCAAACCGGCGGACTGGGTCGCGCGGGTGCACCGCAAGAGCGAGTCGTGAACACCGTGGGAAGGTCGTGAACCGATTCCGGCCGACGGCAGGCGAACGCCCCTCCAATCACCCGTCCGAGGGACCGTGGGGCAGGGGTAGGCGTGCGATGCTCGGGGAACGGCCCGGTTCTGTCACCATCTACACACTCTGAGTGACCGAACTCGAGCTCACCCCCGAAAACTTCATGAAGGGAACCGGACATGGGTCCCCATCCTGCGGTCGCGGCGATACGCCTGGCGGTCCGCCGCGCCCTCCACGACATCCTCAACGACCACCGGACGACCACCGGGGCTCCCGAGCCCTCCGAGCAGCCCCCGCACGAGAGCGCGTCGTCGCCGGTCGTGCTCGTGGCGTGCTCCGGCGGCGCCGACTCCATGGCCCTCGCCTCCGCCCTTGCCTTCGAGGCCCCCAAGCTCGGCATCCGCCCGGGTGGCATCACCGTCGACCACGGCCTGCAGGCCGGCTCCGACCTGCGCGCCGACGAAGTCGCCCTGCGCCTGCGCGAGATGGGCCTCGACCCGGTGGACTCCGTCGCCGTGACCGTCGGCCGCGAAGGCGGACCCGAGGCCGCCGCCCGAGACGCCCGCTACGCCGCCCTGGACGCCGCCGCCGCCCGCCACGGCGCCGCCGCGGTCCTGCTCGGCCACACCCGCGACGACCAGGCCGAAACAGTCCTGCTCGGTCTCGCCCGCGGGTCCGGCATCCGCTCCCTGTCCGGAATGGCCGCGGTCTCGGGGGCCGACGGCCGTTACCGCCGCCCCTTCCTCCAGCTGGACCGGCAGACCGCCCGCAAGGCCTGCATGGTCCAGTCCCTGCCCGTCTGGGACGACCCGCACAACGCGGACCCGGCCTACACCCGCTCCCGCCTGCGCCACGAGGGCCTGCCCGCCCTGGAGAAGGCGCTCGGCAAGGGCGTCGTCGAGGCCCTCGCCCGCACCGCGCAGCTCTCCCGCGACGACGCCGACGCCCTCGACGCCTGGGCCGGCCAGGCCGAGAACTCCGTACGCGACGCCGCAGGCCTCCTGGAGTGCGCCAAGCTCTACGCCCTGCCGCCCGCCGTGCGCCGCCGTGTCCTGCGCCGTGCGGCCATCGCCGCCGGGGCGCCCGCCGGTTCGCTGTTCGCCCGCCACATCGAGGAAGTCGACCGGCTGATCACCGGTTGGCGCGGCCAGGGAGCCATCAATCTCCCGGGCAAAGTCGTCGCGCAGCGCCAGGGTGGCAGACTGGTGATTCGGCAAGGCTGAAACCTTGCCCCCCTTTGGGGGGTGACGGGTGGCCGGTGGGACGACCGAAAGTGATGCGGGTGGACGCGAAAGACATGGGCACCGACCTCAAAGAGGTGCTCATCACCAAGGAAGAGATCGACGCGAAGCTGGCAGAGCTGGCGGCGAAGATCGACGCTGAGTACGAGGGCAAGGACCTGCTCATCGTCGGCGTCCTCAAGGGCGCGGTGATGGTGATGGCCGACCTCGCGCGGGCGCTGTCCACCCCTGTCACCATGGACTGGATGGCCGTGTCGTCGTACGGCGCGGGCACCCAGTCCTCCGGTGTCGTGCGGATCCTCAAGGACCTCGACACCGACATCAAGGGCAAGCACGTCCTGATCGTCGAGGACATCATCGACTCGGGCCTGACCCTGTCCTGGCTGATCAACAACCTCGGCTCCCGCGAGCCCGAGTCCCTGAAGATCTGCACGCTGCTGCGCAAGCCCGACGCCGCCAAGGTCGCCATCGACGTGGAGTGGGTCGGCTTCGACATCCCGAACGAGTTCGTCGTCGGCTACGGCCTCGACTACGCCGAGAAGTACCGCAACCTTCCGTTCGTCGGTACGCTCGCGCCCCACGTCTACGGCGGCTGAACCGCTCTTCGCGGTGGCTGAGCCCCAAAGGGCCGAACACTCGTAAGACGATCGGGAACCCCAGCGGGTTTCGCGCCGTTGGAGCATGCAGACGGGTTTGCCAGCCGTCCCGTGCGGCTTCGGGCCACAATGCTGGGGTACCGTCAGAAGAACTGTCTTATCAAACTCACTATGGCAGGAGGGACGGGGCGACATCGCTCCGTATGGATGGACGTGAAGCGATACTTCCGTGGGCCGGTCATGTGGATCGTGCTGGCCGTCCTTGCCGTGGTCGTGTTGATGCAGGTCGTCGGCTCGTCCGGCGGCTACAAGACGGTGGACACCGGCCAGGTCGTCCAGGCGATCAATGACAACAAGGTCGAGTCGGCCAAGCTGACCACCGGCGACGAGCAGACCGTCAAGGTCCAGCTCAAGGACGGCGTAAAGGTCGAGGGCAGCTCGAAGATCCAGGCGAGCTACATCGGCGACCAGGGCGTGACCATCGCCAACACGCTGCAGACCAAGTACCAGGACAAGCAGATCCCGGACGGCTACACGGTTTCGCCGTCCAAGCAGAACCCGTTCCTCGGAATCCTGCTCTCCCTGCTCCCCTTCGTCCTGATCGTGGTCGTCTTCCTGTTCCTGATGAATCAGATGCAGGGCGGCGGCTCCCGGGTCATGAACTTCGGGAAGTCGAAGGCCAAGCTGATCACCAAGGACACCCCGAAGACGACGTTCTCCGACGTCGCGGGCTGTGACGAGGCGGTCGAGGAACTCCACGAGATCAAGGAGTTCCTGCAGGAGCCGGCGAAGTTCCAGGCCGTCGGCGCCAAGATTCCCAAGGGCGTGCTCCTCTACGGCCGTCCCGGTACCGGCAAGACGCTCCTCGCGCGTGCCGTGGCCGGCGAGGCCGGGGTCCCCTTCTACTCGATCTCCGGTTCCGACTTCGTCGAGATGTTCGTCGGTGTCGGTGCCTCCCGGGTCCGCGACCTGTTCGAGCAGGCCAAGGCGAACGCCCCGGCGATCGTCTTCGTCGACGAGATCGACGCGGTCGGCCGCCATCGCGGCGCCGGCCTCGGCGGCGGTCACGACGAGCGCGAGCAGACGCTGAACCAGCTGCTCGTCGAGATGGACGGCTTCGACGTCAAGGGCGGTGTGATTCTCATCGCCGCCACGAACCGGCCCGACATCCTCGACCCGGCGCTGCTGCGCCCCGGCCGCTTCGACCGCCAGATCGCGGTCGACCCGCCGGACCTGCAGGGCCGTCTGGAGATCCTCAAGGTTCACCAGAAGGGCAAGCCGGTCGCGCCGGACGTCGACCTGTCGGCCGTCGCCCGCCGCACCCCGGGCTTCACCGGAGCGGACCTGAGCAACGTCCTCAACGAGGCCGCGCTGCTCACCGCCCGCAGCGACAAGAAGCTGATCGACAACTCCATGCTGGACGAGGCGATCGACCGTGTGGTCGCGGGCCCGCAGAAGCGGACCCGGATCATGTCGGACAAGGAGAAGAAGATCACCGCGTACCACGAGGGCGGTCACGCCCTGGTCGCGGCGGCCTCCCCGAACTCCGACCCGGTCCACAAGATCACGATCCTGTCGCGCGGACGGGCCCTCGGTTACACGATGGTTCTGCCGGACGAGGACAAGTACTCCACGACGCGCAACGAGATGCTCGACCAGCTCGCCTACATGCTGGGCGGCCGCGCGGCCGAGGAGCTCGTGTTCCACGACCCGACGACCGGTGCTGCGAACGACATCGAGAAGGCCACCGCAACGGCCCGCGCGATGGTCACGCAGTACGGCATGACCGAGCGGCTGGGCGCCATCAAGTTCGGCGGCGACAACACCGAGCCGTTCCTCGGACGTGAGATGGCTCACCAGCGCGACTACTCGGAAGAGGTCGCCGCGCTGGTGGACGAGGAAGTCAAGAAGCTCATCGAGAACGCGCACAACGAGGCCTGGGAGATCCTGGTCGAGAACCGCGACGTCCTCGACAACCTCGTCCTGCAGCTGCTGGAGAGGGAGACGCTGGGCAAGGAGGAGATCGCCGAGATCTTCGCCCCGATCGTCAAGCGTCCGCCGCGGCCCGCCTGGACCGGCTCCTCCCGCCGCACGCCGTCGACCCGCCCGCCGGTGCTCTCCCCGAAGGAGCTCGCACTGACGAACGGCGCCAACGGCGCGACCCCGGCGATCACCACCGCCAAGGCCACCGCGGCGGAGCCCGCCCCGGCGACCGAGTCGGCCCCGGAGGACCGCTCCGAGAGCTGACCCGGCTCCCGGCGGCCTCAACAGGCCCGGAATGAATGCCGCGCCCCCCAGGTTCTAGCCTGGGGGGCGCGGCATTTTCAGCCATGCCGCAGATGAGGCGCGTGGCCCGCACGCGTGACCCGCACAGGAACGAGGCACCAGATGACCGACCCCGTGACGCTGGACGGCGAGGGCTCGATCGGCGAGTTCGACGAGAAGCGCGCCGAGAACGCCGTACGCGAACTGCTGATCGCGGTCGGCGAGGACCCGGACCGGGAGGGGCTCAGGGAGACGCCGACGCGGGTGGCGCGGGCGTACAAGGAGATCTTCGCGGGGCTGTGGCAGAAGCCCGAGGACGTGCTGACGACGACGTTCGACCTGGGGCACGACGAGATGGTGCTCGTGAAGGACATCGAGGTGTACTCGACGTGCGAGCATCACCTGGTGCCGTTCAGGGGTGTCGCTCATGTCGGATACATTCCGGCCACCACCGGCAAGATCACCGGCCTGTCGAAGCTGGCCCGCCTGGTGGACGTCTATGCTCGTCGGCCGCAGGTGCAGGAACGACTCACCACGCAGATCGCGGACTCCCTCATGGACATCCTGGAGCCGCGCGGCGTCATCGTCGTCGTGGAGTGCGAGCACATGTGCATGTCGATGCGTGGCATCCGCAAGCCGGGCGCGAAGACCATAACGTCGGCGGTGCGCGGGCAGCTGCGGGACGCGGCCACGCGGAACGAGGCGATGAGCCTGATCATGGCGCGCTGACGTCGGACCGGGTGCGCCGGGCCGGGGCGGTGTGTGCGGCTTTACGCCGCCGAAGCCGCCCCGTTGTTGTGTTCGTCGTCCTCCGGGAGCTTGCAGACGCGCTCCAGGAAGATGGCCGCCGCTATGACCGCGATGCCCGCCGCCACCGAGAAGCCGGCGTAGATGGCCTGGTCGCGGCGGGCGGGGATGTCGAGTTGTTCCAGGAGGAAGACGCCCGTGCCGCCGTACATGCCGGCGACGAGGGCCGCCACCAGGGCGCTGGCCTGGCCGAAGACGACCGCGCGGGCCGCCATCAGCGGGTCGACGCCCTTGGCCTCGGGGCGGCGCTCGCGCTGGGCCTTGAGGCGGGCGCGGATCGAGAGCGCCGTGGCCGTCAGGACCACGGCGATCAGGGCCAGGACGATGGGCGCGGCCAGGGGGACGCTGGGGAGGGTCCCGATCGAGTTCCAGAGGCGGGCCCCCGCCCAGGACAGGATTCCCGCCACGACGAACACGCCGGCCAGCACCCTGATGCGCAGCTCTCTCACGGTGTCCCTTCAGCTCCCCCGGGTCCTGCGGACCGTCCCGCGGACTGTGGTCTTCCCGACCTTGCCGTCCTGACCTTAACGACTACTCGGGCAGGTGGAGTTCCAGGTCCTTGCGGGGTTCCACGCCGTGGCGGGTGACGGTATCGAGGAGGTCGGCCACCGGGCCGCGGCCGGGCAGCTGGGCGTCGGGGTCGACGTCGTGCCAGGGGGCCAGGACGAAGGCGCGCTCATGGGCGCGCGGGTGGGGGAGGGTGAGCTGCGGGTCGTCGGAGACGACACCGTCGTACGCGACGATGTCGACGTCGAGCGTGCGTGCGCCCCAGCGCTCGTCCCGTACGCGGTGGAAGGCCTCCTCGACCGCGTGCGCCCGCTCCAGGAGCGAGGAGGGCGGGAGGGTCGTCTTCAGGACGATCACAGCGTTGAAGTACGACGGCTGGCTGCCGGGCTCGACGCCCCACGGCTCCGTCTCGTACACCGGCGACACGGCCTTGATGCGGACGCCCGGGGTGTCCTCGAGGGCGTCGATGGCGCCCTGGAGGGTCTCCAGGCGGTTGCCGAGGTTGGCGCCGAGGGAGATCACCGCGCGTTTGGGGTTGTGCAGGGTCGTGTCGGCGGCGTCCACCTGCTGCACGACGGAGGCGGGCACCGGCTGTACGGTCGGGTCGCTGTGATCCTCGGTGAAGGACGCGGTCATACTCGGCTCCGGGTGATGGTGACGGTCACGTCGTCGAAGGGGACCGTGATCGGCGCGTCCGGTTTGTGGACGCAGACCTCGACCTCCTGGACCAGGTCGTGCTTCAGACAGGCCTGGGCGATGCGCTCGGCGAGCGTCTCGACGAGGTCGACGGGTTCGCCCTCGACGACGGCCACGACCTCCTCCGCCACGATGCCGTAGTGCACGGTCTTCGCCAGGTCGTCGTCGGCCGCGGCCGGTCGGGTGTCCAGGCCGAGGACGAGGTCCACGATGAAGGTCTGGCCCTCCTCGCGCTCCTTGGGGAACACCCCGTGGTGCCCGCGGGCCTTGAGGCCGCGCAGCGCGACACGATCCACGCGAATCACTCCTGCAATCGTCGGTAACGGCCGGTCGATGCCGTGTGCGGGCGGCACACCGGCCTCGAACGAATCTACCTGCGGGCACTGACAGGACCCGGCCACGAGGGCGTGGTCCGTGCCGGGATCAGGAGGTTTCATCGCGTGTTTCCCCTGGGGAACCCGGCGGCTCACGGGTTGGTAGCCGCCCCTACCCAGGGGTTCGTGATTCCAACCACTTCTTGGTCCCTGCGGGTTCCGGGGCGGGTGCCCGTGAGTGTTCTTCGAGGGGCGCCTACCCCGTCAGGAGGGTGTCTCCTCGTCCGCTTCCTCGTCGTTTTCGGACAGAACCGGGGAGGCGTGGTGGGACCAGAGCTTCCAGCCCTCGGGGGTGCGGCGGAACACGTTGGTGGCGACGACCAGCTGCCCGACGAGCGGGCCGAGTTCCTCGCCGCCCTCGGGCGCGGGGCCGCCGCTGAGGATGTTCTCGGTGCAGGTCACCAGGGCGGTGTCGCCGGTGACGGAGACATGCACGTCGGTCAGGAAGAACTGGATGTAGTCGGTGTTCGCCATGATCAGCGCGTACGACCTGAGGACCTCGCCGCGGCCGGTGAGCACCGGCCAGCCGGGGTGCACGCAGGAGATCACGCCGGCGTCGGCCGGGTCGTGGTACTCCTCGTCGACGCCCAGGTCGGCCGGCGTGAGCCAGAGCGAGGACAGCTCGTCGAAGTCGCCGCGCTCCATCGCCTCGTAGAAGGCGGTGTTGGCGGCTTCCACCTGCTCGACGTCGGTGTGGGGGGCGCTCACCGGGCTCCTTCTGCGCGGCGGGTGTCTGCGCCGGGCGCGTGCCCCGTGGTGCGCGCCCCTTCCACGGCGCGTGCGACCCGTACCGCGTCCGCCGTTGCGCGCACCTCGTGCACCCGTACCGCCCATGCGCCGGCGTGCGCCGCGAGCGCGGACACGGCGGCCGTGGCGGCGTCGCGCTCGCGCGCGGGCGGCGGTGCGGACTCCGGTCCGGCCAGGACGCGGCCGAGGAACCGCTTGCGGGAGGCGGCCACGAGGAGCGGGTGGCCGAGGCCGAGCAGGCGGTCGAGATGGGCGAGGAGGACGAGGTCGTGCTCGGCGTCCTTGGAGAAGCCGAGGCCGGGGTCGACGACGATGCGCTCGGGTGCGATGCCGCCGGCGAGGACGGCCTCCACGCGTGCGTGCAGTTCGTCGATGACTTCGGTGACGACGTCGTCGTAGACCCCCTTGACGTTGCCGCCCTCCAGGAAGCCGCGCCAGTGCATGACGACGAAGGGGGCGCCCGTCTCGGCCACCACCGGGATCATCGCGGGGTCGGCGAGGCCGCCGCTGACGTCGTTGACGAGGGCGGCACCGGCGGCGAGGGCCCGTTCGGCGACGGAGGCGCGCATGGTGTCGACGGAGACCGTGACGCCCTCGGAGGCGAGGCCGCGGACGACCGGGATGACGCGCTTGAGTTCCTCGGCCTCGTCGACGCGGGTGGCGCCGGGGCGGGTGGACTCGCCGCCGACGTCGACCAGGTCCGCGCCCTCGGCGACCAGGCCGAGGCCGTGCTTGACGGCGGCCGTGGTGTCGAAGAAGCGGCCGCCGTCGGAGAAGGAATCGGGAGTGACGTTCACGACTCCCATGACCGCGCAGCGGTCCCATTCCGGAAGGCCCGCGACGCGCCCGCGTCCGCTCTGCTTGCTCATACGTTCAGCGTAGAGCCCGGGCCCGGCCGCAGGACGCCGCGGCCCGGGCGGGAGCCCCCGGGCTGGGGGGTGGGGCTCCCGCCCGGGCCCGTCTCAGTGGCTGCGGTGGTGCCGCTCACGCCGCCCGGACGTCTCTTTCGGCCACCGCGTGGGCACACGCGCGTGCGGGGGCCTTGCGGCGGCGCAGGAAGCGCGGCAGCGGCAGGGCGAGGTCGACGAAGCCCTCCGCCTGCATGGCGGCGAAGCCGATGCGGGGCAGGTCAGCGGACGCGCGGTAGACGACGAAGCGGGGCTCCCAGCGGGGGCGGAACTTCGCGTTGAACTTGTACAGGGACTCGATCTGGAACCACCGCGAGAGGAAGACCAGGAGGCCGCGCCAGGCGCGCAGCACCGGGCCCGCGCCGATCTTCTCGCCGCGCGCGAGTGCCGAGCGGAACATCGCGAAGTTGAGCGACACGCGCGTGATGCCGAATTTCGGCGCCGCCTGGAGGGCCGCGACGATGAGCAGTTCGTTCATGCCGGGGTCGGCCGAGCGGTCGCGGCGCATCAGGTCCAGCGAGGCGCCGTCCTCGCCCCAGGGGACGAAGTGCAGGATCGCCTTCAGGTCGCCGTACTCCCCGGGCTGGTCGTCCGCCTTGTGGGCGGTGGCGATCAGGCAGTCGCCGTCGGCGGTGTCGCCGATGCGGCCGAGCGCCATGGAGAAGCCGCGCTCGGTGTCGGTGCCGCGCCAGTCCTCGGCGGCCTGCCGGATCCGCTCCAGCTCGGTCTCGCCGAGGTCACGTACACGTCGTACCCGGGTTTCGTAACCGGCGCGCTCGATGCGCTTGACCATCTGGCGCACGTTGCGCATCGCGCGGCCGGCGAGGGAGAAATCCGCTACGTCCACCACCGCCTCGTCGCCCAGTTCGAGGGCGTCGAGACCGGTCTCGCGGGTCCACACCTCGCCGCCCGTCTCCGAGCAGCCCATGACGGCGGGAGTCCAGGAGTGCGCCTTCGCCTCGTCCATGAAGCGCTCGATGGCGCCGGGCCAGGCCTCGACGTCGCCGATGGGGTCGCCGCTGGCGAGCATCACGCCGGACACGACGCGGTAGGTCACGGCCGCCTTGCCGCTCGGCGAGAAGACGACGGCCTTGTCCCGGCGCAGTGCGAAGTGGCCGAGGGAGTCGCGGCCGCCGTGCTTCTCCAGCAGGGCGCGCAGGTGGGCCTCGTCCTCCTCCGTGAGGCGCGCGGCCGGGTGTTCGGGCCGGAAGGCGAGGTAGATCGTCGTGACCGCCGTCAGGAGGCCGAGAGCGCCCAGCGAGAAGGCGACCGTCCAGGAGGTGTTGCCCTGGTAGTCGACCGGACCCTCGAAGCCGAACAGGCCGTACAGGACGTGCGTGATGCGATCGGCCAGGCTGGGGTCGCCGACCATGCGGTTCGGGTGGACGCTGACGATGACCAGGCCGAGGACGAGCGATCCGGCGCCCATGAGGACGAAGTTCGCCAGCGCTCGCCACCGGCTGCGCGGATCGGGCAGCGCCCGGAACTGGTCACGGTGTCGCAGCAGGGGTGCGAGCAGCGCCAGAGAGATGATCACTCCGATGAGGGAGTGGCGGTATGTGAACTGCGCCACCGCGCCTGCGGGCAGCAGCGCCACCGCGGCGCGCCATGCCCGGCGTTTGCCACGCCTCAGACCGTGTGCGAGCAGCAGCAGCAGGATGCCCGCGCTGAGCGAGAGCGCGGCCGCGAACGGGCCGAACGATCCCGGCAGCACCTCGGCAATGGTGTGCATACGGCTGTGCCTGAAGCGCGGGAAGACGCCCGCGGCGATGTCCAGAAGGCCAACGACGGCACAAGCTCTGGCGACGAGGACGGGGACGGCCTCGGGGCGCGGACCGCGCAGGACGCGCCGCGCGTTGCGTGATCGGAACGGAACCCCGCCCGACATTTCCTCATCTGTCCTGACAGACATCGCATCCCGTAGTTCTGCGAGAGACCTTGGATCCGGGCCCGATTCGGGCATCCGGCGACATTGCGCCCTCTAGGACGGTGTCTCGAGGAGGAAGGTTCCAGACCCTCCTCAAAGCCGGTTCAAAGGCCGAGGAAAGTCCCGGACAAGCCCTTGCGAAGGTGTGGGGGAGCCGGGTGGAAACCGCAGGCAGGAAGCAGGTCATGGGTCTTACGAGCAACAAAGTGCTGGGATTGGCAGTCGCGTTGGCCGTACTGCTGTTCGTCGGCACGGTGTGGCTGTGGCCGCGTCTGGCGCGGCGGAACTGGCGGGCCGTCAGCGGTCGCGTCGGCCTGCTGCTCGGCACCCAGCTGGCCCTCTTCATGTCGCTGGGCCTCGCCGCCAACCAGGCCTTCGGGTTCTATGCCAGCTGGGCGGACCTGTTCGGTCAGGAGAAGGACCAGGGCGTGGTCATAAACCACACGGCGCTCGGCGGTTCGGGCGGTCCGCTGCAGGTGGTCGAGACGGCGAGCGTGCGCGGCGCCGGCGGTGCCAGGCCGCAGGTCGGCGGTCAGATCCAGAAGGTCGACATCGTCGGCCGTACGACGAACATCGCCACGCCCGCGTACGTCTACCTGCCGCCGGAGTACTTCCAGCCGCAGTACCGCACGCGTACGTTCCCCGCAGCCGTCGTCCTCACCGGGTATCCGGGCACCGCCCAGGCCCTCGTGGACAAACTGCACTACCCGCGCACCGCCCAGGACCTCGCCAAGGACGGCCGTATGCAGCCGATGATCCTGGTGATGATGCGGCCGACGGTGGCGCCGCCGCGGGACACGGAGTGCGTGGACATCCCGGGCGGTCCGAAGACCGAGACGTTCTTCGCCAAGGACCTGCCCGACGCGATGCTCGCGCACTACAGGGTGGGCAAGAAGCCCGGCAGTTGGGGCATCATCGGCGACTCCACGGGCGGCTACTGCGCGCTGAAGCTGGCCATGCACCACCCGCGGTCGTATGCGGCCGCCGCGGGCCTGTCGCCGTACTACAAGGCACCGATCGACCCCACCACGGGCGATCTCTTCCACGGCGACAATGGGCTGCGCGATCGCGCCGACCTGTTCTGGTATCTCAAGCACCTTCCCGCCCCCGACACTTCACTGCTCGTCACCAGCAGCAAGATCGGGGAATCCAACTACAAGGACACGTTGAAGTTCATAGAGCGCGTGCAGGCCACCGGGCTGACGCGGATCTCGTCGATCATCCTCGAAAGCGGCGGGCACAACTTCAACACCTGGCGTCGGGAGATTCCGGCGACGCTGCAGTGGATCAGCGGGCGGCTGAGCGACCGGTGACCGGACGGCCGTCCGGGCAGCGCAGCCGGGGTTTCGATCATTGATGATCTTGCCGAATTCGGCGAAGTGCTATTCCTGATGCCCTGTGAACGTTTCGGGATGGCTGTGTTTTTGCGGGGCGGGGCACCAAGGCTCGCCTACGCGCGGTAAGTTTCTGGCCATGCCACGTGGACGTCACCGCCATTCCCCGCCCTTGCACAGGCTGCTGCCTCCGTCGGCTATCGCAGGCGTCTCCCTTGTCTGCGCCTTCGGCCCCTGGGTGTTCTCGCAGCCGGCCGTGCTCCGTGTCGTCGCCGCGTTCGCCGCGGCGACGGCTGTCGTCGGGGCGGCCGTCATGCGCCGCTGGGACTCGCAGGCGGGCAAACAGGTCGCCGACCTCACGCGCGCGCGTGCGAGCGACGAGTGGCGGCACGAGGAGCGGGTCGCCGAGCTCGAGACCGACCTCGAGGAGTCGCGCGAGCTGCGCACGAAGCTCGAGCAGCGGCTGCGGGCCAAGCGCGCCGAGCTGGCGGGGCTGCGCAACGAGCACGCGGCGCTGCTGCGGCGGTACGCGACGGCGGAGACCGAGCGTGCGAGCGCCCTGGAGGGCCGTCGGCTGCTCGAGATAGAGGCCGCGGCTCCCGCGCGCGCGTTGCCACCGGTGCCGACCGACGAGTCGGCGGTCGCGGACCAGGAGGCCGAGGCTGTGGCTGCCTCGGCACAGGACGCCGCCGAGGGCACCGAGGAGACGCCGGAGGCTCCGGCGGTCTTCTCCCCGGAGGGTTCCAAGCTCTTCCTGCGGGCGAACGCGGCGCTGAAGAAGTTCGACGAGGACGGTGACGGTTCTCCGAAGGACGACGGCGACGTGACGGGCGAGGACGGCTCGCAGGACGACGCGGCGCTCACGGACGACGACGCGGCCGAGGACGCCGCTGCAGTCGAGGACGACGCTGCGGCCGAGGACGACACCGACCCCAAGGACGACGGTTCCCCGAAAGGTGACGGTCCCTCAAAGCGCGGCTCCAAGAAGGGCGAGCCGGTGAAGGCGAAGGCCGGTTCGGACTCCGCCGCGGCTGCTGCCGCCGCGGCCGCGGCCGTCGTCAACGAGCCCGCCGCCGTTGTGACCGAGGCCGCCGCCGACGACACGGAGGCCGCGGCGCAGGAGGACGAGGCACAGGGGCAGCCCGAGGCGGTCGACGGGCATGAGCGCGCGGCCGCCATCACTCCGGCCAGGCCCGTGCAGCAGCCCTCCGGGCACTTCGTCGCGCCGACCGCGGTGGCCGTCGTACCGGCCGCGCCCGTGCGGCGACCGGCAGTCGAGGGCGGATTCGACTTCTTCGGTACGAAGGCCGAGCAGTCGAGCACGGCCATGGAGGCCGTGCAGAACGAGGACCTCGCCGACGTCGTGGGTCAGGAGGCGCTCGCCCTCCACAAGGCCGAGACCGAGGCGGAGTTCAAGCCGGCCGACGAGGACGCGCGCGGCGTCGGCCAGGTGATCGACCTGACGGCCCACGACGAGACGGAGCAGATCGACGTGCAGGGGCTGCGCAGCGCGGTGTCCTGAA
The DNA here is from genome assembly GCF_042893105.1 of Streptomyces sp. NPDC001663. Lineage (NCBI taxonomy): Bacteria > Bacillati > Actinomycetota > Actinomycetes > Kitasatosporales > Streptomycetaceae > Streptomyces > Streptomyces sp. NPDC001663. The sequence continues at coordinate 59,879 of NZ_JBIAUR010000026.1, read as the reverse complement.
GCAGCTCGTACCGGATCTCATGGCGCCGTGGGGTGACTGCCCTGCGGCGCCATCCATCTGTCCGGCCGCGCGTCCCTGCGCCCGGTGCGTGATCTCTCCGCCTGCGCGCGCAGCAGCTCCGCGGCCTCCTCCGCGTCCCGCAGCCGGGCCGTGACGGTCTTGTTGGCCCCCGTGTCCACATGGACGTCGGCGACCCGCCACAGCCGCTCCCAGGGCCCCTGAGCGAGCCGTACGCTCTGCACCTTTGCGTGCGGCACGAGCGCCAGGCTCCGGCGCAGCAGACCGTGCCGTGCCGCGAACACCGTGTCGGTGACGGCGAGTCCGTATCCCCGCCACCACACCGGCACGCATCGCCCGGCGCGCCGCGGCGGCCGTGACAGCGCCGAAGCCGCCGGGACGGTCACCCCGGGCAGCACGCGCGTGACGACCGATTCGGCGAGCTCGCGCGGAGCGACCGGCACGAGCACGGAGTTGGACGAACCGGCCACGTCCAGCTCCACGCGGACCCAGCCGCGCCGCCGCCACAGCAGCGGCTCCACGATCCGCACGGTCTGCACGCGTCCGGGTGGCACCGTCTCGTGCGTGCGGTCGAGCAGCCCGTGGTCGATGCGCAGCCCGTCCGGGGACTCGCCCACAGTCCAGTCGTACTCGCCGACGAACCGCCCCACGCTGCTCGTGGCGGCCGCACCCAGCAGGGGGACGCCGGTCGCGAGGACCGTCCACACGCTGTGGGTGGCCAGCCACAGCACCGGCGGGACGACGAGCGCGGCGGCCAGGGTGCCCCAGGTGGCGCCGGTCAGCACGAGGGAGATCGCGAGGTCGCGCGCGGGCGTGCGCAGCAGTTCGCGCGCTGGTGCTTCGCCGACCTCGTGCGCCGTCTCGGGTGCGAAACCGGCGGCGCGCGCGAGCAGTTCAGCGCGCAGCGCACGCGCCTCGCGCTCCCCGAGGAAGGCCAGCTCGTCCTTCTTGTCGGTGCCTATGACGTCGAGTTTGAGCTTGGCGACGCCGGCCACACGCGCGAGGAGCGGCTGGGTGATGTCGATGGCCTGGATGCGTTCGAGCCGGATGTGCGCGGTGCGCCGGAACAACAGGCCGGTACGGATGCGCAGTTCGGCGTCGGTCACCGCGAAGTGCGTGAACCACCAGGTGAGGAAGCCGTACAGGGCCGCGGCCGGGACGAGGACCGCGAGCGCGATCAGCAGGGTGGTGGTCGTCAGCTTCGTCAGCTGGCGCTGCGCCTGGTCGGGGTCGTGCACCGCCCACCCGATCAGCACGGCCACCGGCGCCCACGCACGCCTGAGGGGCGTCACGGGGTGCAGTCGCCGCTCGGTGACGGGCGGCTTCTCGAGTACGGCGTCGTCGACGCCCGGCGCCGTCACAGGCCCGCCGATCGGGCCTCGCCGAGCTCGGTGAGCCGGTCGCGCAGCCGTTCCGCCTCGGCCGGGTCGAGGCCCGGGATGGTCGCGTCGGTCGCGGCGGCCGCCGTGTGCAGCTGCACGCTGGCCAGCCCGAAGTGCCGCTCGACGGGCCCGGAGGTCACCTCCACCAGCTGCATCCGCCCGTACGGCACCACGGTCTCCTCGCGCCACAGCACGCCCCGGCTGATCAGCAGGTCGTCGGCGCGCTCGGCGTACCGCCAGGAGCGCCAGTTGCGGCCGAGCAGCACCCAGCCCCAGGCCATGAGCGCGAGCGGCAGCAGCGCGAAGGCGGCCCAGCCGGGCCCGGCCAGCAGGCCGAGCAGCAGGCCCAGGGCGAGAGCCAGCACCCCCAGCCACACCACCAGCAGCAGGCGGCGCATCCGCAGCAGCCCGGGCGGCAGGCCGGTCCACTCGGGTGCCGCCGCCTCGTCCCCCGTAGTGCCCGTGCTGTGCGGGCTCCCCGTTTCCATACGGCCAGCGTACGTAGGAGAGACTGTGTCCATGACTCCCACGACGGAGACCATGGTCGGTATCGGCGGCGCCGCGGAGAGCACCGACATGGTGCTCAACATCGGACCGCAGCACCCGTCCACGCATGGCGTACTGCGGCTGCGACTGGTGCTGGACGGCGAGCGCATCATGCACGCGGAGCCGGTGATCGGGTACATGCACCGCGGCGCGGAGAAGCTCTTCGAGGCGCGCGACTACCGCCAGATCATCATGCTCGCCAACCGCCACGACTGGCTGTCGGCCTTCTCGAACGAGCTGGGCGTGGTCCTCGCCGTGGAGCGCATGCTCGGCATGGAGGTCCCCACGCGCGCGGTGTGGACACGCACGCTGCTCGCGGAGCTCAACCGGGTGCTCAACCACCTGATGTTCCTGGGCTCCTATCCGCTGGAGCTCGGCGGCATCACCCCCGTCTTCTACGCCTTCCGTGAGCGCGAGGTCCTCCAGAACGTCATGGAGGAGGTCTCCGGCGGCCGTATGCACTACATGTTCAACCGCGTCGGCGGCCTCAAGGAGGACCTGCCGGCCGGCTGGGCCTCACGCGCGCGTGAAGCAGTCGCCGCCGTGCGCTCGCGTATGGACCGGTTCGACGACCTGGTGCTCGGCAACGAGATCTTCCGCGGGCGCACGCGGGGCGTGGGGGCGCTTGCGCCGGAGACCGTGCACGCGTACGGCGTGAGCGGGCCCATCGCGCGTGCCTCGGGCGTCGACTTCGACCTGCGCCGCGACGAGCCGTACCTCGCGTACGGCGAGCTGCAGGACACCCTGAAGGTCGTCACCCGGCAGGAGGGCGACTGCCTCGCCCGCTTCGAGGTGCTCCTGGAGCAGACCCACGTCGCCCTCGACCTCGCCGACGCCTGCCTCGACCGGCTCTCCGAGCTGCCGCCCGGGCCGATCAACCAGCGGCTCCCGAAGGTCCTCAAGGCGCCCGAGGGGCACACGTACGCGTGGACCGAGAACCCGCTCGGCATCAACGGCTACTACCTCGTCAGCAAGGGCGAGAAGACCCCGTACCGACTGAAGCTGCGCTCGGCCTCGTACAACAACATCCAGGCGCTCGTGGAGCTGCTGCCGGGGACGCTGGTGGCGGACATGGTGGCGATCCTGGGGTCGCTGTTCTTCGTGGTCGGCGACATCGACAAGTAGGGACAGGCAGGTAACGGGTCAGTCGACCAGTACATCCGGCAGTACGTCCGGAATTCCAACTGACTGCAGCAGCCAGCCGAAGTCGCCGAGGCCGCCCGGAGCGGTGAGTTCGGCGGCTTCGCCGGCACTTGCAAGAGCGCGCACGTAGGCGGCGGGCTGTGTGGACGCGAGTGCCAGCGGAGGGCGCGCGCCCGCGACGCCCAGGACGCGCAGTGCCTCGCGCTGTCGCAACAGGCGTGCGCCGGAGGGAATGCGCGCCGCGCACGCGTCCAGCGCGACGTGCGCCGTGATGTCGCACGACCCGTCCGGCACCGGTGCCGTCTCACGCCCCGCGCGGAAGCCGGTGAGGGTCCCGAACGGGGGGCGCGCATCCAGAGTGTGCGCGTAGTCGACGGCGACCGCGAGGCCCTGGCCGACGCTCGCGACCGCGTCCGCCCACGCCTCGTCCCTGGGCAGCCCGATCTCCGCCCGCAGCCCTTCCGCCCCGCCGAGCGGCCACCACCGCGCGAGCCACTCCGCCTCGGCACCGCCGACCGGTTCCCCGAGCCGCTCGGTCCCGTCCTGCCGTACGAGCACCTTGCGAGGTACGCCTGCGGAGTCCGCCTCGGCGATGTCCACCGGGACGTTGTCCAGCCACTCGTTGGCGAACAGCAGCCCGGTGACTTTCTGCGGCGGCTCGGGCAGCCACTCGATCCGGTCGTCCAGGTCTTCCGGGCGGTCGGCGATCTCGACGCCGTACGCGTGCGTGCGAGCGGCCACATCCGCCGGCAGCGCGGCCAGCACACCGCCGACGAGCTCGCCCCGCCCCGCCGCCATGTCGACGAAGTCGAGCCGAGCGGGCCGGCCCAGGGCCTCGTCGACCCGGCCCAGCAACCCCGCCACGGCCCCCGCGAACAGCGACGACGCGTGCACGGACGTACGGAAGTGCCCGGCCGGACCCTCCGGCCTGCGATAGAAGCCGTCGGACCCGTACAGGGCGTCCTGCGTCGCCGCCCGCCAACCGCGCCACTCGTCCGTTGCGTCGTCCGTCACCGGGCCAGGCTAAGCGCGCAGGAGAACGAAGCCTCCACCTTGCGGAGTATGCGCGCCGGATGCGGATCGGTCCTCCGGTTGACCCCTGCACGCATCCGGCTTCCCTACGCTGGGTTACGTGCAGCGCCTCTATGACTTCCTCCGCAGACACCCGACAGGGGTCGACACCTTCTGGGCCGTCTTCCTGTTCGGGATCTCGCTGCTGAGCGGAACCGCCAGTTCGGCGGTCCGGGGCACCGAGGCCCCGGCGCTGATCGTTCCGATCACGTTTCTGCTGTGCCTGGTGATCGCGCTGCGCCGGCGCATGCCGGAGAAGATGCTGCTGCTGGCGATGGGGCTCGGTCTGGCGCAGCTGGTGCTGAACGTCCAGACGATGGCCGCCGACTTCGCGATGCTGGTGATCGTCTACACGGTGGCGGCGACGGGCGCCCGATGGGCCTCCCGGCTCGCGCTGGCCGTGGGGCTGTGTGCGGCGCCGCTGGCGCAGCTGCGCTGGCCGCAGGACGGGAGCGCGCTGGGCAATGCCGCGAAGGCGGTTTTCCTGACGGTGCCGTTCGCACTCGCCTGGGTGCTCGGCGACTCGATCCGCACCCGCCGCGCCTACTTCGCGCAGCTGGAGGAGCGTGCCGCCCGGCTGGAGAAGGAGCGCGAGGCGCAGGCCAAGGTCGCGGTGGCCGCCGAGCGCGCCCGGATCGCGCGCGAGCTGCACGATGTCGTCGCGCACAACGTGTCGGTGATGGTGGTGCAGGCCGACGGTGCCGCCTACGTCCTGGACGCCGCCCCCGACCAGGCCAAGAAGGCCCTGGAGACCATCTCCTCCACCGGCCGCCAGGCCCTCGCCGAGATGCGCCGCCTGCTCGGCGTGCTGCGCACCGGCGAGCACCAGGAGGTCGGCGAGTACGTCCCGCAGCCCGACGTCGAGCAGATCGACGAGCTGATCGAGCAGTGCCGCACCTCGGGCCTGCCCGTCGACTTCAAGGTCGAGGGCACCCCGCGCCCGCTGCCCAGCGGCGTCGAGCTCACCGCGTACCGCATCGTGCAGGAGGCGCTGACGAACACGCGCAAGCACGGCGGGCCCAACGCGGGTGCGAGCGTGCGGCTGGTCTACTTCGACGACGGGCTCGGCCTCCTCGTCGAGGACGACGGCAAGGGCGCCCCGCACGAGCTCTACGAGGAGGGCGGCGCCGACGGCCAGGGGCACGGCCTGATCGGGATGCGCGAGCGGGTCGGTATGGTCGGCGGCACGCTGGACGCGGGGCCGCGGCCGGGCGGAGGATTCCGCATCAGTGCCCTGCTGCCGCTCAAACCGGCGCACTGACGCCGACGCATGCCCCGTATTGACACCTGTAACGGCCTTGTAGACGGAGACGGAAGAGGACCCCGATGACGATCCGCGTGATGCTCGTCGACGACCAGGTGCTGCTGCGCACCGGGTTCCGGATGGTGCTCGCCGCGCAGCCGGACATGGAGGTCGTTGCGGAGGCGGGGGACGGTGTCGAGGCCCTCCAGGTGCTGCGCGCCACGGCTGTCGACGTGGTGCTGATGGATGTGCGCATGCCGAAGCTGGACGGCGTGGAGACCACCCGTCGCATCTGCCAGGAGGCGAATCCGCCGAAGGTGCTGATCCTGACCACCTTCGACCTCGACGAGTACGCCTTCTCGGGGCTGAAGGCGGGCGCCTCCGGCTTCATGCTCAAGGACGTGCCGCCCGGCGAACTCCTCACCGCCATCCGCTCCGTGCACAGCGGCGACGCGGTGGTGGCCCCCTCGACCACGCGCCGCCTGCTCGACCGTTTCGCGCCGATGCTGCCGAGCGCCGGCAAGGAGCCCCAGCACAAGGAGCTGGAGCGGCTCACCGACCGCGAGCGCGAGGTCATGGTCCTGGTCGCGCAGGGCCTGTCGAACGGCGAGATCGCGGCCCGGCTCGTGCTGTCCGAGGCGACGGTGAAGACCCATGTCGGCCGCATCCTCACCAAGTTGGGGCTGCGCGACCGGGTGCAGGTGGTGGTCCTGGCGTACGAGACCGGGCTGGTGCGCGCGGGCGGGCACGGCTGATCCATCGGCGACGGCTGATCCACGGGCGGCGTGACCCTCGCGTAACCGGTGCCCACTAGGGTCTGCGCATGCTCCTGTGGATCAACGGCCCTTTCGGGGGCGGCAAGACACAGACCGCGCACGAGATCCAGCGGCGCCTGAGGGGCAGCGTCATCTGCGACCCCGAGCACGCCGGATTCGGTCTGCGCCGGATGCTTCCGCCCGAACTGCGCGGAAACTTCCAGGACTTGACCTCCTGGCGGCAGGGCGTGGTCGAGGTGCTCGACCTCGCCCTCACCAAGCACGACGGAGTCGTGATCGCGCCCATGACGGTCACCGACTCCGGCTGCTTCGAGGAGACCGTGGGCCGGCTGCGTGAACTCGGCCACGACGTACGGCACTTCACTCTCCTCGCCCAGCGCGAGACCGTCCTCAAACGACTGCGCGAGCGCGGCTTCGGGCACCTCCTTCAGTACGTCGCCGGGAAGAACGCCGGTCTGGGACGCGAGACCTGGGCCGTGCAGCAGCTCGACCACTGCCTGGAGCGGCTGCAGGAGCCGGAGTTCGCCGAGCACCTGTGGACGGACCACTCGACCGTGCCGAAGACGGCGGACCGCATCGCCGTGCTCGCCGGCCTGCAGCTGCGGCCGAACAACGAGGGCGCGCTGCGGACGCGGCTCAGGCAGGTGCGGGTGGGCATCCGGCACATCCGGTTCGACTGAGCCGGGCGGGCGGGCCGCCGCTCAGCGCAGGATGCCCTCCAGGAAGTCGCTGCCCAGCCGGGCCACGACGGCTATGTCCAGCTGGTGCTGGACGTACCGGCCGCGGCGCCGCGTGGTGATCAGGCCCGCCTTCTTCAGGACGCCCAGGTGCCGGGATATCTCCGGGGCCGTCACGCCCTGCGCCTGCGCCAGCTCGCTCGTGGTGTGGGCGCTGCGGGCCAGGTAGCGGCAGATCCGCATCCGCACGGGGTGGGACAGGGCGGTCATCCGCAGGGTGAGCTGCTCGACGGAGGGCGGGGCCGCGAGCTCCGGGGAGCCGACCGGGTAGTGCAGCACCGGCTGCCAGCCGGGCCGGTACAGGACGGCCAGGTGGGGCCAGCCGAGACTGGTCGGTACGAGGAGGAGGGTGCCGTCCCGCGTGGAGGCACGGCCCACGCTCAGCTTGTCGACCGTGATCTCGGCGGCGGCCTCGTCGACCGTGATCGCCGGGGACGCGGCGGCCAGCGCCTCGGCCAGGCCCTTGCGGCGCATGAGGTCGGTCTTGTGGCGGGCGTCCGCCGTGAGCTGGTGGCGCAGCCGGGACCAGGTCTCCGCGAAGAACGCCTCGTCGCAGCCCTGGAGGAACTGCCGCAGCCAGGCCCGGATCCTGGGCGGGTCGGTCAGCAGCAGCTCGGTGAACCGCTCCTGACGCGGTCCTCGCGCGGCGGCCAGCTCCAGGGAGAGCCGGCGCAGTTCGGCGTCGACGAGCGGGCCGGGCCCGACGCCGTAGGGCAGCGCGCAGCTGAACTCCAGCGCGGCGTCCACGAACTGCTCGTCCGTCAGCTTGTCCAGCAAATCCAGCTCCTCGGCGAGCGTGGCCCCCGGGAGGGCGGCGCCGCCCGGGACGCCCGCGTACGGCAGGAACAGGTCCGAGAACGTCGACCGCCACAGGAAGTCCGCCTCGCACATCCGGTCGGCCAGATGCGGGTCCAGCCGGGCCGTCACGCCCGTCACCCAGCCCTGCAGCCCCGGATGGTGCCCCGGCTCGGACAGCGCGTGCAGCGCCATGCCGAGCTCGGCCAGGGGCGAGGGGACGACGGCGACCCTCTCCGGCCGCAGCCCCGCGATGTCGATGTGCACGCTCATGACCTCATGGTGCACCCCGCCACTGACAACGCCGCCGTCGATTGACGGCCGCCGTCAATCGACGCGACGTCCGCCGTCACGGCGGCGCAGCCTGGGACGACCGGGGCAGCCGCGGAGCCCATCCCCACGTACGGGAAGCGTCCCGAGAAGGCGACCAGCCATGAGCATCACGCAGCAGTACCTCCTCGACACCTACCGCGCCCAGCGGCTCGGCGAGCCCGCCCCGCCCGCGCCGGGCGCCCACGACTGGCAGGTCGTGCGCGAGTGGAGCGACTACCGGCAGTTCCGTGCCGTCGTCGCCGGGCGGCCGGCCCATGGGCGGATCCGCCGCCTCCTGATCCACTGGCTGCGCCCCACCCACTGAGCCCTACGGCAGCCGGGTCACGAAGTCCGCCACCGCCGCCTTCACGTCGTGGGCCGTCCACTCCAGGCCGGCGGCGCCGACCGTGACCTCGGTGAGGGCCAGGCCCGGCCCGCCGCGCTCCCAGTAGCCGGTGAACAGATACGTCCCCGTCTCCTCCGCCTGCCGCACCGCCGTCTCGACCAGTAGGTCGGGGTCGTACGGCAGCCAGACCTGGAACTGGTGGGTGTGCGGCTCCTCGGGGTGCACGCGCGCCCACGCCACGCCGGCCTCGTCGAACCCCTCCCGCAGTGCGGCCGCCACCACGCGCGCGTGGCGGACGTACTCCGGCAGCCTGGGCAGCTCCCGCTCCAGGCCGGCGAGCGCCGACAGCGCTGTGGGGAACTGCTGGAAGACCATCCCGCCGTACCGGTGGCGCCAGGTCTTCGCCTCCGCCACGAGCGTCTTCGGGCCGGCGAGCGCCGCGCCGGCGAAGCCCTCCAGGGACTTGTAGAACGACACGTAGACGCTGTCCGCCAGGTCCGCGATCTCGTCCAGGGGACGGCCGAAGTGGACGGTGGTCTCCCACAGGCGCGCGCCGTCGAAATGCACCACTGCGTCGCGCTCGCGCGCCGCCGCCACGACCTCGGTGAGCTCCTCCCAGGTGGGCAGGACGAATCCGGCGTCCCTGAGGGGCAGTTCGAGCATCAGCGCGCCATAGGGCTCGTCGAAGTCGCGGACCTCGTCGGCCGTGGGCAGCCGGGGCTCGCTGGTCAGGCGCACCGTGCGCAAGCCGCTGACCTGGGTGAAGGCATGCCGTTCGTGGACTTCCGGGTGGGCCAGGGGGTGCAGGGCGACCGTCGGGTTGCCGGTGCGGGCCGCCCAGCAGCGCAGGGCGACCTGCTGGGCCATCGTGCCCGTGGGGAAGAACGCGGCGGCCTCTTTGCCCAGCAGGGTCGCCACCCGTTCCTCCAGGGCCGCCACGACCCCGTTCCCGTAGATGTCCGCGGCCTCCTCCAGGTCGTACACCTCGGGTGCGGCCTCCGCCAGCGACGCGAGCCGCTGCCGGATCGTGAGGCCGAGACCTCCGCGCCACAGGACCCGCCGCGCCGCCCGCACGGCGGCTCGGCGCCGCTCCCGCAACTGCTCCTCCGCCGACCGCTCTTCAACCTGCTCCGCCGTATCGCTCATGCCCCGGATCATCTCCCGCGCCCCTTCCCGCGGGCACCAGCATTTCCGTGCCCGTACGACGTGCGATAACCCACAGCCTGTGGACAACCGAACGGCTCTCGAACCGATCGCGTTAACATGACGAGAAATCGTCCGGTACCCGGAGCGGACTGGAACGGGAAGGCCGCCGTCGAGTGAGTACAAGCCAACAGCCAGACCCCAGGGACCGCCCCGCGCGGCTCACCGTCGGCGTCGTCGGCGCCGGTCGTGTGGGTCCCGCGCTGGCCGCGTCCCTGCAGCTCGCCGGGCACCGTCCGGTGGCCGTCTCCGGGGTCTCCGACGCCTCCCGGAGGCGTGCCGCGCAGATGCTCCCGGACGTACCCCTCGTCACGCCCGCCGAGGTGCTCGAGCGCGCCGACCTGGTCCTGCTGACCGTCCCGGACGACGCACTGCCCGGCCTGGTGGAGGGCCTCGCCGAGACCGGGGCCGTACGGCCGGGCCAGCTGCTCGTGCACACCTCGGGGCGGTACGGCGCCAGGGTCCTGGACCCCGCCCTGCGCGCGGGCGCGCTGCCGCTGGCGCTGCACCCGGCGATGACCTTCACGGGCACGCAGGTGGACGTCCAGCGCCTCGCGGGCTGCTCCTTCGGGGTCACCGCGCCCGAGGAGCTGCGGCTGGCCGCCGAGGCCCTCGTCATCGAGATGGGCGGCGAGCCGGAGTGGATCGCCGAGGAGAGGCGCCCGCTGTACCACGCGGCGCTCGCGCTGGGCGCCAACCACCTGGTGACACTGGTCGCGCAGTCCATGGAGCTGCTGCGGGAGGCCGGTGTCGAGGCCCCCGACCGGATGCTCGGCCCGCTGCTCGGCGCGGCCCTCGACAACGCCCTGCGCTCCGGCGACGCGGCGCTGACGGGCCCCGTCGCGCGCGGGGACGCGGGCACGGTCGCCGCGCACGTCGCGGAGCTGCGCAGGCACGCCCCGCAGACCGTCGCCGGCTACCTGGCGATGGCCCGCGCCACCGCCGACCGGGCGCTCGCCCACGGGCTGCTGAAGCCGGAGCTCGCCGAGGACCTCCTCGGGGTACTCGCCAACGGGACCGACGGCGCCGAGGGAGACGCCCGATGACCACCGCCCTGCTGCGCACCGCCGACGAACTGCACGCACGCACGCGTACGGGCCGCCGCGCCGTGGTGATGACCATGGGCGCCCTGCACGAGGGCCACGCCACGCTGATCCGCACGGCGCGCGAGATCGCCGGACCCGGCGGCGAGGTCGTCGTCACCGTCTTCGTGAACCCCCTGCAGTTCGGCAAGGGTGAGGATCTCGACCGCTACCCGCGCACCCTGGACGCGGACATCAAGATCGCCGAACAGTCCGGCGCGGACGCCGTGTTCGCGCCTTCCACGGACGAGGTCTACCCGGGCGGCGAACCCCAGGTCCGCATCAGCGCGGGCCCCATGGGGGAGCGCCTGGAGGGCGCCTCGCGCCCCGGCCACTTCGACGGCATGCTCACCGTCGTCGCCAAGCTCCTGCATCTCACGCGCCCCGACATCGCCCTCTACGGCCAGAAGGACGCCCAGCAGCTCGCGCTGATCCGCCGCATGGTGCGGGACCTGAACTTCGGCGTGGAGATCGTCGGCGTGCCCACCGTGCGCGAGGAGGACGGCCTGGCGCTCTCCAGCCGCAACCGCTACCTCTCGCCCGAGGAGCGGCGCACGGCGCTCTCCCTCTCGCACGCACTGTTCGCGGGCCGCGACCGGCACGCCGCCCAGGAGGCGCTGCGCGCACGGGCACGCGAAGTGCCCGCCACGCACGCGCGTGCCGAAGCGCTCAGCGCCATAGGGGAGTCGCGCGCGGCGGCCGACGCGCACGCCGTCGCGAAGGCGCTCCCGGGCGCCCCGTCGGCCGTCCGCGCCGCCGCCCGGCTGGTCCTGGACGAGGCCGCGCGCCTGTCGCCGCCGCTGGAGCTGGACTACCTCGCGCTCGTCGACCCGTCCGACTTCACCGAGATCGAGGACGACTTCACCGGCGGGGCCGTCCTCGCCGTCGCCGCCCGGGTGGGGACGACCCGGCTGATCGACAACCTTCCTCTCACCTTCGGAGCCGCCTCGTGACCAGCACAGGCATACGACTGCACGCACCCGCCCCCGGGTGGTCCATCGCCGCGGACGTGGTGGTCGTCGGCTCCGGCGTCGCCGGCCTGACCGCGGCCCTGCGCTGCGAGGCCGCCGGTCTGAAGACGGTCGTCGTCACCAAGGCCCGCCTCGACGACGGCTCCACCCGCTGGGCGCAGGGCGGCATCGCCGCGGCCCTCGGCGAGGGTGACACCCCCGAGCAGCACCTGGACGACACCCTGGTGGCGGGCGCGGGCCTGTGCGACGAGGACGCCGTACGGATCCTCGTCACCGAGGGGCCCGACGCCGTACGCCGCCTCATCGCGACCGGCGCCCACTTCGACGAGTCCGAGGAAGGCGCCCTGGAGCTCACCCGCGAGGGCGGCCACCACCGCCGCCGCATCGCGCACGCGGGCGGCGACGCGACCGGCGCGGAGATCTCCCGGGCGCTGGTCGAGGCGGCACGCGCGCGTGGGGTGCGCACGATCGAGAACGCACTCGTGCTGGACCTGCTGACGGACGCCGACGGCCGTACGGCAGGTGTATCGCTGCACGTCATGGGCGAGGGCCAGCACGACGGCGTGGGCGCCGTGCACGCCCCCGCGGTGGTCCTCGCGACCGGCGGCATGGGCCAGGTCTTCTCGGCGACCACCAACCCGTCGGTGTCGACCGGCGACGGCGTGGCGCTCGCCCTGCGCGCGGGCGCCGAGGTCTCCGACCTCGAGTTCGTGCAGTTCCACCCGACCGTGCTGTTCCTCGGCCCGGACGCCGAGGGCCAGCAGCCGCTGGTCTCCGAGGCCGTACGCGGCGAGGGCGCCCACCTGGTCGACGCCGACGGCGTGCGCTTCATGGTCGGACAGCACGAGCTGGCCGAGCTCGCGCCCCGGGACATCGTCGCCAAGGGCATCATGCGCCGCATGCAGGAGCAGGACGCCGAGCACATGTTCCTCGACGCCCGGCACTTCGGCGCCGACATGTGGGAGCACCGCTTCCCGACGATCCTCGCCGCCTGCCGTGCCCACGGCATCGACCCGGTCACCGAGCCCATCCCGATAGCACCGGCCGCCCACTACGCCTCCGGAGGCGTGCGCACGGACTCCCAGGGCCGTACGACCGTCCCCGGCCTGTACGCGTGCGGCGAGGTCGCCTGCACGGGCGTGCACGGCGCCAACCGGCTTGCCTCCAACTCCCTTCTGGAGGGCCTGGTCTACGCCGAGCGCATCGTCGCCGACATCGCTTCGACCCATGCGGCGAACGGCCTCCACGCGCGCGTGCCCGAACCGGTCGAGCACCCCGAGACGCCGGCCCACCCGCTGCTCGCCCCCGAGGCCCGTTTCGCGATCCAGCGGATCATGACCGACGGTGCGGGCGTCCTGCGCTCGGCGGAATCCCTGGAGAAGGCCGCCGAACAGCTCCAGCAGCTGCACACCGACGCCCGCGACGTCCTCGCCGAGAACGGCAAGACCTCCGAGCCCGGCGTCGACACCTGGGAGGCCACCAACCTCCTGTGCGTGGCCCGCGTCCTGGTCGCCGCCGCCCGCCTGCGCGAGGAGACCCGCGGCTGCCACTGGCGCGAGGACCACGCCGAGCGCGACGACACGACCTGGCACCGCCACATCGTCGTACGGCTGAATCCCGACCGGACGCTCGCCGTACACACCACCGATACCGCAGACTTCCCCCCGACCCGGCAGCCCCTCCAGGAGCAGTGACAGAAGTGAGCACCCCCGACCTCCCCCTCGCGTCGAACGGCGGCTGCGGCGACGGCTGTGCCTGCGGCGCCGACGCCGACGCCGAATACCTGGAGTGCGGGCTCGACCCCGCGCTCGCACAACTCCTGGCCGACGCGGGACTCGACCCCGTGGAGGTCGAGGACATCGCCAACGTCGCCATCCAGGAGGACCTCGACCACGGCCTGGACGTGACCACCGTCGCGACCATCTCCGAAGACGCCGTCGCCACCGCCGACTTCACCGCCCGCGAGGCGGGCGTGGTGGCAGGCCTCAGGGTCGCCGAAGCGGTGATCTCCGTGGTCTGCGAGGACGAGTTCGAGGTCGAGCGGCACGTCGAGGACGGAGAGCGGGTGGAGGCCGGGCAGAAGCTCCTGTCGGTCACCACGCGCACGCGTGACCTGCTCACCGCCGAACGCAGCGCCCTCAACCTCCTGTGCCGCCTGTCCGGCATTGCGACCGCCACGCGCGCGTGGGCGGACGTTCTCGAGGGCACGAAGGCGCGCGTGCGTGACACGCGGAAGACGACCCCGGGCCTGCGCTCCCTGGAGAAGTACGCGGTCCGCTGCGGCGGCGGCGTCAACCACCGCATGTCGCTCTCGGACGCGGCGCTCGTCAAGGACAACCACGTCGTCGCCGCGGGCGGTGTCGCCCAGGCCTTCAAGGCCGTACGGGAGGCCTTCCCGGAGGTGCCGATCGAGGTCGAGGTCGACACCCTGCACCAGCTGCGCGAGGGCGTGGACGCCGGCGCCGACCTGATCCTGCTGGACAACTTCACGCCCGGCGAGTGCGAGGAGGCGGTGGCGCTCGTGCACGGCCGCGCCGCCCTGGAGGCCTCGGGCCGGCTCACCCTGGAGAACGCGAAGGCATACGCGGACACCGGCGTGGACTACCTCGCCGTGGGCGCCCTCACCCACTCCTCGCCGATCCTGGACATCGGTCTCGACCTGCGAGCGGCGGAGTAGGTACGGGCCATGCTGCTGACGATCGACGTAGGGAACACGCACACCGTCCTGGGCCTGTTCGACGGGGACGACATCGTCGAGCACTGGCGCATCTCCACCGACGCGCGCCGCACCGCGGACGAGCTGGCGGTGCTGTTGCAGGGCCTCATGGGCATGCACCCGCTCCTCGGTGACGAACTGGGCGACGGCATCGACGGCATCGCCATCTGCGCGACCGTCCCCTCCGTGCTGCACGAACTGCGCGAGGTGACCCGGCGCTACTACGGCGACGTGCCCGCCGTCCTCGTGGAGCCCGGCGTGAAGACCGGTGTGCCGATCCTGACCGACAACCCCAAGGAGGTCGGCGCCGACCGCATCATCAACGCGGTCGCCGCCGTCGAGCTGTACGGGGGACCGGCGATCGTCGTGGACTTCGGTACGGCGACGACGTTCGACGCGGTCTCCGCGCGCGGGGAGTACGTCGGCGGCGTCATCGCCCCCGGCATCGAGATCTCCGTCGAGGCACTCGGCGTCCGGGGCGCACAGCTGCGCAAGATCGAGGTGGCCCGGCCCCGGAGCGTGATCGGCAAGAACACGGTCGAGGCGATGCAGTCCGGGATCATCTACGGCTTCGCCGGGCAGGTCGACGGGGTCGTCGGCCGGATGGCGCGGGAGCTGGCGGAGGACCCGGACGACGTCACGGTGATCGCGACCGGCGGACTGGCACCGATGGTCCTGGGGGAGTCGTCGGTGATCGACGAGCACGAGCCGTGGCTGACGCTGGTCGGGCTGCGGCTGGTGTACGAGCGGAACGTGTCGCGGATGTGAGCCCGGGCCGCCCTGCGGCCCAACCGGGTGGCTCGGCGGCGCCACACCCGCCCCCTATGTCGAGTTTGTCTGATTAGCGCGTATCGTCGCCGCATGCCCACGCCATACGGATCCCGCGGCGGCATGGCGTTCGGCGCGGAGGAGCTGCGTGTGCTCCGCCGCGCTCTCGCCCTCGCCCTTCAGTCAAGCCCCGGCTCGGCCCAGGACGTCCAGGACTGCCTCCGTCTCGCCGAGTCCCTCGACGAGGCGATGTGCGAGGGTGCCCGGCTGCGGGCGTTCCTGGTGGCCGACCTCGCCCGCTACCGCGCCGCCCTGCCCGGCACCGCGGCCGGCTATCTCACGCTCCTCGATGAGGTGCTGGGCGCCGGGTGCCGCCCGGAACCCGACGACCTCGCCGCGCTGAGGGCCCTGAGCGGCAACCCGGCCGCGGCCGCCCTGCTGGCCCGCTGCCAGGTGCTCGCGGAGCAGGACGTACACGCCCGTCTCGCGCGCGGAACGGGCCGCCCGGCCGCCCCGACCGTCCCCGCCTGCCGCACCCGCCTCACGGCCCTCCCCGGCGGCCTCACGGGCGGCCTGAGCGGCACCGGCGCGGCCCCCGTCGAGGAGGCGGACCGGGATCCCGCCAGGAAGCCCGAGAAGAAGCCCGCGGAGAAGCCGGCGACGCCGAAGCCCGCTCCCGCCCCGGCCGCTCCGAAGCCGAGCCGCCCCATCCCGACCCCCGGCGAGGTCTTCCCGCGTCGCAAGCCGACCCCGCCGGCCGGCGCGAACCTGCCCCAGCAGCTCGCCGCGGGCTGAGACGGCCCGAACCGCGCGAACCTCCCCAACCCCGCCCCGTCCGCCCTTTCGCCCCATGGCTACCCTGGACACATGGACTACGTCTCCGCGCTCGTGCCCCCGGTCGTCATGGCCGTGTTCTTCATCGGCGTGATCAGGGTGATCGTGAAGACCCAGGGCGGGGCCAACAAGGCCAAGGAGGACGCGGTCGTCGACGCCGCCATCGCGCGCGCGGAAGGGGCCCGGCAGGGCTCCGCGAAGACCGACGGCTGACCCTCCCGCCGGGGCCGTTCCCCACGGGCGCCGCATCGGCGCACGACTCCCGCGCATGATCGCGTTTTTCGAGTCGTGCGCCCTTTTTGTTCCTGTTTGTCACTGAAGTGCCCGTCCGGCAGGCCAATGAGGAGTTCTCCCACTATTGTGCTGAGCTGTGCCTCGCCCATTGGGAGAACTCGAAGACGCGGTCATGACGCGGGTGTGGAAGTGGAACCGCCCGGTGACCGTTCGGGAAGTCCTGGAAGACCTTCAGCAGGAACGGTCCATCGCGTACACCACGGTGATGACCGTTTTGGACAATCTCCATCAGAAGGGCTGGGTACGCCGCGAGGCCGAAGGCCGGGCCTATCGATATGAGGCGGTCTCCACCAGGGCCGCGTACGCGGCGGCTCTGATGAACGACGCCTGGTCGCAGAGTGACAACCCCGCAGCTGCTCTCGTCGCGTTCTTCGGGATGATGAGCGACGAACAGCGACATGCCCTGCGAGACGCCGTACGCATGGTCCAAGGCCCGGAAACATCCGAAGCGGCCCCGGATACCGGTGGCGATACCGCGGGTGAGAACCCCGGGTCGGCACAGGAGGGCGGCGGGCGATAGCGTCCGCTCATGTCAGCAGAGAGTCCTGAAGGCCCCGAAGGCCCCGAAGTCAGCGCTAAAGCCATCACCGTCCGGCGGGCCCGTACCAGCGATGTCCCGGCTGTGCGCCGACTCCTTGACACGTACGTCCGTGGCCGCATCCTGCTCGACAAAGCGACGGTGACGCTTTACGAGGACATCCAGGAGTTCTGGGTCGCCGAACGGGACGACAACGCCGAGGTTGTCGGCTGCGGCGCCCTGCACGTGATGTGGGAAGACCTGGCGGAAGTCCGCACTCTCGCAGTGAAGCCCGGCCTGAAGGGAGCCGGCGTCGGGCATCAGTTGCTGGAGAAGTTGCTGCACACCGCGCGCTGGCTCGGTGTTCGCCGAGTTTTCTGTCTGACCTTCGAAGTGGACTTCTTCGGCAAGCACGGCTTCGTCGAGATCGGTGAGACACCCGTGGACACCGATGTCTACGCGGAGCTACTGCGTTCCTATGACGAGGGTGTGGCAGAGTTCCTCGGTCTCGAACGGGTGAAACCGAACACCTTGGGCAACAGCCGGATGCTTCTGCATCTGTGATCGCCGATCATCGCGGCGTATTCCGCCGCCCCCTGCCCCGGTTCCCTATGTCCGAAACGCGCATGTTTCCGGACTGGGACGGACTGTCGGCCCCACTCTGTGCCCCGCTGTCTGTCTCGCTGCCGGTCTCTCCGAAGGGTTTGTGTTTTTCCCGGAAAAGCGGTTTGCTTTCCGACGTACTGCAGTACTGCATATATCAGGGGACGGCGAAACGGCGGACGCCGCAGGCCCCCGGTCCCTCAAGTTATGGATGAAAGGAAATCCGGTGGCACAGAAGGTTCAGGTCCTTCTTGTCGATGACATCGACGGCGGCGAGGCGGACGAGACCGTCACGTTCGCGTTGGACGGCAAGACGTACGAGATCGATCTCACGACCGCCAATGCGGACAAGCTCCGCGGCCTTCTCGAGCCTTACGTGAAGGGCGGTCGTCGCACCGGAGGCCGTGCTTCGGGTGGGCGTGGAAAGGCGCGTGCCGCTTCCGGTGGCAGCCAGGACACCGCGCAGATCCGCGCGTGGGCCAAGGAGAACGGTTACGAGGTCAACGACCGCGGCCGCGTTCCGGCGTCCATTCGCGAGGCCTACGAGAAGGCCAACGCCTGATCATCGGTCCACGAGAAGGCCTATGCCTGATCACTGGCTTATGGGAAGGCAGGCGGCCGGCCGCACGCGCGCCGCAGCCGCAACCGATGGCACTGCGTTGCCATCGTGTCCACGAGTCGTACGAGATCGGGGGCGCCCCCACCGCCCCCCAGGGCCGACAGCGTCGGCAGCGAGGCCTCGACCTCGCACCCCGGCTCGGGGGGCCGCAGCCATACGGCGGCCCCCTGCACGGCGCCCGGCTCCGTCCCGGGGAGCAGCGGCGCGTCCATGACGCAGCCCTCGCCGAGCGTCGTCAGATCGAGCGCCAGCGCGCCCCACTCCAGCCAGTCCAGCAGCCCCGGCAGATCCTCCGCGCCGCCCGCGGCCACCAGCAGCCGCATCCGGTCGCCCTGCACGGCCACCGGGGAGTCCGGCGCGAGGTGGCGCAGTCCCGCCCGGCCCGCCTCGGCCGGGACGTCCAGGACGTCGAAGCGCTCGCCCACCCGAAGCCGTACCGGAGAACCGGGGACTTCCGCGTGCGCGGGCACTGTCGCCCAGCCCAGTTCGTTCTCGTACCACCGGCGGACCTGATCGCTCGCATCGAGCGGCCGTCGGGGGACCGGGACCGAGGTGAGGGTGCCAACCATGCCAAGTGCAACCGCCCGGAGGGCTTGCGAGTTACGCTGGGTGTTCTCGCGTATGCGCAGAGTGCTGGAAGAGGGGGCGTGCGGGGGTGCGGAGCGGCGCAAGGTTGTTCGCCCATAGCGGAGGGAACGGGTGCGCGCGGCATGGACTGTCAGTGCCGGCGGGTAAGACATCCCTAGTGGGAGGGGGCGACACGCAGGGCAGGGCGTCTCACGTTCGCCATCGGCGTACTGATGGTGAGGGTAACCACCTGGCCTGCGGGAACATCGTCTCGCACCATCGGGTTGGAGCAGATGTCGGCGTTCGGGGTCAGGAGGCCATCGACGGTGTCGGCAGTTGGAATGAGCGGTCCCCGCTTGCGGGACTAAGCTGCGGAAGGACAGGGAGGGGAAGTTCCCCCCACTGCCTGACCGCTCTGAGGAGCGATTAACGATGTTCGAGAGGTTCACCGACCGCGCGCGGCGGGTTGTCGTCCTGGCTCAGGAAGAAGCCCGGATGCTCAACCACAACTACATCGGCACCGAGCACATCCTCCTGGGCCTGATCCACGAGGGTGAGGGTGTCGCCGCCAAGGCCCTTGAGAGCCTCGGGATTTCGCTCGAGGCGGTCCGCCAGCAGGTGGAGGAGATCATCGGGCAGGGGCAGCAGGCCCCGTCCGGGCACATCCCCTTCACCCCCCGTGCCAAGAAGGTCCTGGAGCTGTCGCTCCGCGAGGCCCTTCAGCTGGGCCACAACTACATCGGCACGGAGCACATCCTGCTCGGCCTGATCCGTGAGGGCGAGGGCGTCGCCGCCCAGGTCCTGGTCAAGCTGGGCGCAGATCTCAACCGGGTGCGGCAGCAGGTCATCCAGCTGCTCTCCGGTTACCAGGGCAAGGAGACCGCCGCCGCCGGCGGGCCTGCCGAGGGCACCCCCTCGACGTCCCTGGTCCTCGACCAGTTCGGCCGGAACCTCACCCAGGCCGCTCGTGAGTCCAAGCTCGACCCGGTCATCGGGCGCGAGAAGGAGATCGAGCGGGTCATGCAGGTGCTGTCCCGCCGTACCAAGAACAACCCGGTCCTGATCGGTGAGCCCGGCGTCGGCAAGACCGCCGTCGTCGAGGGTCTCGCCCAGGCCATCGTCAAGGGCGAGGTGCCCGAGACCCTCAAGGACAAGCACCTCTACACCCTGGACCTCGGTGCGCTGGTCGCCGGCTCCCGCTACCGCGGTGACTTCGAGGAGCGCCTGAAGAAGGTGCTCAAGGAGATCCGCACCCGCGGCGACATCATCCTGTTCATCGACGAGCTGCACACGCTGGTCGGTGCGGGTGCCGCCGAGGGCGCCATCGACGCCGCTTCGATCCTGAAGCCGATGCTGGCCCGCGGTGAGCTGCAGACCATCGGTGCGACCACGCTGGACGAGTACCGCAAGCACCTGGAGAAGGACGCGGCCCTCGAGCGCCGCTTCCAGCCCATCCAGGTCGCCGAGCCGTCCCTGCCGCACACGATCGAGATCCTCAAGGGTCTGCGCGACCGGTACGAGGCCCACCACCGCGTCTCCATCACGGACGAGGCACTGGTCCAGGCCGCCACCCTGGCCGACCGGTACATCTCGGACCGCTTCCTGCCGGACAAGGCGATCGACCTGATCGACGAGGCCGGTTCCCGGATGCGCATCCGCCGGATGACCGCGCCGCCGGACCTGCGCGAGTTCGACGAGAAGATCGCCGGCGTCCGCCGCGACAAGGAGTCCGCGATCGACTCGCAGGACTTCGAGAAGGCCGCCTCCCTGCGCGACAAGGAGAAGCAGCTCCTGGCCGCCAAGGCCAAGCGCGAGAAGGAGTGGAAGGCCGGCGACATGGACGTCGTCGCCGAGGTCGACGGCGAGCTGATCGCCGAGGTCCTCGCGACCGCCACCGGCATCCCGGTCTTCAAGCTGACCGAGGAAGAGTCCTCGCGTCTGCTGCGCATGGAGGACGAGCTCCACAAGCGGGTCATCGGCCAGGTCGACGCCGTCAAGGCGCTGTCGAAGGCGATCCGTCGTACGCGGGCCGGTCTGAAGGACCCGAAGCGTCCCGGTGGTTCGTTCATCTTCGCCGGTCCGTCCGGTGTCGGTAAGACCGAGCTGTCCAAGGCGCTCGCCGAGTTCCTCTTCGGTGACGAGGACGCGCTGATCTCCCTCGACATGTCGGAGTTCAGCGAGAAGCACACGGTCTCGCGTCTGTTCGGTTCGCCCCCCGGATACGTGGGCTACGAAGAGGGCGGCCAGCTGACCGAGAAGGTCCGCCGCAAGCCGTTCTCGGTGGTCCTCTTCGACGAGGTCGAAAAGGCTCACCCGGACATCTTCAACAGCCTTCTGCAGATCCTGGAGGACGGTCGGCTGACCGACTCCCAGGGCCGGGTCGTGGACTTCAAGAACACGGTCATCATCATGACGACCAACCTCGGCACCCGGGACATCTCCAAGGGCTTCAACCTCGGCTTCGCCGCCGCGGGTGACACCAAGTCCAACTACGAGCGCATGAAGAACAAGGTCTCGGACGAGCTCAAGCAGCACTTCCGCCCCGAGTTCCTCAACCGCGTGGACGACGTGGTCGTCTTCCCGCAGCTGACCCAGGCCGACATCCTCGCGATCGTCGACCTGATGGTCGGCAAGGTGGACGAGCGCCTCAAGGACCGGGACATGGGCATCGAGCTCTCCCAGTCCGCCAAGGAGCTGCTGTCCAAGAAGGGTTACGACCCGGTGCTGGGTGCGCGTCCGCTGCGTCGCACCATCCAGCGCGAGATCGAGGACACGCTGTCGGAGAAGATCCTCTTCGGCGAGCTGCGCCCCGGTCACATCGTGGTCGTGGACACCGAGGGCGAGGGCGAGACCCAGACCTTCACCTTCCGCGGTGAGGAGAAGTCGGCACTGCCCGACGTCCCGCCGATCGAGCAGGCGGCCGGCGGTGCCGGTCCGAACCTGAGCAAGGAGGCGTAAGCCTCGAGCCCGAAGGGGCCGGTGCCCGTGCGGCGCCGGCCCCTTCGGCGTGTCAGCGGTAGGAGACGGAGGTGCCGCCGGCCGGCTCCACGAACGTGACCTTCAGACCGGGGCGGCCCGCGATCAGACGGCCGGCATGCAGCGCGGTCTGGTTGCAACTCCATGCTGATGTCGCCGACTTCGAAGGAGAGCGGCCGGCCCGAGCCGCGCACCGCCGCCTCGACGAGCTGGTCACGGACGGCGGCGACCGCGTCGGCGAGCTCGATTCCCGCCAGGACGTGGCCGCCGGAGTCGTCGGCTTCGCTGTGTTGTGAATCGGCGCCCATACGTCGTCCCCCGTCGAGTGCGCGCTGTGACAACTCCTCGGATTTTACGTGGCGTTGCCATGCGCCCGCGGTGGATGCGGGAGATGTCGACGGGGGAGATTCGGCCGACGTGCCGTTACGACAACTGGCCGTCGTAGTCCGGCAGTTTGAACGTCTTCTCGGCGTGGCCGCCCGACAGGTCGGTGGCGCTGTTGCCGATGTTCGCGATGATCGTGTAGCCCTTGTTCTCGATGTCGACGCGCTGGGCGGTCTTGTAGGCGGCGACGTCCTTGAAGAGGTCGGTCAGACCGCGGACGTAGAGGCCGGAGACGTCGTAGCCGTCGTGCTCGAGGTTGTACTCGGTCGGCCAGTAGATGATCCCCGGGCGCGCCGTCACGAAGAACAGGGAAACGCCGTGCTCCTGGGCGTACTCGGCGACGTTCAGGACCGGCTTGTTGGCCGGCTGCGGGTAGCTGAAGCCGTAGTCGGTCTCCAGGGTGGTGTTGTCGATGTCGAAGACGATCGCCTGCTTCTCGCCGGACTTGGCGGCCGCGATGCGCTGCTTCAGGTAGGGCAGGGCCTGGTCCATCACCGTCTGGCAGTCCTTCTGCCAGGTCGCGTAGTCGACGTCCCCGGAGGTCGTCGCCGCGTTGGCGGGGGCGGCCAGTGCCACCAGGGCCGAGGTGGCGATGGCGGTCACGGCGGTGCGGCGCGCCCAGGGGCGTCGGCTTGTCATGGTGGGGGGTCCTCTCACATCCGTATGCCGTTGTCCTGCGCATGTTCGTGGGCGAGGGTGGCGCGAGGGGAACCGTAGGGTTACTGGAGGGTAAGTGGCCAGAGATGTGCGTCACATTACGTCGTCGGGCGCGGGTTGAGCTGGATGGCGTCGGGGAGCTTGTCGGCGTTGAGGGGGCGGCAGGTGGGTGGGGTGGTGATGCGGCGCAGGGTGGGGTGGGCGGCCAGCGGGGCGAGGTCGACCTCGTCGGTGTCAAGCAGCTGAAGGAAGGTCATTGCCGGGAATACCGCTGTGGTGGGCCGGAGGTCCACATCCGCGTGGACGGGCATCAGCGCCACCGTTTGCACCTGCTCCAGGGCGAGGCCACAGGACGCGAGGGAGGCGAGTTCGGCCGGGCTCAGGGACAGGATGGACAAGTTCTCCAGGCTCGCGAGAACCTGCCAGTCCTTGAGCGTGGGTGGGATGTCTATGTTCAGCCCGAGTTGGCGTAGCGACGGGAAGCCGGACAGAGGTGAGAGGTCCCGTGCGTTCCCGGGAAGGAAGATGCACTTCAGGGGGGCCTCGCGCGGTATGACCCCGAGCCCCTGACATTCCGTCCCGGCGCGCATATTGAGCACGGTGAGTCGGCTGAGCCCGGTCAGCGGACTCAGATCCTCCAGCCGGGGGAGATCGACCAGATACAGCGACTCCAGAGGAAGCCGGGACAGCGGCTCGATCGAGGTGAGCGCGCTGCATCGATTGAGGACGAGGCGCCGGAGGTCTTCGAAGCGAGCGAGGAACGACAGGTCGTCGACCAAGTTGTTGTTCCAGAGCGTCAGTTGGTCCAGCCGGTAGTCGGCGAGCGCCTCCGCGATCTCGACGTCCGAGAAGTCGCCCAACATCTCAAGCTTTCCGTGACCTCCTAGGCGGGTCAGTGCCTCGATCTCCTGACGCGAATGCACGGTGATGGTCGGTCGGTCGTCCCTCTCGCGCAGGTGACTGATGACCTCCCTCGCGTACGAGTCGGTGTCGAACCTGTGCCAGTGGAAGCCCAGTTGCATCCCGACGGCCGAACTCTCGTGATTCAGATACCGGACCAGGCAGGGCAGCGCCGAGTCCCCTCCGATCAGCCCCGCGGTCTGGACGACGCTGGCCGCAACCAGTTCGTCGTCCACGCCCTCCGGCCCTGGCAGTAACTCCAGGACAATCGGCCCGAGTTCGGCAAGTTTCTGCGCCTCGTGATAGTTCCGCGGCGGAATCAACTCCCCCGCCCGCCGCTCAATTTCCTCCCGTACGGCCGGATCCAGCTTCGCCGCATGTTCCAGACACGCCATGGCCAGCAGATGCAGCCGCCCCCGGTGCTCCTCCTCCCGGTCCCCGCGCTCCACCAACCCCCGTAACAGACGCGCCCGTTCGTCCGGGCGGGCGTGGGCCACGGCCATGCGGAGGACGTCCTCCCACTGGTCGAGGTGGGCATGGCGCAGGAGGACGTCGAAGTCGCGTTCCTCCACGGCCGCCCGTGCGCCCAGGTAGTCCTGGAAGGTGCGGTGTACGAAGTCCACGGCCCCCACGGCCGGTTCGCGCAGCAGGCCCGAGCGGACCAGCAGGTGGCGCAGGATCTCCTCGGCCGAGCCCTGGGCGGCGACGTACGGCATGGACGGCAGCAGCCGCTCCAGTTGGTTCAGGGCGTCGGCGCGCTCCATCTCGGCCCGGCCGTTGCGGATCAGCCAGTAGGCGATCCGCTGCAGCAGCTCGATCTGGGACTCCTCGTCCAGCTCGACCGCCAGGTCGCGTTCGCGGTCCCGGCGTTCCAGCAGCATGGACAGCGCCGCGTCGTACAGCGCCTTGCGGCCGCGCGGCAGAAAGCCCCGGCGTTCGCGGTGCAGGGCGCAGATCAGGGCGCACATGAGTGGGTTGGTCGCCAGCCGTCCCAGGTCCTGCTTGGTGCGCAGGGCACCGAGCAGCGCGTCGCGCATCACCGGGGAGGCGCCGGCCGCCTCGTGCCAGCGCCGGACGAAGACCGCGACGTTCTCGCGGTTCATGGGGGACAGCGTGAGCTCGGTGAAGTCCTCGCTTCCCAGCCATTCGTCGCGTACGGCGGAGGGGCGCGACGTCACCAGCCACAGGTTGCCCGGGAAGGCCGCGAGGAGGTCGGAGAGCCAGCGCCGCGTGCGCGCGCGTTCCTCCTCCGGTACCTCGTCGATGCCGTCGACCAGCAGGATCCCGCGCCCGGCGGCCAGCACCCGGTCCGCCCAGCCGGGCGGCTGGGAACCGGCGAGCGGGCAGCTCACCGCGCTCAGGAAGTGCCCCGGAACGGGCAGCAGCGCGCCGCCCCGGGTGAGGGTGCGCAGCGGCAGGACGAAGGGCACGCGGCCCATCAGGTGGGCGAGCCGCCCGGTGAGCTGCTCCTGGCGGGCGGTGGTGACCGCCAGCCACTGGACGAGTGTCGTCTTGCCGGAGCCGGCGACGCCGCGCAGCAGAACCCGTTCGTGCCCGGACAGCGCCTGCTCGACGGGCTGCGCGCCGGACGGCGGCCGGCGTTCGGGCAGGACCGAGCCGGGCTCGGCGGCCACCGCGAGGGCCTGGTGGTCGGCGTTCCGGGTCGCCTCCAGGCTCAGGTACGCCGTGTCCAGGGGCCAGTCGCGGGACTCGTCGAGGTCGATGCCGTAGATGGTCAGCCGGCTGTGCCTGGTCGCGATGTAGCGGGCGTACTGCTGCTCGAAGACCGTGTCCTGCGCGGTGCGGGAAGTCAGGCGCTCGACGAGTACGTCGGTGAGCCGGATCAGCTCGTCGAGCCGCCGGCTCTGCTCGACCAGGGTGCGGGCGACGAACGCGGAGCGCTGTGTGAAGAAGTGCAGGATGTGCAGGCAGGCGCTGTTCAGCAGGTGGAAGTAGAGAAAGGTGGAGTCGTAGCTGAGCAGTCGCAGCAGGTCGTCACCGCCCGCCTCTGCGAACAGCCGGTCGGCCAGTGCCTCGTAGCCGAGCCGTACGGCTTCCATGTCGTCGAGGTCGAGATCGCCGAGGGCGTACAGCGTCCGCTCCAGGGCCGCCGCGACCGCCTCCAGCTCGCCGGGCTCCAGGGGCGCCTCCCGGGTCTCGCGGGCCGCGCGCTCCACCAGCTCCCGGACGAGCTTGCGCAACTCCCTCCTGCCGAGGGTCCGCTTCTCCCCACGGAAGGACACCAGCGCCGAGAGCCGTACGGGCTTGTCGACCAGGCCGGCGCCCGGGCCGTCCCGTACGAACAGCTTCTTCACCAGGGGCCCGACCAGGCTCGACGCGAGTTTGGTGCCGAGTACTGACGGGTCCATGCGCGTTCCCCCCCGAAACGGATGCCGACACAGCCAACTCAGGGTAGTGCCCGTCACATTCCGGGGACCGGCGATCTTCTCGGCCGGTGACATGCCGCACAGGCGATTCGGCCTCTACTACGCCATGCAGTAGGCCTGCCGGATGCGGACAAAGGAGCTTTTGTCCTGGAACCTCGCGACCGATTCCGCCGTCGCAGGTCCGCCGTGAGGTGGTTCATCCCTCAATCAGTGCTGTGTCAAGAGGCGTGAAGTTTTGGGCTGAAGTACTAGTTTCCGTCGTAGATCACACGTTTTGGGGTCCGCGGGGGTCGGGGTTACCAAGGGATGGCCCATCCGGCGACCGCATGTGCGCCGGGTGGCTTTTCTGTCCCCGATCCCCTGAGGTTTCGATGTCTTCGCGTGTCACCCCCCGTTCTTCCCGTACGTCCCTGCTGCGCACCCGTGCGGCCGTCCTGGCCGCCGGCCTCGGAGCGTCGGTCGTGCTGGGGGCCGGGGTCGCGGCCGCCGCCGATGCCACCTCCGCCTCCAGCGCGGCGAGCGCCGTCCAGGCTCAGGCCGCCGCTCAGGCCAAGGCGGCCAAGACCGCCGCTGCCGCCAAGGCGAAGGCCGCGGCCGCCGCGAAGAAGGCTGCCGCCGCCAAGAAGGCCGCTGCCGCGAAGAAGGCGGTCTCCTGGGCCCACCCGGTGAAGAAGTACACGCTCTCCGCGAGCTTCGCCCAGGCCGGCGGCATGTGGCAGTCCACCCACAGCGGTCAGGACTTCGCCGTGCCGAGCGGCACCAACGTCGTCGCCGCGCACGGCGGCACGGTCGTCAAGGCCGGCGGCAACGGCGCCGGCGACGGACCCGCGTACGGCAACGCCATAGTCATCAAGCACGGCAACGGGACCTACTCGCAGTACGCCCACCTGTCGCGGATCGACGTCAGGGTCGGCCAGGTCGTCGCCACCGGCCAGCACATCGCCCGGTCCGGCAACACCGGCAACTCCAGCGGCCCGCACCTGCACTTCGAGATCCGTACGACCCCGAACTACGGCTCGGCCGTCGACCCGGTCGCCTTCCTGCGCACCAAGGGCGTGAAGGTCTGATCGCCCAGAGGCCCTAGGGGGTCTCGAGGGTCGCGTGCATGCCCTGGTGCGCCTGGGTCACCAGGGCGGTCGCGACCTCCAGGACCGCCTTGCGCTTCTCCTCGTCGGTGCCCGGCAGGTCGTTGAGGGCGAACATCCCGGCGTGCATCGTGAACACCGCGCTGATGCAGCGGACCTGGTCGACCAGGTCGGCGGCCGGGTCGATGAGGATGTCGCGCATGCCCATCATGCGGTTGCGGAACATCTCGCCGATGCGCAGTTCCTTCACCGCCGCCTGGTTCTCCTGCATGAAGCGGAAGAGCGGGGCCGCCTCGGACAGCGCCTCGTTGTAGCGGCGGATGATCTCCTGTTTCGTCTCCAGGGTGTGCGGCTGGCCCTTGCCCCACTCGATCAGTTCCTCGATCGGATGGGACAGGTCCTCGAAGATGCTGACGAGGATCTCTTCCTTCGTCTTGAAGTGGTAGTACAGCGCTGCCTTGGTGACGTCCAGACGCTCGGCGATCTCGCGCAGCGAGGTCTTCTCGTAGCCCTGCTCGGCGAAGAGTTCGAGCGCGACGTCCTGGATGCGCTGGCGGGTGTTGCCGCGGCGCTGCCGCTTGGTGCCGTCCATCGTGCCGCCCATTGTCGCGCTCCTCACGCCCCCTGCGAACTTGCTTGCCGCCCGGCTAGAAAACTTACTTGACGCCCGGCTAGTTACGGGTCTACCTTCCCCAGTGTAGTCAACTAGCCGGGCGGCAAGTAAGTAGCCGGCTGGGGTCAGTACCGGAAGTACCGCAGTACCTAGGGGAGTGGGAACGATGGCGGACACACAGACGGTCGACACGACCGAACCAGGGGCGGAGAAACAGCCCAAGAGCGTGCGGGTGGTGCTGCTCGCGCTCATGATCACCATGATGCTCGCGATGCTCGACAACATGATCGTGGGCACCGCGATGCCGACGATCGTGGGCGAGCTCGGCGGACTCGAGCACCTGTCGTGGGTGGTGACGGCGTACACGCTGGCCACCGCGGCGGCCACCCCGGTGTGGGGCAAACTCGGTGACATGTACGGCCGCAAGGCCACCTTCATGACCTCGATCGTGATCTTCCTGATCGGCTCCGCGCTCAGCGGCATGGCCCAGAACATGGGCGAGCTGATCGGCTTCCGGGCGATCCAGGGTCTCGGCGCCGGCGGTCTGATGGTCGGCGTCATGGCGATCATCGGTGACCTGATTCCGCCGCGGGAGCGCGGCAAGTACCAGGGCATGATGGCCGGTGTCATGGCGCTCGCGATGATCGGCGGACCGCTGGTCGGCGGCACCATCACGGACAACTGGGGCTGGCGCTGGTCGTTCTACATCAACCTGCCGCTGGGTGTCTTCGCGCTCGGACTGATCAGTGCGGTGCTGCATCTGCCGAAGAAGCGGTCCAAGGCCGGTATCGACTACCTCGGTGTCGTGCTGCTGACCGTCGGCATCACGTCGATCGTGCTGGTCACCACCTGGGGTGGTTCGGAGTACGCCTGGTCCTCCGCGCGGATCATGGAGCTCATCGGGATCGGTGTCGCCGCTCTGGTCGGGTTCGTGTTCTGGCAGACCAAGGCCGCCGAGCCGGTCGTGCCGCTGCACATCTTCCGCAGCCGCAACTTCACGCTGATGTCGATCATCGGCTTCATCACCGGGTTCGTGATGTTCGGTGCGACGCTGTTCCTGCCGCTGTACCAGCAGTCGGTGCAGGGGGCGTCCGCGACCAACTCCGGGCTGCTGCTTCTGCCGATGCTCGGCGCGATGCTGGTGACCTCGATGGTGGCGGGGCGGGTGACCACGAACACCGGCAAGTACAAGGTGTTCCCGGTCGTCGGCAGTGTGCTGATGATCGTCGGGCTGTACCTGCTGTCCACGATGGACACCGGGACCTCGCGGTTCACGTCCGGTGTGTTCATGGCGGTCGTCGGGCTCGGGATGGGCTGCCTGATGCAGATCACCATGCTGGTGGCGCAGAACAGCGTCGAGATGAAGGACATGGGCGTCGCGTCGTCGTCGACCACGTTGTTCCGGACGCTGGGTTCGTCCTTCGGTGTCGCGATCATGGGCGCGCTGTTCAACAACCGGGTGCAGGACGTCATGTCCGAGCGGGCCGGGGCGCTGGGGTCGAAGATCACCGAGAAGTCGGCGCAGCTGGACGCGAAGAGCCTGGAGAAGCTGCCGGCCGTGGCGCGGGAGGCGTACCAGCACGCGGTGTCGTCGGGCACGCACTCCGCCTTCCTGCTGGGGTCCGTGGTGGCCGTGGTCGCGCTGGTGGCGGCGGTGTTCGTGAAGGAGGTCGCGCTTCGTGGGGCGGGGCCGGCTGCGCCTAGGCCTGGCGAGGATGCGGATGCGGTGGCGCAGGCGCCGGTTGTCGAGGCCGTCTGAGCCTCTGACCCTCTGATCCGACAGTGAGCTGAAGGTCCCCCGGATGGTGTCCGCCCCGGGGGGCCTTCGTCGTGTTTCCTCGCCCGCGCCGCCCCTACCCGTCCCATCTCCAGGGGCGCTGCCCCTTCGACCCCGGCGGGGACTGCGCCCCCTGCCCCCTCCGCGGGGCTGCGTTCCTGGATCCCGGCAGGGCCTGCCGGGCTGCGCCTCTGCACCCCTCGCGGGGCTGCGCTCCTGGACCCCCGGCGGGGGCTGCGCTCCTGGACCCCGGCAGGGCCTGCCGGGCTGCGCCTCTGCACCCCTCGCGGGGCTGCGCTCCTGGACCCCCGGCGGGGGCTGCGCTCCTGGACCCCGGCGGGGACTGCGCTCCTGGACCCCGGCGGGGACTTCGTCCTCTGCACCCCTCGCGGGGCTGCGCCTTTGCACTCCGCCGGGGACTTTGTGCTCTGCACCCTTCGCGGGGTTGTGCCTCTGGACCCCGGTGGGGACTTCGTCCCGTGCTCCCCTCCGCGAGTTGTGCCTCTGGACCCCGGCGGGGACTTTGTGCTCTGCACCCTTCGCGGGGTTGTGCCTCTGGACCCCGGCGGGGACTTTGTGCTCTGCACCCTTCGCGGGGTTGTGCCTCTGGACCCCGGCGGGGACTTCGTCCCCTGCTCCCCTCGCGGGGCTGCGCCCCTGCACCCCAGCGGGGACTTCGTCCCCTGCACCCTCTGCGGGGCGTCGCTCCCGCACCCTCCGCGGGGCTCGCCTGCACCCTCCGGGGGGCTTCGCCTGCACCCTCCGGGGGGCTTCGCCCCCGCACCCCGCCGGGGCTCCGTCCCGAACCCCGTTCGGCCCGTTAGGGGCCTCGTCCTCAAACGCCGGACGGGCTGAAGTGACCGGCAGTGATCAAGCGTGCCCCTGCGGGTGGGTGGGGGTTGGGGATGGCAGCGGTCATGTCCTCGGGCGCCGGACGGGCTGGGCGTGCGGGTGGGTGCGGGTCGGGCATGGCAGCGGTCTCGTCCCCGCACGCCGGACGGGCTGGATGCGCTGGTCGGCGGCAGCGGTCTCGGTTTGTTGTCGGAGTCCCGTGTCACCATCGGCTCCATGGACAAAATGCGGCAGTTGCGGCTGGCCAAGGACGCCATGGATCGGGACTGGGCCGATTCTGGGCTGGATCTGGACGGCGTGGCTGCGCATGCCGGGTATTCGCGGTACCACTTCATCCGGGCCTTCAAGGAGGCGTACGGCGAGACGCCCGGGCAGTATCTGACGCACCGCCGGATCGAGCGGGCCGAGGAGATGCTCCGCAGTGCCGATCTGAGCGTCACGGAGATCTGCAACCTGGTCGGGTTCAGCAGCCTCGGGACCTTCTCCGCCCGCTTCAAGGCCCGCACCGGCCTCACCCCGAGCGAGTACCGCACCAAGCACGTCGGCCGCGGTGCCTCCCTCATACCCGGGTGCTACGCCATGCTCTGGGCCGGCGGCTTCCCCACCACAATTTCGAAGAAGCGCCCCGGTCCCCGCCCTGCCTACGGTGACGGACAGGACACCGGCACCGAGCCGGACCGAGCAGGGCCCGACAGAGCAGGGAGAGCAGAGCCATGATCCTGGGGCTGGGCATCACCACCGTATGGACCTTCGACCAGCAGCGCACCATGGCCTTCTTCACCGAGAAGCTGGACTTCGAGGTGCGCGACGACGTCGCCATGGGGGACATGAAGTGGATCACTGTCGGGGCCAAGGACCAGCCCGGTGTCGAGCTGGCGCTGATGAGTCTGGACGGGCCCGGTCTTGACCCCGAGTCCGCCGAGGCGCTGAAGAAGCTCGTCAGCAAGGGGGTGTTGGGGGCCGGGGCGTTCAGGACGGACGACTGCCGTGGGGACTACGAGACCTTCAAGGCACGCGGCGTCGAGTTCCTGCAGTCGCCGCAGGAGCGGCCGTACGGCATCGAGGCGATCTTCCGCGACGACAACGGCAACTGGTACTCGCTGACCGAGCGCAGCGAGGAGCTGGACTTCTCCAAGGACTTCGGGTGACGGGCACGGACGGGGAGGCCGCCGCGGATCACACGGCTGTGCGGGTCGCCCTCTGGCGGGCCCTGCACCGGCAGGCCGATGCGCCCCCGTACGTGATCGAGGACGAGGCCGGGCTGCGGATCGCGGATCCGGGGGAGGGATGGCGAGACCGGCCCGACATGGACGTGCACGCCACGCGACGGACTCGGGCGTCGATCGTGGCCCGCGCCCGGTTCGTCGAGGACCTGGTCGTGGAGCGCGCCGGGGAAGGGGTGGATCAGTACGTCGTCCTCGGCGCCGGACTGGACACCTTCGCCCAACGACGGTCGGATGTCGGCGACGGTGGGCTGCGGGTGTTCGAGGTCGACCAGGCCGGTCCGCAGGCCTGGAAGCGGCAGCGGCTGGCGGATCTCGGTCTCGGTGTCCCCGAGTGGCTGCGCCTGGTGCCCGTCGACTTCGAGGGGGACTGGTGGGAGCGGCTGCTCGCGGCCGGGCTCGACACGGCGCGGCCCGCCGTCGTGGCCTCCGCCGGCGTCACGATGTATCTCACCCGGGAGGCGATCGCGGCCACCTTCCGGCTCGTCGCCGGTCTGGCGCCCGGTTCGATGTTCGTCACGACCTTCATGCGGCCCATCGAGGACGTCGAGCCGGACCAGCGCCCGCAGCTCGAGATCGCGATGAAGGGTGCCCGGGCGGCCGGGACTCCCTTCCTCAGCTTCTTCAGGCCCGAGCGGATACTCGCCCTCGCCCGCGAGACCGGCTTCCGGGAAGCCCGGCACGTGTCGGCCGCCGAGCTCGAGAAGCGCTACTTCGCGGGCCGGACGGACGGGCTACGGCCGTCACGGGGAGAGGAGCTGCTCCTCGCCACCACCTGACGCCGCACCCCACGGCGGCCGGCTACGGCAGCATCGGATAGCTGCCCGTGTTCGTCGGCGCGTGCTCCGGCAGCCACAGCACCGCCACCGCGCCCTCGGCCGGCACATGGTCCGGCGCCCCCGCCGGACGGATGTTGCGGAAGGTCAGCCGGGCGCCCAGGACGCGGGCCTGGCCGGCGGCGATCGTCAGGCCCAGCCCGTGGCCGTGGCCCGCGCGGTCGGTGCTGCCCGTGCGGAAGCGGCTCGGGCCCTCGGCGAGGAGGTCGGCGGGGAAGCCGGGGCCGTGGTCGCGGACCCGGATGACGCGGCCCTCGACGGTGACCTCGATCGGCGGCTTGCCGTGCCGGGCGGCGTTGGCGAGCAGGTTGAACAGCACGCGCTCCAGGCGCCGCGGGTCGGTCGTGACCTCCGACTCGTGCACCACCCGCACCTCGATGGCGGGGTCCTTCACCGCCACACGCCGGGCGACGAACTCGCCGAGCAGGATGTCCTGCAGCTCGGCCCGCTCGGAGGCGCCGTCGAGTCGGGCCACCTCCAGGACGTCCTCGACGAGGGTGCGCATGGCCTTCGCGCGGTCCAGGACCAGTTCGGTGGGGCGGCCCGGAGGCAGCAGTTCCGCCGCGGTCAGCAGGCCCGTCACCGGCGTACGGAGCTCGTGCGCGATGTCGGCGGTCACCCGGCGCTCGGCCTCGAGCCGCTGCTGCAGCGTGTCCGCCATGGCGTCCACCGCGCTCGCCAGGTCGTCGGTCTCGTCCCGTACGAGCCCGCCGATCGCGTCCCGCACCCGTACGTCCGACTCGCCCCTGGCGACCTGGTTGGCCGCGGCCGCCGCCTTGCGCAGCCGGCGCGAGAACTGGCCGCCGATGAGCACGCCGAGCGCGCTGCCGCCGAGGACGACCGCGATGGAACCGATCACCAGGGCCTGGTCGAGGTCGTTGAGGATGTCCGTGCTGCGGTCGGTGAACCCGGTGTGCAGCGACAGCACATGGCCGTCCTTGACCGGTACGGCCGCCCAGATGTCCGGCACGCCGTTGCTCCGGTCGGTCACGAACGTCGCCCGCCGGCCCTCCTCGACCTTCGCCCGCAGCGCCGACGGCAGCTGCGGATCGTCGATCTTGACGTTCGGGAAGTTCGTCCGGTTGGACAGCTCGTAGTTGCGCTGCGCGATCTGCACCCGCTCGTCCGCGAGATCGCGCGCGTTGTCCAGCATCGAGACCCGGGCCGCGTTGTGCACGACCAGGCTCAGCGCGATCGCCACCAGCGCGCCGACCAGCGCGATGGCCGCGCTGAGCTTCCACCGCAGGCCGGTACGGATACCTGTACCGCTCATGTCATTCGCATCATTCGCATCATTCGCACCAGGGCGCCCGAAGATCCCCCGCATTTCCCAGACGCCCCTGCTCAGGCCTTCAGCTTGTAGCCGAAGCCGCGGACCGTCTCGATCCGGTCCTGGCCGATCTTCGTACGCAGTCGCTGCACATGGACGTCCACCACCCGGGTGTCCCCGCCCCAGCCGTAGTCCCACACGCGCTCCAGCAGCTTGTCGCGCGACAGGACCGTGCCCGGCGCGGAGGAGAACTCGAGAAGAAGCCGCATCTCGGTCGGCGTCAGTGCCACCGGCTGTCCGGCCCGGCGCACCTCCATGCCCTCGGTGTCGATCTCCAGCTCACCGAAGGTCAGCACCCCGCCGGCCACCTCGGCGTCGTCGTCGTCCGGCTTCTCGCCGCCGCTCGCGTGACCGAAGCGCCGCAGCACCGCCCGGATGCGCGCGACCAGCACGGCACCGTCGAACGGCTTGGTCACGTAGTCGTCGGCGCCCGCCTCCAGGCCCAGCACCACGTCGATCGAGTCGGCACGCGCCGACAGCATGATCACCGGCACGGTCGACTCGTCGCGGATACGACGGCACAGGCTGACCCCGTCGAGGCCGGGCACCATGACGTCGAGCAGCGCGATGTCGGGGCGGTTCGCCCGGAAGGCCTCCAGGCCCGACAGCCCGTCGGGCATCGCCGTTACCGCGAAGCCGTCGCGCTCCAGGGCGAGCTGCGTGGCCTCGCGGATGACGTCGTCGTCCTCGACGAACAGGACGTGGGTCTGGTCTGCCATCCCGCTGCTCTCAGTTCTCGTGTCGGTCGTGTCGGTCGTGGCGTACGTGGTGCTGCCGGCGGAGCGATCCGCTACTACTGGATCGTTCCGAGGGGCCCGATCGGTTCACGACGACGCCGAGGCGTCGCCGCCGACGGCATTGCTGTAGTCGTTCCGCTGGTGGAACCGCACGGTGAAACGACCCGCGATCCACTGGTACGTGGTCACTACCTCGCCGGACGGACTCGACACCGGGTCACCCTTCTCGTACACCTGCTTGGTCACCACCAGGTCGCCGCGGTCTATCTCCGCGTAGACCGGGGGCTCCTCGACCTTGAACACATTCTCGTACCGACCGCCTTCCTCGCGATACACGTACGAGCCGACCCCCACCGCGTCCCCGCAGGTCAGCACATTCACCACGACGTCGTCCGACGAGCCCGAGGTCAGATCGCCGTACGACACGTCCACCGGGTACTCGTCGGCGACGCACGGCTTCAGCTCGCGCTTGACCTCCGCCGACACCGTCGGATCGTCCTTGACGAGCTTGACCGCGTCCACCCGGGCAGCGGTCCGGGAGGGGCTCGGCGTGGGCGAGGCCGCGGCGCCGGCCACCGAGTCGGCGTGCGCCGGGCCCTCGTCACGGGCGCCGGTGCCGCCGGTGGCGCAGGCGGACACGAACAGGGCTAGGGCGGCGAGCACGGCCACCGCCGTGAACGCCGCCTGCAAGGTCCCTCGGCCCGAGTCCGTCAGACCGCGCAACGCTCCCGCTCCCCACGCTCCAGCGCGCGTGCGTCCAGATCGCGGCTCTCCAGCTCCTCGCGGAGCCGGGCGAGCGCCCGGTGCAGCGTGCTCTTGACCGTTCCCGCCGACATGCCGAGTGCGGCGGCCGTCTCCTCCGTCGACATCTGCTCCCAGTGTCGCAGGACGACCACACTGCGCTGCTTCGGCGCCAGCACCTTCATGATGTCCATGAGGAGCGCGCGGTCCGCGTGCTGCTCGGTGGAGTCGTCGACGCTCGCGTCCGGCAGCTGCTCGGTCGGGACCTCCTCCAGCTTGCGGGCCCGCCACCACTCGGTACGCGTGTTGATCATCACCCGGCGCAGGTAGGCGTCCGCGAGCCGCTTGTCCGCGATGCCCTCCCAGCGGCCGTACGTCCGAACCAGCGCCGTCTGGAGCAGATCCTGCGCGTCCACCGGGTCCGGGACCAGCCGGCGGGCGCTGCGCAGCAGCGCGTCCTGCCGGGTGCGGACGTACTCCTCGAACTCGAGCACCTCGCCCTGCGCCATGTTGAACCGCCTCCCGATCCCCGTGTCCGGCCGGCCTGTTCGCCGTCGGTCTGTCTCCGTGTCGACCCGGTCTGCCGGGTACGCAAATGAAGCTACGGAGGTGTTGTCACGGCACTGTCCGAAGCAACGCTCGGCTAGCACTCGGCTGTCCGTCGGTTGTGTAACGGACATAGGAACGGGGTAAAGAGGCGCACCGATTGGCGCCGTTATATGGGGATTTGGCGGTGTTATGGGCTGTGATGCGGCGTGACGTTACGGCGGGTTACGTCATCGGCAGCCGATACAAACCACCGGGAAGCGGCTCCACGAGACCGTCCGCCACGAGCCCGTCGAGCGCCCGAGCCCGCTGCACCGGCTCGTGCCACACCCGGTCCAGTGCCGCCTGCGGCACGGGGGCGTGGGCTTCGCGCAGTACAGCGAGGAGCTTGCCGCGGACCTGGCGGTCCGTGCCCGCGTACGTCTGGCCGCGGCGGGGCGGCCCGTCGTGCTCGGGCTTGCCCGCGAGCCGCCAGGCGCACTGGGCGGCGATGGGACAGCGCTGGCAGGTCTCGTTCTTGGCGGTGCAGATCAGTGCGCCGAGCTCCATGGAGGCGGCGGCCCAGCGGGACGCGGTCCGCTCGTCCTCGGGCAACAGGGCGCGGGCGAGCTTGCGTTCGGCCGCGGTGGTGGCGTTCGGCGGGAACTGCACACCGGTGACGGCGCGCGCGAAAACCCTGCGGACGTTGGTGTCGAGCACGGCGTGGCGCTGCCCGTAGGCGAAGGAGGCGACGGCCGCGGCCGTGTACTCGCCGATGCCGGGCAGAGCGAGGAGCTGGGTGTGGTCGGTCGGTACGTCGCCGCCGTGCCGTTCCGTTATGGCGACCGCGGCGCCGTGCAGACGCAGGGCGCGGCGCGGGTAGCCGAGCCGGCCCCAGGCGCGCACCGCCTCGCCGGGAGCCTCCTCGGCCAGGTCGGCGGGGCGCGGCCAGCGGGCCAGCCACTGTTCGTAGACGGGCAGGACGCGGCTGACCGGCGTCTGCTGCAGCATGAACTCGCTGACCATCACGCCCCAGGGCCCGGCCTCCGGGCGGCGCCAGGGCAGGTCGCGGGCGTGCTCGTCGAACCAGTCGATGACGGGGGCGTGCAGGGCGTCGCTGTGCGGGGGCTTCGTGGGCGCAGTCATGGCCCTTCCGATCCTGCCATGGCCTGCGGCGGTTCGGCCGACGTTGCCCCTCGGGGTGCGCGGTGGGTCGCAGGGCGTGACGTCCGGAATGATGATCCGGAAAAGTTGCGCTACTGGCGGCGGGTGGGGCAAGCGAACGTGCCGATCTCTCGTACAGTTTGCGCCGTGGGATCTCTGCGCAATCCTGTCGGGCCGCTTCCCTCCTCCATCTACTGGCGCCGGAGGGCCGTACTCGTGTCTGTGGCTGCCTTGTTGGCGCTGCTGATCACCTGGATCGTCACGTCGGGCGGTGGCGGCGGCAAGAAGGACGACGGATCCAACGGCAAGACTCCCGCGCCCACGATCACCGCGGGGCCGTCGAGTTCGGGTCCCGCCATCAGCCAAGCCCCGGGCGGACGCGACGAGTCGAGCCCCGGCGCCTCCAGCGGCTCGGATTCCGGGGGCAGTTCGGAGTCGGGCGGCTCGGACGGGTCCGGATCCGGCGACTCCGCCGGGTCGGACGGGTCGGCCGGTGGTGGTTCGGGCAGCGGCGTCGGCCGGAACGACACGATTCCGGCGGGTTCCACCCTGCCCAACTGCACCGCCGGCGCAGTGAAGTTGACCGTGCGCAGCCTGCACAACACGTACGAGCCCGGTCAGGCGCCCACTCTGCTGCTGACCGCGACCAACTCCTCCAGCCTCGACTGCAAGGTGGATCTCGGCCCGAAGAAGGCGGTGCTGACGATCACGCAGGCGGGCAGCGACGACGACTACTGGTCCTCAGCCGACTGCCCCAAGACCTCCGGCAGCCTGCTGTTCCGGGCGCCCGCCGGCAGCAGCATCACGTACACCGTGGCGTGGGACCGCAAGCCGAGCGCTCCCGAGTGCGCCACGCCTCCGGCGGGGTCGGCCGGGGCGGGGACGTATCTGGTGGAGGCGGCGGCACCAGGCTTCGCGAAGGTGCAGACGTCGTTCGTGCTCGCTAGCGACTGAGCGACCGGCGGGGGGCGCAGCCCCTGACGCCGGGTCTAGACGTACCGTTCCAGGATTGAGCTCTCCGCCAGCCTCGACAGCCCCTCCCGCACGCTTCGGGCGCGGGCCTCGCCGACGCCGTCGACCGTCTGCAGGTCGTCCACGCTTGCCGCGAGGAGCTTCTGGAGGCCGCCGAAGTGCTCCACGAGGCGGTCGATGATGGCGCCCGGGAGGCGCGGGACCTTGGCCAGGAGACGGAAGCCGCGCGGCGACACCGCCGAGTCCAGGGCCTCCGGAGAGCCCGTGTAGCCCAGGGCCCTTGCCACGATGGGCAGTTCGAGGAGCTCGGCGTGGGTGAGTGCGTTGAGCTCGTACAGGGCCTCGTCGACCGTGCGGGAGCGCTTGGCCGAGGGCTCGGGGACGTAGTCCCGGACCACCAGTTCGCGCTCGGGCTCCACGCCGGCGATCAACTCGTCGAGCTGCAGGGCGAGGAGACGCCCGTCGGTGCCCAGTTCGACCACGTATTCGGCGATTTCGGTGGCAATGCGGCGCACCATCTCCAGGCGCTGGGCCACCGCCGACACGTCCCGGACCGTCACCAGGTCCTCGATCTCCAGCGCCGACAGCGTGCCCGCGACCTCGTCCAGGCGGAGCTTGTAGCGCTCCAGGGTCGCGAGGGCCTGGTTGGCGCGCGACAGGATCGCCGCGGAGTCCTCCAGGACACGGCGCTGACCGTCGACGTAGAGGGCGATCAGGCGCATCGACTGCGAGACGGAGACCACCGGGAAGCCGACCTGCTTCGAGACGCGGTCCGCCGTGCGGTGCCGGGTGCCCGTCTCCTCGGTCGGGATCGTCGCGTCGGGCAC
This sequence comes from Streptomyces sp. NPDC001663, assembly GCF_042893105.1. Taxonomy (NCBI): domain Bacteria; kingdom Bacillati; phylum Actinomycetota; class Actinomycetes; order Kitasatosporales; family Streptomycetaceae; genus Streptomyces; species Streptomyces sp. NPDC001663. Next base: position 21,350 of record NZ_JBIAUR010000026.1, on the reverse strand, counting down.
GAACTGCACGCCCGCCCGCAGGATCTTCGACAGGTCGGACGACAGCACGATGCCGCCGTCGAGCTTGCACAGCTCACGCAGGCGCGTGGCCGTGAACTCGACGTCCAGCACGAAGCCGCCCGTGCACATGACCTCGACGGTCTTGTCGAAGCCGAGCACGATGAGTCCGCCGGTGTTGCCGCGGAGTACCCGCTCGAGGCCGTCGCGCAGGGCCGTGCCGGGTGCCACGGCGCTCAGAGAGGCGCGCATCAGGCCATCGGCACCGGAACTCCCACCGGACTTTCCGGGAGCTGCTGCCCGGTCGTTGGCTGCCACTGCACTCCTCCGGTCGCAGGTTCTGGGGCGCCCCCGTGTCAACGTTCTGTTCGTACGGATGGGCGAGACCAGGGCAAAGTCTACCGGCGGTCCTCCTCGTCCCGTGGGGCCTCTCGACGACGGGACCGCGGAAGGACCCGCAGGGCGTCCCCTATGTCCGCGACTTCCAGGACCTTCATGCCGGGAGGGATCTTGCCGGGGTCGCCCGGAACGAGCGCGTGGGTGAAGCCCAGACGGTGCGCTTCCGCGAGCCGTCGCTGGACCCCCGTGACCCGTCTGACCTCGCCCGCAAGGCCCACCTCGCCGATCGCGACGAGGTTCTTGGGCAGCGGGGTGTCGCTGGCCGCGGACGCCAGCGCGAGGGCCACCGCGAGGTCGGCGGCCGGCTCCGAGAGCTTCACTCCGCCGACCGTCGCGGAGTAGATGTCCCGCTTGCCGAGCGCGCTGATCCGGCCGCGCTGCTCCAGAACGGCGAGCATCATCGAGACGCGGGAGGTCTCCAGCCCGGATGTCGTACGCCTGGGGGAGGGGATCTGCGAGTCGACGGTGAGCGCCTGGACTTCGGCGACCAGGGGGCGGCGGCCCTCCAGGGTGACCGTCAGACAGGTGCCGGGGACCGGTTCGTCACGTCTGGTCAGGAAAAGTCCGCTTGGGTCGGCGAGGCCCGTGATGCCCTCGTCGTGCAGTTCGAAGCAGCCGACCTCGTCGGTGGCGCCGTAGCGGTTCTTGACGCCCCGTACGAGACGCAGGCGCGCGTGCCGGTCGCCCTCGAAGCTGAGGACGACGTCCACGAGGTGCTCGAGGAGGCGGGGTCCGGCGATGGCGCCGTCCTTGGTGACATGGCCCACGAGGAGGGTGGACATGCCGCGCTCCTTGGAGGCGCGGATGAGTGCGCCGGCCACCTCGCGCACCTGGGCCATGCCGCCGGGGGCGCCGTCGATCTCCGGGGAGGCGACCGTCTGCACCGAGTCGAGGATGAGCAGTGAGGGCTTCACCGCGTCCAAGTGGCCGAGCACGGCGGCCAGATCGGTCTCGGCGGCGAGATACAGGTGGTCGTGGATGGCCTTGATGCGGTCGGCGCGCATGCGCACCTGACTCGCCGACTCCTCGCCCGTGACATACAGCGTGCGGTGCTCGTCGCTCGCCGACTTGGCCGCCACGTCCAGCAGCAGCGTCGACTTGCCGACACCGGGCTCGCCCGCGAGCAGCACCACCGCGCCGGGCACGAGCCCGCCGCCGAGCACCCGGTCCAGCTCCGGCACGCCGGTCGAGCGCGCGGCGGCCTGGCGGCCGTCGACCTGGCCGATGGGCACCGCGGAGGTGGTCACGCGGCCCGGTGCCGTCGTACGGACCGCGGGCGCGCCGTACTCCTCGATCGTCCCCCAGGCCTGGCACTCGGGGCAGCGACCGAGCCACTTGGCCGTCTGCCAGCCGCACTCCGTGCAGCGGTAGGACGGGCGGTCCTTGGTGGTCTTGGTGCGGGTGGCCATGTCGAGAACCGTAGCCGCCGCCACTGACAACGCGGCCGCCGGCCGAATGCTCACCCCGGTGAATCGGCCACCGCCCATCGCGAACCGGCCACGGAACGAAGGGTTCCTGTCCCCTATTGAGGGATCGTTTCACCCGTACGGAGTAAATGTGCTCAAGGGGGAAGAAGGGCCTGCTCTCCGGCGCCTACGGTCCACGGATGACGAGCAGCAGTCCGGAGACCTCGACCCGCACCACCGGCGCACACCGGGCGCGCCGGGAGGCTCGTGACCGCGGCGCGGCGCGCACGCTGGCGCAGCGCCCTCCCGCGCGCTACGAGCCGTATCTGGACGGGATGTTCACCTACTGCCTGTCCGTGCTGTGCGACCACGACGCGGCGACCGCGGCCCTGGGCGAGGCCCTCGCGCTCGCCGAGAAGCGCCGCGGTCCGGAGTCGGCCGGGGACCGCCGCGCCTGGCTGTACGCGCTGGCCCGCTGGGCCTGTCTGCGCAAGCTGGCCGAGGCCAAGCAGAAACGTCAGAGCACGCACGCAGCCGGGCGGCACGGCTCCGAGAAGCAGCAGCCCGCCGAACCTCCCGTCGCCGACGAGGTCCAGGAGCAGCGCCGCCGCGAACTCGCCCTGCTCGCCTGGCCGGAGGCCGCCGGCACCAGCCCGGAGCAGCGCGAGGCCCTCGAACTCGCCGTGCGCCACCACCTCGCCGCCCACGAGGTCGCCGCGGTGCTCGGCATGGATCTCGCGAACGCCCGCGAACTGCTGGCCTCCGCCGCCTGCGAGGTCGAGCGCACGCGCGCGGCCCTCGCCGTCGTCGAGACCGGCGGCTGCCCGAGCGTCGCCCGGCTCACCGGCGACAACCAGCTGGTGCTCAGCTCGGCCCTGCGCAAGGAGCTCGTCCGGCACGTCGACGACTGCCCACGCTGTCGCCGCAGCGCCGAGCGCGGCATGCCCGGCCGCTGGCCCGGCGCGATGGTCACCCCCGCCGAGCTCCCCGTCCTGGAGGCACCGCGCGCGGCCGTGCACATGGCGCTGGAGCACCGGCCACGCGCGCGTGGCGGGGTGGTGCCCCGGTTCGACCGGCGCGGCTTCCCCATGGACCCGAAGGACCACGCCGCCCGCCGGGACCGCCTACGCGCGCGTGCCGTCACCACGACGGTCGTCGCCACCGTCGTGGCGGCCCCCGTGCTCGCCCTCTGGGCCGCCTACCGCGGCTCACCGGCCGCCGAGGCCGTCGACGGGCGCTCCGCCACCGCCAGCGAGGCGCACGGCCCCGACAGCCTCGACGGCGAGGCGGCGGGTGGCTACGAGAACGCCGGAAACGCCAGCACCAAGACCGACAACCGCTTCCGCAACGGCGCCGAGCCCGATGTCTCCGTGGAGGTCATCAGCATCGCCGGCGCGAAGGGCGCCGGACACCTCGAGGTCTCGGCCGGCAACAGCGGCGACACCACGCTCGTCACCCTCACCGCGACCGGCTCCGAATCCGTGCGCTGGTCGGCGGCCACGGGAGTCTCCTGGCTCTACCTGAGCCAGTCCTCGGGAACGCTCGCGCCGGGCCAGTCGTTGACGATCAAGGTGTACGTCGACTCTCTGCGCGAGCCGTCCGGCTCCTGGAGCGCGCAGGTGGCGATCTCACCGGCCGGAGCCGTCGTCTCCATCGAGGGCTACGGCACCGCGCCCAGCCCCACCGACCCCGCACCGACGAGCCCGCACGACCCGTCGCCGACCGACCCGGAACCGACCCCGACCGCCACGGCACCCACGAACCCCACCTCGAGCGACCCGCCCTCGTCCTCCGACCCGCAGCCCACCCCCACGGGCTCGGCCCCGTCCGATCCGGGCGGCCCGACACCCGGGCCCACGGGCAGCGGCGCCCCGAGCCCGTCCTCCTCGCCGGCGCCGTAGGCCTCGTAGGCCCGAATGCCGTCAGTCGACGGGGTCCGCCGGATGCGGTGCCAGCAGGGGCAGCTGCGAGGCCAGCCGCTGCTCGCACAGCTCGACGAGGCGGTCATAGCCGGCCTTGCCCATCAGCTCGGTCAGCTCCGCCCGGTAGGACACGTACACCGGGTCGCCCGCGCCGTGCGCCGAGGTCGCCGACGTGCACCACCAGTGCAGGTCATGGCCGCCCGGACCCCAGCCCCGGCGGTCGTACTCACCGATCGAGACCTGGAGCACACGGGTGTCGTCGGGCCGGTCGATCCAGTCGTAGGTGCGCCGGACCGGCAGCTGCCAGCAGACGTCCGGCTTGGTCTCCAGCGGCTCGCGGCCCTCCTTCAGGGCGAGGATGTGCAGCGAGCAGCCCGCGCCGCCCGCGAACCCGGGCCGGTTCTGGAAGATGCACGAGCCCTTGTAAGGACGCGTCTGGCGGTCGCCGTCCTCGTCCTCCGAGACCCAGCCGTGCTCCATGCCCTCGTCGTGGTGCTGCCAGATCTCCGGCGTGAGCCTCGCCACATGCCCGGCCACGCGCTTCTCGTCGTCCTCGTCGGAGAAGTGGGCGCCCAGCGTGCAGCACCCGTCGTCCGCGCGGCCCGCCTGAATGCCCTGGCAGCCGCTGCCGAAGATGCAGTTCCAGCGAGAGGTCAGCCATGTCAGATCGCACCGGAAGACCTGCTCGTCGTCCGCCGGATCAGGGAATTCCACCCACGCGCGCGCGAAGTCGAGGCCCTTCTCGTCTGCTTCCCGGGCCTTCTTCGACATCGTCGCCTTCTTCGCCGGCTTCACCTGCGAAGAACCCTTGGCGGACTTGTCCTTCTTCGCCGTTTTCGTCTTTGGCACAGGACCAGCGTAAGGCCCCCGCCGCCCCATGGAATACGGAGGACTGCCCAGGTGGCAGTAGCGTTCCGTACATGAGACTCGGTGTCCTCGACGTTGGATCGAACACGGTGCATCTGCTGGTGGTGGATGCGCACCCGGGCGCGCGCCCGCTGCCCGCGCATTCGCACAAGGCGGAGTTGCGCCTTGCCCAACTCCTCGACGAGTCGGGGGCGATCGGCCCCGACGGCGTCGACAAACTGATCGGCGTCGTCCACGAGGCGCTCCAGGCAGCCGAGGACAAGGGCGTCGAAGACCTCCTCCCGTTCGCGACCTCCGCCGTGCGCGAGGCCAGCAACGCCGACGACGTCCTCGCGCGCGTGCAGACCGAGACCGGCGTCGAGCTGCAGGTCCTCACCGGCGAGGAGGAGGCCCGGCTCACCTTCCTCGCCGCCCGCCGCTGGTTCGGCTGGTCCGCGGGCAAGCTGCTCGTCCTCGACATCGGCGGCGGCTCCCTGGAGATCGCCTACGGCATCGACGAGGAACCGGACGCCGCGGTCTCCCTCCCGCTCGGCGCCGGCCGCCTCACCAGCGGCTGGCTCCCCGGCGACCCGCCCGACCCGGAGTCCATAAGGGCCCTGCGACGCCACGTACGCGCCCAGATCGCCCGCACGGTGGGCGAGTTCACCCGCTTCGGCGCCCCGGATCACGTCGTGGCCACGTCCAAGACCTTCAAGCAACTGGCTCGCATTGCAGGCGCGGCCCGCTCCACGGAGGGCCTGTACGTCCAGCGGGAACTCAAGCGCGAGTCCCTTGAGGCCTGGGTCCCACAGCTGGCGGGAATGTCGACCGCCCAGCGCTCGGAGCTGCCGGGCGTCTCGGAGGGCCGTGCGGGACAGTTGCTCGCGGGCGCCCTGGTGGCCGAGGGCGCGATGGACCTGTTCGGCGTGGAGAGCCTGGAGGTCTGCCCCTGGGCCCTGCGGGAGGGCGTGATCCTGCGTCGACTGGATCACATGGGGTCCGCGCAGGTGCTTTGAGGGGCGCGGGGAACAGCGCGACAAGCCCCCACGAACCCACACCCGCCTATGGCGAATCCCACAACGGCGAATAGGCGCGCGGCCCCCGGCCACCCGCACCCCGTAACCTGTCGGCATGGCGGAGCCAGTCGTACGCATCCCGGATGCGAAGGTCGCGCTGTCCACGGCCTCCGTGTACCCGGAGTCCACGGCGACGGCGTTCGAGATCGCCGCGCGCCTCGGGTACGACGGGGTCGAGGTCATGGTGTGGACCGACCCGGTCAGCCAGGACATAGAGGCACTGCGCAGACTCAGCGACTACCACCGCATCCCGATCCTGGCGGTCCACGCCCCCTGCCTGCTCATCACGCAGCGCGTGTGGTCCACCGACCCGTGGGTCAAGCTGCAGCGCGCCCGGGCGGCGGCCGAGAAGCTCGGCGCGACGACGGTCGTCGTCCACCCGCCGTTCCGCTGGCAGCGCCAGTACGCCCGTGACTTCGTCGCCGGGATCTGGCGCATGGCGAACGAGACGGACGTGCGGTTCGCCGTCGAGAACATGTACCCCTGGCGCTACCGCGACCGCGAGATGCTCGCGTACGCCCCCGACTGGGACGTGACGAAGGAGGACTACCGTCACTTCACGATCGACCTCAGTCACAGCGCGACCGCCCGCTCCGACGCGATGCACATGGTCGACCGCATGGGCGACCGCCTCGGCCACGTCCACCTCGCGGACGGCAGGGGCTCGGCGAAGGACGAGCACCTCGTGCCGGGGCGTGGCACCCAGCCCTGCGCCGAGCTGCTGGAACGCCTCGCCCTGACCGGCTTCGACGGCCATGTCGTCATCGAGGTCAACACCAGGCGCGCCATGTCCGGCGCCGAACGCGAGGCCGACCTGGCGGAGGCGCTGGCCTTCACGCGCCTCCATCTCGCCTCGGCCGTGAAGGTGCCCAGGCCGTGACCGAGGCCGCCTCCTCCAGGCGCCGGGGCCGACGTACTCGTACGGAATCGGCCGACACCCGCGACCGCATCCTGACCGTGGCCCGCGAGGAGTTCTCCGAACGCGGCTACGAGAAGACCTCGGTACGGGGCATCGCGAAGGCGGCCGGCGTGGACTCGGCGCTGGTGCACCACTACTTCGGCACCAAGGAGCAGGTCTTCGAGGCGGCGATCGAGGTCGCCTTCGCGCCCGCGCTGAACGCGCCGGAGGCGGTGGCCGAGGGCCCGGCGGCGGAGGTCGGCGAGCGCCTGACCCGCTTCATCTTCGGCATCTGGGAGAACCCCACCACCCGTACGCCCCTGCTGGCGATCGTGCGCTCCGCCGTCAACAACGAGGCCGCGGCCGCCGTCTTCCGCCGGCTGATCGCCTCCCAGCTGCTGCGCCGCATCGCCGCCCAACTGGACCTGCCGGACGCGGAGCTGCGCGCCGAACTGGCGGCCGCGCAGCTCGTGGGGTGCGCGATGCTGCGGTACGTGATCAAGGTGGAGCCGCTGGTTTCGGCGGACGTGGAGCAGATCATCGCGCGGGTGGCGCCGGTGGTGCAGGGGCATCTGACCGGGCCCTGAGCGCCGGGTCCCCGCCGCGTTGTCGAGACGGGCATTCCGCAATCCGGACACCCTGTCCCGACCCCTGGATGACCGGCGTACGCTCGTTAGCAGTCAGAAGTCTCTTACGACCGTCTCTGAAGTCTCTGACGACCGTCTCTGAAGGAGCGAGCGACGATGCCCGAGCTGAGGTCCCGCACAGTCACCCACGGCCGCAACATGGCGGGCGCCCGCGCCCTTATGCGCGCCTCCGGTGTACCCGGCGCGGACATCGGTCGCAAGCCGATCATCGCGGTCGCCAACTCCTTCACGGAGTTCGTGCCGGGCCACACCCATCTGCAGCCGGTCGGCCGGATCGTCAGCGAGGCGATCGTGGAGGCGGGCGGCATCCCGCGCGAGTTCAACACGATCGCCGTGGACGACGGCATCGCGATGGGGCATGGAGGCATGCTCTACTCGCTCCCGTCCCGGGACCTGATCGCGGACTCGGTGGAGTACATGGTCGAGGCGCACTGCGCCGACGCCCTGATCTGCATCTCCAACTGCGACAAGATCACGCCGGGCATGCTGAACGCGGCCCTGCGCCTGAACATCCCGACGGTCTTCGTCTCCGGTGGCCCGATGGAGGCCGGCCGCGCCACGCTGGTCGACGGCACAGTCCGTACGCTCGACCTGGTCGACGCGATCTCCGACGCCGTGAACGACAAGATCTCGGACGAGGACATCCTCCGTATCGAGGAGAACGCCTGTCCGACCTGCGGCAGCTGTTCCGGCATGTTCACCGCCAACTCGATGAACTGCCTGACCGAGGCCATCGGCCTCTCCCTCCCCGGCAACGGCTCGGTGCTGGCCACCCACACGGCCCGCAAGCAGCTGTACGTCGACGCGGCCCGCACGGTGATGGACATCACCCGTCGCTACTACGAGCAGGACGACGACACGGTCCTGCCCTGCTCGATCGCGACCTTCTCCGCCTTCGAGAACGCGATGGCCCTGGACATCGCGATGGGCGGCTCGACCAACACGATCCTGCACCTGCTGGCGGCGGCCCAGGAGGCGGGCGTCCCGTTCGGCCTGGAGGAGATCAACGAGGTCTCACGCCGCGTGCCGTGCCTGGCGAAGGTCGCCCCGAACGTCGCGAAGACCCGCACGTACTACATGGAGGACGTGCACCGCGCCGGCGGCATCCCCGCCCTGCTCGGCGAGCTGCACCGCGCCGGTCTGCTGAACGAGAACGTCCACTCGGTCCACAGCCCGTCCCTGGCGGACTGGCTGAAGACGTGGGACGTGCGCGGCGGCTCGCCGTCCCCTGAGGCGGTCGAACTGTGGCACGCGGCCCCTGGCTGCGTCCGTTCCGCGGAGGCCTTCTCCCAGTCCGAGCGCTGGGAGGCGCTGGACGAGGACGCGGCGGAGGGCTGCATCCGCTCCGCCGAGCACGCGTACTCCAAGGACGGCGGCCTGGCGGTCCTCAAGGGCAACCTGGCGGTCGACGGCTGCGTGGTGAAGACGGCCGGCGTCGACGAGTCGATCTGGACCTTCGAGGGCCCGGCGGTCGTCTGCGAGTCGCAGGAGGAGGCCGTCGAGAAGATCCTCAACAAGCAGGTGACGGACGGCGATGTCGTCGTCATCCGCTACGAGGGTCCCAAGGGCGGCCCGGGCATGCAGGAGATGCTCTACCCGACGTCCTTCCTCAAGGGCCGCGGCCTCGGCAAGACCTGCGCGCTGATCACGGACGGCCGCTTCTCGGGCGGCACCTCGGGCCTGTCCATCGGCCACGCGTCCCCGGAGGCCGCGTCCGGCGGCACGATCGCGCTCGTCGAGGACGGCGACCGCATCCGCATCGACATCCCGAACCGCACGATCGAGCTCCTGGTCGACGAGACGGAGCTGGCGCGACGCGAGGCGGCGCTGGGTGGGGTGTACGCCCCGAAGTTCCGCGAGCGCAAGGTCTCGGCGGCACTGCGGGCCTACGCGGCGATGGCGACCAGCGCGGACAAGGGCGCGGTGCGGGACGTTTCGAAGCTGGGCTGAGGGCTCGCCGCTCGAAGCCGGGCTGAGGTTTCACAGGGGCCGTCTCTTCGGAGGCGGCCCCTTTTGCGTCACCAGGCCGACGGCTTGCGGGCGTTGACGGCGAAGACGGTGCCGTCGGGGGCGGTGGCGTAGACGCGGGAGTCGGCGATGACGGGCTCGGGCAGGCTGGCCGGCACGTCGCCTGTGTCGCTCCCGAGGCGTGCGGGAGTCTGTCCGGCCAGTGTCCCCTTGCGGGCGTCCACGGCGAGCAGGCGTCCGTCGGCGGCGCTGATGTAGACGTGACGGCTGTCGACGACCGGTGCCGAACCCCGGCTCACGGACGTCTCGAGGTGCCACAGCTGCTTGCGTTTGCCCATGTCGACGGCTTCGAGGGAGCCTCCTGTGGCCAGCAGGTAGACGACGTCGCCGCGCACGGTGGCGCGGGCGCTCTGGCGCTTCACGGGCAGCGGCACCCTGAGCGCCGAGCTGGATTCCGGTGTGTAGCGGACCACCGCGTGCGTGTCCCCGTACACGTTGTCGACGGAGAGGAAGAACACGGAGCCGCCGGAGGCGCCGAAGGGCTTGAGGGAGCCGTTCAGCCGGGTGTCCCACCGCACGTCGCCGGTGACCGGATCCACGGCGGTGACGCGCGTTCTCGACCCGTCGTAGGAGACGCTCGTCATGTACGCCAGCCGGTCGCCCGCGAAGGAGACGAAGGAGGACGTGCGGTAGCTCCCCGGTATCGTCCGGGTCCACTTGGTGTCGCCGGTCGCGCTGTCCACGCCGCTGACCGTGCCGTCCGCGTGGGTCAGCAGGAGCATGCCGCCGACTTGCTTCACCAGGTTGTAGGCGGTCACGTTCCGCTCCCAGCGTGCCTTGCCCGAAGCGGGGTCCAGCGCCTCCAGTCGGTGGCCGTGGTCGGCCAAGGGCTGTACGAGACCTCCTGAGAGCACCGGCGGGACACTCCAACGCGTCGTATCCGCACGATGCCGCCACAGCAGGCTGCCGTCGGACGGGGCGACGGCGAAGACCACGCCGGGCCGGACACAGACCAGCTTCCCCACGCCGTACGAGCAGCGGGGCGGGCCCTCGCCACCGGACACCGGCGTCGTCGCCCACGTACGAACTCCCGCAGAGGTGGTGGCGTGTGGTGTGGCCCCCTTCGCGGGGGAGGACTCCTGGCCGAGCAGTTGAACCGATGCGAACACACCGCCCGTGACCAGGACGAGCGCACCGGCCACGAGCAGCGTCTTCCTGCGCAGGCGCCCCTTGGCCGGCGGCTGCGACGGCGAGGCCTTGGCGCGGGGCTCCGGAGGCGGGGGATCGCCCACCGTGCGCTGCGCCGGTATGAACGCCTGTGTGTCGTACGAGGCGGACACCGACCGCAGTTCCCGCATGAGTTCGTCGGGCGTGGGACGGTCCTCGGGCTCCTTGGCGAGGCAGCGCAGCACCAGCGGCGCCAGGTCCTCCGGTACGCCGGTCAGATCCGGCTCGTCGTGTACGACCTGGTAGGCGACCACGTAGGGACTGTCGGAGTCGAACGGACCGCGCCCGGTCGACGCGTGCACCAGGACGGACCCGAGCGCGAACACGTCGGCGGCGGGCCCCACCTCCCGCGGCCGCCGGAACTGCTCCGGGGCCATGAAGGGAGGGGTGCCGATCAACTTCCCGGTCTCCGTGCGCAGTTCGCTGTCCTTTGGCCGAGAAATACCGAAGTCGATGACCTTCGGCCCGTCCTCGGCGAGCAGCACATTGCTCGGCTTCAGATCCCGGTGCACGACCCCGACGCGATGGATGTCGCGGAGCGCCTCGGCCAGTCCCGCCATCAGACGGCGCAACTGCGCAGGAGGCATGGGCCCGTTCCGCTTCACATGATCGGAGAGGGTCGGCCCCGGAATGAACAGCGTGGCCATCCAAGGCCGTTCGGCCTCCGGGTCGGCGTCGACCACGGACGCGGTGAAGGCACCGCTGACCCGCCGCGCCGCAGCGACCTCCTGCCGGAACCGCCCTCTGAACTCGGGGTCCTTGGCGAACTCGGCGTGTACGACCTTTACGGCGAGCTTCATCCCGGAGGTGCTCCGCGCGAGATGCACGACACCCATGCCGCCCGAGCCGAGGCACGACTCCAGGCGGTAGTGACCGGCGTACTCGGGAAGTTCCGCTTCCGCGCCCGCTCCGGTGTTGTGCTGTGGCGCCATGGGACCACCCCCGTGCTGTTCATCCGCGCGCGCGACGCACGGAGCCTAGTCGATGATTCGTACGAGACGGAGGCGGCTTGCTAGCGTTCGCGAGCGAGTTGCGTACATGTGTTTCATGGCGTGTTTTAGGGGAATGAACGGGACCCCATGGCATTCATGGGGCTCAACGGGGGAGGTTTTTCATGTCTGTTGACCACGTCGAAGAAGCCGAGAGCGGCGAGGGGAAGGCCGTCACGGCGGCCGCCGCCGTCACGGCAGCCGTGCACTACTACCCGGTCGCACCGGGCGTCCGCCTCAATGTCCGCAGCGGCCCGGGAACCCAGTACGGCATCGTCCGGGTCCTTCCCGAGGGCGCGAAGGTCCCGATCTACTGCCAGACACCGGGCACGACGGTGACCGGCCCGTACGGCACCTCGAAGATCTGGGACAACATCGACGACGGCGAGTTCGTCTCCGACGCCTACGTGCTCACCGGTACCGACGGCTACGTGGCCTCCCGCTGCGGCTGACCAACTCTCCGAAGGACCCTGATGACTTCCGGAAGACGTAGATCCGTCCTGTTCGCGGGCGCGGCCGGCGCCCTGCTCATGGTGATGGGCTCGGCGGCCACCGCGAACGCGGCCACCGTGAAGACCTACCCGATCGCACCCGGTGTCCGAGTGAACGTCCGCAGCGGACCCGGCACGAACTACACCATCGTGCGTGTCCTGCCCGAAGGATCGAGCGTCCCGATCTTCTGCCAGACGCCCGGCACGACGGTCTCGGGTTACTACGGCACGTCGAACATCTGGGACAACATCGACAGCGGTGAGTACATCTCGGATACCTACGTCAAAACCGGCAGCGACGGCTACATAGCCTCCCGCTGCGGCTGAACCCGCAGGGAGCCCGCGGCAACCCGGGAGCCATAATCGTCCCGTGAGCGACGAAACCGGCACCCAGGACACCGCGGGCTCCACGGGCCCCCGCCCAGAACCCCTCCGCTTCTTCGGCACCACCTGGGTGAACCACGACAACGGCTACACCCCCCGCCGCATCGGAGTCGCCGTCGGCTCCCTCGCCACCGCGGCCGCCTCCTGCCTCGTCCTCCGCTTCGCCTTCGACGGCGTCCAACTCGCCGACACCGGCGCCTTCGTCACCGTCCTGATCGTCGTCATGTTCGCGGTCTGCAGCGCGCTGGCCTTCCGCCACACCTGGGACTCCTTCGGCAAGCGCCCCGACCCCGACCGCCAGGCCTCCCTCCGCGGTCTCCTGGCCATCGGCTTCGTCGGCTCCCTCCTCGCCTACTTCTTCCGCTCCCTCACCGAGGCCCCCGGCGAGAAACTCCACCGCGAGGAGTACGAGACGGCCCTGAAACAACACGAGAAGCGCACGTCCCGCCGCACAGGCAACCCGCAGAGGAAGAAGCGCCGCCGCTCCTAGCCGACGGATCTCGGCGGCGGCCTCAGCCGCCTCTCACCAAAAACTCACTGCCCCCTGCACGCATCCGGGCCACCATGGCCGTATGACGGCTTCCTCCCACACCACCCGCGCGCACTCCTTCAACGTCGCCGCAGCCCAGTACGCCGCCAACCGCCCTTCCTACCCGCCCGCCCTCTTCGACGCGGTCGAAGACATGGCCGGCCGATCGCTGACGGGCGCCCGCGTCGCGGACATCGGCGCCGGCACCGGCATCGCGACCGCCCTGCTGCGCGCCCGCGGCGCCGACGTCATCGCCGTGGAGCCCGGGGAGGGCATGGCGGCACAGTTCCGCCGCAGCCTCCCCGACGTCCCGATCGTCCGCGGCAGCGGCAACGCCCTCCCGCTCGCCACCGCCTCCGCCGACTTCCTCACCTACGCCCAGGCCTGGCACTGGACCGACCCGGCCCACTCGGTGCCGGAGGCCCTGCGCGTGCTGCGGCCGGGCGGGGCGCTCGCGCTGTGGTGGAACACGAGCGCCCTGGACGTGCCGTGGATCGACGAGCAGACGGTCCGGATCGGGCGTCACTTCGGCGGCGACGGGATCGTGGACAGAAACGGCAGCGGTGTCCGCTCCGCCCTCGCCGACCCCACCGGCCGCCTGCACTTCGAGCACCGAAGGGTCCGCTGGAGCCGCCACGTCCCCGTCGACCGGCACCTGGCCAACATCGGCAGCCACTCGATCTTCCTCGTCCACGGCGAGGAGAACGCCCGCGCCTTCCTCGCCGAGGAGCGGGACCACCTGCTCGCCGTCTTCCCGGACGGGATCGTCGAGGAGACCTACGTCGTCGAGCTGCTCGTGGCCATCGGTTCATGACCCCGCGCGGCGGCCCACCCCTCCAGGGCCGCCGCACACGCATGGTCCACATGCCGCAAGCCGCCCAACTCCAGCCGCACAGCCCGGTCGTGCGGCAGCGCCTCCAACGCCTCCAGCAGCTTCGGCAGCCGCAGGAACGTCGCATGCCCCAACACCCGTACGACGACCCCCGCGTCCCCCCGGTCCTCGGTCTCCACATGCACATGGCTGACGTCCCACGCGGTCTTGCCCACGGCCAGCGCCAGCCCCACCAACACGCCCTCCAGCAGATTCCCGACGACGATCGCTCCCGCCGTCACCACCAGCACGACCACCTCGCCCCGGTGCCCGCGCCACAGTGCCCGCACCTCCCGCACCGGAACGAGCCTGCACCCGGCGTACACCAGCAGTCCGGCCAGCGCCGCCACCGGAATCACCCCGAGCACCCCGGGCACGACGGCCGTGAACAGAAGCAGCCACGCCCCGTGCAGCACCCGCGAGGCCTTGGTCCGCGCCCCCGCCTGCACATTCGCCGCGCTGCGCACGATCACCGCGGTCATCGGCAGGGCCCCCAGCACCCCGCACACCGCGTTCCCCGCGCCCTGCGCCATCAGCTCCCGGTTGTAATCCGTCCGCGGCCCGCGATGCAGCCGGTCCACCGCAGCCGCGCTGAACAACGACTCCGCCGACGCGATCAGCGCGAACGCCACAACGGTCCCGATCACCCCCACTTCCGTAAGCCGTCCGAAGTCCGCCGCCTCCGGCACCCGCACCGCGTCGACGAGCCCGCGCACGTCGACCCGCCGCACCCCCAGGTCGAACACCCCGGTCACCGCCGACACCACCGCCACCGCCACCAACGGCGCAGGCACCACCCGCGCACCCCTGCGCCAACGCGGCCACAGCAGCAATACGGCAATGGTGGCACCCCCCACTGACAACGCCACGGAATCGACCAGGCCCGGCAGCGACACCAGCCCGGCGATCTTCCCGAGCCCGGTCGCGGGCGCGGCCGCGTCGCCCAGCGAGTACACCTGCCCGGCGACCAGCACCAGCCCGATGCCGGCGAGCATCCCCTGCACAACAGCCGCCGACACGGCCCGGAACCACCGCCCCAGGCGCAGCGCCCCGAGCCCCAGCTGCACCAGCCCGGCGCCGAGAACCAGCACGCCGAGCACCTCGACGCCGTACGAGTCGACGGCCTCGTACACGAGCACCGTCAGCCCGGCCGCCGGCCCGCTCACCTGCAGGCTGCTGCCGGGCAGCGCCCCGGCGACCAGCCCGCCGACGATGCCGGTGACCAGCCCCAGTTCGGCGGGCACACCCGAGGCGATGGCCACGCCCACGCACAACGGAAGCGCGACGAGAAACACGACGAGAGAAGCGAACAGATCGGCCTTGCGTACGCCACAACGCATGCGCATGACGGGAGCACCTCCGGTGATCGAGCGGGAGATGCGTGGGTGCCGAACCGGGGGAGGGCACGGCGAAGTTCCGTGCGCGGCATATGACCTCGCACTGAAATCCATTGTCGGTCAGGGGAGTTGATCGCGCACTGGGCACATGTGTCCGCCCGGTGAACCCGGAGGCATAGGAACCGGACCCCCTCGCTCCGTTCGCACCCACGCGCGCCTGCGCCCCCGTACGACCCGCCTGCATCCCGTCTGACATGCCGCGCTTGACACGGCCCGCTCCGGAGGAGGAATGTTCATCGCATGATGAATAAAACCCGGAACGCCGCCGACCCGCCGGACCCGGAAGGCGCCCGTACCGCCGTCCGGGCCGAGGGCCTGACCGTCGTCCGCGGCCCCCGAACCGTCCTGCGCGGCCTCGACTTCACCGTCCCCCGTGGCCAGATCACCGGCCTGCTCGGCCCGTCCGGCTGCGGCAAGTCGACCCTCATGCGCTCGATCGTCGGCACCCAGGCCAAGGTCACCGGCACCCTGGACGTCCTCGGTCGCCCCGCCGGCCACCCCACCCTCCGCACCCGCATCGGCTACGTCACCCAGGCCCCCTCCGTCTACGACGACTTGACGGTCCGTCAGAACCTCGACTACTTCACGGCGATCCTCGCCCCGGGCCGCGCGGGCGCCGACCGCCGCCAGGACGTCGACCGCGTCCTCACCGACGTGGACCTCACCAGCCACGCCGACGTCCTCGCCGGCAACCTCTCCGGCGGCCAGCGCAGTCGCGTCTCCCTCGCCGTCGCCCTCCTCGGCACCCCCGAACTCCTGGTCCTCGACGAACCGACCGTCGGCCTGGACCCGGTCCTCCGCCGCGACCTCTGGAACCTCTTCCACGACATCGCCGCCACCCGCGGCGCCACCCTCCTCATCTCCTCCCACGTCATGGACGAGGCCGAGCGCTGCCACCGCCTGCTCCTGATGCGCGAGGGCGAGATCCTCGCCGACGACACCCCCGACGCCCTGCGCACCCGCACCGGCTCGGACACGGTCGAGGCGGCCTTCCTGCACCTGGTCGACGAGGCGACGGCCGCCGCCCGCGAAAAGGAGACGACCCCATGACCATGACGACCCCGTCCGGTACGACGATGACGCCCGCGCCCACCAGCGCCCTGAACGCCTCCCGCACCACCGCCACCGCGGCCCGGGTCCTGCACCAGCTCCGCCACGACCCGCGCACCATCGCGATGATGATCCTCATCCCCTGCGTGATGCTGTTCCTGCTGCGCTACGTCTTCGACGGCAGCCCGCGCACCTTCGACAACATCGGCGCGTCACTCCTCGGCATCTTCCCCCTCATCACGATGTTCCTGGTCACGTCCATCGCCACCCTGCGCGAACGCACCTCCGGCACCCTCGAACGCCTCCTCGCCATGCCGCTGGGCAAGGGCGACCTGATCGCCGGCTACGCCCTCGCCTTCGGCACCCTCGCGATCATCCAGTCGGCCCTGGCCACGGGCCTCGCGGTCTGGTTCCTGGGCCTGGACGTCACGGGCAGCCCCTGGCTCCTGCTCCTGGTGGCCCTGCTCGACGCCCTGCTCGGCACCGCCCTCGGCCTCTTCGTCTCGGCCTTCGCGGCCTCCGAATTCCAGGCGGTCCAGTTCATGCCGGCGGTGATCTTCCCTCAGCTCCTCCTCTGCGGCCTCTTCACCCCACGCGACAACATGCACCCCGCCCTGGAAGCCATCTCCGACGTCCTCCCCATGTCCTACGCGGTGGACGGCATGAACGAGGTCCTCAAACACACGGACATGACAGCCAACTTCGTACGGGACGCCCTGATCGTGGCGGGCTGCGCCCTGCTTGTACTTGGCCTGGGAGCCGCAACACTGAGGCGAAGGACAGCGTGACGGAGCGGGCCGGCCCGGTGGATGCCGGTCGGTACCATCCAGCCTGTCCGGCGTTTGAGGACGAGGCCGTTCAGGCCGATCGGGGGTCCAGGGGGCGGAGCCCCCTGGCGGGGCCGAAGGGGCAGCGCCCCTGGGACGGGACGGGTAGGGGCGGCGGGGGCGAGAAAAGCCCGACGCCCACCCGCAGGGCAACGTCCCGCCCACCGGACACCCGAGCCGCACACCCGCCCCCGGTGCAAGGATGAACCCGGACGACGCAACCACCGGAGGCACCCGCGCCATGACCCAGAAAGTCGCAGTCCTCGGCACCGGCAAGATCGGCGAAGCCCTGCTCAGCGGAATGATCCGCGGCGGCTGGGCCCCCGCCGACCTCCTGGTCACCGCCCGCCGCCAGGAACGAGCCGAAGAACTCCGCACCCGCTACGGAGTCACCCCGGTCACCAACCCGGAAGCCGCCAAGACCGCCGACACCCTGATCCTCACGGTCAAGCCGCAGGACATGGGCGCCCTCCTCGACGAACTCGCCCCCCACGTCCCCGCCGACCGCCTGGTCATCAGCGGAGCCGCCGGCATCACCACCGCCTCCATCGAGGACCGCCTCGCCACCGGCACCCCGGTCGTCCGCGTCATGACGAACACCCCCGCCCTCGTCGACGAGGCCATGTCCGTCATCTCCGCCGGCACCCACGCCACCGCCGACCACCTCGCCCACACCGAGGAGATCTTCGGCGCCGTCGGCAAGACGCTCCGCGTCCCCGAGTCCCAGCAGGACGCCTGCACCGCTCTCTCCGGCTCCGGCCCGGCCTACTTCTTCTACCTGGTCGAAGCCATGACGGACGCCGGCATCCTCCTCGGCCTGCCCCGCGACAAGGCCCACGACCTCATCGTCCAGTCCGCGATCGGCGCCGCGACCATGCTCCGCGACAGCGGCGAACACCCGGTCAAGCTCCGGGAGAACGTCACGTCCCCCGCGGGCACGACCATCAACGCCATCCGCGAACTCGAGAACCACGGCGTACGAGCCGCACTCATCGCCGCCCTCGAAGCCGCCCGCGACCGCAGCCGCGAACTGGCCTCCGGCAACAAGAGCTGACGCTCCCACCGCCCGGGGGCGGTCACCCCGCGGCGTCCACCACCTCCTTAGAGGTCACCACGCGCGCGAAGCCGCCCCCGTGCAGCGACACCGCCGACGCCTGCGCAAC
Source organism: Streptomyces sp. NPDC001663 (assembly GCF_042893105.1). Taxonomy (NCBI): domain Bacteria; kingdom Bacillati; phylum Actinomycetota; class Actinomycetes; order Kitasatosporales; family Streptomycetaceae; genus Streptomyces; species Streptomyces sp. NPDC001663. The sequence continues at coordinate 3,263 of NZ_JBIAUR010000026.1, read as the reverse complement.
CTCGTCCGCACTGCGCCGCCAGCCGAACGGCCCCTCCAGATCGAAGGTGTACGTCGCGTCGTACGCGACCACCACGTCGTACCCGAGATTCCCTCCCATACGAGCCGTCGTCTCCACGCACATGTTGGTCTGGATCCCGACCAGCACGAACTGCGAGATCCCCTCCGCCGTCAGCCAGGCAGCCAGATCCGGCGTCCCGAGGAAGGCCGAGTTCACGGTCTTCGTGACGAACAGCTCGGCACCGGCCCCCTTCCCCCTCCTCTCCTGCACGTACTCCTTGAAGTCGTTCCCCTCGTACCCCGGCCGCAGCGGCGACCGAGGCTTCGGCGAGTCATGCCGTACGAAGACGACCGGCCGCCCCGTCGACTGCCAGACGTCGATGAGCGCCGCGATGTTGTCATCGGCTCCCGGGTTGTTCCGAGGCCCCCAGAAGTCGGCCTCCTCGAAGCCCTTCTGCACGTCCACGACCACCAGTGCTGCGTTCTCCGCGATCTCCATGCCCACGATCCTCCCGCCGGCAGCGAGCTCTCCCCAGAGGGTGAAAAGACAGCGATCGATGGTTTACTGCCAGCCATGGAGAACGCCGCAGAGGCCGCAGAGAACACCTACCGCGTCGCCCTCGTCGCCTTCCCCGGCATCCGCGCCTTCGACGTCTCCGTCATCACCGAGGTCTGGGGCACCGACCGCACCGACCGCGGAGCTCCCGCCTTCGACCTCCGCCGCGTCGCCACCGACACCACCCCCATTCCGATGCGCGGAGGCATGGCTCTCCTCCCCGACCGCTCCCTCGCCTGGCTGTCGCGCGCGGATCTGATCGTGATCCCCGGCCTCGACGACCACCTCACACCCGCACCCACCCCCGTCCTCGAAGCCCTCCACCGCGCGCACGCCCGCGGCACCACCATTGCCGGACTCTGCGGCGGCGCCTTCACCCTCGCCCAAGCCGGCCTCCTCGACGGCCGCCGCGCCATCACCCACTGGAACCTCGTCGAGCTCTTCCGCGCACACCATCCCCAAGTCACCCTCGTCCCTGACGCTCTCTTCATCGAGGACGACAACATCTGGACCGCGGCAGGCACCGCAGCAGGCATCGACCTCTGCATCCACCTCGTCCGCCAGGCCCACGGTGCCGAAGCGGCCGCCACCATCGCCCGCTCGATGGTCACCGCCCCCTTCCGCACCGGAACCCAGGCACAGTTCATCGAGCACCCGACTCCGCGAGCCGACCGCGACGCCGACACCCTCGCCGCCGTACGCGAACACGCCCTGCGCCACCTGCACGAACCACTCACGGTCGCCGACCTGGCTGCCCGCGCAGGCATGTCCCCGCGCAGCTTCGCCCGCCACTTCACGGCAGAGACCGGCACACCACCGCTCCGCTGGCTCCTCGACCAGCGCCTCGCCGCAGCCCAGAAACTCCTCGAGCGAACCGACCTGCCCATGCCCGAAGTAGCCCGCCGCGCCGGCTTCGGCAGCGAGGTCACGATGCGCCAGCACTTCGCATCGCGACTCGCCACCAGCCCACGCGCCTACCGAGCGGCCTTCAGCACGAGTCCGGTATCGACCGGCGCCGCCGGCAGCAACCCGATCGCGCGATAAGCGGCATCCACGGTCGGCCGGGCCATCGCCCGAGCCTTCTCCGCACCATCCCGCAGCACCCCTTCCACATAGCCCGGATCGGCGCACAGCGCCCTGTGCCTCTCCTGTACGGGCCTGAGGAGCTCGACCACGGCTGCTGCGGTGTCCTTCTTCAAGGACCCGTACGACTCATATACACCGCTCAGCTCCTCGGGGTTCCCACCCGTGCACGCGGCGAGGATCTCCAGCAGATTGGCGAGGCCCGGCCGCGTTTCCCTGTCGTACACGACCTCCCGCCCGCTGTCGGTCACGGCCCGCATGACCTTCTTCCGCACCACATCCGGCTCGTCGAGCAGATAGACGATCCCAGGCCCGGCATCGTCGCTCTTCCCCATCTTCGACATCGGATCCTGCAGGTTCATGACCCGCGCGCCCACCGCCGGAAGCGTCGCCCGAGGCACCACGAACGTATGCCCGTAGCGCTGGTTGAACCGCACGGCCAGATCCCGTGTCAGCTCCACGTGCTGCGCCTGGTCGTCCCCCACCGGCACCTCGTCGGCCCCGTACGCGAGGATGTCCGCCGCCATCAGCACCGGATACGTCAGCAGCGACAGCCGCACACTTCCGCCCCGCTCCCGCTCACGAGCCGCTTTCTCCTTGTACTGGATCATCCGGCGCATCTCACCGTCGGTCGCCACGCACTCGAGCACGTACGACAGCCGCGCGTGCTCATCGACATGACTCTGGACGAACACGGTGCACAGCTCCGGATCCAGCCCCACCGCCAGCAACAGCGTCGCCGCCTGCCGACTGAGCCTGCGCACCCGCGCCGGATCGTGGTCCACAGTCAGCGCGTGCAGGTCTACGACGCAGAACAGCGCGTCCGCCCGGTGCTGGTCGACCGTGACCCACTGCCGCATGGCTCCCAGGTAGTTCCCCAGCGTCAGGTGCCCGGTCGGCTTGACCCCGCTGAAAACCCGTGTCATCTCCACTCCACCTTCTGGTCGGAGCCGCCGTCCCGGCCGGCCGCCCCTCAGGAGTTCTGGAGGGAGAAACGAGAACGGCCGCCGAGGCGGCGGCCGTTGAGTGCATACGTGAACTCGGCCGCCGTCAGGCGGCCCACCACAGCTGGGTGCACGTACGCGTAGTCATGGCGCCAGAGTACGCCTCACGGGTGCGGCCCGGAGGCGAGTTGACACGCCTCGGCCCGGTACGTAGTGTTCTCCGAGTTGTCCGACGTGAGCGCCGACTTCGGTCGGTCCCCGGACAGCCATTCCGCAAGTACCAACCACTACTCGGCAGCCGAGTCGATCTGTCCGGCGTCGATTAATTGGCATGTGTATTTGCGAAATGAGGAATCCCCGTTCGAAAGGACGCGGTCCCGATTAGCTCGGGAGCCGGGAATCCGCTAAAGTCTCACTCGTCGGAACGGCCCAGCGGGCCGCGAGGACAAGCCCCGCTGACTGGGAGTCAGGTCCGAAAGGATCTGATAGAGTCGGAATCGCCGGAAAGGGAAACGCGAAAGCGGGAACCTGGAAAGCGCCGAGGAAATCGGGCCGGGAAACGGTCTGATAGAGTCGGAAACGCAAGACCGAAGGGAAGCGCCCGAAGGAAAGCCCGTGAGGGTGAGTACGAAGGAAGCGTCCGTTCCTTGAGAACTCAACAGCGTGCCAAAAATCAACGCC